>CBDUHF010000029.1:0-34763 GCA_965367085.1 uncultured Polaribacter sp.
CAAATACTCTTTTTATGTTTTTCATTTTTATTATTATTATTATTATTGTTGTTTTTTATCTCTTATATGAAAAATTCTCTGATCCTATCTTTTGCATGCGCATAAAAACGTGGCAAGCTGCTCTTACTTTATAATTGCGATCATCCATATTATACACCTCGAGAATAGTTGCTTCATAAGGCTTTTTATTTTTAAGGTAAAGCAATTGATTAATAGCTATTAGAGCGACCTCCATATTTTCGCTTCGACAATATTCCTTTAATTTTTCTTCAGCTTCTTTGTTACCAAATTCATTAAATGCCATAGCAGAAGCCATTACAGCAACCGGAAGATATGTATCTTTCATTGCTAAAATAATTTCTTGTTTATATGGCTTAATTAATTCTGAATTTTGAGAACGTAAACCAAGCATTGCCCAATAGCGTACAAACTTATTTGAATCTGCTAATAAACAAATTTGTTTTTTTGTTACTTTCTCAGTCCGTTTACCAGAAAGAGATGCAGCAGTATAAATCTGCTTTATCGGATATTTATTGTTGTCTAGTCTAAACTCATAAGCTGTACTAGTTTGTGAAATTAACCCAATTTCATACTCAGGTAAAAAATGTATATCTCGCGTTTCTATTATGTTCTTATCCAAAAGCTTTTGCATTTTTTTCAATACATTTTTGTATTTGGGATTTCCTGCTAAATTTTTAATCTCCCATATATCATTTTTAATATCGTAAAGATATTCAGCGGGGCGTTCCTCAAACAAACTCTTTTGTAATTCATTAAGAGTACCCTTTTTTAAATCACTTCGCATTTCCTTAGTAATATCACCAACTTCTACATAACGAATAGAGCGCATTTGCGGAATATAGGGCATAAAATTTCTTGAATACATAAATCGACCATCCGTAATACTACGAACCAAATCTGGACCATTATCAGCCCGATCTGCCGACAATTCCAAATAATCCACAATTTCAGAACGATTTCTACCTAATAATACCCTTCCAACCATATGGTCTGGTATTTTAGCTCCTACCAATTCTAAGATAGTAGGTGCTAAATCTTTAAAATCTATAAGTTCACTAGTTACAGTACCGCTTGTTCCCCAAGGAGAAAGATGCTTGTACTTTTCTGGAAACCATATTACAAAAGGGGCACGGTAACCTAAATTTATTCCATTGGTTTTTCCTCTAGGAATGCCCTCTCCATGATCGGCATAAAAGAAAATAATAGTATTCTCTTTTAAATTGTCTTTTTCTAATCTATCTAATAATTCCCCTATTCTAATATCAGCAAGTTTTATCGAATTATAAACACGCGCAAAATGTTTACGCATTTCTGGGGTGTCTTTATAAAAAGGAGGCATTTTAAATGCATCTTCGGCAATTCTTTCCTTTTCTGGAATTTGCCCTAATACATTTTCTAGATACCAATTATAAGGCTGGCTCATTGTACGTGATTGATGGGATTCCGTAAAATTAAAAACAGAAAAAAATGGTTGCCCTGGCTTTCTATTCCACCATCCTGCGGTATTAGAACTTTCATTCCAAGCCTCTTTTGTAAAAGCTCTCATATTGGCCACATTGTAATCGGTTTTTACATTATTACTTACATAATAACCTTGCTGTTGTAAATAATATGGAAACCCTTTAATGTAATTTGGTATGGTATAATTACTACGATGGTTACCAGTACCCATTTTAAATGTATGCACGCCTGTTATTATTGCACTTCTACTTGCAGAACACACACTACCCGTAGAAAAAGCATTTGTAAACCTTACCCCTTCCTTAGCTAGTTTGTCTATTACAGGTGTTCTAGCTTCTTGATTGCCATAACAACCAATAAACTGTGGAGATGTATCCTCTATAGTTACCCAAAGAATATTCGGTTTTTCTTGCGCTACTAAATTTGTTATGCTAAATATCGAGAATACTAATAATAGATTTTTAATTATCATTATTTAAATTTTTAATAAGATTAATCTGCATTAGTTATTCTATTTCTAATTTAGTACGTTCTGCTTTTAAAGAGGGTTTATTCCAATTAATAAACATTGAAACAGTACCTTTTATTTGTTTTTCTATTAGAATTGGCTGTGCGTCTGGACCAAATACCTTAGCTGGTTTCCATTTAGAACCTACTGCTGAAATTTCATCAAAAAAGAAAAACCCTTCTTGTTTTGGATAATGCCAAGTTGCTTTTTTAGGATCATTACCATTTACAGGGTTTAATACACCTAAAGTTACATCTGTTTTGTTTTTAAAACCAACATTAAGATTGTTAGTTAAATAGAATACAGCCCAATGCCAAGGTGCAAAATAACCTTCAAATTCGGGTCCATTATAAACTTGTCCCGGAATATTTATTTTTTTATCAATAGCATAAACATCTAAAATACCGCCTTGTGTTCGGTTGTTATAAATTCTCCAAGGCCCTTCGCCTAACCAACGTTTTCTATTAACATCTTTTGCTGCAACTTCAATTCCTATACCTGAATAATGATATTTGCCTTTTGTTAAAGTATAGGCATAATCTAGAGCTATTTCTCCATTAGGCTTTAATGTCCATTTAAGAGTATCAAAACCTTTAGTATTTGTTGCTTCAATTATAAATTGATTTTCTTGTTTTGTAATAGTTGCTTTTGATGTTGATGATGTCTGGTTCTTTATAGATACATCGTCTGCTTTAAAGGTAAGAAAAGGGAAATTGGCTAAACTCGTTGCTTTATCATTATCTAAAACGGATACTAATATTCCACTAGACTCATCAAAACGAAGTGTTGTTTTTCCTCTATGAAATGTAAAAGCATCTTTTTTATCTTGCACAAATGCTTTATTTTCTGATACTCTAAAACTATTTTTAGGTTCTGTAATAGGTAAGCGTTTATCATACACTAAGCGACCTTGGTTATCAAATACTTCGATAACAAGTGCATCATTTTTAATAAATGACTTTGGCAATGCGACTACTAATTGTCCTTTTTCTCCTGCCTTTATATTCGCTTTATTTACTGTTCCTGTTTTTATAGTTCTATGTCCGTTACTTGCAGCATCTGGGTTTGCAAAGTCAATCAATTTCCAATTAATAGCACATTGCTTAAGATTAACAAATGAAAATTTATTATGTACTTGTAAAGAGCCATCAAAATTGGCATCGATTTTATTGTTTGCGATTACAACTGGCGACCAAATTTCGCGCACAGCATCAGAGCTCCCTTTTTTCTCGGCACTAGGACCAGCAATACCATCAGCAGCTTTATTGTCTTGATTATCGACTGTATATCCTAAATCATTTCTCATCAACCCTTCATCATAAAGTGCCCAAATAGTCATACCACCACCTACTTTAGATTTTTCAAACAAATCCCAATAGGTTTTTAGGTTTGCAGCTCCACCGCCATCATACAAGGCATGAAGTACCTCGTTGGGAAGATATACGTGATTTTCTTCAAAGAGATTTTTCTTTATCGATTCGTAATCTGGATAATAAGTAGTATTTACAATATCCCACTTAGGGTTATAATTTGCAAAAATATCATTTGCTTTCGCTTCATTTTTTAAAGGTCTTCTGTTTTGAATATCCCATTTGGCAAATAACTCATCAAATTCTGGTGTATGTGCTATATGATTACCGTTACTCCACAAAATGATACTTGGATGATTTACATCTCGCACCACTAATTCTTTTAATATTTTGGACCCAACTTCTTTATCTAATGGTCGCCACCAACCAGGTAATTCATCTAGTACTAGTAATCCAAGAGAATCACATAAATCAAAGAAATGGGTATCTGCAGGATAACAAACAGAACGTACAAAATTGAAATTTAAGTCTTTCATAAACTGAACATTATCTTCCATATCCTGTTTAGAAAGTGTACGTCCTGTTTCTGGACGAAAACTATGCATACTTGCACCTTTAAGTAAAATTCGTTTATTGTTTAGATAAAAACCATCATGATCCCGCACTTCAAAAGTTCTAAAACCAAATTTTTGTTTGTATGTATGTACTATTTCTTTCTTATTTTTTAATGCTATTTCTACCGTATATAAATTAGGGAATTCGTGCGACCAAAGTTTTATATTATTAAAATTACCTTTAACAACAGTGTAGTTGTCTAATATTTTGGTTTCTATAGGTGCCCCTACTTTATTGTTATTGGCATCGTAAATTTGTGCTAACACAGTTTTAGCGTTTTTAATACCTTTAGTAAAAACGTTCATAGTAAAATCACCAGTCATTTGAGCGTTAATAGCTACACGTTCTATAAATTCTTTAGGCACTTCTTCTATATAAACAGGTCTAAAAATTCCGCTAAACAACCAATAGTCTGCAAATCTTTCGGCAGCATTTATTGATTCATTTGAAGAAGCGTTGTTAACCTTAACTTCAAGAAGATTCGTCCCTTCTTTTAGAAAATTTGTTATTTCAAATTTAAACTCCGTATGCCCACCTTGATGGAAACCGACTTCTTTTTTATTTAGGATTACCTTTGTATCGGTCATTGATCCTTGAAAGATGATAAAATATCTTTTATCAGATGTTTTCTTAAAATCGAATTCATGACGATAATTACCAATACTAGTTATTCGTTGTTCTACCTTATCCATACCATACAAGTAAAACCCAAAACCTTCCATTTCCCAATTAGAAGGAACAGGAATAGTGGTCCAAAAACCACTGTTACGGCCTTTATCTATTTTAAAATCCCAATTTACCGCTGTAGTAGCATCTTCTCCTGAGAGATATGTTTTTTTCTGAGCTTGGATTTCAACCAAAAAAATTGGTACGAATAAAAAAAGTATTAACTGTAAAATATTTTTTCTCATAATCTTTAGTTTTGTTTTAATAACATTAAGCACATATTGTATGCTATTCAAATAATTTAATTATTTCATTTGCAATCAACTCATGTCCTTTTTTATTAGGATGATTTAATTGTGCCATATATTTTTTTAGTTCTTTGGTATCACCATAAAGAAATTTGAACGCTTTATAACTATCTACTAAACCGGCATTATATTTTTTGGCAAGTAGCCTAATTTGATTTGTATGCTGTTTTAATTCGTTTTCAGGGTTATTATAATCAACTCTCGTGTCTGGAGAAGGAGTTTACAATATCACAGTAATGTTTTGTTTTAATGCCTCTTCAATCATCTTTTCCCACGCTTTTTTGGCTTTTTCTAAACTTAAGTTATGCTCACTCAATCTATATTTCAACTATTTTAATTCTTTAACCTTATACACTTCAATTTTCACAGGCCCTAATAATCCTGATGGCAACAATTCTGAATCTTTATGCCAATGTTTAAAAGCCGCCAAAGTTGTACGCTCAGTTGGGCGTTCTGTTTTATTCAAAAGCCACTGAGGCCATTCTTTAATATTGGGTCCTTTTCGTTCATAATCTAACTTTAATTGTTCATCACCAATCAATCTATTTGGCCAAAGATTGGTAATTTTTACTTCTAGAGAATTTGTACCTTTTACAATAGCATCATCTATGTTAATTCTGAAAGGTGCCTTCCATAATATCCCTAAATTTTTTCCATTAAGAATCACTTCTGCAATCACCTGAACATTACCTAAATCTAACTGCAAGGAATAACAAGATTTCAGCAGTTTTGATGGTATATTGAACTCTTTTTTATAACTAGCAGTACCCGAAAAATATCGTATTTCTTTTTCTGTTGAGTTCGACCAAGACATCAATTCATTGAATTTTGTATTGATAGACGATTCGTTTTTTAAAGGGAAAATCACATTCCATTCTCCCTTAAACGCTATTGGTTCCGGAACTGATTTCACTTTCAAAGTTTTGGTTTTTCCCTTAGAAGAACGATACGTAATTTCACCTGGATAAGGGGTTTCCCAATTTACTTTATCATTTTTATTTGATAATTTTGATTTGGGTACAGATTGCGTTAACCTTAAAACACCATTGTTTGAAGCTGTTATTATTTTTTCTCCATCAATACTCTTATAGCGAACTCGCAAAGCATTTTTAGGATTGCTATTATTCTCTTTTAGGAAACTATGATTTACTGGAATTTCATATACTCCAGAGGCTACCATCGATTTAACTTTTTCGGTAACATCAAAAATTGGTTTGTTAGATGGAATGCCATTTACTCCTCTCGCGAATTTTCCGAAGACCGCTTTTAGAACTATTAATTTCTCTTGGTTTGAAGCATCTATCTCTAGCCACTCTTTTTCCATAGCATTTTTTTCCAATACCACATCACCAATTTTATATTGAACACGTAATTCCTTTTTATAACCAGGAGCAGGATCACTAGAACAAAGACTTCTTGTTGCGTGTACATTCAGTCTATTATCTTGAATACTTTTTGCAATTACTTCTGTGACATCAACCAAACCATCAGGTAAAAAGACTCCAAATTCAGCTTTAATAATTTGCAAATTTGCTAACGGTTTTAATGCTGGTTTTTGTATTGCAGTTCTAGTACTTACAATATGTTTTTTTGATGAAACCAGACTTTTGAAAACCACAAATACAGAACCTTCTGGTGTAAAAGGTATGGATACAGTTGTAGTGCCATCTCCATTATTTTTCCAAACAGATGCATTTGTTATTTTTCCTGTTTCTGCATCCCAGAGTTCAGGTTGTTTGCCTGTTACTCGAAAACGACAGTCTAAGGTTCTGTTTTCTTTTTGAGTATTTACAACAAAATAGATTTCGTTATTTTCTGTTTTTCTATGAATAAAGTCAAGAGATGCATTGCTTCCTTTTTCCACTGAAAAATCGGGAAGTAATGGGCCACTTTTCAAGACATCTATAATAGAACGCTCTTTTATCATCCCTTTACCCCATAAATTATCTGCTAACTGAATTACATTTTCATCACATAAAGGATACTTTTCAAGGCTTGGAGATTTTTTAGGTTTTGAGCCAATAATTTTTGCGCCATTGGCAACTAACTCGTTAATTTTAGTAAGTGTTTTTGGTGTCATCCATTCTGTTGAAGGCAATACTAATGCTTGATATTTTTCTCCAACTGTGGTTTGAATAAGACCGTCTTTTACTGTTAATGAATGTATTTTGTTTGCCCCAATTACATCATAATCATATCCTAATGCTTTTATTTCTGGCATCAATAAAGCATCATTTGGAGATGACTCTCCTGTAAAAACCAATATATCAGCTACAGATGATCCTTGTTGTAATAAAAATTGACCTCGACTAATATAATCTACAAAGGGTTTGCTTTGGTTCCACCACGTATTTAAGCGATTAAAATCTGTTCCAAATACTTGCAAAGTCAAACCAGGACCAACATTCCAAGGTTGATGGACATAACAGTGAAAAACAAAACGATTGATTCCTTGCGCCCAAGCTAAATCACCCATAGCTTTCAATAAACCAGGATGTTGGTCCCAGCCACCCATTCCTGTAAAAGATTCTGCTTCTGCAATGGAGTTGCCATTTAATTTGGCTATAGAAGCTACAAATTTTGGAGAATCAAAAAAAGCTAAACTTCCACTCCAAAATTCGGACATAACAACATCGGCAGTTTCGCCTACTTGCATATTATCAAATGGTCCCCAATAGGGTTCTGTTGAAAATTGCAATCCATTTTTATGACTGAGTTCACTAAAATATCCATAATAATTTTTGGCAATTAAGTCGCCAATGGTGCGTCTAAAATCCCAAAGAAATCGTTCTGTTTCTTCTCCACTTTCTACATAATACCCTGCTAAAGATGGTAAATACTGTTTACAATCATAAGAACGAAGATTCTTGAATTCTTCTGCAAATTTAGGAGTCCAGTTAGTTGTACCTACTTCATAACTATCAATATGACATCTTTTAACAGCTGTACCAATTAACGTGTCTAGTTTTTTAATAATGGGTTGGATGCCTCCTTGCCAAAAAACATCTACAGCCTCTTTATTCATTTTATCACATTCTAAACCACGTCCACCATCGCTTGGAAATCTATTTTTTTCTCCTGTAGGTGTGTGACCAATTCGCAAAATAACCCATTCACCTGCTGGTGCATTCCATTCTAAAAAACCATTATTGGTAACTTTGGATGTTAAATCAATAAGCTCTGATTTCTTTACGATTGCTACATCTGCAATAACTTTATCATCTGGTTCTAAGTGATTTCTAACTTTATGAGATAGAATTTTTGTATTCAATTCATCAATGCGTTTTTTACTTTTGGGCTTAGGAAAAGCAAGTATGGCAATGTCTTTATAATAATTTAAATGCGTTTTTGGTTGTGTTAGTTTTCCTTTAAATACTTTATCTCCTGTATGAACCGTTTCCGAAAAAACCAGCTCTTGCATAGCATATTCTGGAGTAATTGATGGACCACCTGAAGACGACCAACCAGCTCCATTATGAAAGCTAAGTTCAAGATCCAATCTTTTTGCTTCTAAGGCTGCAAAATGAAACAAATCTAACCAAGCGTTACTTAAATAATCGGCAAAACCTTTAGGATTTCCGAGGTTTACATTAAAAATTAAGGCACCTTGAATACCCACTTTTTTCATAGCCTCTAAATCTGAAGTTATGCCTTCTTTTGTGACATTTCCGTTTATCCAAAACCACATAGTACTTGGTTTTGCAGATGCTGGAGGGTTTTTAAAATTTTGTTCTAAGGACTTGTTTTGAGCTTTTAAATTTGATTGAAACAAACAAAGAAGTGTAAAAACAATAATAAAAGTTTTAAATAATAATTTCATCTATTTTATAAATTTTAAGCAGATTCTTTCCCTTTTAAGATTTAATATTTCCCTTAGTTTGTACATGTTTTTTTTTTGCAATACGTATTTGCTTAATAATTAGTCTTAAATGAATATATTCCTGGGTTTACCTTAAAAACAAAAGCTTTATTTGTTTTCCTTAGTAATTTTATATCCGAATTACTCTCAAATTCTACTCCGTTTACCTTAATGCTTTCTTGTGTATTTCCTGGTACAAAAACTTGAGCAGTTGTATTTGGAGATACTATTATATCTAAATTAAATTGCTTGTCTACTATTTTCCAACTTGAACTTACTTTTCCATAAGGCGAATTATAAGTAGCAGCTGCAGACGTTAAAGGGCCGCCTGGAATAGGAGCAATTTCTATTTCTTTGTAGCCTACTTTAATAGGTTTAATACCCGCAATGCGTTCGTACATCCAACGACCAATAGCTCCGTAAGCATAATGGTTGAATGAATTCATCCCCCCTTTGTTAAAACCATCTTTATGAGTATAACTGTTCCAACGTTCCCACATCGTAGTTGCCCCTTGGTTAATGGAATAGAACCAAGATGGATAGGTTTCTTTGAATAATATTTCATACATCAAGTCTGTCTTGCCTATTTTATCAAGTACTAGAGGCAATAAAGGCGTACCTAAAAACCCAGTGCGTAAATGGTTTTCGGTTAATTTTATTTGTTCTAACAAATGTGGTACAGCTTTTTTAGCTAATTCTTCATCTAACATATCAAATGCTAAAGCTAGTAAATAAGCAGTTTGAGTTTCAGGACCTTCTATAACTCGCCCTTCAGAATCGAAAAAACGTTCTTGAAATACATCGCAAATCTCCTGATATAAAAGCTCATATTCTTTGGCTTCAGATTCAAACCCTAACAGTCTTGCTGCTTGAGAAGTTAGGTTAACAGAGTGCGCATAGTGAGCTGTGACAATTAGCTTGTTTGAGGTGATACCAAATCGCTCATCCTTTGTATGTGTTGAATAAGGCTGCAACCAATCACCGTGAGTAAACATTTTAACCATATGGTCTTTGGCATTTGATTGATAGAATCCTACCCATTTTTTCATACTAGTATAGTTTTCCTCTAAAACCCCAATATCACCAGTACGTAGATAAGTTTCCCAAGGAATAATAGTTATTGCATCGCTCCAACCAGCACCAGCTCTTAGTCTGCCACCTAAAGAAGGCACCATTACAGGAACTGCACCATCTTCATCTTGGTCATCACGAACACTTTGCAACCAACTCATCCAAAAAGAATGCACATCACCTAAAAAAAACGAAGTGGGTGCAATGACCTGAGCATCACCTGTCCAACCTGCTCTTTCATCACGTTGAGGACAATCTGTTGGTATATCGAGTGTGTTACCTCTTAATCCCCAAATAATATTGCTTTGCAGTTGATTTAGTTTTTTGTGTGATGAGGTAAAATCTACATTTAAATCATAATCAGAATGTTGTACAATACCAGTTACCCACGATTTTTCTGGTGTAGCATCTGTATCAAAACCACTCAACTCTACATATCTGAAACCGTGAAACGTAAATGTTGGTTGGTACTCAATTTGCCCATCTTCTTTAGCTATATAATAATCAGTTGACACTGCACCTCTGTAATTTTTAGTATACATTCGTCCATCTTGCTGTAGCATTTCCGCAAAGCGTATTTTTAAGATTCCATCTTTGTTCATAGGCAGTTTTATACGAGGTACTCCCACCATATTTTGTCCCATATCAAAAATGACAACACCTTTATCAATCTCGGTAATGGCAACTGGTACTAATTCTTGTACAGATTTAACTGTATTGTGTCTCTTAGGAATCAAACTAATTTGTGCATCTATATCTTCTGTAACCACCTTTTGCCAACTTGTAGCATCGAATGATTTTGATGACCAAGCTTTTTGTTCTTTTCGTGCATCATATTGTTCACCATCATAAATTCCAGCATAAACAATTGGCCCTTCTTGGGTTGCTTTCCAACTTTCATCAGTAATAAATGTATGAACATCACCATTAGTATATTTTACCTCAAGTTGACACATTACTTTGGGCGAAACTTTTGGATACCCTCTAAGCATTAATCGACCTGCATACCAGCCCTCAGCTAAGGAAATTCCAATGGCATTTGTTCCATCTTTCAAATGGTCTGTTACATTGTATGTTAGCGTTTCAATGCGTTTATTATAGGGCGTCCAACCTGGAGCCATAACATCATCACCAACCTTTTTACCATTGATTTCAGCTTCAAAAAGCCCCTTTGCTGTAACGTACAATCTAGCAGATTTAATTTTAGATTTAAGAATAAAATCTTTTCGAAAGTACTGAACTTTATACGTTCTTTTGTTCGTTTTAGGCGACTTTTCTTTATCTACTTTTGGCAAGCTAATCCATTTTGCCTTCCAGTTGGAGTTATTAAGAAGTCCTAACTCAAAGTTAGCAACCTCACTCCAAGTAGATGCCTTTTTATCTTGATCCCAAAACTTTAGTTGCCAATACACTTTTTGTCTTGAGGACAGTTTTTTTCCTTCATATTTTACAAAAAGAGTTTGCTCACTTTCAACTTTTCCGCTTTTCCATAAATCTGCATTATTAGGTAACAGTTCGGGTTTAGAAGCCACTACAATGGAATAGGCTGTTTGCTTTTTGATGTTTTTATGTTGTGGTAGTTTCCAAGAAAAAGAAGGTGTTGCATCATAAAAACCTATTGGATTTTTAAATTGTTCACTTACAGCCAACTCTTGTGGTGGAATACTATTTTGAATTGAAGAACACGAAACCAAAAATAATATCGCCAATATGACTGTTGCTAATTTATTACTCGAAATTATGTACATATTATTTTATTTTTATGTCTATTATTTGCTGTTATTTAATGGTTTCTATAATTACAGGGCCTATTAAACCTGAAGGTTGAATTTTACTTTTTGATGTGATTTTATCCACTACAATCCAGGTATATTTTTCATCTTCTGGACGTTGTTTGTCTTTAATCAATTGGTTTCGCCATAGATTAACCACTTCAATTTCTAGTTTATTTTCTCCTGTTTTCAAGGCTTCTGATATGTTTAAGCGAAAAGGAGACATCCAAACTCCGCCAATGTATTTGCCATTTAATTTCACCTTCGCCATTACCGAAACTTTTCCAAGATTCAAATAAATATCCTGATTTTTAGGCAGCTCATCTATGTTGAAATTAGTTTTGTAAAGGGCAGTTCCTGAATAGAATTGTATTTGCTCATCATTAGAGTTTCTCCAATCTATTAATTCATTAAATATTACAGGTTCTTTTGGTGCAATATCTTTATTTTTAAAATCGACTTCATACGGTGTGTCAATGGTTTTTAACTTTTGATATTCAGGAAAATTTGCATTATATGCAGGCTTAACTCCTGTATTATCATCATCTTTCGCAAACACAACAAACCAACTTTGTGCAGCTGTCATTTTTAAAGGCACTTTTATACCTGTTTCTGTAATTTCATACTCGGGTAAAACTCTCATTTCGCCAGTTACAGCATCCCACAATTGTGCTTTCATTTTTTTATTCACACGAAAAACGGGAGATAAATCTATAGTTTTATCACTCTGATTGGTTACAAAATAAATATCCATACCTGGCATATTTCTATGTATCCAAAGAACTGGTGCATCTTCAGAAACATTAACATCTTTCGCCAAATTTATATCAGTAAATACTTCTGACAATTCGTAACCATCCATTACTTTTCCTTTGCCATATTGAATTGTCATTTTACCATCTTTATAAGTTCCAGCCCATAACTTGCTTGCAATATTTTTAACTTCTTCATCACTAGCAGGATAGTTTTGCAGACTTGGTGATTTTTCAGGTTTCTGACCTAAAATGATTCCTCCTTGTGCAACTAAATGTTCCAACTTGGTTAATAATTCTGGGCGCATGGTTTTAAAAGGTGGCAAAACCATTACTTTATAAGACATGCCATCTGGTAACACAAAACGTCCATCTTTTACAGATAATCTGTTTAAAATTACTTCGGCATTGATATAATCATAAGAATATCCTTTTGGAATTTCAGGAACACGACCACCCGTCATTATTGGTGCATCTTCTCCAATAAAATAACAAACATCTGCTACGTATTTCCCTTGTTGCAAAAGGTGTTGACAACGACGTAAATAGTCTAAATAGGTATCTGCTTGACTAAACCACGTATTATGGCGATTAAATTCGGTACCAAACCAAGCATTCATCCCTGGTTTACGATTATCATCGGACTGCTGAATGTATAAGTGCATCACAAAATGATTAATCCCTTCTGTTAATGCCCAATCGCCACGTTTTTTTAACATGGCTGGATGCCTAAGATAAGCTCTTCGAGACGATGTAAATGCCTCTGCAGAAGTTATAGGTTTTCCGTAGGTATGTGATGTGGAAGAAGACGCTTTACATTCGATATTACCCAATGTACCTTCGTTCCAAAACTCTCCAGAAATTAAATCTGACTGCCCACCATACATCATAAACTCCCCAGGAAAGCCCCAATGCCCATAGTTTTCTAACCAGGTTTTTAAATTATGTTTGTTACTCGCTTTTCTTAATCCACCTACGTACTCATAAGCTACATCATCTGCAATAGATCTTCTCAAATCCCAAAGGAAACGTTCGGACTCTTCTACACTTCCTACAATTCTACCTGAAAGTACTGGTAAAAATGGTACAGGGTCGTATCCGTATTTTTCTTTAAACTTTACTTCATAACCATCTGTCCAATTTTGAGAACCTTGTTCGTAACTATCGGCAACGACATACTTAAAAGCTGATTTACTTTCTTCTGGAATGCGTTTTAGCAATTCACCAACAAAATTATCAAAATGATACTGTGCCAATTCGCTATTCATTTTATCGATTTCATAACCTACACCTTGTGGAGCTGCTGGTGCATTTTTAGTTCCTGTAGGCGTCATTCCCATTCTCATTATCGTCCATTTTCCTGCTGGTGTATTCCAATTTAACACTCCGTTTTCATCCAACTTATTACTAACATCTATCACCTGATTAGGATTTATAAATAGACTTTTATTTTTGAACGCTTCTTGCTTTTTAAAAATATAAGTATCCCAATTAGGTTTGGGTGTAGAGTGCATTTTTCCGAGTTGTTTCTCTATATATTTATCTAAAACTGGAGCTTCTGATATATTAATTTCTGCAAAGCCATATTCCTTTTTTCTAGAATTAAAATTGGTACACTTTAATATGAATTGTTGTGCTTTGGTATCAGGTAAAATAGTGGCAAAATCTCCAGTTTCTATTGAAGCCACATTAGGTGTAATGCGAAAACGATCGAAAAGAAATTCTTTCACAATTTTTTCTTTACCATCTACTATCGCAGATAATGTCATATTACATTTAAAGGCACTACTTGGAATTATGGTAATTGAACGTGCAGTTATTGGCTCAGAAAGCTGAAAATTTATCTCTAAAGCTTCTCCTTTTTTAGGCTCAAAACTAGTGTCGTCCTCTTTATTTCCATCTGTTAAGATTTTTACGTTTAAATCGCTCCAATTGGCACTTACCTTAGTAGGGATAAACTGCGTACTTTTTTCTTCGATATCCGATGATTTAAAAGCAAAGGTATGAGTGTCTTGAAATTCCTTTTTAGGTTGTGGTAATTTAACAGTAAGCTGTTTTCCTCCTAGAACTTTTGTTTCACTATACGTTAAGTAACGCATTGCTTTTTTGTAATCTACCCAAGGCCCTCCACTTTGGCTCCATCCTGGGCAGTTAAATACTCCAATATCTACACCAATTCGTTTTCCTTCTTCTACAGCGTGTACCATATGGCTCCACCAATCTTCGCTTAACATCGGGACTTTACCATCTTTATGTGCTGGATTTATATTTCCTATTAATGCGCCACCAATACCGGCTTTTTTCATAGCAATCAAATCCTTGGTAATTCCTTCTTTAGAAATATCATCATTAATCCAATACCAATAACACCAAATGGTGTTGTTATCATTAGGTGTTACAAAATCTGATGTTATTTGCTGAAAGTTTTGAGAATTATTACACCCTAAAACAAAAAATACAATACTTACTAAAATTGCAACAATACTAATCTGGCTTTTTCTAATTTTCATTATTAAAAATTTTTACCTCTGAAATTGATGGCGCTTTTTTAGCATCAACAATAAAAATTCTACATTTTGAAGCGGTTATTGTGTCAAAATTATATTCTTTATTTTTTCCACAACTTGTATCAGTTACAATAGTTTTCCATTCTTTCTTATCCCAATATTGAATCCTATAAGACGTGATTTCACCTCCAACTTCATCAATTATTATATTATTAAATATTTGTGGTTTTACCCAAGCCACTTCTAAGTATTGATTTTTAGTTTCGGCAGCCAACCAACTTGTTGCATCATCTTCATCATTTGCTTTAAAAGCCTCAAAACCTGGTAGTTTTTCAGTTTCAATAAACATAGACGAAGCACTTATTCTACCAATTAAAGCTAAGTTAGTTAGATTATTTAATGGTTCTGGAAATGTTGTTTTTGGCACATTATTTACTTTAAAATCGTAAATTCCTGATGCTACATTAAATATGACATAATTACCAACTGCATTATTCTTTTCTGTGCCTACATAACTTATGTTTTCTGAATTTTCTGCTAACTGATTTCCTTCTTCAACACTTTCTTTATCCGTAGCAGGTACATACACTTTTGCAGTTGTATTTACTGGAACTTCAATATGAAATGTGGCTTTATCACCTTTCTTTGTCCAATTGACAACCACATTACCATACAAAGATTTATACTCCGTATTTGCATACGTTAAATCGCCTACAGGAGCAGGTTTTATAACCATATTTTGCATTCCTAAACTTTCTGGATTAGGTCTAATTCCGCCAAAACCTTTGATAAAATAACCTCCAATTCCAGTATAACAGGTATGTATTTGACTGTTACCAATAGCAGACCAACGTTCTGGCCAAACCGTTTTTCCTTGTTCTAAAAAGTAGCCATAACTTGGGTGATGTTTGTCTTGTAGTAATTCATAAATCAAATCCATTCGTTCTCCAGACTCCGTAAAATAACGTGTATATAATGCTTGTCCTGAGCTACCTGTATCGTAATAAGGAAACTTATACAATACATTATCTACTAAATTATCATATACTTTTTTCTTTTCTGATGGGGGTGTAACTCCTGTTAATAAAGCAAAAGCTTGATTTACTTGTTGCCCACTTCCATATTTACCAGTTTGAGCATTGTAAGACATTTTATGCGTAGCTTCTTGTTGTACTTTTAATCTATCTGCATACTTTTTTGCATCTTCAGTTTCACCTAAAACTGTTGCCATTTTTACAGCATTATCTAACATAAATGCATACACACAATTATTAAAATGTACTGCATCTGGTGAATTACTGCTCGTCCAAAAATTACCTCTTGGTGTGCACCAATCTCCTAAACCAGGAAATTCTCTTGCTCCCTGTTTTCCTGCATTGATAGCTCCTCCAGTTTCATAATTAGAATGTTCTAGCATCCATTGCATCCATTTTTGCATTGACGAATAGTTATCTTCAAGTACTTTTTTATCGCCTAACATTCTATACGTTTCCCAAACAGTTAATGGATTGTTCGCTTTCCACATCAGAAACGGACGGTCTTGTTCATTTATTACTGCCCTTATCTGACCATCAGACAGTTGTGCATCACGAGTATATTGAAGATATTGATCCATATAAGCACCACTTTCAAAATTTGGCAAGGCATCACCATACATAGCTGCCACAGTAACTTCTCCCCATCCACGGCGTTCACGATGAGGACAGTCTACCAAAATACCATCCATAGTATTCGCTAAGTACGTATTTAGGTTTATCTGATAAATTTGATTGAGTTGCTCGCTTGACGATTCGAACTTACTAATTTGCTTACGGTTGTTTGTTACCACATAACCTTTTGCATCTGTTACTTTAGGTTGGTAATTCAATCCATAAACAGTAACCCATCTTCCGCCAGCAACATTAAATCTATTTTTAAATGTTCCCTTACCTGACTTACCATATATATATTTACTCTTTTGATTCCAAGATGATGTTTGCCCCTCTTGGTCACTAATTTCAAAAAGTATAGAATCACCTTCAGCTCCTTTATATAAATCCATTTCAAAGAAACCTGTGTAGTTTTCACCCAAATCAATACAATAGGTGCTGTCATCTATTTTCTTTACCCCAATTGCTTTAATTTCTTTAAACTTAACCTGAGATTCTACTATTTGTGCACTTAAAACAGCTGTAATTTTACCATATTTAGCTCTTACCCTTTTATTTTTATTACTATTTAGAGCAAAACTAATGTTATTTCCTTTCGCAATTTTTTTGTTTAAAACTTCGTGATTGTACACACTAGCATAAGCCCATTTGCTATCATCGTAATCGGCAGCACACCAATTATCTTCTTTTTTTCGGTCGTCAATAGTTTCACCACCAAAACGTAAAATATCCCAATCTCCGTAATAAGAACTATAACTTTTTTTAGTTTTCCAACTTGTGTCAGATTTTAGAGTTAGTTGTTTTCCACCAGCTTCAATTTCAGCTTGTGCTTTAAATACAAAAGGAATATTTCTGTACTCTGCAATACGTCTCCAACGTGCCCAACCTGCAGCGTGCCAAACAGCAATTACATTGTCTCCTTTTTTTAGTTTGTCTGAAATATCATAGGTTAAATACGGAATTCTTTTTTTCATATAAGATGAAACAGGATTCATAACATTTTCTGTAACTTTCTCTCCATTTACGTACAATTCGTGGTAACCAAAAGAACCTACAAATACAAATGCTGAAGTAGGGTTTTCATCAAGTTGAAAATTCTTTCTGTACCAATTGTGGTCTGTCTTTTTCTGATCTGGTTTTAGAATCCATTCTCCTTTCCAATCTTCTTTTTTTAACAAACCCATAGAAAAAATTCCGTTTTCACTCCAATCAGAAGGATTTCCTGTTGCATCCCAAACTTTAACCTTCCAGAAATATTGTTTAGCAGATTCTAAAGTTTTTCCCTTGTACTTATTATTGACTGATTTATTGGTTTCAGTTTTGCCTGAATCCCACATATCACCCATATTATCATTCAAATTTGATTCGCTACTCGCTACTAAAATTTGAAAAGCAGTTTGTTTTTGACCTCTAGTTTGATTTTCTTCGATAATAGTCCAACTTAATCTTGGCGAAGTATTATCTATTCCTAAAGGATTGGTTTTGTATTCTGTTTTTAATGCTGTTACTTTAATTGAAGTTGAAGAAGTACAATTTGAAATAGTGAAAGAAATAAATAGTATAAACAACGATTTGTATAATACTAATGTGTTTAAATGGTTTCGTTTATTTTTCATATTTGTTTGATAATAACGTTTGTTTAGAATGAAAACAGCACTCATTTTATTGAATCAGTTTTAACAAAATAAAGTTTTTATAAAATTCGACAATAAAAACATAAAATTCAATTAACAAATTGATATATTAGTTGCACAAAATGATATGAAAAATAATTATAAAAAATATTTAATCGTTACTAAAAACGAAATTAAATGGGGGTTTTATATCAATAATCTAGGACGAAATGTTATTGATAAGTATACTGATTACCCTTCTAAAAATCATCCAGATAATTATGCCTTTACCTGGAAAAAAGGACGTATTTTAAATGAATTTCATTTGGTTTTAATAACCAAAGGAGAAGGTGTTTTTGAAAGTAAAAAATCAGGAAAAATTAAAATTTCTGATGGTGATATCTTTTTACTTTTTCCCGAAGTTTGGCATCGTTACAAACCATTAAAGAAGACTGGATGGACAGAACGTTGGGTAGGATTTTCTGGTGATATTGCCAATCAATTTCTTTCTAATGGATTTTTTACACCAAATGAACCTGTAATATCTAAATGTAATAATCCCTCAGTTTTAAATCATTTTAATACACTTTTTAAATTATTTGATGAAGAGTCTTTCGGGTTTCAACGATTGGCATCTGGTATTTGCATTCAATTAATGGCAGAACTACATAATATAAAAAATGGTGGAAATAATATTGAAGATCTTAATTCTATGGTTTCTGTTGCAAAACGTCATATGTATGAGAATATAAACACCTCTCTAAACTTGATGAAATTAGCTTCAGAATTAGGTGTAAGTTATTCTAAATTTAGGTTAGATTTCAAGAAACAAACAGGTGTATCTCCTTTACAATATCATTTATTACTTAAAATTGAAAAATCTAAAGAGCTACTTTTAAACACCAATAAATCTCAAAAAGAAATAGCTTATGAACTAGGTTTTGAATCTGATTATTATTTTAATCGATTGTTTAAAAGTAAAACTGGTTTAGCTCCTGGTAAATTTAGAAACCACAGTAAAAAAAGTATCTGATTTAACTTACAGTAATTGAAATTTGTAATTCTTTTTCATTTTCAAAAAACACTTCAAACGGAATTGCTTCTACTCCAGGAACCATATTAAAAGTTCTTTTCCCTTCAATTTCTTTAATTCTAATAGATGCATTTGCTTTAAGAGTTACCCAAGCTTCTGGTTTTTTAATAGTAATTTCTGTATCACTTACCTTTGTAACGACTTCGTTATTTGGAGAAATTATTGGGATTACAAATGCTGTTGGTTCTGTAATATTTTGATCTGTTTTTACAACAATCTCCATTTTATCAACGGTAGATTTGTAGTGAATTTTAAAGTCTGAAGCAGTTTGTTCAACTACTTTTCTTTCTGCATCTTTCAACTTTACATTGGCTAATAATTCAATCTTCCCATTTTCATCATTACTTTTTACTGTAGCTGGTAAATCGTACAAATTAGTATACCATTTATCATCTTTAAAAGTTTCAATTCTTGGAGTTAGAGAAATATCTTTATTAGGTTGTGGTTGTTGATTGTTTTTTTCAACCATATGATATTCTGCCATACTTGCTGCGCATAATAAACCAACTTTATTATGATATAAAACTCCTAAAGCTCCACCTGAAGCTTGACGAAAATCGTATTTATAATGATATTCTGCATCGTAAGCACTTACGGTTCCTCTCCAATCTCCTCTTGCAAAAAGGTATACATCTAAATCTTTAAAATATTTTACGCCATCTGCAGTAGCTCTTGGTAATGCAGTTTTTGTATTAATTTCTGGTAAATGATTCCAATGATCTAATAAGGCTGCCAAGGGTTTAGCGTGAGTAAAAGTGTGGTGTACACAAGGTGGAATTTCTGCTTCAATAAAACCAGGACCTCCATGAATTAATCCATCTGCAGTGCATCTTTGCAATAATTCTGTATTTTTTACAGCCGCAGTTCCAAATGCAGGATTGATATTTGCCATCATTCCAAATGCAGGTTGACTTCCATCACAAGTTCTACTTCCCCAATAACTCCATTTGTACATTCTGTTACCCCAACTATTATCCCAAGCTCCATCTGGCAACATAAATTCTAAATGACTGTTTAATGATTTTGTTAAAATTTGTAAAAGTTCTTCGTCTTTTTCTTTAAGCGCATACATCACTAAGCTATTGAGTGTTTCTTCAACATTATAGCCTAAATCTACTCCATGTAAACCTTTTTCACTTAATTTGCTTGAACTCTTTTTACATTCGCCAAATAACAAGCCTTCATTAGCTGTAAAGTAGGTTTTTACTTCCGAAGCTAATTTTTTACTCTTAGCTTTAAAATCATCTCTTTTTACAACATTTCCAATTAAATTTAAACCATAAACTGCTGTTCCTGGATAATTGATATTCGTAAAGTCTATTGTAAATGTATTATATATATATTGTCCTGCTTTTTCTAAACGAACAGTCCAAGCTTTACGAGTTTTTTCATCTAAAACGTGCCCATGATAATGTAATGCTTCTGCTAAAGCTATCGCTCCAAAAATAGTTATTCCTTTCCAAGATTTTGGGTTTTTAATAACTGTCCAAGCTCCATTTTCTTGAGAAACATTATTTTCTGCCCAAATCATTACCAATTTTGCCCCTTCTATATATTTTTTGTCACCAGTTTTATCTGCCATATATAAAAAAGGGTATACAGCATCCATACAACGTCCATGAATATGTGAACAAGAAGGACAACCTAATGCACCATGCTCATCTAAATTAGCAGGATTATTTATTTGTACTTTCAACATACCATCACTCCAATCTTTTAACAAACTTGTTATTAAATTTTTGAATTCTAAAGAGTGTTCTGGATTGTTTGAACAAGCATTTAACAATCCTGTCATTGGTAATGACAAACCTATACCCGCTATTGTTGATAGTTGCAAAAAGTTACGTCTTTTCATTTAAATTCTATTTTAAGTTTGGAAATTATGAAGTTCCTATTAAATATCTATCCTGTTTTGTCCTGAATATTAAAAATAAAAAAAGCCAGAAAAAACTAATCTTCTGGCCTTTTTTCACTTTACATATATTTTTATTTAAGAACCAATTTTGTTTGATAAACTTTATCATTGTCTGCTAAAGCCTTTACAAAATATATACCTGATGATAAATTATGGCCCGATTTAACTTTAATAATACCATTAGTCGTTGTGTTTTTATATACTACTTTACCTAGAATATTATAAATTTCAACTTTTGCATTATTAATATTTTGAAATTTTAATGTAAAATTATCCTCTGCAGGATTAGGGTACACTCTTAATGAAGTTTCAAGCAACTCTTCATTAGAAACACTTAAAGGTTGACTTGTTGGAAGCACTTGCCATACACTTCTTGCATCTGTACCATCAACTGCAGTAGTAATCACATTTCCACTTTCATTATGATATAAAAAACGTCCACTAGTACCCGCTTCAAATCTATATGTATTGTCAGTTTCATTATAATGTGATGTCCATACTTTATCTCCATCTGTAGCTGGTGGAGCTTTTGTAGTACTCACCACAAAATAAGCCCCTGTAGCAAAATTAGCACCTGTAGCACGTATAATACCACTTTCCATATTATCTATATTTATAAAGTTCGTTCCAGAAACTTCTACTATTTGCCATTGTCTAGAATTATTTCCAATTGCATCATGCATTACCACAGGTTGTGCACTAGAGGCTCCTTCGCCTAAAAATTTACCTGTACCTACATTTCTGAACCAAAAAATATCATCAGATCCACCTCCACCACCACTGGTAGCGTCTCCAATTACCATACGATCGAAATTAAACCCACCAACTTCACCTACAACTTTAATTTTTTGCACTCCTTTTTGAAGTGTAATTGTTGTTTTTGTAGATAAAAATCTGGTTAAGTTTGGTGTTTTAGTAAGCGTAACCGATTTTAGTTGGGTAGAACCTTTCATTATTTTTAGTTTCTTCCCTGTTGCAGGAGTTGCTGCAAAAATTTCTAAAGGATACTCACCATCTGCTGGAACATCTATAGTATATTCTGCAAAATCATTTGTTTCCCAAGAATTTAAATAAAATACTGAATTACTCCATCTAGTAACATTTACTCCATTTTTTGTTGTGTAATGTTCAGCTTCTATTTCTGCTGGAATTTGATGTGTTTTGGCTTTAACTGTAATGGTTTTTGATGTTTGAGCGGATGTAAAATATTCATTTCCAGTATCTGAAACTGTAATGGTTGCAGTACCTGCCCCTAAAGCATGTCTTACATTGTTACTCCAAACAATAAGTACCTGATTATTAGGAGCTACAAAACGTAGTTTAGCATCAGGATTATTACTTGTTGCTACCAATTCAAAAGTTGGATCTCCTGAAGTTACAGCTGGAATATTTTGAAAGGAAATTACTTGCTCACGTTTTGGCACTGTAAGTTCATACCCTACAATTGGTGCAGCGTTATAGGTTTCATCACCAAATTGCAAAGCATTAATAGTAGTTTTTCCAGCACGTTTTACATGTAATTTACCATTTACAATAACTGCCACTTCTGTATCTGTACTTTCATAAACTACAGGTAAACCTGAACTAGCAGTAGCATTTAAAACTTCATCAGCAGTTCCCCATATGTGAGTAGTATTTGCTAAACTAAAATTTATATTTTGATTTGATTTAGATATATTTGCTGTTATTACCAATGTTTGTGTTATATCTGGTGCTTCGACATAAGTTCCATCTCCATTTTGAGTTGCAATAATATTACAAGAACCTATGCCCATAATTTTTACTTTATTTCCATCAACAATACGTGCAATATTTGTATTCGATGATTTATATGAAACTGGAAGACTAGAACTTGCTGTAGCAGTTAATTCAAAGTTGTCATCTCCTTCCGTTTTTTCTGCTAACGCATCAAAAGTTATGGTTTGTGGTGTATATTCTTCTTTTTCTAATTTAAACACGAAACAATGTACTGGAACTTCTGCACTATTTTTTACTTCACTAAAAACAACAGAAATAATACCATCATTCATTATTGTTATGCTCTTTTTTACACTTAAGCCAATACTCTTTCTAAAATCTTCACGCCAAGTATAAGTACCTGCCAAGGCACTTGTTACTATAAAATTACCTCCAGAAATATTAAATTTATACATTCTTTTACCATAAAAAATTCCTAGAGAACCTTTATTTCTTTCTTCCTGAAATTTAGTTTCGTTATCTTTTTTAAGATAATTATATGCATTGGTATTTTTTGGTTTTTGATACATATATATATCATTTTTAGGAGAAATTGCCACTTGAGGTCCTCCTGCCCAACCTGCATTTTCAGGCACACTTCTTGGATCAGCTATTAAAAATGGAGCATGATCTATTATTGGTAAATCATAACTTCTACCATCTACAGTAGTTGCTTTATCATTCATTTTTTCACCAAGTTCCATTAAATAAACTCCTTCATTTAATGTAGTTGGTGATTCTGCCCACCTTGGTGAATATGCGTAATAAAATTTACCATTCATAAAATGTGCACTCCCATAGGCGAAATTTCTTTCACCTTGAGAAACCTCTGAACCTCTACCTCTTATTATAGTCGTTTCTGGAGACCATGTATTTCCATCATAGTATGTCATAATGATATCTCCACCAACTGCAGATCCTAATCTTCTTTCAAAAAACATTTCGCCTTTATCATTATTAAATAAATCTGGATAGGTAACACTGGTTATTTTTTTTCCAGGAATTAAATAATCTTGTTGAGGCAAAAAGTTTGCTGCTATAAAATTACTATCAGGACCATAAGCAATATTCTTTTTAGATCTTATATAATTTAAATCTTCATTATGATGATCAAACATTAAATGAATAGTTCCATCTTTAGGAGAAACACCTACATTGGTTGTTAAATGCGTATCTCCTAAACCTCCAACTAAACTCATTTTTGTTGGTAAAGCTACATGAACCCAAGAACCTTCACCGATTTTTTTCCTTGAAATCATTAAAGTTCTGTCTGCCCATCCACCTCTATACCATGTATAAAATACAAAACCATTAGAGACTTTCATACAATTACCATGTGGATTTATACTTTGTCCATAATGATAAGGTTTATCATTATCTGCTTTCCAGAAGTATAATGCTTCGTCTGTTATTTTTGAACTTTCTAAAAAAGTAACTTGAGCAGAAACTTGATTGGAAATAAAGAAAGAAATAACGAAAAGTGTTAAAAATAAAAAGTTTTTTAGAGTTGTAATCGATTTCATAAGTAAATAAAATTAGCACGCTTTAAATGCATTATAAATGTATTAATTCCATAAAAAAATCCATCCCTTACTATCCTGCAAAAAAAAACTCAGAAAAAATTCTGAGTTTTTGTAATCTTAAAAAATACTAAATATTTAATTTATTACAAGTTTCTTAAAATAAGCTTTTTGTTTACCATCTGTAACTCTAATTAAATAAACACCAGTTTCAAATCTATTATTATTTATAATTTCAAGACTTTCTTTGACATTAGATTTTTGATAAACCTTTTTTCCTAATATATTATAAATGCTTATAGAAGCATTATCAATATTATTTAATGCAATAGTAAACTTGTTGTTTGTAGGATTAGGATATACTTTTAAAGAAGATATAGTTAACTTATTATTGTCAACACTCAAAGATTGACTTGTAGGTATAGCTTCCCATATGCTTCTTTGGTCATTTTCATCAGCTACCACTTTATTAGTAACACTTCCATCCTCTTCATGGTATAAAAATTTACCATTATTCTTAGCTTCAATTCGAAATACATTTTCTGTACCTGTATCATGTATGGTCCAGACTTTATCTGTATCAGCTGCTGGAGCTGCTTTAGATGTACTTACCACTGCTCCAGTTCCCATTGCACGCAGTATTCCAAAAGTTTGACTATCTATATTGAAATAATCTCCAGATTTCACAAAAGTCCAATGAGTGTTTTGTGCTTCACCAGAATCTGTCATAGTTACTGGAGTAGCACTAGCACCTGCGTCTGTTAAAAATTTACCTGTTGCTAAATTTCTCAACCTATAAATATCATCAGATGGTTCTGCAATATTATTATCTTCTATTTCCACTTTCTGATAAGTTGTATTTGCCCATCTAAATTGTGCTCTACCTCCTCTTACTCTGTAAGCCCCATATCTAATACCAGACTCTAATCCTCTTTCTGGATCAGGAATATTATAATTAAAAGCTTCACCACCAATTACTGCATCACAATAATGAATCTTTTTTGTAGCATCATTAGGATCTGTTCTAAAACCTACTTCCAATTCAAAAGTTACCTCTTCATTTTTATTTACTCGCTTTAAAAAAACAACTTCTCTTCCACTACCTTCTCCTCCACGTTCTAAAATACGTTCTGCATAAATATCAAAAGCTACTTGTTTCCCTGCATTAATACCTTCGCCAAAAACAGGGTGTGCTCTATATAAACAAATAGCTGGATCAGGTGAACCACCTCCTCCTGAATGTTTTCCTTTGGCCTGTGCTAAATAACTACCATCTTGACTAAAAGAACCACCAACTCCAACTTCTAGAATTCTTAAAACTCCAGTAAATTTTGCATAACTACCAACACCTGTTTCACTAGATCTAGGTAGAGAACGCTCTATTCTGGGTTGCAATGAAGTTCCATCCCAGTGATTAGAACCATCAGTAATGTTATAAACACCCCAAGTTTTATCATATAAATCTACTTCTGAATAATCAAAATAGCAGCTTCTATCATCTGCTGTACCTACATTTACCGAGTTTGGTACATCTACGTTTCTAGTATTGTCGTTTTGAAATTCTCCTGAAGATGGACAACTTAAATCTGTGCTTGTATCTTCATCAGGTGCAATCTCTACTGGTGTTTGCACATAAGGTAACAGTTTCCAATTGCTTCTATCATCTGTATCTGAAGCCACATTATGTGTTACTGTTCCATTTTCTTCATGATACATATATCTTCCTGTTGTTCTAGAACCAAATCGATAAGTATCATTTGTATCATTATGATATATTGTCCAAGTTTTATCTGTATCACTAGCTGGTGCTGCTTTAGCTGTACTTACTACTACATAGGCTCCTCCTGGTCCACCAGCTCCAGGTGAACGCAATATTCCAAATACCTCACTATCAATATTATAAAAATCTCCACTTTGTACAAATTTAAAACGAGTGTTTGCTGCTTCACCTGAGTTTGACATGGTTACAGCTTGCGCGCTCGCAACTGCATCTGTTAAGAATTTCCCTGTAGCTACATTTTGTAATCTATAAACACCATCTGAAGGCAAAACACCTTGACCTATCATAGATAAAGAACAAAATGTTAGAGCGAAAAATAATATGGATTTCAAAGTATTTTTTTTCATAATTCTATTGAGATTAAATTTACTCAGTATTGAATAAACAGTCCATAAAATAATAAAAATAAACTGATAAAAGTATCCTGAACTATCCTGAAAAATAATATTTTAACATTTAATTTAAAAATCCGATTTCAATACAACTGGCCCAATTAAGCCTGAATTTTCAAGCTCAGTTTCATTTTTTCTAGGTCCTGCTGTTGTCCAGGTTTTCTTTTTCCTTTTGGGTCTTTGATTGTCAAAAATCAACTGGTTTCTCCACGTGTTGGTTACTTTAATTTTCAATTCGTTTTTTCCAAGTTGGATTTCTTTAGTGATATCAAACTGAAAAGGTGGCGCCCATTTTGTACCTACTTTTTTTCCATTACACCACAATTCTGCAATATTGGCAACTTTTCCTAAATCTATAATTGTAGATTTTCCTGTTTCATTTACATCAAAAGTTTTGGTGTAAATTGTTGTACCTGAATAATGTTTTACAGCATTATTATCTAACTCCGTTAACGATTTTAATTCATCAACCTCAATAGTTTCTGGTGTATCCCAACCTTTCTCAAAAGTTAATTTCCAATTATTCTGTAATGATTGATTTTTTATGGTTACCGTTTTTTTAACTTCTTTTCCATTTTGATGAAAGATATAATCTCCAGAAGTTGATGCTGTAAATTCATTATTCTTCCAAGATAGTGTTGGATAACTATTGGTCTTATGAATTTGGTACCAACCTGTTTTAGTATCTAAAATTGTAGTATCATTTAAGGTCACTTTTTCTGCAAATGGTTTTGTATCATTTTTAGAAAATACAATTATTTTACTTCCGTTTTTAGGTAAAGAAATCGCAATATTCGTTCTGTTATTTTCGCTTTTCCAGATTTTCGCTTCCTGCTGATTTCCAGTAAAAGCATCCCAAATTTGTGGAGATGCATTCTCAACTCTAAAACTTAAGGAAACATCTACTGGGTCTTCATCTTTAGAAGCTACAAAATAAATGTGTGCGTCTTTGGTTTCTCTATGAATCCAATTGATCTTTAAATTTTCAGGTACAATTACATCTTTTGTGATTTTTTCTTCTGTTAAAACCTCGTCAAGAGTTTTACCCCAATACACTTTTCCTTTTCCAATTTGTTTTACACCACTCTTGGTGTTTTCCCATAATTCATCGGAAATTGATTTTAATTCTTCTAAATCCTTTTCATCATCCATTAAACTAGGAGAATCTTTAGGTTTATCACCTAAAACTATTGCACCATTTAATACTAATTCTTTCACCTTTTTTAAAGTTGATAATAGTATGTTTTCTGAATCTCTTAAGGTAATAATTCTATAATCTCCACTATTTTCAACGTGAATTTTACCATCTTTAACACTTAGTTTTTCTTGAAGAATTTCTTCGTTTACATAATCGAATTTGTATCCTTTTGGAAACGCATCTAAATCAAAAGGTGGTCTATCAAAATCGTCTCCATAATAACGTAATACATCAGCAACGTATTCTCCCTGTTGCAAAACATATTGATTTCTAGATAAATATTCAATCCATTCAGGCATATATTTCCACCAAGTTTGCTCGCGAACCAAAGGAAAACCAATATTACCTCCAAAACTAGATCCAGGAAAAACATCTGTTTGTGGTGTGTGCGAAAAAGTGTGAAACACCAAATGATTGACACCTTTGGCAAAATTATAATCGATTAAATATTTAACCGAAAAAGGATGTTCATTCCATTTTACACCCACTTGTGTACAAGCTTCTGCAGCCAATTTTGGTTTGTTATATAAATGAACTGCAGACGCAGCATTGTAAATTGGTTTGGCATATTCGTTTTGTGCAGATGGCGCTTTTGGATACCAAAATTCTGTCATTGGAATATCGCTAACACCATAATAACGCATTGGATCTATGGGTAAAACCTCACCTCCTGCACCTTCTGTATATACATCAGCACCCATTTCGTGTGCAACTGTAGCAAAATGTTTGAAAAAGTTATCGATAAAAACATCGTCCATAGTTTGGCGTAAATCTCTTAAAAACTTAGTTGTAGTTTGTTTATTTTCTACAATATAACCCATTGTAGCTGGCAAATAGGTTTTCATAGAATACCCTCTTCTTGTTTCAAATTCTTTAAACAAATCATCTGAATTCATCGTCCAAGTAGGTACGTGGCTTTCCCAGCTATCAATTAACAAACCGTGTAATTTCCCATCACCAATTGGGCCACCATCTTTGATTAAATTACCAATCATTCCATTTTTTAAGTGATTTTCTATGGCTATTTTATCCAATTTACTAGATTCCCAACCTGTTGCTTCAGGAACAGCAGGCTTGTTTGTCAATCGCATATTAATATGTCCAAAACGAACGATTGTCCAATTTCCTTTAGGTGCATTCCAAGTCAACTTTCCATCAGAATTCATTTTATCTGTTAGATTTAAAATTGAGTTGGATTTAATCATCGTGTTTTCAGCATACTCATAATCTACCTCTTTTTCTAAACGGCGTAACACTTTTGCTGCCTTTGCTTCGTGATTGTGCAATTTTGGACTTGCACTTAATCTGATAAATTCTGGGGCAATGGAATGTGCTCCTTGAAATGTAAATTTGAATGTTTTTGAACTCGTTTCTGGAATAGCAAGTGTTAAGTGTTTTCTTCTGTCATTCCAATTGGCATCAGGGAAATTTACAGTGGTAATTTCTGTTAATTTTCCATTCAACAACGCTTCTACTTTTATAGCAACATCTATTTTTGGATATTGTGTATTTAATATCATATGACGTACTTGTGGAAAAACAATTGTACGTATAGTTGTCTCTTTATCAAACGTATTTTTTACCCAAGTTTCTTTCTTTTCTTGAGAAATTCCTTGTTTTCTATAGTCTTTAAGAGGTCTATTTAAATGAGTTGATTTTCGAGTTACAATTAGTTTTGAATCGGGGTTAAAAATGTCTGCCCAAGGAACTAAATTATTATTAGTTTCAATTTTTGAAGGATTATGAGGTTCTGAATCATCACCTTCTACAGTTGGAAAAGCTAAAACCTGTACATCTTTATAATTGTAATCTTTGGTATGGTACAAAGAATCAATTTCTAGAACTTTTTCAACATTTTTTCCTCCAGAAATATGACACACAGTTTCTACCAATTCTCTTTGTGCTTCTTCTGCAGGGACCCAAGGACCACCAGTCATAGACCAACCAGGGCAATTTTGCATTGTAAATTTTAATCCTAATCGTTTGCATTCATCTGCAGCAAAACGAATTAATTCCTCCCATTCTGGAGATAAAATTTTAACAGGTTTTACGTTTGGAAAAGCACGACCAGATTTATTAAATAAATGAATGCCTTGTAACCCTGCATCTTTTATAGCTTGCAAATCTAGTTTTAACCCTTCTTTACTAATATTATTTCCGTTTAAATGAAACCAAGTTTCTGGATGATATTCTTTAGTTGGGTCTTTAAAATTAGTACTTAATTCTTGAATTGTTGGAGATCTATCATCCTTAGAAATTTCTTTTTGTGATGAATTACATCCTAAAAAAAAAGAAATAAAAACTAAAATATATAGGTTTTTGAGTTTCATTTTACTGAAATTTAATTGATTAAATTTTTTAAAAGATATTATCATTTATAAAAAAATTTAGGTTTATAAATAGTTCTCGATACAATTTTTCGTTCCTCAAAATCACTCGAACTAACATTTTGTTTTAAATAAAGGATTGATTAATTTTTAATAAACATTAGAAAAACGATGAGCATTTTTTTTATCATTAAGATTTACTTTTAAAGTCTTATTATTTAAATTTATATTATTTCTAAATGTAAATGAACTTCTAAAAAATTATATCCTGTTGTGTCCTGAGTATAATATTAAAAAAGGCGCTGTTATAATTTTAATAACAACGCCTATTCAATTATAATTGAAGTTTTTTTTATTTTACTCTAAGTGTAACTTTATGTAAATCTTTTTCCTGAGAAGAAGCTCCTACAGAAATTGTAAATGTTCCTGGTTCTACAACTTTTTTCATTTGTTGATTTAAGATATTTAACTCATCAAAACCTAATTTAAAAGTTACTGTTTTTGTTTCTCCTGGTTGTAATGAAATACGCTCAAAACCTTTTAACATCTTGTTATAACGACCTACAGAAGCAATATCGTCTCTAACATACATTTGCACTACCTCATCACCTGCTCTATCTCCAGTATTTGTAACATCCACAGAAACTGTAGTATTTCCATCTACACCAATAGTTGCAGTTGCAAATTTTGGAGTACTATATTTAAATGTAGTATAGCTTAATCCAAATCCGAAAGGAAATAAAGGTGTTTTATCACTGTCTTTATACAAACCTTTACCAGAGCCAATAAAATCTGGTCTTTCTAAATAAGTTACAGGAACTTGGCCTACAGATCTTGGGAAAGAAACCGTTAATTTTCCTCCAGGATTTACATCGCCAAAAATAGCATCTGCAATAGCATCTCCAGAACGCATTCCTAAATACCAAGTTTCTAAAATTGATGGAATGTTTTCTGCCACATAATTTATTGACAATGCTCTACCATTAATTAAAACAGCCACAACAGGTTTACCAGTTTTGTGAATTGCTTCTACCAATTCTTTTTGTACTCCATATAAATCTAAATTGTCTCTATCTGCACCTTCACCTCCAGTTTTTCTAGAACCGCCAATTACTAAAATAACAGCATCCGATTTTTTGGCTGCTGAAATTGCAGCTGGAAAACCAGCTTTTGAATTGCTTATTAAGTCGCAACCTTTTGCATAATTAATTTTTACATTATTACCAACTTTGGCTTTAATACCATCTAAAGCAGAAACGTAAAATGGAGGCAAACCAGAATATCCTCCTAATAAAGAATAGGTTCCTTTTTTCGGTCTATTTTCATGAGCATTAGGACCAATAACTGCTAAAGATTTAATTTTAGACATGTCTAAAGGCAATACATTATTTTCATTCTTTAATAAAATGATGGCTTTTTTAGCCATTTCGTAAGAAAACTCTTGGTGTTCTTTTTTACCTGCATTTACAGTTTTAGTGTCAATTTCTTTAGGTTCTGAATCAAATAAACCTAGTTTATATTTTGCGGTTAAAATACGAGATGTAGCTTTATCTATATAGCTCATTAATTTAGGATTCTTCGTTATCGTATCTTTTAACACGTTGATATGATATGTTGCTAGCTTTTCATTCTTTCCGATAACTAAATCCATATCAACACCTGCTTTTAAACCTAAAATAGCTGCTTCTGTTCTAGTTTCAGTTATAAAATGCATTGTTTGTAAACGCCCAACATCATTGTTATCGGATACAATAAACCCATCAAAACCAAGTTCATCTCTTAAAATATCTTTTAATAACCACGTGTTCATATGATTTGGCACTCCATTATAATCTTGATGCCCAGGCATAATTGAACCTATCTGAGCTTCTTTAATAGCAGCTTCAAAAGGTGGTAAATAAACCTCTCTTAATCTACGTTCAGACATATCACTAAATCCACCATTGATACCTCTTCTATTTTCAGGATATCCAATAAAATGTTTCGCTGTTGCCATTACATGGTTCTCATCAAATTGCTCATCACCCATACCCTGTAAACCTTGAATAAATGCAACACCCATTCTAGATACCAAATAAGGGTCTTCACCATATGATTCTTCTACACGTCCATATCTTGGATCACCAGAAATTACATCTAAATTAGGCGAATACGTATGGGTAACACCTAAAGCTCTCGCTTCTAAAGCTGTTTGTGAAGCCATTTTTTTAACTAGCTCAGGTTGCCAAGTAGAAGCAGCTGCAATAGCTTGAGGATACACAGTTGTATTACCATAATAATCAAGAACAAGCCAAACCCCATGCAAAGCTTCTGCATACTTCATGTATGGAATACCTAGTCTATCATTTGCAGGAGCATCTTGCATCATTTCAGTAATTTTTTCCTCTAAGGTCATTTTACTGATTAAGTTTTGAACTTTACTTGCAATTTCTTTGTCTTTTGAACTCTTGAAATTATTGTTATCAGATGAGTTACATGCATAAAAAAGGCTTATTAACCCTAATAGGAAAACTATTTTAATAGATGCTAAATTCTTCATACTTTTTGTTGTTGATTGGTTTATAATCCTTTTCGGATTTACAATTAATTATAATTTATAAAACTACTTTTATATTAAGTATTCTGTATCCTGTGTTGTCCTGATTTGTCATAAGTCTCACAATAAAAAATATTTTTTTTACTTTATTTTCCCTCTAGACTAACTCAATTAGTGCAAAATAAAATTTAATGAACAAAAAAATCGAGGACTATATCCTCGATTTTCTATTTTTTTATAAAAAGTGTTCTTTTATTATTTCAATTTTAAAACTTCACTACCAGCCATTAAATATGCACCAGTCCCAAAATTTTGCCAGCTATCTGCTGAAGCTGGTTCAGGAGAAGCTCCAATATTCTGAACCCAACCTACTCTTCCATCTTCATGCTGACAAGCAGCTAAAGCTTTCCAAGCTTTTTTAATTGTTGATGTGTGTTTTATATCTAACAAACCATTGTTAACTCCCCATGCTAAAGCAAACGTATAAAATCCACTTCCACTTACTTCTCCATGATTATAAGATTCTGGACTTAACAAACTTGTTCTCCATAAACCATCTTCATGTTGTAATTCAAGAATTCTAGTAGCCATTTTTTTATAAAGGTTTACGTAGAAATCTCTGTGTTTATAATCTTTGGGCATATCATCTAAAATTAGTGCTAAACCACCAAGAACCCAACCATTTCCTCTAGACCAAAATATTTTTTTCCCGTTTTTCTCTTTTAGATCCTTTTTATTTCCTTTCCAAACAAAACGCATATCTCTGGCAAACAAATTCTCTTCTTTATCAAATAATTGATTATAAGTTTGCATATAAAATTTATGCATCTCATCTAAATATTTAGGCTGATTCGTATATTTTGCATAAAGGTTTAATACTGGAGGTGCCATAAACAAAGCATCACACCACCACCATAAAATAGTTTGACCCATTTCATTTTTTCTAGTTCCTTGTTTCCAAACATCATCTTCATATAAATGTGCATCTAAGAATTTTTTAGTAGGTTCTAAATCTACAAAGTTTCTTCTTTTTTCAGCTTTTGATATATATAAATAACTATAAGAAATGGCAACATCATCTGCATGATGTAGTCTTTTATAAGTTTGCCAATTATTTTTAACTGCTTGATTTTTTAAAGCAGCCATGTACATCATATCTTTTGTTGATTTATGAGCTCTAACAACTCCTGTATAATATGCTCCTGCTGTCCAATCTGTTGGGTCGATTGCAAAAATAGGATGTGCTTCTTGCCATTCTAAGGCTTTAATCATAGATTTTTTAATGGCTGTTTTATCTAAATCAGAAGATTTTTGAGCAACCACATTTTGAGATACAGAACAACTAAAAAGTGTTAGAGCAAGGGCGAATATTGTGAAGATTGATTTTTTCATTTTAATCTATTTTTTTAATTTGAATGTAGTTTCTAAGTATTCTTGAGATGAAGTTCCTATTTTTAAAGTATAATCTCCAGCTTCCAAAACTTTTTTCATTGAAATTCCTGTAAATTCTAACATTTTTGGAGTAATTGTAAACGAAACTGTTTTACTTTCTCCAGCAGTTAATTCAATTTTCTCAAAACCTTTTAATTCTTTGTCTGGTCTTGTTACTGAACCAATTTCATCTTTAATATACAACTGCACTACTTCTTTCGCTTTTACTTTTCCTTTATTGGTAACAGTAACACTTGCTGTAATTTCTGTTGATGGTGTAATTTCATTACTTGAAACTTTTATATCTGAATATTCGAAATCTCCATAACTTAAACCATGTCCAAAAGGGTATAAAGGCCCTTTACCTAAAAATAAGTATTCTTTTTTATAGTTGATTTCTTTCATACTATAATGATATGGCAATTGACCAATTGATCTTGGAATAGTTACAGGAGATTTTCCTGAAGGAGAAACATCTCCAAAAATAATTTTAGCAGTAGACTCATCTCCAAATTCACTTAAATCCCAAGTATCTAAAATGGCATCTGCTTTCTCTGCAATTGTATTGATAGATAAAGTTCTTCTGTGTTTTAAAACCACAATAACTTTTTTACCTAACGCAGTAATTTTTTCTACTAGTTCATCTTGAGGTCCAACTGGATCTATTGTTGCTCTATCTCCTAAAGTACTATTGCTAAAATATGCTTCTTTAGCAGTGTATT
>CBDUHF010000030.1:0-34564 GCA_965367085.1 uncultured Polaribacter sp.
ACGCCCACCATATTTTGTTTTAGATTAAAAACTGCCGAATTTTTATCAACCGAAACTATTTCTACATCTTTTAAAACTACTTGATTCTTTACAGTTTGATGCCTTTTTGGTTCTAATTTAACTTCCTTAGAAATAGCTTCAGTTTCAACCATTTCCCAATTAACATCATCAAAAGTAGCAGTATTCCAATTTGGGATTTCAAAATTTGCATCATAAAATTCTCCATCATAAATACCTGCTAAACGTATAGGCCCATTGGTTGTTCCTTTCCAAGATTCGTCTGAAATAATGGTTTGCTTTGAACCATCTTTCATTTCAATTTCTAACTGACAAAGAATTTTAGGTGATGAAAAATTATCATAAAGCGCAGTTAGTCTGCTAATTCTTCCTGAATGCCATCCAGAAGCTAGTTCCACAGCAATCGCATTTTTACCAGATTGTAAAAATTCAGTAACATCATAAGTCAATGTTTCTATACGATGATTATAGGGCGTCCAACCTGGAGTCATTACGTCATCACTTACATCTTTTCCATTTAAGTGTACATCAAAAACACCTTTTGCTGTGATGTATAGTCTTGCTGAAACAACATCCGAAGTTAACTCAAAACCTTTTCTTAAATATTGTGGTCTGTGCATTAAAAATTTACGCACGCCTTTGATACTATCTTTTGCAGAATCTAATCCTGTCCATTGGGCTTGCCAATCCGAATTATTTAATAACCCTAATTCGAAAGAATTGATTTCACTCCAATTTGAAACGTTTTCATCTTGGTTCCAATACCTTACTTTCCAATATATTTTTTGTCTTGATTTTAATGCTTTTCCTTGGTATTTTACAAAAGTAGATTGTGTACTTTTTTGCTTTTTAGAATCCCATAAGTCTGGATTGTTTGCTAATAATTCTTTTGAAGAAGCTGCTATGATTTGATATGCAGATTGCGATTTTATAGTTTCTAAAACTGGTAATTTCCAAGAAAATGTTGGTTTTGTATTGTAAAATCCAATTGGATTTTTAAACCCTTCTGAAAGTGTAAGTTCTTGAGGTTTTTGAATAGTTTTTTGCTTGCAAGAAATTATTGTTATTAAAAAAACAGCAATACAAAAACTTAAAAAAAGAGATTTACGCTTCATAAAAATAGCTATATTTTATAAAAATTTACTTGATTTTTAAATAAGCAATTTCTAGTTTTTATTAAACAAAAGTGTCCTGTTGTATACCGCAAAAAAATACCTTTTTTTAATAATGATATAATATATTATAACAAAAAAACCAGAAAAATAACTTTTTCTGGTTTTAACATATTAATTAATATCGTAATCATTTAATCAAAACTTTTTTATAATGCGTTTTATTAGATGTATCTATCTTAATAAGATACAACCCAGATTTAAAATTATTATTGGTATTTATTTGTGTTTTTTCTGAATTTACAATTTGCTTATATACCAATTTACCTAAAACATCAAAAATTTCAATTTTTGCATTACTTATTTCATTAATTTGAATTGTAAACTGACTTCTTGTTGGGTTTGGAAATACATTTATTGAAATTTGATTTAACAAATGATCATTTGTATTTAAAGTACTAGTGGATTCTACTATCCATTTAGATCTATCATCTTGCTGAGAAGAGTATACTACTTTATCATCATATTGATTATATAAATATCTAGTACCTGTTCTTGCTTTAAAACTATAATTCTTTTCAGTCTCATTATAAATTACAATCCATTGTTTATCAGAATCTTCTCTTGGAGCTGAAAAACTTGTACTTATTATTTCTAAAGTATTTCCTGCCGCCCTTAAAATTCCTTTCACTTCACTTTCAATATTAAAATAATCACCTGCTTTCACAAATTTCCAATGTCTGCTGTCTCCAGAAATATCTGAACTAGTAAATACTCGAGAATCTTGAGAATACATGTATTTACCTGTTGCTACATTTTTTAATCTGTAAACATCGCCTGTTAAATCTGAATAATCTTTAGCATTAACAGTTACATTTATTAATGAGCTTTCTTTTTCTCCTGAGCTACTATAAGCAATTGCTTGAATTGTATGATTCCCTGCAGTTACTGGTCTCCATTGCGATTTAAAAGGAGCTGAACTATCTGTTTGATATAATTGACCGTCTATTAAAAACTCTATTTTGTTTACAAATCCGTTGTCTGTATATGCATCTACATTAATATCTAGATTCTGATCAGCATTAAGCGTCATATTATCAGAGAGTTCTCTAAATTTTACACTTAGAGGTTTTGGAGCCGCATTCTCATCTAAATCGATTATTTGTAGATAAATTGGCTGTGCATTTCCAGAAGATTTTTCCATCATATAGTAATGTAATTTTCCATTAGCTATGTGAACTCTACCGTGATCAAAACGTCTACCACTTGTAGCTTCATAAACTCTTATAAAATTATTAGTTCCTCCTTTAGCCTTTTCCACAAACACCCTATCATCACTATTTAAACCTATAATATAAACGTTATCTCCTGATGTGTAAATTGTTTCTGCTCCTGCAAATTCTGTTGTTGTTGTAAAGTCTGTAGCTCCTACTCTTTTATAGGTATGCATGTGTTTTGTAATATTATTTTCTCTATCTTGAACTCTACTAATTATATGTACATCACCTTTATTGGTAACCGTCCAATCGAAACCACCCACAATATACACTTGATCTGTAGCCGTTGTTTCAACCAAATCACCTGGTTCAAAAACTTTAATATTGTCTGCATCTATTAATGGTAAATTAAACCCATTTCCATCATGCGTTTTCCAACTATTTGTACCATCTTGATTGTCTGAATAAGCATAATAGATTCCATTTTGATATTGGTATTTATCAGTTTTATTTTCCCTTCTTTGAAAACCAATTCTAACTTTCCCGTTAATGTATTTCATATTCCCATACAACCCCCAGTTATTAGGTGCTCCTTTACTTTTAGCATTTAAGACATTAAAATGGGTAAATCCTGACCATTTTGATGTATTTGCATCATATTTAGAAAATTTATAGGCTCCATTATTATTTCCTCCTTCACGCATATACATAAAGATGTCTCCAGCATCATTTGTAAAAAATTGTGGGTATGTTAATGCTTGAAAATTACTGTAATCTTCTCCTCCATTTAGACTTAAATGTTTATAACCTCCATTAGAATTTTTTACAAATTTATCTAATGTAAAATCTGCATCAGAAAGTGAAGCAGCATCTTTTACAGAGTAAGAATATCTAAAATAATCATTGCTTAAACTACCATCAGAAGGTTTTGTTCTACTATATGCGTGCATATCGTACAACAAATGTATGGTACCATCTTTTGGACTTACAGCAACTGCAATAGAATTGTGTGATTCTCCAATCCAAGGTGTATTTTGAAATCCTGTATGTCTATGAGGAAATTCTATATCTACACTTGTACCCGTTTCTGTATTATAACGCGATAACATTACATTACGCTCTGCTTTACCTCCTTTATACCAAGTCATAAAAACATATTTTCCGTAGGTTTTTATACAATCTCCTTTTGCAGAAATACTATTTCCAAAGAAATAATCGTAAGGAGCGTTATCTCCAGTATTTGAAGCATAACTATCTACTTTATTACCATCAAAATGTAAAGCAATGTCAGAAATTTTAACTTCTTTTTCTAAAGTAACTTGGGCGTGAAATATTTGTGCAAAACACAATAAAATGGCACAAAAAAAAGTATATTTTGTTATGTATTTATTCTTCATTTCTACTACAATAAATAAATTAAACTAATAATAATAAAGTTTTTATAAAAATAAAAACAATTAGAATACTAGCTATCCTGAACTCTACTGACTCTAATGTTATATTTATTCTAAAAAAAAGACTTCTTCTAAAGGAATTGATATTGGAGAATTATCTGGGTTTACTTCCATAATATCCGCCATAAAATTCCACCATTTTTTTACAATTTCATTGGATGATAAATCTTGTGAACCTCCATTACCTGATACTTTTTGAAATGCAAATAATGTACTTGTTTCTTCATCGAAAAAAATAGAATATTCACTCACACCTGCCTCTTTTAATAACTCTTTTAACTCAGGCCAAAGATCATTATGACGTTTAGTATAAGCTTCTTTTTGCCCTTTATTTAACTTCATTTTAAAAGCTAATCTTTGTTTTTTCATAATAAATAAATATTAAAAAAAAATCATTCTACTTTAAAAGTAGAATGATTTTAAAAAATAACGTTATAAAAATAAAACTTAATTATTGTTTTATTATTTTTTTAGTAAATCTTTGACCTTCAAATCCAGTCATTTCAATAATGTATAAACCACTAGATAAATCACTAACATTTAAGCTAACTTCTCCATTTGAATTTTTTAATGATTTAGACATAACTTTGTTACCTAATACAGAAAAAATAGAAATTTCACTTACTTTAGAAGTAGCTCCTTTAATTGTTAATTGGTTGTTTACTGGGTTAGTAATTGAAAATGCATCAATACCAAATGAATTAACATTTGCTACTGCAGCTTCTACAAGATGATATTGAATCACATCAATACCTGCTCCATCAAACTGTACAGATTCACCTGCTGCAGTTGGAACTATACCATATCTTGAATTACCACCCCATGGTGTTTTTATAAATAATGCATTGTTTCCATCTGCTGGGTTACTTCCTGTAGCGTCAGCTAGTCCATCTGCACCAACTTTAGTTTTTCTTCTTTGAAATTGATCTAAACCTGAAAGATCTCCAGAATATACAGCTGCATTTTCCCCTTCCTCTGGCGTATATTCAACTACTTTAGGTGTTCTCATTTCAACAGTTAACGTATAATTTGGATGATCTGCTTCTACTCCAGCCGTACATAAAGTCCAATCTAAACCTCCTGCATTTGAAGTAATCTCTATAAATCCTGCACCTGCAGGAGTTCTGTGACTTCCTACAAACCAAACTTGTGCAGAATTATCTCCAGTTGTTATTTCTTCTGCCCATTCTAAAGCTCCAGTACCACCATTAATTGTCAAATAAAGATTAGGGCTCAAACCCGATGTTGAAATTTTATAAGTACCTTCTGTAGTCCATAATGCTTGAGCATTAAATGTAGTTGCGCTCAAAAACACAACAGCTAATAATGTTAATTTAAGTAAATGTTTTTTCATAATTTATACGTTTTTAAGATTAATTTTAATGCAATATAAGTATGCATATTTATTTTAGTATCCTGCACTATACTGCTTAATATTTTTTTTTATAAAATAATCTTAATTTAAGCTGTTACTATGAGTAAATATCATTTATTAAAGCATCTATTAATAAACCTTTCTTAGTTTAATTCCACTTAACCTCGTTTTTCCTTTGATTGCTTTAAAATCAATTGTAATTCCATTATCATCATCTACAGAAATTAAAAAACGTTTGGCAACACCTCTGTCTGCACCATATTGCTTTTTTAGGTTGAAGTTGCTCCAAATCGTTTTATTATTTATAGCAATATCCATTATGTTTTCATTTCTTGTTTTTAATTCTGCCAATAGCAATGTTAATTCATAAGTTCCTTTTGGCACATCAAATTTATATTGATTGATGCCTATGATTTGTGTTTGATATATAGGGTCATTTTCTGTTCCTTTTACACTAACATTAGAGCCTATATTATTTCTTCGTTTACTTTTAAATCGTAAATAATCACCACCAACAAAACCAAAACCTCCTTTTTTGTAAGTTTGATCTGGCATCCATAAATAATCTACATTATGTTCTTCAATAAAATAACAGTAAGACCCAACATTAATCGCGATTTCTTTAAACGAATTGGTTTTGCTTTTTAAGTTCTTTGGTTGTAAAGTAAAATTAATGGTTGCAAAATCTTTGATAGTTTTACCTTCTTTTTCAGAAATCACTTCAATATGATTGATGCCTTGTTTTAGCGGAACACCAAAAGTAGCTGTTGAAAAATCAAACTCTTTTTTACCTAAAGAAGTTCCGTTTACAATCAATTCTACATCTTTAGCATTCCCTACAATTGTAATGGGTTGAGTTGCAACTTTTCCATCAATTTTATCAGCAATACCTGCTCTTTTATCCCAATTTTTTGAAGCAATTGCCACAAAAGGTTTTTTACTTAATAAAGCTTGGTATAAATAATAAGCATCTTTCTTTTCTCTTGATGCAGAAACCAAACCTTTATTATTCATATGTGGCACTGCATCTTTTCTGTGTTCTACTTGAAAATCGGCATAATTCCACACATTAGCTCCTACAATTTCTGGGATATCTAAAATCGCTTTCATATAAGCTTTGTGTAACAAAAACTGATATTCTATACTAAAGTCAAATCGTGTTGGGTTATATGTTCTTAATCTTGGATCTGCACCTCCACCATATTCACTTAAAATAAATGGTTTATCCGGATTTAAAGCTAAAGTTCGCTTTACTAAATCTCTTAAATTTTTATCAATATTTTCTAATTCTTCTATATACCAACCATAGTATTTATTGTAACCTACTAACTGTGTATTTCTAATACTTAATTTATCTTGATATGCAGGTTCTCTAAAAAACACAGAATACGAATATCTTGTTTGGTCTTCCTTTTTAATGGTTTCTGCTAAAATTTTATGTGTATCCACAAAATGTTTAATGTAAACTTCTCCTAAATCTTTAGGCGCTTTCATTGTGGTTTCGTTTCCTAAATTCCAAGCAACAATTGATGGGTTATTATAGTTGAAACGAATCATTTCTTTTAACATATTTACAGTATTCTGTTTTCCTTTTTCATTTGCAGCAGCTTTGTTTACAAAAGGAATTTCTACAGTAGTAATAAAACCATATTTATTGCACATTTCTAAAATAGCAGGATCTTGAGGATAATGTGCAATTCTTAAAAAGTTAATACCCATTTCTTTTAACAATTGCATATCTTTTCTATGAATTTCATCACTAACAGCATTTGCTTTTCCTAAAAAATCTTGGTGCCTGTTTGTACCAATTAATTTTGTTGATTTTCCATTGATTGAGAATCCTTTTTTTGCATCAAAATGAAACCATCTAAAACCAATAACATTTTCTACTTTATCGTAAACAACGCCTTTTTTATCTACAATTTCTGAAACCATTTTATACAAATACGGATTTTCTGTAGACCATAATTTTGGGTTTTTAATTGAAAATTCAGAAAAATTATCTTTTCCAAAAACCGATTTTGATTTGCTTTGTTTTACTTGATTATAATCAGCATCAAACAAAGTGTGTTGCACATAATATTTACCTTTTTTTGGTCTTACTAATTTTGATTGCACACTTACTTTTGCTGCTTTTTCAGAAACTTCTGGAGTTCTAATAAAAATAGCATTTGCACCTAGATTAGCAACTTCAAAATGGATGGGTTTTGTAATGATTAACTGTATGTCTCTGTAAATTCCACCATAGAAAGAAAAATCGGCTGCTTGGGGTACAATTTCATCATTATGAGCATTATTTACTTTTATCAAAATTGAATTTTCTCCAGATTTTATAGCTGATGATATATCTCTAGTAAATGATGTATAACCTCCAATATGATCTTCACCTATTTTTTTTCCATTGACATATAAACTGGTTACTTGATTTGCTGCTTCAAACAACAAAAAAACTTGCTGATTTTCGTAAACTTCTGGAATAACCATCGTTTTTTTGTACCAACCATCTCCTCTGTAATATCCATCTTTGTCATCTAAAATATCTTGTGTGTTCCAAGAATGTGGCAATGTTACTTTTTCCCAAGCATTGGTGTTTTCTGTATGAGGATTTTCTAAACTTCCTTTAAAAAATTTCCAGTTCTCATTTATAGTTTCTATGTGTCTTACTTGTTGTGCAAAATTTAAAGTGATGCTCAACAAAAACAAAATTTGAATAATTTTTTTCATATTCTAATTAAAAATTTCGAATTCCAGGAACTATTTTTATGTTGTAATTGGTGTGATCTTTTGGCCATTTTAAAACAATGAGTTTTTGCGTTTTTTCATCCCAAATAAAATCTGAAGGATTTGAATCCTTTGTGGTTTTGTAAACCTCTAATCCAACGTTTTTTAAAGGGTTATAACACATTACAAAATCGTTATTAATAATGATAGAAAAACCATCTGGATAATGTCTGTTTTGTCCAATAAATATTTTTGAAGCCCCTTTTTTGTTATCAGAAATAATGTTCAAATCCAATTCTCTTTTGGCAAAATTGAACAGAAACGATTGAATATCTCCAGCAATTTCTTGCGGAAAAGGTCTAGAAATTACATCTGTAATATATTTACGCTCTACTGTTCCGGCATCTGTTTTATCACTAAAAATAGACCAAGTTGATGGGCCACCTGCTAAAAAATTTTGCATAGTTCTGTTTCCTAAAAACCACGCTTTTATAGAACCTACACCCATTTTATCAAAAACTTCTGCAGTTTTTATGTATAGTTTTCTGTATTCTAACTGCCCTAATTTTCCTACTTGAGTAGAATCTGTAACTGCAAATGTTGGAAAACCCCACTCACCTATTAAAATTGGCGCTTTTAACATATCTGATTCTCTATCAAAACGATCCATGTTTTTTTTGATGAATTCGATTTTACTTTGATAAATATGTGGTGCAAAAATGACATTTTTTCTATTTATTGGTGATGTAATTTCTGCATATTGATTGTTGTCTATTTTTTCGCCTTTATTCATAAAAATTGATTGAATTAGAATCAACTTATCTGCATTTATTTTCTGACTTTCATCAATAATTCTTTGGTATAAAGGAATGAGATATCTATCTGTTAAATCTTTGTAAGAAATCTTCATTTTTAATTTTCTAGGCTCATTTACAATATCATAACCTAAAACATACGATTGATCTGCATACCTTTTCCAAATTACTTTCCAAGCATCTATATAAGTTTTATACATTTTATCATTCTTATTCTCCCAAATATCTTCCCATTTTAGTTTATCTACGCCATAAACTGTCATTTTAAAAACCGTTTTTATACCGTGATTTTTACCTAAATTGACTAAAGTATCTAATTTCTTTAAATAGTTTGGTTCTAATTTCCCCCCTGGAAAACTGCTTAATTTTCCTAATTCTAAACGAACTACTTGCGTATTTGCCCCCATTCTTACAGCTCTTGCATAATCATCGCTATTAAAGAAAACTGCTCCTTCTCCATCATTGGTATTCATCACAAAACCTCTTGGAATAATGTGTTTACCTTGCTCATCTCTTAAACCATGTTTTATTTGGGAAAAACTACTAATTGCGATGAATAGAAATATAGATTTAATGATAAAATTTTTCATTGAATACTCTTTTTTAAAAATTTATGAACTCTCTTATTATTGAACAGCTTCTTAATTATTGTCGATTATTTTTTAACCTTTATTACCTTACTTGCTTTGTAACCAATTCTATGAGATTGCACCCACAAAGTTTCATTACCTTTCAGTTTAAAAGGTTGGGTATAAATAGACCAACTTTTTGCTTTTGAGTTTGTTTTATATGCAATTGAAGCTCCTTCTGTATTGCACAAAATTTCTACTTTATCTTTATCAAAATTTACTATTGGTTCTTCTGTAGTTGGTTTATTATTTTGATTGTTCCATAGTTTTTTAACTAAATCTGCTTCAGGTAATTTTGGATTGTCATTAATTGAAGTTAACCAACGATCCATTTCTGAACTCAACTCTTTAAGCTTGTTCTTATATGTTGGATTTTCAGCTAAATTATTTAGTTCATAAGGATCATTTACACAATCAAACAATTCTTCTTTTGGTTTGCTTGTTCTAAACCATTGCATTTGAGTTTCATTCAATTTACCTTCATCTTTCAGTCTTAACAATTCTTGCATTATAGGAATTTTCTCTCTGTAAGTAATGGGTAAATAATAGCCTTTTTCTGGCATATAATTTCTTATATATTTAAATTGATGATCTCTAACAGCTCTTATAGCATCTGTTTCTGCATCAAAACGATCAGCTGCTGCGTGTATATATTTTCTTGGTTTATCTGATTTGTATTTTCCTAAAAAAGCTTGACCTTGTAAATAGTCTCTTGGTTTTTCTCCAATTAAGGATAATAAAGTGGGTGCAAAATCTACAAAACTTACTAGCTTATTGTCTTTTGTTCCTGCCTTCATCTTTTTTGGAAAGCGAATAATCATTGGTGTATTTAAGCCTGAATCATAAATCAATCTTTTTTCTCTTGGTAAAGGACCTCCGTGATCGCCATAAAAAACTATAATGGTACTTTCTAGCAAACCATCATCTTCTAATTGTTTTAAAACTGCTCCTACTTGCTTATCCATTTCAGCAATATTGTTGTATAATTTCCATAAATCTCTTTGGGTTACTTTATTGTCTGGCAAATAAGGTGGAACTTTAAATTTGGTATCTTTGGATATATGAACTGGATTTTCTTCTTCTGCAATTCTATTTTTAGATTCTGGCAATCCATTTTGCTTCCATTTATAAGTTCTATCACCAGATTGATAATGTCTTGTTTCTATTTGTCTAAAACCATAAGGTTCAAACAAACCAGATTCGTGCGTTTCTGTAAAATTAAATACTGAAAAAAACGGTTGATTTTTACCTCTATTTCTCCAATGCGCATACTTACTGCTTTCATCCCAAGCTGTAACTGGTGCTCTAAATTGATAATCTTCTTTATAATTATTAGTACAGTAATAACCATTTAACCTCATTAACTCGCTTATCATTTTAACTTCTGGTGATGGAACAGCTTCGTACTTTGGCAAACCTGTTTCTTTAGTATTAGAAGTAGTTCGCATATGATTGGCACCAATACTTGACGGATACATTCCTGTTGCAATGGCAGCTCTACTTGGAGCACAAACCCCAGAAGTAGAATACAAATTAGGAAATACTACTCCTTCATTTGCTAACCTAGATAGGTTTGGTGTTGCAATTGTATTGTCTCCAAAAGGCGGAATATAAGCCCCCATATCTTCTGTAACTAACCATAAAATATTTAAAGATTTAGTTGTTTCTTCTTCTTTTTTACAACTAGAAAAAAAGAAAATAGAAAGTAATAATAAATAAAAAAAGCGTCTCATAATCAATTAAAGTTCGTTACATAATAATCAATCTGCAAAGTAGTATTTTACACTCATTTAAGTATCTTGTACTGTTCTGATATGATATAGAAAATTAGCGTTATTTTTCTAATAAAATCCACTTCTTTATTTGACAGGACAGCACAGGGTAAATCATTATTAGAATGTGTTTATTTTTATTTTCAAATATGTAAACCTCAAAATCGAATGAAAAAAAATCTATTCTTTATAACAATTGTATTGTTAATAACACTACAATTTTCAGCACAAAGCATTAATCCTCCTAAAGGAAGAATTGCTGTGGTTGCTGATGGTAATTCTCCTGATCCAGATGATTTAGGTGGAACTGCAGTAACCTTAGCTTTATTGCGTTCTGCAGGTTTAGAAAACAAGTTGGTTCATTATTCGCATAGCTGTGATTTGGTAAGAGATGATCGAATTTCTGAAAAAGCAGAAAAAGAGCGTCATCATTTAATGCAATTGGCCTGTGATATGACTGCAAGACGTTGGAAAGGTTTTGAAAATTTAACTTTTTACGATGCAATTTGGCAAAAAGAAGCTACAATAAATGATTTATGTTGGGCAATTAATGCTTCTACAAAAGACGATCCTTTGTGGATTATTGAGGCTGGAGAACCAGATATTATTGGCATGGCTTTGCAAAAAACACCTAAAGAAAAACATCAATTTGTAAAAGTAATCACACACCATCCTGCAAATGATAATGCTGGAGATTTTTATAAATGGCAACAAATTTTAGATTTTGGAATTGAGGAAGTTCGCATTCCTGATCAAAATATAAAATTGAAAGTGCCCTTAAATGAATGGGATTGGGCTAAAAATCACGCAGACCCAAGAATTCAATTAGTTTGGAGTTTTGGTAAATTGGCAGAAGTAGATGATATTGTGAGGTTTCAGAAAGGAAAATGGGATTGTTCTGATGCTGGAATGGTTTTATATTGGATTACTGGCGCAAATGTAAATAATGGTTTAAAACAAGGAACTGTTGACGATGTAAAAACCATTTTATTAAATTACATTGCTAATAATCCTGAAAAAAAGAACATCAAAAAGAAGAAAAAGAGTAAAAAGAAAAAACAATAGTTGTAAAAAAAAAGAGCCGATTTAATTTCTTAAATCGACTCTTTTTTTTTAAAATAATTCAAATATTATTGAGGAATTAATTCGATAAGTTTAACAGAATGTGGAGCTAAATCTATCTTTAACATTAAACTCTCTTCAAATTTACCAATTAGAGAATCTTTAACGGTTAATGATAATCTAGAAAGCTCTTCATACTTAGATAAGTTACCATTTAAAACATTTTTCCATCCGTCTTCAAAACGATCCGAAAGTCTATTACCATAAATACGTCCATCAGTTTTTTCACTTACACCCGAGTTTTTTATGTCTTTATAAAGTTCGTTCATTAAAATACTATTCTCTTTATCAATAGTCCATTCATTCATTTTCCATTTTGTTGTACTACTAATCTGGCTACCTTCAAATTTTGGATAAATGGTTTTAGAATTGGTACTATTTCTAGTGGTATTATGATTGTAAACTAACATATAAAAATTACCATCTTTAGAGACTGGAATAACACCTGAAAAACCAGACAGTTTATCTTCTGCATTCATTCTTAAACCTCCTTCTAATTTCAGAAACATTTCCGTTACATTTCTTCTTCCTGTTGGTAAATTGCTAGATTCTAATTCTTGCCCCCAATCATAAATTTCGGTAACATTATATTGATAAGCCAAATCTGCAATGGTTGCATACCAACTTGCACCTAGTTCAGTTGCATCACTTAAACTTAAACCTCTTACACCATTATCTCCTCTTAAAATTCCAAATTCTTGTATATCAAAAGGAATATTATTAAACTGAGAATAACTATTTAATTTATCTCTGTAAGGTTTTACTACATTTTCAAAACGCACTTCTTTTTTATCTAATTTTTCATAATAAGAAAGTGCAAAGAAATCCATTTTTGTACCTATTTGACCTGTTGCAAAATTTATCCCTGTAGCACAATGATCTATTAATTCTGTGGTAAATGTTGCTGCTCCTTCTGTTAATAAATTACCAGGCCCAACAATAGCATCAGGAATTACTTTTAAAACTTCATCAACAGTAATATCATAATGTTTAAAGAATTCTTCTTTTGTTCCTCGCCAATGATGTGGTGTATAATTAGGCTCTGTGGCAATTCTAAAACGCCAAGTTTTAACTTCACTCATTCCAAATTCATCGACCAAAGCTTGTAGATATGCGTTTACATATTGTCTCCAAATACCATAATCATTTGGTGGTTTAGAGTTACCATATGTATCATCTACTTTTGGCAAACTCATTTCCCAAGGCACATTATCTAAAACAATTCTTGGTTTAAAACCAGTAAGTCTGAAGTTACGCAAACTGCTAAGTAAGCCACTGAAATCTGTAATAATTTTACCTGTACCATCTACTCCTTTGTAAAAAGTGTTTTGATTATCTGTTCTTCCTCCCATCATTCTAACCAAATTGTAACTCTTTACATATGGTTTAATGTTAGTAAGAGAATTTCTAAAACTAGCACCATTAAATCTAGATTGATTTATCATTGGTCTTGTTGACCAAAAATTATAGAATAAACCCAAACTAGAACCTGCATTTATATTTACAATTTTGTTAGGATCTACATTTGAAAAATCATAATAACCTACCTCTTCATCTTTATCATCATCATCTTCATCTAAATCATCAAATAACTCATCTTCACCTATGATTGGTTCATCTTTAGAACAAGAAACTGTAACTGCAGTTAATATGGAAAAAATAAATATCGGAATAAGTAATTTATAAACAACTTTCATATACAGTAATTTTACTTTAACTATTTTAAAGTCAAAAATATATACTAAATATCACATTATTAACCTGTACTGTACTGATATAAAGGTTAATTTTTACAAAGATTATGAGAGTATGAATTATAGGCTAACTTAATCTTTTCTAATTTTACTTTTCCACCAATTTTCATTGGGTGTAAAATCTTTAGAAAGTACTTCTAACCTATTGTTTTCCAATGATTTTAACTTGTCAGACTGACTATTTTGCAAACGTTTTTGTCGTTTTTTTACATCAAATAAATCGTCTTTTACAGGATATTTGGCTTTAACTTCTTGTAACCAATTTAACAATTGAGTTGATAGTTTTTTGGCGATTTCTGGGTTTTGAGCAATAACATTTAATTCGTCTTTTTCTGATGATGGTAATTTAAATAATTCCTGACGATTGTCTTCCCAATAATGTATTAACTTCCAGCCTTTAAATTGAATTATTGATGAGGGTTCTCCACCTTGATTTCCATAATGTGGATAATGCCAATATAAAGGTCTATTTATAGTCAATTCTTTTCCTTCTAGCAAAGGCTTTAAACTAATTCCGTCTTTATGTTGATTCTTATTTAATGGAATTTCTACTAAATCTAATAAGGTTGGATAAAAATCGGTATGAATTACAGGAAAGTCAGTTGTGTTTTTTGTTGTTTCTAACCATGGAACTTTCATGAAAAAAGGTTCTCTAATTCCACCTTCCCATTGATAACCTTTACCTCCTCTTAAAGGTAAATTACTAGTAGCATAATTATCGCCAGATGCCACACCTCCATTATCTGAAGTAAAAACAACAATAGTATTTTTGTCTAAGCCATTATCTTTTAAAGTTTTTAAAACAATGCCCACTGCATCATCCATAGTTTCAACCAAACCTCCATAAATGGGATTGTCTTGTACTTTACGAATAGGTAAAACACGCTCCATTTTATACCCTGTTTTAGTAATTCCTAAACTATCAGCTTTATTTCTATACTTCCTCCATCTTTTTTCTGTAGTCTGAATTGGCGCATGCACTGCATAAAAAGATAAAAAAGCAAAAAAAGCCGAATCTTTGTGTTGTTTGATAAAATTAGCCGTTTCATTTGCTAAACGAATGGTAAGATTCTCTCCATCTTTTTTATTTTTTAATTTCGGATTTTGCCATGGAGAAAAGAAACCTCCTGCAGGTCCTCCTTTGTGAAATCCTCCTTTATTAATATCAAAACCATGATTTTCTGGATAAGAACCTTTATCTCCCAAATGCCATTTTCCTGCAAAAAATGTTTTGTACCCTGAACTTTTAAAAGCTTCTGCTATGGTAATATCTTTTTTTGGTAAAGACATTACATAATCTGCTGGCAAAAGTTTATCAAATCGTTTTCTTAATCGCCAATCTTTACCAGATTTTGCTCCTATCCAATCTGTAATTCCGTGTCTTGCTGTAAATTTACCAGTCATAATACTGGCTCTTGAAGGGCTACAAACTCTACTTGTTGCATAGCCTTGGGTAAACATCATACTTTCTTGAGCAAGTTTGTCTACATTTGGAGTTTCGTAAAATTTACTTCCTGTAACTCCTAAATCATGATAACCTAAGTCATCTACCAAAATAAATAAAACATTAGGTTTTTTAGAAATACTAATTTCTTGTTTCTTACAATTAAAAAGAATTAAAAGTGAAAATAGAATGTAGCTTTTTAAAATTCTATGCAATGAATAACTTATTGTGTTATAACTTAATAATTTTTTTTATAAATCTATTTTCTTTATCACTATTAGAGATGAAATAAACACCTCTTTTTAAGTTACTAATATCTATTGTAGTATTATTGTTTTTTGTACTAATTTTACTAACAGTTGCTCCGTAAATATTAGAAATTATCAAATTAGAATTTAAAGGTAAGTTATTAATTTCTATTTTTCCATTTGTTGGATTTGGGTAAATCTTTAATTCTTTTTTTTTTAAATTTTCTGTTGATAAAGAAGCATCGTAACAAGAAGATTCTGAGTTATTTAAATTAAAAGCTACAGAATCAGAAATATTACTTCTTCTTAAGACCATTTTATCCATGAAAAAAAAGTTTGATCTTGCATCAACAATTATTGAGTAATTCCCTGCTGTATTAAAAGTTGCCCAAATAAATCTAAAAGAATTTCCATCATTTGTATTTGTTACAAAACCCCAACGTTCTTCAATAGGTTTATTTACAGGATGTCTATTCATAAAAGCTTTGAAAAAACCACCTGTTGTAGATCCTTCAGGACAATTTCTATTTGGATTACTACTACAACTAGGTTTTGGTTCTAAAGCAGTAGTAGCTGTTGAACTACTAGAACTTGTAGCGTAAAAATCATCTGCTACAATTTTTAACCAAGCATCATTGTGCTCTCCTCCGGAATCACCTGCACCAATTCTACCTCTCCAAGCCAATCTGTATGTACCTGGATTATTAATTTTTATATTATAGGTTATTGCGGCTCCTGTTAAAGAACTAAAAGACTGAGCACCATTCCAATAAATATAATTAATAGTTGAACCAGATAAATTAGGGTCTGCTTCACTACCTGTTTGCCAATCTGAACCTGAAGGAAAAACACCAGATTCCATTTCAATAGTTAACAAACCATCTTTTTCTTCAAAAGGTAATGTACCATCACAAGTTGCAGTTTGTGCAAATAATTGTAAAGTAACTATTGAGAACACAAAAAGTAAAACTCTTTTTTTCATCATGATAAATTTATAGTATACACAAAACTAATTTTAAAAAAAACATAAAGTGTCCTGTGCTGTATTGTTTTTTATTTTATCGATTTATTATACTGAATTTCATAAGTTCCAGAACCTAGTATTACATTGGTACTTTCGCCTAATTTAACTTCATCTTTATCCTTAAATGTTGTAGCAGATTTTACATTTATTTTTAAAGATTCATACTCTTTTTTATTCAAAATAATTTTTGCTTTCGTATTGAAAGGAACCTCAAGATTCATCGTTAAAATATTATTTTTTGATGTCCAGTTGTTTTTAATATTTCCAAAAGGAGTTGGTACAGAAACTTTTGTGTTTGTAATTTGACTTGGAAACTCTGGATTGATAGTAAATACTTTATAACCTGCATTTTCTGTGGTAGATTTAACTCCTCCTAAAGATTCATAAAAATAAGTTGCAAAACCACTGTGCATTGGGTGATTCAATGAATTTGTTGGCCCTTCCATTTCTTCCCAAACAAATTGACGTTCTGGCCATGTTGTAAAACCGGAATTCATCACATAAGTCTGACTTGGAAATTCTGGTGTTGTTAAAATATCGTAGGCTAAATCTGCCTTTCCATATTTGCTTAAAACTGTATAAATGTATCTGTTTCCGTGAATTCCTGTAGAATGATGACCTCCTTTAATTTCAACGATATTATGTACCAAACCATTTACTACATTTTCAATTTCAGTTTCTGGCACCATATCAAATTGCAAAGCTTGTACAGTTGCTGTCTGACTTTGATACCATTTGTGTTTGGTATTTGGAATTTCAACTAAAAATTGCTTATTAAAAGCTTTTAACAAGGATTCTTTTTCAGTTTTCATTTGGCTTTCAAAAGCTGCATCGTTATTTATTTTTGCAAACTTTTCCATCACTTTTAAAACATCATAAAAATATGCATTCGCAGAAATTATAGGATCACATTCCATTGCAGAAGGATTTTTACGTCTGTCCCAAAGTGGAGGACACCAATCTCCCATTCCATCTTGCATAATTCCGTTTTCTCCTTTAAAGTTTAAGTAAAAATTGGTTAACCCTTTCATAGGTTCATAATAATCTTTTATAATAGCATCATCTCCATAAAATTTATAATTGTACCAAGGCAAATACATTGTGGCAACTCCCCAATCTATTTTTGCATAGGTAGACGTTCTTTTTCCTGGAGCAATCATAGTTGGTACTTTAAATTTTATTTCAGGATTGTTATGCCCTTTTGTTGGTCGCATTTGTGTTTTGATGTCTTCCATATATTTTTTATAGAAATCGTACATATCGTAATTGTACAAAGCATATTCACAAAAAGCGTGGGCATCTCCTAACCAACCACATTTTTCTCTGTGAGGACAATCTTCTGGAATTCCGTGAATATTATCAACAATAGTCCATTTACTAATACTGTGCATTTTATTTAGCAATGCATCAGATGAAGTAAAGCTTCCTGTTTCTTGAATATCTGTAGCCACCAAAACTGCTTTAATCATATTAGCATCTGGTTTTTTAGAAATGCCTTTTATTTTGGCATATCTAAATCCGTGATAACTAAATTTTGGCTCCCAAGATTCTTCTTGATTTCCTTTACAGATATATTTATAAATTTGTGCCATTCCATTTGCACCTCCACCTGTTGAACCTTGAAAAATATCTTTTCCATTGGTTAATAAAGCTTCTGTCGTAATAATTTCTATTAACTGATTTTTCTTTTCTTTTACATTTATTTTTACCCAACCAGCAATATTTTGTCCAAAATCTACAATCCAATTTCCATCTGCTCCTTTAAAGACTTTTTGAGGTTCAAATTCTTTTAGTTTTTTAATTGCAGGAATTTGACTTGCACTTATTTTTTTAACTTTTGGTGATGCTACTTTTGCATTTCCCCATTTAGCATCATTAAAGCCAACTGTATTCCAGTTACCTAACTCGTAATTTGCGTCATAAGTATCACCTCCATAAATGTTGTTAAACACAATTGGTCCTGTAGCTTCTTTCCAGTTTTTATCTGTGTAAAAATCTGATGATGAACCATCAGTATATTTTACTTTTACCATCAGTTTTACAGTTGGAGGTCCATAAGAAACTCCTTTTTTATGCGATTCTGGATCTCTATTCCAAGAAATATTTTGTCCGTAAAAACCATTTCCTAAAATAATTCCGAATGCATTTTTACCTTCTTCAACTTCTTTAGTAATATCATATTTTACATAGTAGGCTTGTTTATCATAATTAGATGGTGCAGGATCTAAAACGTGATCGCCAACTTTCGCTCCATTTAAATACAACTCATAATAACCTAAACCACAGATGTATGCTTGTGCATTTTTTATTTTTTTATTGATACTAATTTCATTTCGAAAATAACTGGCAGCAAAACCATTAACTTGCATTGGTTCTTTCATTCTGCCTGTTTTATAATCTCTAAATTGATGTGCTGATGTTCTAGTATCATTATTTAAAGTTATCCATTTTGAAGCTCCCCAGTTTTCTTTATTCATTAGAGCCATTTCAAATTTTTGAATCGCTGACCATTTTGAAGAAGCTCCATTATCATCCCAAATTTTCACTTTCCAAAAATAGGTTTGCATCGCCTCTAAAGCTTTCCCTTTATATTTTACAAAAGTTGATTTGTTGCTTTCTACCTTTTTAGAATTCCAAAGATCAGCATCATCTTTATTTAATTTTTCTATTGATGATGCCACCAAAATATGATATGCAGATTGGGATTTGTTATAACCATCAACAGAAACAATCCAAGAAAAATCGGGTTGCTTGTTTTCTATTGTTATTGGATTTTGTTTAGCATTTACTAATAATTTCTCAAAAGACATTGCCTTTCTTGAATTTGAAACTTGCTTACAAGAAAAGCATACTATTGTAAATAAAACAAGTGAGAATAAAGTTTGTTTTTTGACCATCACTATTTTTTAAATTTATTGTTCTTTATTTAATTATAATTTTATGATTAGAAACACCTTGCTCTCTCTCTAATTGTAAAATATAAATACCTGTTTTTTTATTATCTAAATGAAGTTCTTTTTTTGATGTAAAATTGCCTTTTTGAATTTCTACTCCATTCATTGAATAAATTCTGTATTGTGCTTTTTCTCCATTTTTAATTTTAATATTAAAAATACCTTTACTCGGATTAGGGTATATGCTAATTATTTGCTCTTGTACTATTTCTGAAGTAGATAAAGTTGCGTTACTTAATTCTATAATGTTTATCGAAAATTTAGGCAAGGTAATTCCTTCACTTCCTTGGCTAATTATAGTTAAGGGATCTATATCAATTCCTATCGCTCTTTCTTCATCCATTTTATTAAACGAAATCGCTTTGTGTACAGCTATATCTGAATAAGCTAAACCATCTATATTTACATTAAAAGGAATATTCTGATTACTTTGATTTACAACAAATACGAATATTTTTCCTTCTTTAGTTAAAACTCTTGCATTTACAGCTTTTACACCTTCTACAAGGTTTGCTACTTGCATATTACTTTCTATTAATGTAGTATTTTCAAAAGCCTGACGAATAATTTCATAACCAGAACCAAAAAGTGTTTTCTCTAGAGGATACTTTATTCTTGGACGCTCTACTCCACTAGGAGAAATATAAGTTTCCCAAACATAATGTGAGTTTAATTTACCATTTACACTAAACCAATTAGCACGTTCAAAAACATCTTGATTCTCACTCAAAAAAATATAACAATCTGCCATTCCTAAGACAGAAACTGCATTTGGCCCTCCAGATTTTACACCCCATTCTGTTAACCAAATTGGTTTATTTGGTGCTACTTTGTGGGCATAATCATAAATAGAATTTCCTAGATGTTTTCTTGCAGTTAGAGCTGTACCAAAGGCCTCGTCACTGTTATTAGCATCATCTGGGTCTGAACCTACATAAGTATGTACAGTAACTGCATCAAAATAAGAAAGATCTTCTGTTAAATCTTTATTCCAGTTAGGATTTGCCCAACTATCTCTTCTTAATAAAGGTACAGAAACTTTTATGTTAGGATCTTTTGCTTTTAAAGCTTCAGACATTGATTTTGCTCTAGCAATATAATCTTCTGCATTTGGAATGATGGAACTTCTTTGACCAGGATAAAAATTTTCGTTACCCAATTCTACCACTTTTACATCAAAACCTCTCGAAATTAAATCATTATACCTTGCTATAGTTTCTGGACTTCCATTGTTAAAATCAGTGCCATCTGCACTCATATTAAACGTCCACATCATATCAAACCCTTTACCTGTTTGTGATTTTCTTGTTGCATTTAAACTTGTAAGTCCGTCAATACCAACTTTAATATTGTTAGTATCAAATATTTTTATGTTGGCTAACAAGTCTGGTGTTTTTGTTTTAATAGTTTTATTTACTCCTTGTTCATATTCAAAAGATTCTTCTCCAAAAAGTCGTGAAACATCTCTTCTCCAATCGTACCAATTCGCCCACAAACCGTGTGGAAATCTTATGGTTATTGGTTTTAATTTATTAATTAAATCTTTCTCTTTTGTAGTTGAAAAATGATGTGTATTTGTACCAAGTAATAGATTGTTAAATACTTCTGTATTAGAAGATGTTATATTAATTGTTGCTTCCATATTGGAAGGTAAATTAAATGGATAATCTTGAGCTAATACCACTGTTGACGTTAACATCAGAAAATAACAAACAAAAAGTTTCTTTAACATAATTTATTATTTAATTAGTAAAGTTAATCTTATTGTCATTCAACAGTATCCTGTACTCTCTTTAAAAAATTAAATAGAATTTCCAATTCCGACTAAAACCACAGATAAAATAATTATTACAATACCAGCTGTTATCGTAAATTTTGTTTTTTTAGCGACACTAAACCATTCTTTACGATAAATTCCCCAAAGATTGGCTGTTAAAATAATGGTTGACATATGTAAAATCCAAGAGCTTGCACCATTACCTAATTTGCTTTCTCCCATACCATAAAAGAAGAATTGTAAAAACCAGATGGTTCCTGCAAATGCAGAAAACAGTAAATTTTTACGAATTGGTGTGTTTTTATTAGTAAAGTCTTTATAAGATTTATTTTTGATACTCAACATTGTCGTCCAAACTAAATTAGTTGCTAAACCACCCCAAAGTATCACTACAAAAGTGACATTATTAGCAAATAGATGATCATAGCCTGCAGCAACCGCTGCATCTGCCAAAGGTTTTCCTCCTTCTATACCAAAACTAAAAAAAGAACTTAAAATTCCAGACAAAACAGCAACACTAATCCCTTTTACTAAATTGAATTCACTGATACTTTTTTTCTTTTCCTCTTCTGATAATTCTTTTTCTTTTAACATACCTGCTTTTCCACAGATTGCAATTCCTATTAAACAAACCAACACTCCTAATAAAACGATTTGTCCACCTGAAGAACTTAACATATCCGTAAAAGAAGTTTTACCTGTTTCAGGATTAAAATTGTAATAAATTGATGGAACAATGGCACCAAAAGCCGCGCAAAAACCTAAAACTATCGAGTTTCCTAAAGACATTCCTAAATAACGAACTCCTAATCCGTAAGACAAACCACCAACACCCCAAAGTAATCCCATTAAAAATGTAAAACCTAAAATTGCTGAAGAACTTGATGAGATAATTTCTATAAAACCTGGCACTGTTAACCAAGCAGCAATTGGAGGCACAATTAACCAAGACATTACACCACCAACCATCCAATAGGTTTCCCAAGACCAACCTTTTACTTTGTTATATGGCATATAAAAACTACCTGCTGCCACACCTCCTAACGAATGAAATAATACTCCTAATATTGCTTGCATAATTTTGGTTATTTGTTTTTAGTTCATCTGATTTAACAAATACGAACTACTCTTAAATTTAAGAGATTTCCTAGTTTATCAATTTTGTTGGCAATATGCCCTACCCCAATAGTACAATGATGAGAAGGTCCTTGCTTAGACCATTCATTCATAAAAGCTCTTGCTCCTATAGAAAAACGATAACGACTATTTGTATTCCCTATTTGTAATACTGGACCTGCTACAGACTCACCTTCTGCTACTAATAAAAATACGTCATCTTTACCTTCTACTACAGACAACAACGTTACTGGACCATGTTTTACCGTCATTTGAATGGACAAACCTTTTCCTGGTTTTCCGTGATAAACTGGCAAAGGAACTAATTGTACATTTCCTTCTGCGATTGCAAAATGCGCTGGACCATCGTGACCTAACATTACAATATCATCGTTAAAATCCATTGCATAAAATTCAGAAAAAGATCCCCCAACACCAAAAGCATCCATAATTTTCATTGCTTGGGCATTTTTTACCTCATATTCTCCAGCAACAGGAACATTTTTACCTGTGAGCAATGTATTTCCAGCAATTACTGATGTTACAATATTTTCATAATCATTTCCAGATTCTCCTTCATAATAATATGCCATTGATCCTAAATTATGATTTTTGACCAATTTATCTAAAGCAATTGATGTTTTTGCGGCTCTGTTAATTTCCTCTATTTCACAATCATCAGCAACCTCAAAGGTGGTGTAAAACTCCTTAACTTTAGCTTTTAATTCATCATCCGAAACTAGGTCTCTGTATTTTTTTAGTTCACACATTTCCAAAATTTCTATGTGTGTTCCAAAAGCTGCAGATTGTTTGGTTAAATCTGAATAAACATCTAACATTCCTCCATAATAATGCCCCAAAACGCCCAATCTATTATTCGCCATTATTTTGGCAACTTTGGTGGCATCTATCCAATCTTGAATCTCATCCCAAACAATTTGTTCGTCTAAATACCCAGTTACAAATTCATAATCGATTCCAGAACGATTAAAAACGTTTGCCAATTCTGGCACAGAACACGCTTGACAATGGGCTAGCCATTCTCCTGTCATTTTACCTCTGTCTCTTAATTTATTAAAACTTTCGTAATCGATTGCTGCAACTGGCTGGATGTTTAAGATGATAATTGGGCATTTCACTTTTTGAACTACAGGCAAAACTGTAGAGGACAATGCATAGGTAGAAACATATAAAAAAAGAACATCTATGTCTTCTGTTTTTAAAATTTGTGCTTTTTGTCTTGCTACAATTGGAGAATCTACCAAACCAACATTAACCACTTCTGCCCCAAAACTTTCCATTTTGTTCGCAATTTGTTTTTGATAACCTTCTAAACGCTCTAACAAACCTTCAAATTGAGGCCAATAGGTGTCTAAGCCAATTCCAAATAATCCAACTTTTATTCCACTTTCTTTTTTAATATTCATTTTCAAACTTTTTACTTTCTATTACTTTTCTATTATTCGAGATACTTTTAACACCACAGGCCCTACCAATCCTGCAGGTAATAATTCGTCTCCTCTTTTATAAAATGGATAGGTGGTAAAAGTAGATCGCTGCCCTAAAGGTGCTGGTTCATTATTTGTATACCAATCTACCATCTTATTTCTATTGATAAGCGATAACTGTGGATCTTTAATTAATAATGGTGTTTTAAGGTGTGGTTGTAAATTGTAACCAGAAACATTGGGAAAGTTTTCGTCACCAATTAAACGGTTTGTCCATTGGTTTGTAACTTCTATCTTTAAGTTATTTTTACCTGCTTTTAAAACAGAAGTAATATCAATTGTGTGGGGTGCTTTCCAAAGAACACCTAAGTCTTTTCCATTTAAAATAACCCGTGCTATTTCGTAAACCTTCCCTAAATCAAGTATAAACTTGTTATTAGAAGTTAATCTTTTCTTATCGACCTTAAACGTTTTTTGATAAATAGCTGTTCCGGAGTAATACTTTATTCCTTCAAAATTATGAGAAGTCCAATCAATCAATTTTGGAAAAGTAAAACTTTGCACACCTGCTTTTAAATCTGGAAAAGTAACTTCCCAATCACCTTTTATTACAATTGGCTCTAGAAGATTTTTAACCTCTAATTTTTGTTGTTTTCCATCTGCATAAAAAATAGCATACGCACCGTTTTTGCTGGCTTCAATTTCTGCTTTACCCGCTGAGTTTAACTTAAAGCTAAGTTCTGGATTATCTATAACACTAGCCGTAGTAATTGAATTTATAGATGCGGATGATTCTCTAAAAACTACAAAACCAGAACCCTGAGAAGGAAGTGTAATAGCAACTTTGGTTTTACCATTGCTATGCTCAAACCCCACTAATTTTGTTATAGATCCATCCATTGGATTCCAAAACTCAGGAATTTTTCCTTCTACGTTAAAGGTACATTCGTAGGTACGTTTTTCTTTCTCTGGATTGAAGAAAAAGTAAATATCTTCATTTGCAGATGTACGATGTGCATAATTAATTTGTTCGCCTCCTTTTATCTTTAAATCTACAGGAATATTATATCTTTTATAAATATCATTCCAATTGTAGTTTGTACTTGTGGTTGGTTTACTCCATACTTGTTCTAATAATTTAGAAAACTCAATTTCGTCTTTTTCTGATACTAAATAGCCTCCAATTTTACCGGGCTTATTTCCTATAATAACTACACCTTTATTCGCCAATTCTGCTATTCTTTTTAAGGTAGCAAGACGCATTTCTTTTTGGTTGCCTAAATAAAGTACACGATAACGAGTACCTTCTGGTAAAACAAGTTGTCCGTTTTCTACCGAAATACGGTTTAAAAGAACATCTGCATTTACACCATCATAATTGATATGATTTGGCAAATTTCTTACTCCTTTGCGTGATGCGGTAGTACTAGGAGAACCATCACCTACAAAAGCTAGTACATCAGACACAGGCACTCCCTGACGTAAAAGATACTGTCCACGAGCTAAATACTTAAACCAGCTTTTACCTGCATTATCCCACCAGGTTTGTGTACGATCTATATGTGACCCAAAACCGCTCATACCCATTCCTGGTTTTACTTTTGTATTGGCTTGGTGTGCAAAACGGTGAAAGACTATTTCGTTAATTCCAGCAGCCCAACCCTTATCTCCAAATTCTTTAAAGAAACCTGGATGTCCTTCAAAATTGACATTAGGTCCCGAAGTAAAAGCTTCTGCAGAAATGATATTACGACCATAAATATGACCTGCTGATACGGCTACACCGGTCATTGACTTTCCACTAGCGTGAAATTCACCCATTGGTATATCAAAACTACGAGCGGCATCTAAAGTATTAAAAGGACCATTCCCATAAGGTTCTACATAACTTTTTAAGCCATCTGCATGAATAAGTTCTGTAGCATAATCAAAATAATTTTCACACATTAGCTTACTATTAAAATTTCTAATATCCCAAAGTACACGTTCTGTAGTATCTGCATTATCTACATAACGACCTGCGTACAATGGCAAGAAATTTATAATATCGTAACCGTGTTCTGCTTTAAATTGTAATTCATAATCTTTTGTCCAATTTTGTCCTCCTACTTCATAGCTATCAATTTCTACATACTGTAAGGCATTTGGTGCTATTTTACTAGTAGCATCAATCACCTTTCTTACATGACCATCGTAAAATATTTTAAAAGATTCACGGCTAAATTTATCTACTTCCCAACCGGTACCTGCAACAGAAGCAGGATCATTTAAAGCACCTGTGGTAGTATATCCAACACGCATAATTGTCCAATTTCCTTTAGGCAATATTGTTTTTAACACTCCTTTATCATCAACATATTTAGTTAAATTTAAAATTTCAGATTTCTTAATAACCTTACTAGCATCTACTGCCTCTAACTTTGGTAACCCTCCATTATTGGCTCTATGAATATTGGTACGAGAAATCATATTATCATAACGAGCTGTATTTGTTAGGCTAATTTCTGCAATATCTAAAGGCACATCTGTTACAAAACGAAAATATTGTGCAGTTATACCTTTAAAGGTCTTGTCAATTGTATATTCATACTTACCATGTCTAGACATTTTAATAACAAATTCGTCTTTAAAATTGATGCCATCGTTAGAACTTTGTAAAAGTTGCGGTACTTTATAACGCTGCCTTTGTGTTTTAAGAAGAAACGATTGTACGGTTAATGGTTTTCCAAAATTCCATTGTATCCAAGCCTTACCATCTTTAGGAACTCTTAACTCTGTACGTTCATCTATTTTACCATTGGTAGCAATATTAATATCAAAATCTTTATTTGAACTCGTGATAATCGTTGGATTTTCTGAATCTATAATTTCTGACGCCAAAGCTGGATAAGCTAAAACGGCAATCTCTTTATAAAATCCTTCAATTTTACTAGGGCTAGGCAAAAACATTTTAACGTTGCCGCCATTTACAATAACCTCACGATGCACCACTTGTTTCATAGAATGCTCTACGGGTACCCAAGGTCCACCGCTAGAAGTCCATCCATCGCAATTATGAATCCCAAAACTCAACCCTAAACGTTCACATTCCGCAGCAGCGTGCTCTGTAATTTCAATATATTCTGGTGAATTAAAATCAACAGGTCCGTTTGGTATTCTATGAGTTACATTAAAAAGAATAATGCCGCCAATACCTGCATCGGCAATAGCCTCTAAATCTTTGGTCATTCCTACTTTACTCATATTTCCGCCCATAACATGCATCCACGTTAATGGACGATTCTCTGGTAATGGATTTTTAAATAAATGTTCTGAAATAGAATTCTCTTGCTTCTGCGCATAACTAGACATTCCTATTAATAAAATTCCTATTAAAATTTTTATTTTATTCATTGTATTAATATATAATTCCGGAAACTTATTAGATACTAGCTTTAAATTTATATTTACCCGATTCTACTCTATATACAGCATTTCCGTTTTCAAAACGAAGGAAGGTTACTACTTCACTTTTTTTCATTGGTTTTCCGTTTTCGGTAATACTTTTTAAATTATTTGTTGGTATATAAACTGTAGCTTGAGAATTAGGAGGAATACTTACATTTAATGTAAATTGTTTATCATTACGCTCCCAACGGCTACTTATTTTCCCATAAAGGGATGTTGTACTTCCTTCTACAAAACTCAAATCTCCTGCTAGTATAGGTTGAATAATGAAAGATTGAAAACCAGGAGACAAAGGGTCTGGACGAATACCCGCGAGACTTTTTGTCATCCAAGACGCTACTCCTGTGTAACAGGTATGAATACGACTAGGTACATCTACATTCCAATACTCTGGCCAAGTGTTTTCTCCGCGCTCAATAAAATACCCGTAACTCGGTTGTACCTTACTAGAAAGTGCTTTAAAAAACAAATCACTTCGTCCAGATTCTTCAATCATATACTTAAATAAAACGGGTAAGCCAGAACTTCCCATATCTAAATAAGCCTGATTATCTGTAAGTTCTTTTTCTATGTTAGCAAATACTTTATCACGAAGATTTTTAGGTGCAACGCCTGTCATTAAAGCAAAAGCTTGTTGTACCTGAGTTCCGTTTGAATAGGTATTTGTTTCAGAATTAAAAAAATGTTGATGTATAGCCTTTCTCAATGCATCTAAGCGTTTTTTATAAAGCATAGCCTCATTTTCTTTGCCTTGTATACGTGCCATTTTAATGACATCTGATAAGTTCATTGCATATACGCAGTTGTTAAAATATTGCGCCTCTGGAGTATCTCCCCATTCCTTTCGTTTTTTAGGTGCTGCCCAATCCCCAAGAAATTTTCCTTTGTGTCCCGCATAATTAACAAGTAGTCCGTTTTCTACATTTTTATTTAAATATTCCAACCACTTAATAGCCGCTGGATATATTCGGTCAAAAATTTGTTTATCCCCATAAACTTGATAATATGCCAACGCAATATTTATTCCTGCACTACTCCACATTGGGCCACCGAAATGATGATTAATTTGTGGTGCCGTATGATAAAACCAGCCGTTTTCTGTTTGTACATCTGCCCAATCTCGCACATGTTTCATGTACAATGCGCCACTTTGGTAATTTGGCAGCGCTATACCCCAAGAGGTTGCAAAGGCAACTTCGCCATAACCTAATCGTTCTCTATGCGGACAATCCATGGTAAAACCTTCAACGGTATTTGCACGATAGGTCCATAAATCTGCCTCGTAAATCTTATTGAATAATTCTTTTGATGACGTAAAATGCCCAACTTGTCTAATATCGGTTGTAAGCACCAAACCTTTTACATCACTAAGTTCTGGTTTTTGCCTTAAACCTTCAATAGTTACATATCGTCCTGCGATATAATTAAATCGGTTTCTAAAGACCTCTTCCCCTATTCCTGTACAAATATATTCATTAAGCTGTCCAAAATCTTGCCCAGTTTTATCATCATCGGCCACTTTAATTTTTATGATATCACCTGCTTGCTGTCCTCTTATTTTTAGTTCTACCCAACCTGTAAAATTCTTACCTAAATCTACAAAGTAAGTCTCTTCACCAGAAATATTTTTAGCAGAAATGGTTTCAATAATACGTGTTGGCTCCATCATTTGAGAAGAAAGCTTTGCTTTAATGGTTGTTTCTTCTGCTAAATCCCAATTTGTATCATCAAACTCAGGTAAATTCCACCCTTGTATATATTGTTGGGCATCCACAATTTCACCACCGTGATCTCTATATTTTATTTTCCCTCGGTTTTTACTGTTAGACGCATGGCATCTCCAATCTTTTCCTGTTTCTATAGAAAACGACTTTCCTTTTTCATCTTCGCCATTAAGTTGAACACGTAGCGCTTGGAATGTATTGAAGGTTGTGTAACGAGACCATCCTGGGCCTGTCCAAAATGCAATAGCATTATCACCTTTTACCAATAAATCACTAATATCATAAGTAACATACAAAATACGTTTGTCTAAACGAGTTTGAGCAGGTGCCAAAAAACGATTATCTGCTTTTTTGCCATTTACATACAACTCGTGATAACCGCATGAAGCCACATGAAGAAATGCTTTTTTAGCCGGAGCAGATAATTTTAGATTTTTTCGAAACCATAAGTGTTGTTCTACCGGAAGATTTGTTTTGTGATCTGTTCCTAATTCAGTTGTTTTTTCTTTATTAGCAGTCTTAGCAGCTTTATCCATATTGGGATGTCTAATCCAAGAGGCTGTCCAATCTTTATCTGCAAGTAATCCTATAGAAAAACGAGCAGATTTACTCCAATTACTAGCTTTACCATCTTTATCAAAAACACGAACTTTCCAATAACAATCTTGATTTGAAACTAATGTTTTACCTATATAAGAGACCAAAGCAGATTGCGATGATTTAATTTTACCACTATCCCATAAATCGCCTTCGTTTTTAGTTAAAAGTTCTGGGTTACTAGCTACAAGTATATGATACCCCGTTTGCTTTTGACCTCTAACATACGCTTTGTCAATTATTTGCCAACTTAAACGTGGTTTATTAGTGTCTATCCCTAAAGGATTTACCAAATATTCACATCTTAATTCTTTTACGTCTATATGTTTAACCTTTTGAGCACAACATACATTCAAAAAAGCTAAACAAAGTAGTACTAGAAAATTTCGAATTTTATAATCCATCTTTTTTAATTAATTAGAAACCGCTTTTGGTGATTGTACTACGCCGTTTCCTTTTTCCCAACTCCAATAATCTATAGACTTTCTGTTTTTATCCAATACATAATTCCATTTTTTTAGATAAAATTCTTTGGGTTTAAAATCATCACCCACATCTTTTAATGCTTTTTGAAGTTTAGCGTCTAAGTCTTTTTGTAGTGTTTCAAACTCTGGTTTATCCAATAAATTATTCATTTGATACGGATCTTTAACGTTGTCAAAAAGTTGAGTTGCGCCTTGCGGACTACGTGTATAACTATATTGCTTGGTTCTAATAGCTCTGTAAGAAGGATCTTTATAACTGCTAGAAAAAGGACTCACTCCCATTATCAAAGCAACACGGTCTGCATTAGGATCTGGATTTTTTATTAACTGAGAGATGTCTTCGCCCTCTATACTATTTGGTACTTTACTATTTGTTAAACCTAACAAAGAAGGTAAAATATCTGGTGTATTTATGGGTGCATTTACTACAGCTCCTTTATTTTGATGAATACCTGGGTAGCTTATTAAAAACGGAACTCTAGTAGATTCATCCCAAGCTAATTGTTTTGTAAAAGGCACTTCTCCGTGACCACCCATCATTTCTCCATGATCTGCAGAAAACACTATAATAGTATTCTCTGATAAATTTAATGCTTTAATTTTTGCTAAAACACTACCAATAGCTTCATCTGTTGCTGTGCAATGTGCATAGTAGCCTTGTAATTCTTTACGTGTTTTTTCTTCTAAATTTTTAGGAACATTTGCGTTGATTTTTAAGCCTTCCGTTGGGTACATGTCTTTATACTTCTGAGGAGCGCTATAATGCGGAAAATGAGGTGTAGAAATAGAAATAAACATTAAAAATGGATTTTCATCATTTACGTGTTCACTCAAATATTTATTAGCATCTTTGGTAATAGCAAAAGGCGAATACTCATCCCAATATTTAATGTTTGTATCTTCATTATCATAATAAGGCATTTTATTATAATCGTGAGAACATTCTAAGGCTTTCCAATAGTCAAAACCCTGACGTCTTTCTTTAGGGATGTAATTAGATCGTCCATGACCATCTAAATGCCATTTACCCCAATAAGCAGTAGAATAGCCTTCTGTTTTAAAAATTTCGGCCATACATAATTCCTCTTCTGGCAAATACAAATCGTTTATAAACATCCCTGTAGATGTTGGGTACTTTCCGGTAAGTAATGCGGCTCTATGCGGTGTACAAACAGGTGTTACCGAAACTGCATTTGTAAAATTTACAGACTCCTTAGCAAACTTATCAAGATTAGGTGTTTTAACATTGGTATCTCCAGCATATCCTAAAGCCGAACCTCTCCATTGGTCGGTTAAAATATAAACGATATTAGGCTTTTTATTAGATTGGATTGCTGATTTAGTATTCTCATTTTTTTTAATATTCGCACAACTTGATAGCGTTATGGTTACTATGGAAAAGACACCTAGAATTTTATATATTTTCATTGCTAATCATTTAGAATTGTTTCAGGTATATATTAATATTTTAAAAGTTTTACCGGTCCTTCTATACCTGTTGGAACAAGATCTTTGTATCTTCTTGTCCAACCATTTGTCATTTTATTGTTTTTAAGGGATTTAGCGTAATTTGCCAATACTGTGGTATAATGAATTTCTATTTCATTATTGCCTTTTTTAAGATAATCTTCTATACTATAAAGCGCTTTTCCGTACCAACGTTTCCCTACTTTTCGTCCATTTATGTACAACTCTGTAACTCCTTCGTTTACATCGCCTAAATCTAAATGTGTAAAATCTGCTGTGTTACTTACCGTTGTTTTATAAATTATTTTTCCACCAAAACCACTTTGTGTGCTATCATTAGATTTGCTAAAATCGATAAGTTCTTTCATTTGCCACGTAAAAGTTTGCTTATCTATTTGATTTCCTGTTACGATCCAATTCACATCTAATACTTTAGAATCTTTTATTTTAGTGCTTACAGGAACAGCTTTTACAGATGGTTTTTCGTCTTCAAAAATTAATAATAAAGATTCTAAAGGATTTAAACTGATGCTTAACTCATTTGTTTTAGAAGCGTAATAATACGGTGTTCTTTCTCCTGTTTCAGGATTCCAAACCCAAGGGTATTTCCCTTCAACAGGAAATTTAGCATCAAAATTGGTGGTTTCGAATCTGTGTATATTAGTAAAGAAGTAAATATCTTTTTCGGCAGTAAACTGATGTAATTGATACACCTTTTTAGTTGGATTGCTAATTACAACATCTGCAGCAATTTTAGATTCTTTTAAGATCTGTTCTGTCCATGGCAATAAGTCATCTAAAGACTTTGGTTCTTTTACCTGAATAAAAGATTTAGGATTTTCTGCCAACAACTTATCTAAAGTACTTTTTACAATGTTATCATTTTTTTCAAAATCTTTAAAATGTAATGATTTTGTAGGCATTTGATCTACAACTACTACTTTTCCTCCAGATTCTACATAGTTTTTTATAATGATTGTAGCCTCTGGACTAATCGATTTTAAGCTTGCTAAAACAAGTAAATCATAAGTCATATCACCAAAAGAAATAGTCCCTTCATTAATTACAGCCCCTTCTAAAACTCTTTGATTGATGTATTCACACGAATATCCTAACTGACTAATAGGCTCCCACAATTTATACAAATACCCTAAGTTGTTTTGTAGTTTGCCACGGTTTAATCCGTAATCTCCCCAGACATCTGCAGTTGGACCAACAATAGCCACCGATTTTTCTGCTTGCGAATTTTGAAATACATGAGATAAACGTGCATTATAATCTGTCCAATGGCTTAAATGTTCCCACCATGTATTTCGTTCACTAAAATAAGTTCCGAAACGTACCCATCCTGGAAATTCAACTTCGGGTGGCGAATAATTATAACCATGCACTACGGTATGATTAATTCCTGTGATGAAATTCATATCATCATGCTGCTTTATCTCTTCAAGGGTTGCTTTAAAAACCCCATGTAAATTGGTAAATGCTTCACTACTTGTAATTTTCTTTCCTGTTAAGTGTGCCCCTGCAGATGCGTGCATGTTCCAAAGCATATACCCATGACTCTCTTTCCATTTCCAAATAGAATCTTTCATTTCAACGGTATAAATCCAGTTATTACTTTCTGGAATATCTGGTATCATATTACCATCTAAAAGTCCCATTAAAAAAGGCGTACCATAGGCTTGGTAACGACATAACACATTATTTTCTTCACAAAAATCTTTATAAGTTTGGGTAAAGTTCTTTAAGAATGTTTCTACCAATAATTTATTATAATCATAACGTACACGCTTTAATTGATCTTTAAACTCTTGTGTGAAATTTTTAGAATATTTATCTTTTGAATAATCATCATAGGCTAAATAAAATACAAAAGGCATCCAATTGTCTAATTTGTAACCATAGGTTTTAGAGAAAAGTTCAGCAAAACCATCTGTCCAGTTAGCACCAGAAACTTCTATACTATCACAAAACAAAGCTCTTATCAAATCGCTTAAAGGGTAGCCAGATCGCTCAGATATTTTCTTTAATCTATTTAAATACGCTAAAGTCATTTCTTTTTTGTAATGATCCATTACAGGGCCTGCACCACCTGGTGCACCTAATGTTACATCTCTAAAATTTTGTTGTACTAAGCCATAGCTTAAAAAGTAATTTCCTTCTTTTTCTATCTTGTATGATAATTTTCCTTTGCTATCTAAATATTTTTTAAGATCAATCACCTCATTTGCATTCTCGCAATTTTCTGGTACTAACGTTACGTGCGATAGTTTATAAGTTGTACGCTCACTAATGTGTTTTTGAGCACGATAATTTTTATATTTTTCTTTATATAAATTGATAAGAAAAGGCTCGTCTACAGAAATAGTTTCGCCACCTTTATAAGAGACATTATCGGAAACCATACGCTGGCAAGTTTCATCATCTTTAAGAAACTCTCCACCAAATGGCCAACCTGTACCGGCAATCATATCGGTAATCAGGCCTAAATCTTTGGCTTTTTTACTAGCATGTACTACCATATCAATCCATTCGTCACTCATCCAAACTAAGGACTTATCGCCATTATCAGGAGCTGCTGGCATACCAATAGGATTAATTTCTACACCACCAAAACCGACATTATAAAGCGATTCTAATTCTCTATCTAATTCTTTAGCTTTAATTTTATCTCCGTTCCACCACCAACGTACAAATGGACGGGCTTGGGCTGGTGGATTTTGGAATCCATTATAAAAATTTTGACTTGTCGATTCCGATTTACCTTTATTACAACTACTTAAATTAATCAATGCGAATATTAACAGTACAAATATTGATAACTTTTTCAATTTGAAACTA
>CBDUHF010000031.1:0-34237 GCA_965367085.1 uncultured Polaribacter sp.
TGATGTAGATATTGGTCCGCTTTTTCAAACACCAAAAGAAGCTGTAAAGCAAGCAATTGAAAATGATGTTCATATTTTAGGAATTTCATCTTTAGCTGCTGGTCATAAAACTTTAGTACCTCAAGTTATTGAAGAATTAAAAAAATATGGCAGAGAAGATATTATGGTAATTGTTGGAGGTGTTGTGCCTGCTCAAGATTATCAATTTTTATTTGATACTGGCGCTGCTGGTGTTTTTGGCCCTGGAACTAAAATTGCAAAAGCTGCAATAGAATTGATATCGATTTTAATTGATAAGGCCGTTGAATGACATATTGATAGCTTAGAAATAGTTTTCATAAATTTGCTGAGCCAAAAATATTGATTATGAGCTAAAGATCCTATTTAAAAAAAAATGAGAATTAATCAATTAACTTTCACTCGATTTATTGCTGCCATTTTAATTGTAATTTTTCATTTTGGAAAAAAAACAAACATTTTTCACAACGATTACACTTCTTTCATTTTCACTCAAGCTAATGTAGGAGTAAGTTACTTTTTTGTTCTTTCCGGATTTGTAATGATAATCGCTTATGGAGAACAAAGTAATATTAATTTCTGGAATTATATAAAAAATAGATTTGCAAGAATATATCCTGTATATTTATTAGCAATTATATTATTAACAGCAATTAAGTCTTTTAATGATATTAATAAATTTGATTTAATATTAAATTTATTAATGCTACAATCATGGGTTCCCGGAAAAGCCCTATCTATAAATTATACTGGTTGGTCATTGTCTGTTGAATTATTTTTTTACATAATGTTTCCAATACTTTTAAATAGTTTATATTCAAAAAAAAGTTTGAAAAAAATAACTATTTGGATAATTTTATTTTTTGTTATAAGTCAAATTCTTTATCATTTAATAATAAATGGTGTTTTAGAATTAACTTATTATAAAATTAGAGATATTTATTACTTTCCATTAATGCATTTCAATGAATTTTTAATAGGAAATTTAACCGGACTTTTTTTTATAAAAAGATTAAAAAATAATCAAAGAAATTACAAGTTTTTAATTCTATTCACAATATTTATCTTAATATTATTATTAAGGTTTCCGACAATCTTCAACTATCATAATGGATTTCTGTCTATAATCTATGCTCCAATGATTATTTTAATTTCATTAAGTAATGACAAATTCACTAAATTCATTTCAAGAAAGTTTTTTATTTTTTTAGGAGAAATAAGTTTTGGAATTTATATTTTACAAGTTCCAATTTGGGTAATTTTATCAGATTATAGAATGGATAAATATCTTGGATTAAATAAAGAGCATGACTTTACAACATCATTTTTAATAAGAACATTAATCCTCATTTTAGTATCTGCTTTAAGTTATTTATTCTTTGAAAAACCTATTAGAAATAAAATAAAATTACACCTTAATAACCGAGGGAAAAAATAATTTATCTTTTTACTTTTATAGAACAACCAATTGCTTTTGTTCTTGTTTTTTCTACTTTTTTACCATTTAACAAAGCCTCTAAAGCATTTTCTACATACTTTTCTGTAACTGCATCAGGGTTCCTAGAACTGTTATCTAAAGCACCAATATATTCAACTTTCATTGTTGATTTACTTACAATATAAATGTGTGGAGTTTTTGTTGCTCCAAATTTTGGATACACTTTCTGTCCATCATCAAACAAATAAGGAAATGAAAATCCTTTTTCTTTGGCTCTAACTTTCATTTTCTCAAAACTATCTCCAGAAACAACTGAAGGGTCATTAGGATTAATTGCAATTACAGGAAATCCTTTTGATTTATATTTTTTATCTAAAGCAATAATTCTATCTTCATTGGCAACAGAATAAGGGCAAGTATTACAGGTGAAAATAATAACAAATCCTTTTGCTTCATCAAAATCTGATAATGAAACCATTTTATCATCTATATTTTTCAAACTAAAATCTTCAACTTTGTCTCCAACATTGTAACCAGATTTATCCGTTTTTAATGTAAATGCAGTTGTAAAACCAATAACTGTCACTAATAAAATTGTTTTAATTGCTTTCATTTGTATGTGTATTAAATTAATATTTTACTTTTTAAAGAATGTTTTCAATTCTGTTTCTAACAAAGAATAAGTAAACGATTGCTCGTAAAATTTTCTTTTATCCTTATTATAAATTAATGTTGCAGGAATTGCTCCTGACCAATCTTTATCAATTTCCTGAATCCAAACATCTTCATTAACATCATCTAATAAAATAACCTCAGATTGTAAATTTTTCTTTTTTATAAATGGTCTTAAACGTTTATCAACTTGTTTAGGAAAATCTAAACTCACTAAAATTACTTCAACATTTTTGTCATTATAAGTTTCATTTAATTTTTCAAAAGCAGGTAATTCTTCTACACAAGGTTTACACCAAGTTGCCCAAAAATTAATGACATAAATTTTGTCGTCTTTCTTATTCAACAAAGGTTCTAACTGGTTGTAATTATATCGTTTTACAATAACATCAGAAATATCTAAAGAAGTTTCTTTTTTTGCTTCTTTCATAGGTTCAGATATTTCATTTGGTTTTTGCTCTGATTTACAACTAAATGCCAATACTGAAACACAAATTAATAAAAGCACTTTTTTCATCATTCTATAAAATTACGAATTATTATTTTTTTAAAATATGGTTTAACTAAATCTTAACAAGAAAAAAACCTCATAAAATTTATTTATGAGGTTTTTATATTATTGCAATACAATTAATTAACAAAAAATTTCGTTCAATATTTTTGCCAATCTAAGTCCACCTTTTTGTAACTGATTTCTTACGGTTCCAAAATGATCATAAGAATATCTGTACTTTAAATTTTCTCCTATTTTTGCAGATTCATATACTTTTTTACTAATAATATGCACTTCATCAACCCAATCTACAACTGTTCCTTTTTGCATTTCTTTTATTTGATGTTTATTTAAATCTTTAGCATTTGCGGCCAATTCTAAATAACTCATATTCCATTCTTCAATCATTTTTGTATCCCAAACAGCATGCAAATTTGTTCCTTTTCCAAACCATTGAACTTGAACAGTATTGCCACCTTTATCTTCTTTCCTTCCTATATGTAAAGGTTGATGTAAATCTCCAACTAAATGAATTAATATTTTTAAATAAAAAACTTTGTCTGCTTTAGAACTCGTTTTATCTTTTAGAACTTCAATACATTTATTGATTCCTGTAACTAAATCTCCTCTTGGATTTTTCTCTGCGTCTGCATAGGTTTCATCCAAATCCATATTTATATAATGCCATGAATAGAATTCACTGAATTTTCTATCAGATTTTATTTCATCTGCATATGTAGATACAAAGGCTAAACTTGCGCCATTTAACAATTTATCAATTTTCTTTTTTGCTTTCTTAGTTAAGTGCATTTCTGCAATTTCACCAGTTGTTCTGTGTCCATTCTGACCCCAGAATAAACTGTCATCCACACTAGCGCTTGTTAAAAAGAATACACTGATTAATAATAGAAGTTTTATTTTCATCACTTTTAAGTATAAATATATTTTCTGCTAATTTATAAAAATATACGCTATAAAATTTGGATTTATCAAAAATTAACTTATATCTTTGTGATATCATTTTAATATCACTTTAAATTATAGACATATGACTTCAGAAAAAATAATTAAACCAGCTAATGGTTATTTAATGTTATTAATAGTATTAACATTATTCTTTGGCGGAATTGCTTTGACAATAATGAATGAAAACCCTATTTTCTTAATAGCAACTGTTTTTGGCTTTATCGGTTTCTTTGGTTTTATTTTAGTAAACCCAAACACTTCTAAAGTAATTTTACTTTTTGGAAAGTATGTTGGTACTATAAAAGATAATGGTTTGTATTGGGCAAATCCTTTATATAGAAAGAAATCTATTTCATTAAGAGCAAGTAATTTTGATAGTGAACGTTTAAAAGTAAATGACAAATTAGGAAATCCGATTATGATTTCTACGATTTTAGTTTGGCGAGTTACAGACACTTACAAAGCTGCTTTTGATGTAGATAATTTTGAAAACTTTGTTCGTGTTCAAACAGATGCAGCCGTTAGAAAACTAGCAAGCATGTATCCTTATGATAATTTTGCAGATGAAGGATCTGATGAAGACATAACATTAAGATCTAGTGTAAATGAAGTTTCAGAAGCTTTAGAAAAAGAAATTGACGAACGTTTATCTATAGCAGGAATTGAAGTTTTAGAAGCTAGAATTGGTTATTTAGCGTATGCTCAAGAAATTGCGAGTGCCATGTTAAAAAGACAACAAGCAACTGCAATTGTAGCTGCAAGACATAAAATAGTTGAAGGTGCCGTAAGTATGGTAGAAATGGCAATTGAACAGTTAGGTAAAAAAAATATTGTTGATTTAGATGATGAAAGAAAAGCTGCAATGGTAAGCAACTTAATGGTTATATTATGTGGAGATAAAGAAGCATCTCCTGTTGTAAATGCAGGAACTTTAAGTCATTAATATTTTTATTATGAAAGAATATAAAGTAGAAATTCCAAGACTTGGATTAACAAGAAGACAAGAAAAAATGCAAGACCTTTTAAATCAACACGCCAGAGAAGGTTGGGTTGTTAAAGATGTAGGACAAAATTGGTCTAGTATTATTTTTGAAAGAGATAAAAATAGATAATAATGAAAGTATTTAAAGAAAAACAGCATTTTACACAATGGTGGGTTTGGCTAATTTTATTAAGTATTTTTATGTTATTTTTATATGGGACAATTCAACAAGTTTTCTTAAAAATTTCTTTTGGTGATAATCCAATGTCTAATGCTGGAATAATTTTAACCACATCTTTATTTCTTATTTTTTTAATTGTTTTTAAACTACTAACCTTAAAAACTAAAATAAATGAACAGGGTGTTTTTTATAAATTTTTTCCCATAAATAAAAATTATAAACTTGTAGAATGGAAAAACATAAATTCTATAAGAGTTATAAAATACAGACCTCTTCAAGATTATGGAGGTTGGGGAATTAAACACGGATCTTATACAGTAAAAGGAAATTTGGGGATTCAGGTAGAATTTAAAGGAGGCAATAAAATATTGATTGGAACACAGAAGAAAGAAGAAGTTAATAGAGTTTTAGCAACTTATAAAAATAAAATTCAATAAGATGACACGTATTATTGCAGCTATTATTATTTACATTTCAAGCATTGTTTTTTCTTTTGCACAAGTAAATTCTGAAGAAGTTTATCTACAAAATGACAGTATTCAGCTACCAGGAACTTTAACTTTTATTAACGAAAATACGCCATTAATAATTTGGGTTCATGGTTCTGGAAATGTAGACAGAAATGGAAATCAAGCTGGTGTAAATATAAATGCGAATTATATAAAACAGTTTAGAGATGCTGTAAATAAAGAGAATATTTCTTTTTTTAGTTTTGATAAAAGAACTTCAAGTCCTAAAAATATTAAATTTTTAAAGGACACTAATTTTAATGATTTTGTATCAGATGTAAGCATAGTTGTTAATCATTTTAAAGATGATAATCGCTTTTCAGAAATTATTTTAGCTGGTCATAGCCAAGGTTCATTAATTGCAATGTTAGCTATTAAAAACACCACTAAATACATATCATTAGCAGGTCCTTCAGAAAATGTAGACAAAACAATTGTGAAACAAATTACAAAACAAAATGAACCTTTGGGTAAAATTACTGAAGCTCATTTTAAAGAGTTAAAAGAAACTGGAGCAATTAAAACTGTAAATCCGTTTTTATTTTCAGTATTTGCAAAACAGAACCTAGCATTTATGTCTTCTTGGTTACAATACAATCCGTCAGAAGAAATTAAAAAATTAACGGTACCAATTTTAATAATTAACGGTTCAAAAGATTTACAAGTAAAAGTTGATGATGCACAAGGTTTACATGCTGCAAATCCAAAATCTCGATTAGTTATTATTGATAATATGAATCACGTTTTAAAGCAAATTGATAAAGACGAAGACAATTTAAAATCATATTATTCTGCAGACTATCCACTTTCTAAAAAGTTAATAGAAACTGTAGTTTCATTTGTAAAAAAGTAAAAATGGCAAAGAAAAAAGCTTTTGCACTCCGCATAAACGAAGAAATGCTAAAAACCATTGAAAAATGGGCTTCAGATGAATTTAGATCTACCAATGGACAGATTGAATGGATGCTAATGCAATCACTTAAAAATGCAAAACGAGAACCTAAAAAGAAGGAAGAATAAACATAGTTTAAAACTTACAATTTTTATACTGTTAAATCAATGCTCAATTTTTATTGAGCATTTTCTATTTTGTATCTTGTGAGCATCAAACTCAACAAACTTTATTAAAATGAAAAAAATATTTACACTCCTTTTTTTATGCACTACTACTCTACTCTTTTCCCAAGACTTTTCAATGGATTTAGTAAAAAACATGAAACCAAGAAACATTGGTCCTGGAGGAATGTCTGGTCGTGTTACAACAATTGATGTTGTAGCCTCAAATCCAGATATTATGTATGTTGGTACTGCTTCTGGTGGAATTTGGAAATCTACTTCTGGAGGCATCAAATGGAAACCAATTTTCGAAAAAGAACTAACGGCTTCTATTGGTTCTATTGCCATTCAACAATCGAATCCTAGTGTAATTTGGGCAGGAACTGGAGAAGGAAACCCAAGAAATAGTTTAAATGGTGGTTTTGGAATTTACAAATCTCTAGATGCTGGAAAAACATGGAAATCAATGGGATTAGAAAAAACTCGTCATATTCATAGAGTTATTATTGATCCAACAAATCCTAATATTGTTTATGTTGGTGCAATTGGTTCTCCTTGGGGAGAACATAAAGAACGTGGGGTTTATAAGACTATTGATGGTGGAAAAACTTGGAAACAAATTCTTTTCAACAATATAAAAACAGGAGCAGCAGATTTAATTATGGATCCTTCAAATCCAAATAAATTAATAGCTGCCATGTGGGAACACAAACGTGATCCTTGGTTTTTTAAATCTGGTGGAGAAGGAAGTGGATTATACATTACACATGATGGAGGTGAAAACTGGAAAGAAATTACAGAAAAAGAAGGTTTTCCAAAGGGAGAATTAGGAAGAATTGGTGTTGCCATCTCTAAAAGCAATCCTGATGTAATTTATGCATTGGTTGAAGCAAAGAAAAATGCATTGTACAAAAGTGAAGACGGAGGTTTTAAATGGACAAAAATAAATGATAAACCTGGAATTGGAAATCGCCCTTTTTATTATTCAGAAATTTATGTGGATCCACAAAATGAAAATAGAGTGTATTCTGTTTTTACCTATATAAATGTTTCTGAAGATGGAGGTAAAAACTTTAAACAGTTAATGCCTGCTTATGGCGTAGATAATGGAGTTCATCCAGATCATCATGCCTGGTGGATTCATCCTAGCAATGGAAAATTTATGATTGATGGAAATGATGGTGGACTAAATATTACCAAAGATGGTGGAAAAACATGGCGATTTATAGGCAACATTCCTGTAGCACAATTTTATCATATAAATGTGGATAATGAATATCCTTATAATGTTTATGGTGGAATGCAAGACAATGGTTCTTGGAGAGGCCCTGCATATGTTTGGAAAGCACAAGGAATTAGAAACTCTTATTGGCAAGAAATTAGTTTTGGAGATGGTTTTGATGTAGTTCCAGACAGAGATGATTCTCGTTATGGGTTTACAATGAGCCAACAAGGTGCTGTTTCTCGTTACGATTATTTAACAGGAAATAATTACGGAATAAAACCAACTCATTCTGATGCAAATATTAAATTACGTTTTAATTGGAATGCTGCTATAAATATGGATCCTTTTGATAATGCTACTTTATACTTTGGAAGTCAATTTGTTCATAAATCTACTGATAAAGGTTTAACATGGAAAGTAATTTCTCCAGATTTATCAACCAATAATCCAGCAAAATTAAAACAAGCAGAAAGTGGTGGTTTAACTATGGATGCAACTGGAGCAGAAAATCACTGTACAATTTTAGTTATAGAACCATCTGTTTTAGAAAAAAATGTTTTATGGGCAGCTACAGATGATGGACAAGTTCATATTACAAAAAATGGTGGAGCAATTTGGACAAATGTTGCAAAGAACTTAAAAGGATTGCCAGAAAATAGTTGGATAACACAGATTAAAGCATCTAATAAAAATAAAGGCGAAGCGCTATTGATTGCCAATGATTACAGACGTTTTAACTATACACCTTATGCATACAGAACAACAAATTATGGTAAAACATGGAAACGAATAGTTGATGAAAATGATGTACAAAGTTATGCGCTTTGTATTATTGAAGATCCAAAAAATGAAAATTTATTGTTTTTAGGTACTGATGATGGTTTATATATTTCTATAAATGCCGGAGAAAAATGGACAAAATGGACAGAAGGTTTCCCAACTGTTCCTGTAAAAGATTTAGTGATTCACCCAAGAGAAAATGATTTAGTTATTGGAACTTTTGGAAGAGCTGCATGGGTTTTAGATGATATTCGTCCTTTAAGAACGATTGCAAATGGAAATATAACTTCTAAAAAACTACAATTATTTGAACCTCCAACTGCATATCAAGCCGTATATCAACAACCAACAGGTAGTAGATTTGGTGCAGATGCAACTTATCATGGTGAGAACAGAAAAAGTGGAGCAAGTATTTCTTATTACATTAACAAACCAAAAGAGGAAAATAAAATTAAATATGACTCTATAAAACTAGAAATTTTTGATGGAGAAAGACAAATTAGAACCTTAAAATTTAAAACTCCTAAAGAAAACGGAATTCACAAAACAACTTGGTACCTTAGAGAAAAAGGAGTTGAAAGAGCTTCTAGAAGTATCCGTAAATCTACAAACGAGCCTCGGGGAATTTCTGTAAAACCTGGAACATATCGTTTAAAAATGACTTTTGGAGAAGAAACTTCTGAACAAAACATTAACGTTAAATTTGACCCAAGATTACAAATTTCTGAATCTGCAATTAAACAAAAATATAATGCCAGTAAAGAACTAGAAAGCTATCAACAAAAAATTGCTACTATTGTAAAGCAATTGGTAGAAAGCAAAAACACAGCAACAGCCTTAAAATCTGAATTATCTAAAGAGGATAAAAAGAAATATAAAGATCAGATAAAATCAACTTCAGATATAATTAAAGAAATTGATGATTTAATTGCCATATATCTTGGTAAAGTTGACAAACGACAAGGAATTACCAGAAATCCTGAAGTAAATGTAAATCAACGTTTTTATACCGCAAGAAGATATGTGTTTTCTCGTTTTGGAGAGCAAACTTCTACAGAAAAAACATTAGTAAATCAATTTAAAGATGAGTTTAACAAAGCTTTAGATAAAACAAATAATTTCTTTAAATCTGATTGGACAACTTATAAAAACAGTACAGAAAACATAAAAATTTCACCATTTAAAGAAACTAAAATATTTACAAATTAATGATGAATTATTATTCAAACTAAATCATTAAATTCGTCTTCTTAAAGAAGAAGTAGTATTATATTGTATGAAAAAAATAATTATATTTTTTTGTTTTCATTTTTGCTTTTTAGTAATGCAAAGTCAAAATTCTCATGAAAAAAAATTAGGAACTTGGTACATGTATAATGGTTCTCATAAATTATCTAAAAACGTAAAACTTACTACAAGTGTGCACTTTAGGTATTATGAGTTTATAACAGAATATCAACAAGAAATTTATAGACTAGGTCTTAATTATAGCTTTAATAAAAAAGTAAATGTTACAGGTGGTTTGGTCTATTCTATTACAGACTCTTCATATAAAACTGATTTAGCAGATTTATATGAGTATCGTTTTTATCAAGATTTAAATATTAAAGATACTTGGAACAAAGTAAAAGTAAAACATAGAGTAAGATTAGCACAAAGATTTAAACGCCAAAATTGTAATGATGAAGTAAAACATAGAATAAGATATGGATTATTTTTAAATCGACCTTTATCAGAAAATTGGGAAACTTATGCTTTTAGCGAAATCTTTATAAAATTTGCTACAAAAGCCTTTAGTCAAAATAGAACTGGAGCAGGATTTATAAGAGAATTGAACGAAAATCTAAAAGTTAGATTAGGCTATTTTTACACAAAATTTTCTAACAGTAGTCTTCATAGATTACAATTAGGTATTATTTTAAATACAGACTTTACAAAAAAATCAACTTAAATATGACAACACCTACTTTTACAAATGATGCAATCGTTTTTGGAATATTAATGCTATCACTCGGTTTTGTTTTCTATACAGAGAGTAAAACAAGTGGTTTTTGGGACAAATTCTATAAAATTGTTCCTGGTTTATTTATGGCATATTTTATTCCTGCAATATTTACAACTGTTGGAATTATTTCCCCAGAATGGGAAACTACAAATGCTGTTGGAGAAACTGTAAAAGGTTCTTCTCAATTATATTATGTTTCTAGTCGTTTTTTACTACCTGCTGCGTTGGTTTTAATGACATTAAGCATCGATTTAAAAGCTATTTTTAATTTAGGTTCTAAAGCATTAATTATGTTTTTTACTGGAACCATTGGAATTATAATTGGAGGTCCTATAGCCATTTTATTAATTTCATTTTTCTCTCCTGAAACAGTTGGAGGAGCAGATTTTGATGCTGTTTGGCGTGGACTTTCTACATTGGCAGGAAGTTGGATTGGTGGTGGCGCAAATCAAACTGCAATGTTAGAAATTTATCAATACAATCCTCAAAAATATGGAGGAATGGTATTTGTAGATATTGTTGTTGCCAATATTTGGATGGCAATTTTATTAATAGGAATTGGTAAAAAAGAGAAAATAGACAAATGGTTAGGAGCAGATACTACTGCTATTGAAGAATTAAAAGATAAAGTTTCTTCTTTTACGCAAAAAGTAAAAAGAAATCCTTCTTTAACTGATTTAATGATAATGCTTGCAATTGGTTTCGGAACTGTTGGTTTTGGGCATTTTGCAGCAAAATATCTTAGCGAGTTTTTTAATAACATTGTAGCATCTATGGATTCTGCAACTTGGAGAAATGTTTTTACATTTTTAGGTTCTCAGTTCTTTTGGTTAATAAGTATTTCTACCATTGTAGCTGTATTATTATCATTTACAAAAGCTAAAAACTTTGAAGGAGCTGGAGCAAGTAAAATTGGAAGTGTTTTTATCTATATTTTAGTAGCAACTATTGGAATGAAAATGGATTTAGCAATGATTTTTGATAACTTAGGATTAATTGCTATTGGTGTTGTTTGGATGACAATACATGCAGCATTGTTAATTTTAGTTGCAAAATTAATAAAGGCTCCTTATTTCTTTTTAGCTGTTGGAAGTCAGGCAAACGTTGGTGGCGCTGCTTCTGCTCCTATTGTTGCACAGGCATTTCACCCTTCTTTAGCAACAGTTGGTGTTTTATTAGCCGTTTTTGGATACGCAATAGGAACAGTTGGTGCAATTGCTTGTACTATTTTATTAGAAATAGCTTCTAAAGTTTAAATAAAAATCAGCATATTTGCATTCGAAAAATTAAGAATAAATGAAGAAAATTATTGCAGTTTTAGCCTTATCAGTTTTAGTATTTGCTTGTAATTCTAAGAAAGAAGGAAACATGCTTGTGCAGGGAACAATTAAAGGATTAAAAAAAGGAACATTATACCTTCAAAAAATGGAAGATACACTGTTAGTATCTGTAGATTCTGTTGCATTGTTAGGGAGTGATACATTCTTATTAACAGACAATATAGAATCTCCTGAAATGTATTATTTAACTTTTGATGGAAATACTACAGATAAACGTATTCTATTTTTTGGTGAAGAAGGTACAATTACAATAAATGATAAAGTTGAAACTTTTGGAATGAACCCTGAGATTTCTGGTTCTAAAAACCAAGAAATTTTGGATAAATTCACCAAGATTAGCAGAAAATTTCAAAATCAACGTTTAGAATTTATTAAAAAAGATTTTGATGCAAAAAAAGCAAACAACCAAGAATTAGTAGAACAGTTGCAAAAAGATTATCAAAAAATGTTGAGAAGAAAGTATTTATTTACTACTAATTTTGCAATGACAAATTCAGATTACGAAGCTGCACCTTATATTGCTTTAACAGAAATGTATGATGTAAGTATTAAATATTTAGATACAGTTAATAATGCTTTATCAGATAAGGTAAAGAGCTCTGTTTATGGAAAACGTTTTCAAGATTATATCAACAATATTAAGGCAAAAGAAAAAAAATAAATTTTCCTTTACTAAAACAAAAAACCGAGCTAATTGCTCGGTTTTTTGTTTTTAAAAGAAGTTTTTCGGTATTGGGTTTAACTCAAAAAGCTAACTTAACTAACAATAAACTTCTTTCAAAATTAATCCACATCATATAAATTAGTTTAACTTAAAAATACCTTCAGAAAAAAGAACAATACTATCTGAATATTTATAACATAACAATATCCCAAAATTGAGCTATAAATAAACAAGTTACAGGAAAGAATTGTAATTGCTAATTCAGGGGTTAAAATTGTTTAATAAAAAAGGAAAAAAAATGATTTCATTGATTAGCTTCATTTCTGAGTTATAGATTTAGCATTATAATTGTCCTAATTTAACTATTCCTAACTAAATTCCTACATATTTAATTATTTGATAATTTTTAAAACTAAACCTTTCGAATTTACTTAAGTTTTTGATAAAAACGTATATTTATCTCATACGAACTTTATATAGATTATATGCGAATAGGTATTATTATTGGTAGAATAGGCGGTGTTGATGGTGTAGCGCTTGAAACAGAAAAATGGATTGATATATTAAAAAAACTAGGTCATGAAGTGTTTATAATGTCCGGAGAATTTGAGTCTTGGGACATGGATTATGACCATCACTATCTTTATCCAGCTTTATCTTTTTTTTCAGTGGAAGCTGAATGGGGACAGCGTAAAGCATTTTACGAACCCGATAAAGATCCAACCCCATTATTAGACCATGTTGAAAATGCTTCTAACATAATTTACCAAGCAATGTTGCAATGGGTTGCAGATAAAAAAATAGAAGCTATACTTTCAGAAAATGCATCAGCATTACCTTGTCATTTATCTATGGGAGTTGCCATTAAAAAACTGATTTTAGAAACTAATTTACCTATTGTAACACACGATCATGATTTTCATTGGGAACGAGGTGAACGTTATGTTTCTGTTCACCCAGAAATTAATCAATATGTAGATGATAATTTTCCGTTGTTATTGCCCAATGTAAAACACGCAGTAATTAATACTTTTGGAGTAGAAACGTTTAAAAACAGATTTAACATTGATGCTACTTTGGTGCCTAATGTAATGGATTTTAATCGTGTGTATGGTGTTCCAACTGCTGAAAACCAATTCTTCCTTAGAGATATAGGTGTCACAGAAGATGAAATTGCATTATTACAAGTTACACGTATTGTAAGACGTAAAGGTATTGAAACCGCAATTTCTTTAATTGATAAACTAGATGACAAGAAACTAAAATTGGTTATTACAGGAAATAATAATGATGATGAAAATAAGGAATATTATAACGAGTTAATCGATCAAATTCATGACTTAAATCTATCCAATCAAGTAATATTTGCAGCACACAAAGTGTTAGACCATAAAGACCTATCAGATGTTTATGCACATGGAAGAGCGTGTACATATTTTAGTACTTATGAAGGTTTTGGAAATGCTTTTGTAGAATCTGTACTGGCAAAAAAGCCAATATTTGTAAATAATTACAAACCTGTATACATGCAAGATATCGGTAATAAAGGTTTTGAAACCGTGATGACGGAAGATGGCATTCTAACGAATGAAAAGGTGAAACAAATGTCCGACATCATTTATAATCCAAAACGATGTTTAGAAATTGGAGAATACAACTTTAACCTTGGTAAAAAATATTTCTCATACGATGTACTTGAAGAAAAATTAACTAGCCTTTTTACATTTTAAGAAACTAAAGAATATTTAAAACAGCAAAAAAATCAAAAATATTAAATGACGAATACTAAAACAATAAAAATTTCAACCATATTAAACAAATTAAAAAATGAAAAAATAAATACTTGGTTCGATTTAGGACTATTTATTGATAAATTTAAAGAACAAAGTTCCAAATCGGCTTTTAAAGAAGATAAGAAATCCTTCGATAAGAAATTAGAAAAAGGAGGAATTGCTTTCATGACTTTTTACTTTACCATAGATGGTATTACGGTAGAAACTGAAAAGTATGCAAAGACCTTTAAGAGTCTTTATCCCAATATCCCTATCCATTTTATCGCTGGAGATATTAAACAAGAAGCGGATGAACTAATTCCAAAAGATGCATTTAGAAAAGTTATTCCAGAAATGGAAGCTTTTGATGCGTGGCCATTATACGATGATTTTTTTAGAATTAAAATGGAACGTGGTAGTACAGAGTACAATAATCTTATTGGTAAGTTTTGGAAAGAAGTGCTAGTTCTTGTAGAAAAATTAGGAAGTTATATTGAAGAAAATGATATTTCTCTATTGTATTTAATCAACGTTTGTTCCAACCCAGGTAATGTTTCTTTGGCACTAGCAACTGTTTTAATTTCAGAATATTTAGGCATCCCTGTTATTAATAATAACCATGATTTTTATTGGGAAGGTGGTAATAGAGCTGTAGATATTAAACAAAAAGGTCTTAAAAAAGGACCAAGAGATTTCTTTTTTCACAATGCACACGTAGGTGAATTTTTCTCTCTTATTGAAACCATCTATCCTTGGGAAAGTCGCTCTTGGATGAATGTAAATATCAATAAAATTCAACAAAATCATTTGATAGATATCAATGGGCACAATCCTGCAAATGTTGCTTTACTAGGTACAGCGGTAGATACCAAAATGCACCAAATGAGTAAACGAGATATTATCAAAGCGTTTATGCAGGTTTCTACTATTTTTGCAAATAAAAAAGATACCATAACCGTACACAAAGTTGCAGATCACGCAACAAGTGAACGATCGTTAAAACCCATATTATTTGGTTATAAAACCGTTCATAACTTTGATTTTGTAAATAATAATATTGTTTTTTTACAACCTACAAGAGTCATTAGCAGAAAATCTATTGAACTAAATTTTAAACTTATTAAACGCTTATTTTCTTACGATTCATTTGCGGAAAAATTTCTTACAAATCCACAATTAAAACTTTCTTTAATTGTTTCAGGCCCAATTCCACATGGGCAACAAAATTATTACCACGAATTAAAAAAAGATTTTAAAAACTTCCTAAAAGACCTTCCAAAGGAATTCAATTCCAGAGTACTTCTTGGGTTTTTATTTAGTGAATTTGATAAAAATGATTTTAAGAAAAAACACAAAAAACCATTAGATATTGAGCAACTATACGATGTTGCTTCTTTAATTTTATTACCAAGTCAAACCGAAGGAAGAGGTTTGCCAATTATTGAAGCTGCAGCTTGTGGAACACCAATATTTTGTAGACAATACGAGCCAAGAGAAGTGTATGATGAAGTTATCGGTCGTCATTTAGATGCATCTTTACGTTTAAATGTTTTAGAATTTAAAGGTTCTAAAGTTCCGAAGTTATTGGCTGAAAAAATTTGTGACCACGTATTTTATCCTCAAAACAGAATGGTGGATGTTACACACAACAGAAGCGTTATTAATAAACGGTATAGTATTGAAGCGCTACAAAAAAACATGCAATATATTCTAGGCAGAATGCATTTGCAATTAGGAGCAATTTCTGATGAGGTAAACCCACAAGTGGTGAATTTATTAGAAGAATACAAAAACATGGTGAATTTTGAGAATGAAGATTTACATGCTATTCTTAATAAAAAAACAAGACATTATTTACCCGGTTATGGAAGATTGGCATTTATGACCTATTTAAAATCGTTAATTGACCCAAGCTTTTTTAGAGTAGAAGAACAACTCATAAAAGGAAAAGTAATGAGTTATGCCAGAATGATGGAAAATGATATTCCGGACTTAGTAAATACAGATTTAGAACTTATTCATACCTATTATAACGCCATTGATGATATTTTTAAATATGTAGATGGAGAACTTACGATAAGACATGATCATGCTTTGGCATACAGACACAGAAATAAAAAGAAGTTTACATATCAAGAATTTACATATCAAGAAGTAACAGGTTTGGTAAATATGATATATAGCGATGTTTTTAAACCAGAACATCTACCAGATTTAACCTTAGCACCTCAATTTTTTGCTGACTGGGAATTGGCTTTATTTCAATTGACCAATAGTAAGTTTTTAGGAATTGATGATAGAAAGATCTTAACAGAAAAATTAAAAAACAATGTTCCCAAAGGATATTTCCCTGGACGTTATATCAAACATGAATTAGAATATTTTGTATTACAACCTATTCGCGCGCAATTAAAGCTTAAAATTGAAGAAGAACTTACAGCTGAAGTCCTAAGAGGAAAAGTAGATGCATTAGAAAAAATCTATATTTTTATTCACGAACCAAGAATTACAAAATGGTTCTCCAATGCCAATATTAAGGAATATTTAGAAAGTGGAAAAGAGCCAGAATTAGGCTTATTGTATCAAACTGGTGTTGTTCAAATCATAGAAACAAAACAATGGTCAGAAGGTGTTCATTTTCCGCAAATGGGTGCAAAAGCGATTAAAATTTTACGCGATATTAAAGAAGCGAATGGATTTATCATTACCAATGGTGAGTATGCCGCAATGATGACCGATATTATTGAAATAGACCATTTTCATATTGGAAAAGTATTGCACACGATGACTTCCAAAATAATGGGAATTCCAAAAGATAGCGGATTTATCCAGTTTGTACCAGCAGCTGTAAGAACCACGTTAGCATTCCCTACGCCTATTCAAACAGCAAAAGATTTTGATACAGTTTTAAAAAGTGATTTGTACAAAACTCTAAAAGACAAACTCGGAGAAAAAGAGTTGTTACAACTTATTTCTAAAGATGTTATTGAAAACGGCACACCAATCGCAAAATTATTAGAACAAATAAAAGATAGTTTAAAAGAAACCAAAATCGTTGAAAAAGTAAAATCATCTTTTGCAGGCGGAGTTTATGAAGATGGATTGCCTTGGAGCGGTGTATTAGCAGAGATTGACACCAAGCAACACAAATGGAAGTTTGCAGCTCATATTGCCAATAAAGAGCCTAAAAACGTTCCAGCATTGGTAAAGGAATATCAAAAGAAAAGTAAAAATCCGAATAAAATTGAATTAGCTTGGAATGGTGGTTATATCTTAAATCCCGAATTGGTTGGAAAACTAGGTTTGCCAGAAACCTATATCGGTTCACCTTTAGGATTATTAATTATGAATAATAAGGTTTTTTGTCCGCCACTTTTCAACAAACCCGCTTTTATAATCTATAAAAATGGCGATGTAGACATCCGAAAAGTAAACAGCAAAGCAGGTTTTATTCTGAAAGGAAAACAAAAAAATCTAGAATTTACATCGAATAATTATAATACCCACAGCAGTACCGAACCTTGTTTTTATGACTTGTCTTATTCCGAAGAAACCATCGCAGGAAATGGAAACGTAATTTTAAGAGTAGCCGGAAATACGATAAAGCAAATTATTAAAACGAAAGCAAAGGAAATGGTGCCTGTTATTCCGGTTGGAATCACGTTGTCGATACCTTCTTCTCTGATTCCTAAAGATGCTTTTGCAGTAGGAATGCCTTTAGATATTCAGTTGTTAGAACCCAAAACCAATCCTTATAATTGGGACGAAATATCATATGCTATTGAAGCAGGACCGATGCTTATTGATGGTGGAAAACAAATTTTAAACATGGAAGAAGAAGGATGGAAAACATCTAATTCTATTAAAACCCAAGCAGCAAGATTAGATTTTACAGACATGCGTGGACCAAAAATTGCGGTTGGTATTACCAAAGAAGGCAAACTGATGGTGCTTATGGTAAATGGTAGAATTAGAGAATCTGTAGGAGCGACACATTTTGACATGGTAGACATTCTTTTAAAATACGGAATGGAAAAAGCGATGGGATTTGATCCTGGTGGAAGCAGTACTTTAGTCGTTGACAATACGATTATGAATATTTCTCCTTATAATAAAAATTATGAGAAAGACATTTATTCCTTGCCTCCTGAACCTCGTTTTGTAGCAAATGCCATTATGGGATGGATTGAAGAATAGTAAGATGAGGCCTAAAAATCAGCCTCATCTTACACATAAACAAATTTTAGTATAACAATTATGAAATTCTAATTGTTCTTGCTGGTTTTTGTTTTGCCTCTTCTTTTTTTGGTAAATGAACACTTAAAATGCCTTCTTTATAGTTTGCATTTATTTTTTCTTCATTTACACTTTCTGGAAGAGTAAAAGTTCTTTTAAACGAAGAATAACCAAACTCTCTGCGAGTATAATTTTCTTCTTTAAGTTCTTTTTCTTCCTTTGTTTCAGTAGATATTGATAATACTTGATTATCTAAATCTATTTGGAAATCTGATTTTTTTAAACCTGGAACCGCCATTTCTACAATAAATGCATCAGCTGTTTCTTTTATATTAACTTTAGGTAATGTAATACCTGTGTTAAAATTTGAAGTAAATACTGATGGGAGTTCTCGGTTAAAAATATCATCTAACCAGTTAGACAAATTTGAGAAGTTTGCATTTGAATTTGTGTTTGCTAAACTTCCATTTTTAGGAACAGTTGTTAAATTGCTCATAATTACAAAATTTTAAATTAAACATTATTTCAAATTTGAAATCATTTTACTTTTTAGATTTCACTTATACTAATGCAAATAAAATACCAAAATAAGTATCTGATAATTTTTGGATAAAAAATATTAAAAACTATCATATTTAGTGTCAAATATTCAGAATTATTGCCATTTTTTCACATAAATAAATGTCAAATTGACATTTATTTATGTGAAAATTTTTATTTAAAAAAATAAGTGATTCTGATAAATGATAAGCAGTCTTAAAATATTAACAAAGCAGTAAATTTAATGGTTTAATTATGCTAAAAAAAAGATAAAACATCTACCTTCATATTTAAATACATCCATTTAGTAGGTACTCTATCAGATTTTCCATTTACAATTAAATCATAGTCAATTCCCCAATCTAAAAGATTCATTTGCCCTTCTATAACAAGGGCGTGTGCTTCAGAATCTTTAGAGTTTCTTATACCTGTTGCAAGCAGTTTCACTTCTTTTTCAACACCTTTAATAGACATAATACCATTTACTTGATACCAATCTAATCCCATTGTATAAATCTGTGTAGATTTAAATGTAATTTTTTCATTTTCCTTTCCAATAAATAAACCTGGTGTTTTAATTTTTTCGGTTAAGTCATCATCTAATGAACAAACATTAAATGAATTTGGATTAATATCAAAAGAAATCTTCATATCTTCTAATGGATTTCCTTTATCAAAACGTTGCTTAATATCTATCTTTAAATCATCAACTTGTCCACTAAAAGGTGTACTACAATGACCATGTGTTACAAACAAGTTTATCATTTGTTTGTAATTGTTTTGAAGTACAAAACTAGTTTCATTTTTAACCACTTCAGAAGCACTTTTATTATAACCACTTGCAACAATTACAATTACCAATACAACTAAAGGAAAAACAATATTCTTAATTTTTTTCATAATATACATTTTAATATTTCTACGAATATAGATTGAGTTTCTTGGTGAATTTGTCAATTAAATGTAAAAAAAGTGTAAAAAGAGTCGAAAAAAGTAAAAACAACATTTTTAAACCACTAAAATTAAACTATAAGATAAATTATTCTTAAAAACGATTATCACCATCTAAAATATCTCCTATTCCTCCTAAAACACTACCTTCTCCTCTACTTCCATTACCTGTTCTTGGCGCCAATGCTAAAACTCTACCAGCTAATCTGCTAAAAGGTAAAGATTGAATATAAACAGTTCCTGGCCCTTTTAAAGTTGCAAAAAACAAACCTTCACCACCAAAAACAGTGTTTTTAATTCCTCCTACAAACTCTATATCATAATCTACATCTTGTGTAAAACCTACAATACAACCAGTATCTACTTTTAAAACTTCACCGGGTTGCAAAAATTTTTTTGCCATTGTACCACCAGCATGTATAAATCCTAAACCATCACCTTCCATTTTTTGCATGATAAAACCTTCGCCACCAAACAAACCTCTTCCTAATTTCTTAGAAAATTCTATACCAATAGAAACTCCTTTTGCTGCACATAAAAAAGCATCTTTCTGACAAATAAATTTCCCTCCAAATTCTGTTAAATCAATTGGAATAATTTTTCCAGGATAAGGAGATGCAAATGAAATTTGTTTTTTACCAACTCCATCATTTGTAAAAACAGTCATAAACAAACTTTCGCCTGTTAAGATTCTTTTACCAGCAGAAAATATTTTACCTAAAAGTCCTTTTTCTTGATTAGAACCATCACCTAAAATAGTATTCATTTTAATTTGGTCATCCATCATCATAAAAGTTCCTGCTTCTGCAACAACTCCTTCCTCAGGATCTAATTCTATTTCTACAAATTGCATTTCTTCACCAAAGATTTTATAATCTATTTCGTGAGCATTTCTATTTGATGAGTTTTGTGGAATTCTGTCTTGATACATGTCGTTTTTTTTAAAGATTATATAGTATTAGATGTTTTAGATGAAACTTTGTTACGCATAAATATAGTTTATTTATAAATTTATTACCTTTGACATCATCAATATATTGATAAAATAAAGTAATTATGAAGTATTTATCTCCAGAAATTGAAGCTTTATCTAAGCAATTTGAAATTACAAAATCGTTAGCACGTACAAATGTATCTTGTGGTATTTTTCAAGATTGTGATTATAATGAAGAAAGACCACAACTTTATCAAAAAGAAAAGTAATTTTTCTAGTTGTTATAGATGAAATGATTCTAGACGATTAGTGTCTACAAAATCTACTTGGCTACAAAAATTATTTAAACTTTACATTATAAGATACTCCAAATGCTGCGTATAAAAAGAAATCACCTTTAGAAAAAGGTTTTTCTTCCCTATAAAAATCGGCAGTAAAACCCCAAGCATTTTTCTTATTCTTAGAACTAAAAAAATAACCAAGGTTAATTTTTTGAGAATCTAACTGAAAAATTGTTTGCTGATCTACATTTGCAACAAAACGTTCTACCTCTGGAGAAACCCCAAAACCAAAACCAATAATAAAATAATTTTCGGCATCACTTCTATATTTTCTGTATTGTAATGCTCCAGATTTACTAGTACCAGGATCTCCTGGAGTAACATAAGATCTAAAAACCCAATAACTATTTCCTGTATACCAACCTATAGAACCAGTATAAATAATGGTAGTTGTTGAATATTTCAATCCTCTTAAACCTAAAGATGCCTCAAAACTTTTTGGTAAAGATTTGTATAATTCTGCACCATATCTAAAACTAGGATATAATGGACTGTTGGAAAATCCTGCGCTTACATAAGCGTATAAACCATTTGTAATTCTTGGATATAAATCGAGTTCGTATTGATAGTTATCTGTAGTAAACCTGTTAGAATAATTCAATTTCCCAGTAATACTTCCGTATTTTGTTTGTCTAGAATACTGCAGTGTACTATAGTGCATAGCATCTCTTTCATTCTTGTTATAAACATCTATAGCATAACTAATTCCTATAGAATTAAAGCTCAATAAATTATTTATTGAATTTTTATATTCTTGTGCTTTTATATTTTCTGGATATAATTTTAAAACATCACTTATCGTTATATAAGCCTCTTCTTTATTACCTGCATTAAATTCTGATTTTGCTTTTAATTGTAATAAATCTGCATCGTTATCAAAATGAATTAATCCTTTTCTTATTAATTCTGAAGCTTTAAAAGGTTTTTCTGCCCACAACTCATTATTTACAGCTGCAATCCAATCTGTTTTTCTTTTCGGATCTTTATTTAAAACTCTAGTAAATTCTATTCTTGCTTGGTTATAATTTCCATCCCAAGAATAAGTACTAGCCAAAAATGAACGTATATCTAAATATGTTGGATATTTTGTTAGTATTAGTTTTAATGAATCTTGCGCTTGCTTTCTTTTACCGTTAAAAGCTAAGTCTCTAGCCGTTTTAAAAGCTGTATCTGGGTTTCCATTAAAAACCTTTTCTTGTGCAAACAATTGATTGGTAAAAAGCAGAATTACTATCAAAATTGTTATTGATGTTATATGTTTTTTAATCATTTTAAAGAATTCTTAAATTTTATATACTCGTTATTTGTTGGATTCTTCAACAAAATACTATCTATTAAACTATTTGCTCTTATTTTATCTTCCATTAACAAACTTGCTCTTGCCATTTTATATGCAACTTCATCATTTTTAATGTTATTCTTTTTTGCTTTGACAAAAATTAATTTAGCCTTATCATTTTGAGAAGACCACCAATACATATCTAAAAGTGCCAAATAAATATCATCGTAATAAGGAGATCTTTTTAGCGCATCTAAAAGCTCTTCTTCAGATTCTTTATATTTTCCATCCCAAGCAAAAGTTCTTCCTTTTAATATTTTAACATCTACGTAATTGGGTTCTTTGCTTAAAATATAATTACATAAAAGTCTAGCAGTTTCTCTTTGTTTGTTAAAAGCTTTTTCTCTTGCTAATAAAAAAACTTGATCTAAAGTTAAATTTGTCGATATAGAATCTATAGTTGCTTTTTCTTTAGAAGTGAATTCGTATTTCTTTACAGCAGCTAAAGTAGCATCTTTTGGATAAATTTTATCATTTTGAGTAACGTATGCGTTTAACTCTTTAAACTTTTCAAAATATTTTGAAATCTCATCTAATTGTTTTGGATCATCTACTTTATTAAGACCAAAATTTTCATTAATCTTAAAAAGATCTCCACCAGAATACATATAATCTTTATAAAGATAATCATTTACGCTTCCTTTATACCTCATTAAAGGAATTTTATGAACATTTCTAAACGCTTTTACAGTATCTAAACCAGTTCCTAACCAAGCTGTTTTCTTTGGGAAATTAACACTAAAATTAGCCTCTAATAAAGACAAAATACTAGGAGTAATATCTAAATGTGATGAGATTGATTTTATAGAAGCTGTTTTGTTTAACATTTTACTATAAATGAAAAGCGGCACATTAAATCTACATAATTTGTCTTTTTGAGATATAGGAATTAATCTATGATCTCCAGTAATTATAAAAATTGTATTGTTAAAATCTGCTCTCTTTCCATAGGCTTTCATAAACTTTTTAAGACTCTGATCTGCATATAAAATACTTGCAAATATATCTTTATTTGCAGTTATCTCATTTTGGGTCATCTTAAAATTCTTACCAGAATTTATAGTACTATCAATTTTAGTAAGAAATAAATCTTTTGATGGAAAGGTAAAAGGCTCATGAATAGTTTGAGTTGCAATAATATCTAATCTTGGTTTTTTTCTGTCGTCTAAAACACTGAGAGTTTTTGTAAAAATTTCATTATCAGAATATCCCCAAGAAAAGCCAGTTGCTTCATTTACTGTTTTAGGATAAGAATCATCATATAAGTTTTCATCTATGACATTGTCAACTTTATTATATTCTAAAAAGTTGATTTTTTTATCAAAACTACTTCTATCTCCTGAATAGAAAGAAGTTGTATAACCATTCATTTTTAAAATACTTAACAAAGATATATGTGAAGGTGTTTCTGGTATTTCTAAAAACCCTTTTTCTCCAAAAGGCAAAGAACCAAGCATAGAAGGTAAAGCACCGAATGTTCTACCAGTATTGCTTAAAAAGTTTTCCCAATGTAAAGATTGAGGCATTAAAGAATCTAAAAAAGGTGTAAATCCACCATAATATTTATCTCCCATAAACTCAGCTCCTAAACCTTCTACAATTATAAAAACAATGTTGGGTTTTTCATTATTAAAGTTAAAAAACGGACTTAAAACATCTTTAGTTTCTTTAGATGATTTTAACAAAGGATACTCATTATTACCTTTAAAGTTTGATGAATTAATTGCTGTTTTATTCATTTTATAATTTAAAACATCAGCAACAAAGAAATAGGTTTTATTTTGATATTGATCTTCTGAAACAGAAGTATAAAACAACTTTAATGAAATGGTGAAAGCTATTAAAGTTAGCAACCCAATGGTAATAAATTTATGGATAGATTTTTTCTTTATGAAATAAAAAGTTATCAAAAATAAGATGGGAAAAATAACAAATGCTATGAAATATACAAACGAAATACTTTCTGAAGAAGTTACTGTTAAATAGATATCATTCATAGAATACCCTAATAAATCTGCACCTAAATTTAATAATGTTGTAAGGCTGTATTTGGTTAAAGAAAACTCTACAAGTACCAATAAAGCAAAAAGAATTTTTATAAATACTATGCCTGTTTTTTTATTAAAATGATTAAAAATTAGGTAAAAAGGGAAACAGATTAGAGAAATTAATACTCCTGCAAAAAGTTGATTTAAAAATTTGAATAAAATATATGTAAAAATATTCGTTATTTCTTTTCCACTATAAATTGTAGCAATAATTTCAAATAAACTTATAACCCAAAATGTAAGTATAAGAGATAATGTTAATAGTATATATGTAGAGAATTTGTTGTTTAAAAATTTTAATTTCATAAGTCTTTTATTTTTTAGATAAACCTTTTCTTGTCATGACTCCCCATTTCTTTTTTTTGTTAAAATAATAATCAATATTACCTTTAATTGCAGCATATAATACAAATGGATGCAAAATGAGTGGCTCAAAAATTATAGTTAAAACCAATACAAAACCAATTCCTTTTTTCTTGTATTGATGGTAGGTAAATTCTTCAGAAAAAATAGCAATAAAAGAAAATATCAAAGAAAAAAGGTACGCTATTAAAAAAATACCTAAAACAAAACTCCAATTTAATTCTCTAAAAATTACCAGTAGAATAAAATAAATAATTCCTGCAACTTCAACTATAGGTGCTAATCTTTCAAAAATAAACCAATAAGGAAAGCTTAACATTCCTAAAATTCCGTACTTAGGGTTTAATCCAATTTTTTTATGAGTTTTAAGAGTTTCAATAGTTCCTCTTGTCCATCTATTTCTTTGCGAAACAAAAATTTTATAATTATCAGGAGCTTCTGTCCAACATAATGGATCTGGAATATAAGCAACTTTGTATTTTTGCTTAATTTCTTCCATATACCTTCTCATTCTAACAATAATTTCCATGTCTTCTCCAACAGTATTGGTGTCATAACCACCAACTTTTATGGCTATTTCTCTATCAAACATACCAAAAGCACCAGAAATTACTAATAAACCATTTAATCTTGCCCAAGCCATTCTTCCTAGTAAAAATGACCTTAAATATTCTAAAACTTGCGCTCTTTCAATCCATTTTTTAGGAAAATTTACTTCTATTAATTTTCCATTTTCAATTTTACAAGAATTTGCTATTCTTATAACACCTCCTGAAGCAATTACTTTTCTATCTGCTGTATCTAAAAAAGGTTTCACCATTCTTTGAAGAGAATCTTCTAATAATAAACAATCTACATCAATACAAGCCAAATATTTATTCTCACTAATATTTATACCAACGTTTAAAGCATCTGCTTTACCTCCGTTTTCTTTATCTATTACGATTAATTTATCAAAAGCTGGGTTCTTAGATTTAAAAACACCTTCTCTTAAAGGTTTTGTATCTATTTTTTCATGGATAAGATATTCTACTTTTTCTAGATTATATGCTTCTATTAACCTTTCTAGACTATCATCCTTACTTCCATCATTTACAATAATTACATTATAATTAACGTAATGAATAGATAAAAGAGATCGAACATTCTCTACAATATTTAAGCTCTCATTATAAGCGGGTGCTATAATAGAAATTGAAGGTGATATATTTGATGATAAAAGATCTTTATACTCTACAAAACTATTTTTCTTTAGATAAGTTTTTGTTTCTCTTGAAGAAAAATAAGCTAAAATAATATAAGATGATATGATTAAAACCGTGAAAACAAGGAAGAAATAATGCAAGCTTATTAAAATTATTCTAAATACATTTTCAAAGTCCATAACTCGAGTTTAAAAAGTGAATAATTTTATTTGAAGTTAAATCCTTAGATTGGTTTGATAAAAGATTGTATAAGTTATGATCTAAAGATTTTAAAATTTTTAAAGCTCTAAATTTAATTTCAAATATTTCATGATTTACAAAACTAATTAAAAAGGAAGCATCTTCTTTTGTTGCTGTTTTCTGAATCAAGTCTAAAAAAGCAATTTTTTCTTTATTGCTTAAGAGTTTAAATTTTTCTTTTAATATAATTTTTGCTTCAATAACTTCAAAGCGGCCCAATAATTCAATCGACTTAATTCTTATATTAGCATTAGGGTGATTTAACAAATTTAAAAGTTCGTTCTTAGTATCTATTCTATTAAATATTTTAATAACATTTAAAATGAAAATAACTACATAATCATTTTCTAATCTTAGCCAACTCGTAATATCGGGTACTTTTAAACTATCAAAAGATTTTAATTCATTTAGTAATTGAATCTGATCCCATTCTGATAATGGTAATTTTAATGCTTTTAAATTTTCTAATCCTTTAAACTCAAATACTTGTATAAAATAAAGATGAGCTTCTCTTCTTACTTCTTTTTTGGGATGATTAATAAACTTATCTATATTTTTTTCTACTTTCTTGACCTTAAACTGCCTTAAATCTCTTATTCCTAGAGCAATTACATTCCACTTTTTACTTTTTAATTTTTCTTCAGAATAATTTAATAGCCCAATTTCTTCATACAATTCATGCATAGAAACAATTAATTCTCCAGATACTTCTTGAATTAAATTAATAAAAATAGCTGTAATAATGTTTCTCTTGCGTTTGTTTAAAATATCTCTTTTAAATCTTTTAATTATTTTTAATTGCCTTTTACTAAAATCTAATCCGTTTTTTTCTGAATAAATATAATTGATTAAGTGTTGTTCGCTTTTTTTTCGATAAGCAAGTATTTGACTTTCTTTTAAATTATTATAATCTCTTAAAATTTTAAGGAAGAGAATTAAAAATGCAATAGCTATAGCTAAAACAGCTACAATTATCCAAATTATATATTCTAACCAAAAAGTGTTCATGCTATTTAGAAAAGATTTAATTTATTATTAATTTTTATTGAACCTTAAGTAATAACATTTTTACACGAACAACAAGTTCATTAGGTATTAATGGTTTGCTCATAAAATCATTTGCGCCTAACTTAAAAGCATTTAAAATCATTTCTTCCTGACCTGAGCTTGAAAAAACTAAAATTGGAGTTGGTATTTTTAATTCATTTCTAACGTAACTTATTAATTCTAAACCACTCACATATTCCATCATAACATCTGTTAAAATTAAATCTGGTTTATGCTTATTAATAAGTTCTATTGCTTCTTTACCATTGGGTGCTATAAAGATTTTATAACCTTCTTTTTCTAACCTAAATTTTAAAACAAGAGATAAAACTGAATTATCTTCAGCCAAAACAATACTTTTTTCTTTCATATATATTAAGGTTTAATAAACCCAATAGCTTTTTCGTTCAATTTGTAAAGTAAAATAGATAGCAAATTTTTACTTTATTTTTTTTTAAATACTTTTATCTTTTTAAAAATTTAAATTTAAAGAATAAATGGCTTTAAAAAAAGCAATTAAAAGCGAAATTGTAAACTTAAGTTCTATTACAGAATATTTCTCAGAAGATAACTATTTTTTAATAGAGTTAATTAAAGCATATTTATCAGATACAATACCAAGAATTGATATTTTAGAAAAAAGTCTAAAAGAAGTAGATTACATAGAATTAAAAAATGTTTCTCATTTTTTAAAATCTTCTTTTGGTTTAATGGGTGTAAAATGTTTACAAGAAATTACTGAACTCGAAAAATTAGCAGATAATAAAGCCCCTAAAAAGATAATTCATAATAAACTGAACTTTATAATACCTATTTGTAGAGAAAGCATAGTAGAATATGAGCGCATTTTTAATGAAATAAACATAGTTTAAATCTAATTACTTCACTTTTAAACTCCACTCAAACTGAAATCTAGAAACTACAATGCCCTCTTTATTTTTCCCTTCTGAGGTTAAATTAATTATTTGTCCTTCTTTTGTAGCAATTGATCTTTGAATAGCTTCTTTAATTTCATTTCCACCATTACAAGTAAATAGTATAACACCTGTTGCTTTCTTAAAAAAATCTCCTTCTTGATGCGTTACTAACATCGAAACTTTTTTATTAGATTCTTGTATGGCTTTCATTACCAATACACCTGTTGTCATTTCTGCAGCCATACCTTGAGCTGCCCAAAACATACTTTTAAACGGATTTTGGTTTGCCCATTTATGTTTAATTTTTACAATAGAAGTAGTATTTGTAATTGATTTTACTCTCATACCACTGAGGTAACCCAATGGTAACTTAAATAACATAAATAAATTTATTTTTCTTGCAGTAATCTTCATATCCCTTATATATGCTGACAATTTAACACTTTTTTACTGAACTATCACCTTTTTACAAATGTTAAAGAAATGTTAATTATAGTACTATGTATTGCATAATACCTTTTTAAAGACATATATTTGCATAAGAAAGTATTATATAGTTTAGAAATTATGAAACAAAATAACGAAAACACCAACGCATTTTTAATTCACATTTCTGCTTTTGCAGGATTTATGTTTCCTTTTGGCAATATAATTACACCACTAATTGCGTGGCAAACTTTAAAAGACAGAAGTGCTTTTTTAGATGAACAAGGTAAAGAAGCAGTAAACTTTAATATTAGCTATTCTTTATACATATTTATTTTAACAATGTCTGTTGTTCCTTTTTTTGTAGGATCATTTTTTAGAAACTTCGACAACTTCAACAATTTTTCTCATTTTAATATAGATTTTAATTCTGGAAATATTTTTGGTTTTGTTGGCTTAGCTTCTATTGCAGGAATTGTTGGAATTATAAAAATAGCTTTAATAATTATTGCTGCTTTAAAAGCAAAAGAAGGAGAAAATTATAAATATCCTTTTACAATTAAATTTATAAAATAACAATATAAACCACTATACATGAAAATAGAAAACACAAAAGCACAAATGCGAAAAGGTGTTTTAGAGTATTGTATTCTATCCATATTAAAACATGGAGACGCATATACTTCTGAAATTCTTTCGACACTAAAAAGTGCAGAAATGATTGTGGTTGAGGGAACCATTTATCCATTATTAACTCGTTTAAAAAACGCAGGTTTATTAACCTATAGATGGGAAGAATCAACTTCTGGACCACCAAGAAAATATTACGTTTTAACAGAAAACGGAGGCCTGTTTTTAAAAGAGTTAGATAAAACATGGAGCAATTTAATAAACTCAGTAAACCAAGTAATTAGCAAAAAATCAACTACAGATGAATAAGACAATAAACATAAATTTAGGCGGATTTTTCTTCCATATAGATGAAGTTGCCTTTCAGAAATTAAAAAGATATTTAGAATCCATTTCTAAATCTTTAAGTGATGATCCTCAAGGAAAAAATGAGATTATTGCAGATATTGAAGCACGTATTAGTGAACTTTTATCAGAAAAAATAACTGATGCAAGACAAGTTGTAAATGAAGGTGATATTGATGAAATTATTACAATCATGGGACAACCAGAAGATTATGCTGAAGTAGAAGAACCTTACAATGATTCTAGCTACTCTTACAAAAGAAACAACGCTTCTGGAAAAAAATTATTCAGAGATGGAGATGATAAAATGTTAGGTGGTGTTGCAGCTGGTGTAGCTCATTATTTTAATGTAGATACAATTTGGATTCGTTTAGGATTACTTGCCTTATTCTTTGGTGGTGGTTTTGGAGTTATACTTTATATTATCCTTTGGATTTTACTTCCTGAAGCAAAAACAACTGCTGAAAAATTACAAATGGAAGGTGAACCAGTAAACATTGATAATATTGAGAAAAAAATTCGTGAAGAATTTAATAATGTATCAGAAAATGTTAGAACTGTTGCGAACCAAGCATCAGAAAAAATAAAAGATGGTGCATCTGAATTTTCAGAAAAAATGAGCAATACTTTTTCAGCAAAGACAAAAAAAAATAATGGCTTACAAGATTTTCTAAATACAATAGGTAAAATTATTCTAGTCTTTTTTAAAGTAATAGGTAAATTTATTGGAGTTATTTTAGTCTTTGTTGCAGCTGCTGTTATTTTATCTCTAATTATTGGAGGGTTTTCTGTAGGAAGTTTAGAGTTTTTAAATGTTGATGGAGAGTTTTTACAATATCCACCATTTTTCTATGATTCAATATTACCAAGATGGTTGCTTACTTTATTCACTTTTACATTAATAGGAATCCCGTTTTTAATCTTATTTGTATTAGGTTTAAGAATACTTTCTAGCAGTGTAAAACAATTTACTAAAGCTACTTCTTTAACTCTTTTAGGTATTTGGATAGTTGCTTTATTAGGCTTAATTTTTACAGGTTTAGAGTTTGGTACTTCTCATGCTAATTATGGTAAATCTGCAGAGAAAAACAATTTAGAAATTTCTAAAATTGATACTTTACATATAAAAATGATAAATGATGATAACATCTATTATCAACATAACTTAAGAAGAAATACACATAAACAAGAAGTTGAAATTGGAGACTCTAAAAAAGTATATACAAACAACGTAAAGGTTGATGTTAAGAAGAGTAATTCTAATGAAACTTACTTTGTAATACAGAAAGAATCTCGTGGAAAAAGTACAAGTAGCGCCAATAGAAATGCTAAAAAGATTGAATATAAATATGAAATAATTGACAATACAATTGTTTTAGATGCATTCTTTTTATCAGAATTTAAAAACCTTTGGAAAGATGAAGAAGTTAAAATCACTTTTTATCTAACAGAAAATAGCACTGTATATTTTGATAATTCAGTAAAAAACTTTCTATATCATGTAGATAATGAAGGAGATATTTATGATAAAGACATGGCAAATCATCATTTTAAAATGACAGATGACACCTTAGAATGCACAGATTGTGATAATGATTTTATCGATGAAGATTCAATTTAATACAATTCAACCAAAAAAAAGAACAATTGGGTAACCTTACTTAGATTTTAAGCGTCTATTATAAGACATTTAATATCTAAACTAATACCAAACATCATGAAAAATTCAATTAGTAAACTAGTAGCATTCTTATTTATAACAACAATTTTTAGTTCTTGTGCTGTAGATATGTTTAACAAAGTAACTGGCAACAGAAACGTTGTTAGTATAGACAGAAAAGCAACAGATAACTTTATAGGCGTAAAAGTAAGTACAGGTTTAGACTTGTATATTAGTCAAGGTTCTAAAAATACAATTACTGTAGAAGCAGATGAAAACTTGCACGATATTATTATTACAGAAGTAGAAAACGGAATTTTAAAAATCTATTCTGAAAAAAGTATCTGGAAAGCAAAATCTAGAAAAGTCTTTGTAACTGTAAAAACATTAGAAATATTAAAAGCAACTAGTGGAAGTGATGTTTATGGAAAAGGAGTTATTAATGCTGATGAAATTTCTATAAGTGCAACAAGTGGTGCAGATATTAAAATTTCTATAGATGCAAAAAGTGTGGAAACTAGTTCTTCAAGTGGATCTGATATTAATATTTCTGGAGTTACTGTTAATCATGCTTCAAGTGCAACAAGTGGTAGTTCTATTGATGCTTATGAACTTGTAAGTAAAAATGTAATTGCAAAAGCTACAAGTGGTGCAGATATAAATATTTATGCATCGGAAAAAATTGAAGCAAAAGCTAACAGTGGTGGAGATATTGATTATAAAGGAAATCCTAAACAAATTAACAAGAAATCTTCTTCTGGCGGAAGTGTTTCTGCAAAGTAAAATTCAGCATTTAAATCAACCTAAACTAACCAACTATGAATTCCTTTTTAGATCCTTTTAAAGATTCGTTACTTATAAAGATTCTGATCGCATTTTTTATGTTTCTTTTTTCTCTAATAATGAATGCTCAGGTAAAAGAAAGCACAGATTTATACAAAACATTAAAAGCAAATGATAGTATTATTTTTGAAAGAGCTTTTAATTTATGTGAAATTGAAAAACTAGAACCTATAGTTGCAGAAAATTTTGAATTCTATCATGATGTTTCTGGTGTTCAAAATAAAGAAGAATTTATAAAAGTAATCAAAGAGAATCTTTGTACAAATCCTGGAGTGTTTTCAAGGAAACTTGTCAAAAACTCTTTAGTTGTTTATCCTTTAAAAAATAAAGGCAAAATTTATGGAGCAATACAAAAAGGAAGTCATGATTTTTATATAAATGAAAACAACCTAAATAGAAAAACAGGCACTGCACTTTTTACACATCTATGGATTATTGAAAATAAAGAATGGAAATTAAAAAGGGTGTTGAGTTATAATCACCAACCCTATTCTGAATAAAAATTTATTAGAAAGCTAACTTCTAATATTATTACTAATACTTGGTTTTATTAGTTTACTTGGTAAGTCGTCGTTTTGTAAAAAAACGGCGCTTACTTTTTTTATTTATTCTGTACTTGTTTCAGAATCTTAATAAATTGGTCCAATATCTTATAAACTAGGTTCAGTATCTCATTTATTTGTTCTTATTTCTAAAAAAACTAACTTCGCTTTCTCTAATTCATATTCAATACATAAAAGTTATAAAATGAAAAATAATTGGCTTAACATGTGGAATGATAGGTTTCGCGAAGAAGAATTTGCATATGGTAAAAAACCTAACAATTATTTAAAAGAACAATTAGAAAAATTAAATCCTGGAAAAATACTTTTTCCTGCAGAAGGTGAAGGAAGAAATGCCGTTTTTGCAGCCATTAATAATTGGGATGTTTCTGCTGTTGACATTAGTATTGAAGGACAAAAAAAAGCGAATCAACTTGCAAAAAGTAATAATGTTTCTATAGATTATCAAGTTGAAGAATTACAAAACTTAAAATACAAAGCAAATCAATTTGATGCAATTGCGTTAATCCATGCTCACTTTCCTCCTACAATTAGAGCAACTTATCATAAAAAAATAGTTAAGTTTCTTAAAAAAGATGGAACAATTATAATTGAAGGTTTTAGTAAGAAACACTTAGAATATAATTCTAAAAATCCAAAAGTAGGTGGCCCAAAAAATATTGATTTTTTATTTTCTATTGAAGAAATAAAAGCTGAATTCCAAAATTTTGAAATTATAGAGCTTGTAGAAAAAGAAATTGAATTAAATGAAGGTGCTTTCCATATTGGTAAAGCTTCTGTAATAAGATTTGTTGGTAGAAAAAAGTAACTATTTCTTTTTTAAATGTTCTTCAATATCACTAATATGATATTGTAATGCTTGTGCAGAAATCTGAATTTCTTTTATTAATAAAGCTAAAGAAATTATCAATAGAATTAAAGCAAAGCCAAATACCCAAACTGCAACTGTATGCTGATGGATATAAATTAAGAACATTGTTAAAACACAAAATAACAAACTAGAGATTCCAAAAATTTGCATCCAACGTGTAAGATTTAACCTTAACTTTAAATTTTTAATTTGTCTAATTAAAGAATCTTCTTTTCTTTCTAAATAAATAGCATGTAAATTTCTAATAACTGATGCATAAGCCAAAAAACGATTTGTGTAGGCTAACATAATTAATGAAATTGCAGAAAATAGTAACGCAGGTGTTGTAAGTGTAAGTTCTTCCATAAATGAAGAGCAAAATTAATTAATAAAATTTAATTTGTGTATTTTTGAGGTATGAAAAAAATAATATTCTTATTATTTGTTTTAATTAATTTATCTGCAAAGACTCAAGAGTTAGAAGTAGGTTTTGTTTACTTATCTGATGTAGATTCAACAATTAAATCTGAACTAAGATATTTAACAAATAATAATTTTATTGGAACACCAATAGATGGTTATCATAATAATTGTGTTATTCTTACTTTAGAAGCAGCAAATGCTTGTAGAAATAATTTATGGAAGTACGCAACAATTG
>CBDUHF010000032.1:0-34083 GCA_965367085.1 uncultured Polaribacter sp.
TCTTTCTGTTGCCATTGTAATCAACTGTCCTACTCCTTCTTGATCTAAAATTTCGAAAGGATCATTTTTAAGAATTCCTTTTTCAATATAAATAGGTAAGAATTTTCCTGCATCATCACGAGAATATCCAAAAGTCATTTGTGTTAAATCATTTGTACCGAAAGAGAAGAAATCTGCTTTTTCTGCTATTTTATCTGCCATTAATGCAGCTCTAGGAACCTCTATCATTGTACCAACAAAATACTCAACTTTATCTTTTCTTTCTTCAAAAATTGCTTCTGCAGTAGCTCTAACAATTTGTTCTTGTGCTTTAAATTCTTTTACAGTTCCTACTAAAGGAATCATAATTTCTGGTTTACAGATAATACCTCTTTCTTTCAAGTTAAGGGCAGCTTCTATAATTGCTCTTGATTGCATTTCTGTAATCTCTGGATATGTATTTCCTAGTCTACAACCTCTATGACCTAGCATTGGGTTAAACTCTTCTAATTCTGATACTTTATTTTTAACTGCTTGTAAAGAAATATGCATTTCATCTGCCAAATCTTTTTGAGTAGCTAATTGATGAGGTACAAATTCATGTAAAGGTGGGTCTAGTAACCTAATCGTTACTGGTAAACCTTCCATCGCTTCAAAAATACCTTCAAAATCTATGCGTTGCATTGGTAATAAATCTTCTAAAGCTTGTTTTCTACCTTTTACAGTATCAGCCAGAATCATTTCTCGCATTGCTTTTATTCTATCAATATCAAAGAACATGTGCTCAGTTCTTGTTAAACCAATACCTTGTGCTCCAAAATTACGTGCTATTTTTGCATCTTTTGGGCTATCTGCATTTGTTCTTACTTTCATTACAGAATACTTATTAGAAAGCTCCATTAACTCTGCAAATTCACCACTTAATTCTGGTTCCATGGTATCTACTTTACCTTCAATAATATTACCTGTAGACCCGTTTAAAGAAATCCAATCTCCATCATGATATTCATGACCATCAACTGTTAAAGTTCTTTTCTTATAATTAATTTTTAAAGCACCTGCACCAGAAATACAACATTTACCCATTCCACGAGCAACAACAGCAGCATGAGATGTCATTCCTCCTCTTGCAGTTAAAATTCCTTTTGCAATATTCATTCCTTCTAAATCTTCTGGAGAAGTTTCAATTCTTACTAAAATACTGTTCTTGTATTTAGCTGCTTCATCAGCAAAAAATACTATTTTACCAGTTGCTGCTCCTGGTGAAGCAGGTAAACCTTGCGCAATTACATTCGCTCTTTTTAATGCCTTAGAATCAAAAATTGGATGTAATAACTCATCAAGTTTATTAGGTTCTACCGATAGTATTGCTTCTTTTTCGTCAATCATTCCCTCTTTAAGCAAGTCCATAGCTATTTTTACCATGGCAGCACCCGTTCTTTTTCCATTTCTAGTTTGGAGTATCCATAACTTACCATTTTGCATAGTAAACTCCATATCTTGCATATCTCTGTAATGCTTTTCTAAAGAGTCTTGATATGTATTTAATTCATTAAAAATTGATGGCATTAATTCTTCTAAAGAAGGATAATTCTCTGTTCTATCTGCTTCTTCAACCTTTGCTAATTCTGCCCAACGAATAGAACCTAATTTTGTAATTTGTTGTGGTGTTCTTACACCTGCAACAACATCTTCTCCTTGTGCATTAATTAAATATTCTCCATTAAAAACATTTTCACCTGTTCCTGCATCACGAGTAAAACAAACTCCTGTTCCAGAATTTTCGCCCATATTACCATATACCATGGCCTGAACGTTTACAGCAGTTCCCCAATCTGCAGGATAACCATGCATATTTCTGTAATACACTGCTCTATCTCCATTCCAACTATTAAAAACTGCCATTACTGCTCCCCAAAGTTGATCCCAAGGATTTGTTGGAAAATCATGACCTGTTCTTTTCTTTACAGCTGCTTTAAAATCAAATACTAAATCTTTTAAATCTTGTATAGTAAATTCTGTATCTAATTCTATTCCTCTTTTTTCTTTAAGGTTTTCCATGATTTCTTCAAAAGGATCAATATCATCTTTTGAAGCTGGTTTCATTCCTAAAACTACACCTCCATACATTTGTATAAAACGACGATAAGAATCCCATGCAAATTGCTCATTATTAGTTTTCTTTGCTAAACCTAAAACAACCTCATCATTCATTCCTAAATTTAAAACGGTATCCATCATTCCAGGCATAGAAACTCTTGCTCCAGAACGTACAGAAACTAATAACGGATTTTCTTTATCTCCGAATTTAGTTCCCATTAAAGTTTCTATATTATCTATAGATTCTTCAACTTCTTTTTTTATTAAATTAACAACTACTTCTTGACCTAATAAATTATATTCTGTACAAACTTCTGTAGTAATTGTAAAACCCGGAGGAACAGGAATTCCGATTAAACTCATTTCTGCTAAGTTAGCTCCCTTTCCTCCTAAAAGATTTTTCATTTTGCTGTTTCCATCAGCAGATTTATCCCCAAATTTATATACACGGGGTTTTACTTCTTGTAATACTTCCATAATATGTTATTTAAAAATTTATAATCTTTACTTTGTAATAAGCTTTACTAAAAGTAAAAATAAAATAACAATTTAAAGGTGATAAAAGTCATGTAATGAACGTATTACAAAATATTTAAAGCGCTATCTTTTTCTTTAAATAAAATGTAAGCTTTTTAAGTTTCTTATTAATTTAATAAGAGAAAAGGAATTATATGTTAGATCTTTGTTTGAATCTATTATTTAAAACACATATATAAAAAAAGTGCTTTCATATAATGAAAGCACTTTTTTTATAAAATGTTAAAAGAAATTAAGACGCCATACTTAATTCTTGATTCTTTAATCTTTCTGATCTTGTAATAGATATTTTCATCAAAATTGAAACTATTAGAGCAACTACAAATAAGCCTGCAAAAATAATTAGAGTAGTATCTAAAGAACCTGTTTTTTCTTTTACAATATCATAAATTGTTGGCCCAATAACACCTGCTAATCCCCAAGCTGCCAAAACCATACCATGTATTGCTCCTAATTGTTTGGTTCCAAATAGATCTCCTAGGAAAGCTGGTAGCATTGCAAACCCCCCACCATACATCGTAATTACTGTGAAAAGTATAATTAAGAACACGCTTTCTATACCAATTTTTGGTAAGAAATAAAATGCTAATATTTGAAAAGCGAAAAATAATATAAATGTATTTGCTCTTCCTAAATAGTCAGATAAAGTAGACCATGTAATTCTTCCTAATCCGTTAAAGACACCAATAAAACCAACAATTGCTGCTGCTTCCATAGGTGTATAATCTAACTTTTCTTGCATCATTGGGCTTGCCGCAGAAATGATAGCAATACCACAAGAAATATTAATAAACATCATTATCCAGATATAGTAGAAACGAGGTGAATTTAAAGATTCATTTGCAGTTATATTTGTTAAATCTTCTTTAATTACTTTTCCTTCGCCTTCATTATAACCTTCAGGAGCGTAACCTACTGGTGGTCTTTCTATATATCTTGCAGATGATAAAATTAATACCATATATATAACTCCAAGAATATAAAAAGCATTAGAAACACCTACTGTTTCAAATAATTTTGCCATTACAGGTCCAAATATTAAGGCCGCAAAACCAAATCCCATAATTGCCATTCCTGTTGCCAAACCTCTTCTATCTGGAAACCATTTTACTAAAGTACTTACAGGTGTAATGTACCCTAATCCTAGACCAATACCACCAATTACTCCATAGCAAAGATAAAATAACCATAAAGACTCTATTTGTACTGCAAAACCAGAACCTAAAATTCCAACTCCGTAAAATATACCAGCTGTTGTTCCACTAATTTTCGGACCAACTTTCTCTACCCATCTTCCTAAAAATGCTGCTGATAAACCTAGTAATAATATTGCAATTTTAAATGCCCATTTAATTACACTTCCTTCTACTTCAAACACATCTTTTACAGGGTTTGTCATTACAGAATATGCATACACAGATCCTATAGAAATATGAATACCTACTGCAGAAGCTGCAATTAGCCACCTGTTTTTTAACTTTTGTGAACTCATTTTTAATTAATTTTTACTTTTTTAAAATACTTACTTAAAATGTTAGAAGCTAGCTCTAACTCTTCTTTTGTGTTTTCTCTTGCATCATGCAATTCATATTCCCAACCTAAAGCATCCCATTTATGAATACCTAACTTATGGTAGGGTTGTAACTCTATTTGATCAATAGTTTTGTAATCTTTAAAATAATCTCCTAATTGATGTAATAATTCTGGAGTGTTTGTTATTCCTGGTATTAAAACATATCGTAACCACATTTTTTTACCTGAAGCTTCTCTATGTTTTGCAAAATTGAATGTAGTTTCTTTATTTCTTTTACCCGTAATTTTTTGAAAACCTTCTTCGGTCATGTGTTTAATATCCAACATTACCAAATCTGCATAATCATCTAACAATTCTATTGTAGGGTGATTTAAAAGTCGCCCATTGGTATCTATATTTGTATGAATTCCTTCTTCTTTTAATCTTTTAAAAAAAGGAACCAAGTTTTGCGATTGCAATAATGGTTCTCCACCTGAAACGGTTACACCACCTTTATCACCAAAATAAGATTTCATCTTAACGGCTTGTTTTACAAGGTCTTCAATATGATATTCTTCACCTCCATGTGTATCTATGGTATCTGGATTATGACAATATTGGCACTTAAGTTTACATCCTTGTAAAAAGATAACCATTCTAATTCCTGGACCATCGTGTGTTCCAAAAGATTCTATAGAATGAACATTTAATATGTTTTCTGAAGTTTTAATTTTATTTAAATTTAAGGTGAAAAAAAAGGGATTCAAAAAATACTAGTATCGCTCTCGTTCTACAAGTAGACTCTAATAAGAGTCATAATTTTTTGAACCCCTTGGTAAAATACATAAAAAGGACTACATAGAGCCGTGGAAAGAACGTGAAATTACTTCCATTTGTTGTTCTTTAGTTAATTTAATAAAATTAACAGCGTATCCAGAAACTCTAATTGTTAATTGAGGATGATTTTCTGGATGCTCCATAGCATCAATCAAAGTTTCTCTATCAAATACATTTACATTTAAATGTTGTGCTCCGTGTTCGAAGTAACCGTTTAATGTTACTACTAAGTTGTCTACTCTTTCTTCTTGAGTAGCACCTAAAGATTTAGGAACAATTGAAAATGTATTAGAAACTCCGTCTAAAGAATCTTTATAATCTATCTTGGCAACAGAATTTAATGAAGCAATTGCACCATTAACATCTCTACCATGCATTGGGTTTGCTCCTGGTGCAAAAGCAACACCTAAAGCTCTACCATCTGGAGTTGCACCGGTTTTCTTACCATAAACAACGTTAGATGTAATTGTTAATACAGACATTGTTGGTTCTGCATCTTTATAAACTCTTAATTTCTTTAATTCGTTATTAAAGTCTTCTACTCCATCATGAGCAAAAATATCTACTCTATCATCATCATTTCCATATTTAGGAAATTCTCCTTCTACAATAAAGTCAACCGTTAAACCAGCTTCATTTCTTACAGGTTTTACTTTTGCATATTTAATTGCTGATAAAGAATCTGCTAAAATTGATAAACCTGCAATACCATAAGCGATATTAATTTGTGGATTTGTATCAATTAAAGCCATTTGAGCTTTTTCGTAGTAATATTTATCATGCATGTAATGAATAATGTTCATTGCATCGTTATATACTTTTGCAACTCTAGTTATAGCAATTTTGTAATTTGCCATTACTTTATCAAAGTCTAAGTATTCATCAGTATAAGGTTCAATACCATCTACCATTTGAGTTCCAGTAATCTCACATCTACCACCATTTACAGCTAATAACAATGTTTTAGCTAAGTTAGTTCTAGCTCCGAAAAACTGAATTTGTTTTCCAATTTCTTGGTAAGAAACACAACAAGCAATACCATAATCATCAGAACCTCTTAATGTTCTCATTAAATCATCATTTTCAAATTGAATAGATGAAGTATCAATAGAAACTTTTGCACAGAAGTTTTTAAAGTTTTGTGGTAATAAAGGAGACCATAAAACAGTAATGTTTGGTTCTGGTGATGGGCCTAAGTTATATAAAGTATGTAAGAAACGGTAAGCGGTTTTAGTAACTTTTGTTCTACCATCATTTAACATACCACCAATTGCTTCAGTTACCCAAGTTGGGTCTCCTGCAAAAATATCATCATAAGCAGACATACGTAAGTGACGAACCATTCTAAGTTTCATTACGAACTGGTCTATATATTCTTGTGCTTCTACTTCTGTAATAACACCAGCTTTTAAATCTCTTTCAATAAAGATATCTAAGAAAGTAGATACATTACCTAAAGACATTGCAGCTCCATCTTGCTCTTTTACAGCAGCTAAATAAGCCATATAAGTCCATTGAACAGCTTCTTGAGCGTTTTCTGCAGGACGGTTTAACTCTAGATTATAATAGTTACCCATTACAATCATATCTTTTAAAGACTTAATTTGTTCAGCAACTTCTTCTCTTAAACGAATAACAGCATCTGTCATTGGTCCTTCAATGTTTGCTAAATCTGTCTTTTTAGTTTCTATTAGTTTATCAATACCATATAAAGCAACACGTCTATAATCACCAATTATTCTACCACGAGCATAATTATCTGGTAAACCTGTTAAGAAACCTAAAGATCTAAATTTTTTGATTTCTGCAGTATATGCATCAAAAACACCATCATTATGAGTTTTTACATAGTTTGTAAATAATTTATTAATTTCTTCACTAGGTGCAAAACCTTGTTCTTGTAAAGCTTTTTGAACTACTTTATAACCTCCAAAAGGTTTCATAGCTCTTTTAAGAAGTTGATCTGTCTGTAAACCAACAATTACTTCATTTTCTTTATCTATGTAACCAGCTTTAAAGCTTGCTACTCCAGAAATAGTTTCTGTGTCAACAGAGTGAAGACCATTGTTAATTCTTTCAATTTCAGTTTCACCTTTACAAACATCCCAAAGTTTTTCAGTTTTTTTACTTGGGCCAACTAAGAATTGGTCATCTCCATAATAAGAAACTAAGTTATTGATTACAAAATCTCTTACATTAATTGATGTGTTCCAAAGTCCTTTTTTAAAGTCCTCTACTTTTTGTTTTTCTTGGATTGATTCCATTTTTATTATTATATATTTAGTATTTTATGTATTCTATTTTATGGGACAAACTTACTCTCAATCAGATTTTAAAAACATGATAAATATCATTAAACGACTTAAAAGAAGACTATTGTGTGTTTTTTATGAATCTGTTATAAATCTTTAAAAAAATAATAAAATCTATTATTTTTTACATTAATTATGGCAAAAAAAATAATTTCATTTATAGTTTATTATCATATTATAAATTTTTATGATAAAATAATACAGGCTCATGCATAAGTTTTAATAAAATTTAACAAATTTGAATAAATAGTTAAATTTTAGTGTTATAAATTTTTCACTAAAAGTGTAACATATTAATTTTGTTATTGTCTTTAGTATAGATTTAAACATTTATTATCATGAAAAATAAAATTACTTTTTTACTATTAAGCTTATTTTTAATATCGTCTATTTCTTATGCACAAAAAACCATTGAAGCATCAGATATTATGAAAGATATTAAAAACGGAAAATCAATTTCTTACAAGAATGCTACCATTGTAGGAACTTTAGACTTTACATATATGGATGAAGCATTAGAAAAATTACCAACTAAGAAAAAAAATAGATGGTGGAATACTGGTGGATCAGACAATATGATTAAAAAATTAATTGATGTAAACATCTCTTTTATTAATTGTACTTTTAAAGATGATGTTTTGGCTTATATACCTGATGAAGATTCTGGTTACACATTTACTGCTAGTTTTGAAAATATAGTCACTTTTAAAGACTGTACTTTTGAACGCAAAGCAATGTTTAAATATTCTCGTTTCGAAAAAGATTCAGATTTCCAAAACTCTATATTTGAAGATGATAATACTTTTAAATATGCTAAGTTTGATAAAAAAGCATCTTTTGCAAACACAACATATAAAGAACCTGCAACATTTAAATATGCTAAATTTAAGAATAATGTAAGCTTCTCTAACTCCGTTTTTGAAGAAACAGCAACTTTTAAGTATGCAAAGTTTAATAATGGAGTATCATTTAGAAACACAAAATTTAAAGAAGATTTAATAATAAAGTATACAGAAGTTTCTGGTGAATTTGATATTACAGGTATGAGTGTAGCTTATGAAATAGATTCTAAATACACTAAAATCAATGGAAAAGGCTTTAATAAGTACTTATTAGACAAAAAATAGGTATTAATACCTATAAATAATCTTGAAATAAGTTATACATTGCACCTATCTTAGTATAGATGGATTAGGGGCCAACTATTCTAAAAAACATAACTAGTTTCTTTTAAACATTAAAGAAACTAGTTTTCATTTTTAAACAATAAAATTATTTTTCTTTATATTTCCCCAATCGTTCTTTTAAGTTCGATTTATATAACAAGAAGGTTAGCTCAAGGCTAACCTTTTTTATATAAAAAAATCTTTTTAGTATATTGTCAAGAAATATACCTTCATGTCTACACATATTTCTCGCCTTTTTGATTTTGCTTACTCTCAATTAGAAAATCAACCTCAAGAAAAATGTTTTAACTATAAACAAGAAAATGTTTGGAAAAGTGTTTCTACTAAAGAATATGTAAATCTAGCCAATAAAGCAAGTAGTTCTCTTTTAAAATTAGGGGTTAAACCTGGAGATAAAATAGCAGTAATAACTGTAAATAATAATGTTAACTGGAATGTTTTAGATATTGGCGTTTTACAAATTGGCGCTCAAAATGTGCCACTTTATGCAACATTAGCAGAAAAAGATTATGAGTACATTTTAAATCATTCAGATGCAAAATATTGTTTTGTCTCTAATGACGATTTATATCAAAAAGTAAATTCAATAAAAAGTAAAACAAAATTAAAAGGAATTTTCTCCTTAGAAGAATTAGATACTAATTATGATTGGAATTCTTTCTTAAACTTAGGAGAAAATACTAATTATGAAACGAATATAACTGAATTAAAAGAAGCTATTAAACCAGAAGATTTAGCTACTATTATTTACACATCTGGAACAACAGGAACACCAAAAGGAGTTATGCTAAGTCATAAAAATATTGTTTTTACAGTATTTACCACCGCCAAATCCCTAAACTTAGGTGAGCAAGATAAAAGAGTTTTAAGTTACTTACCTGTATGTCATATTTTTGAAAGAACAGCTTCTTACTTAAATCAATACTTAGGAAATGAAATATATTTTGCAGAAAGTATTGAAAAAGTTGGCGATAATATTAGAGAAGTTAAACCTCATCATTTAGCTGTTGTTCCTAGATTATTAGAAAAAATTTTCGATAAAATTGTAGATAAAGGTAGTTTACTAACTGGCATTAAAAAACAACTCTTTTTTTGGGCTTTAGATTTAGGAGAAAATTACGAACCTTATCATAAAAATGGTTCTTGGTATCATTTTAAACTTAAAATAGCTAATAAAATAATATTCTCTAAATGGAGAGAAGCTTTGGGTGGACATTTAAAATTTATGGTTTCTGGAAGTGCTCCTTTGCAAGATAGATTGATTAGAGTTTTTACAGCCGCAGGAAGTCCTGTTTATGAAGGATATGGAATGACAGAGTCTTCACCTGCTGGAACTGTAAACGACTTAAGAAATAATGGTTTAAAAATAGGCACCGTTGGTAAACCTTTAGAAGGTATAAAAATTAAAATTGCAGAAGATGGAGAGATTTTAATAAAGGGTGATAATGTTATGTTAGGATATTATAAAAATGAAGAACTAACAAATAAAACAATTATTGATGATTATCTGCACACAGGTGATATAGGTGAATTAGATGCTGAAGGTTTTTTAAAAATTACAGATAGAAAAAAAGAAATTTTTAAAACATCTGGAGGAAAATATATTGCTCCTGCTGCATTAGAAACTGAGTTTAAAAAATCTCGTTTTATAGAACAGATTTTAGTTATTGGTGAAGGAGAAAAAATGCCTGCGGCGTTCATTCAACTACATTTTGATTTTGTTTATGAATGGGCTAAAAGACACAATCATGTTTTAGAAGATGTTTCAACAGATAAAATACTAATAAATAGAATTCAAAAAGAAGTAGATTTTTATAATAAAAAATTTGGTAAGTGGGAACAAATTAAAAAGTTTGAAATTACACCAGATGAGTGGTCAGTAGAATCTGGACACTTAACTCCTACCATGAAAATGAGACGGAAGATAATTAAAGAAAAATATAAAAAACTCTATCAAAAAATATATAATTCATAATAAAAAAGACATATAATAAGTATTTGCGAAATCGATGTAAAATTCATACTTTGCAATATTGAAAATATAACTTATGTCGATAGAAATTACAAGATTATTTGATTTTCCATATTACCAATTAGAAACGTATAATTTAGATAAAGCTTTTACAACTAGATACGATGGTAAATGGTCTTCTATAACTACCCAAGAATATATAGATAAAGCAAACCAAATTAGTAGAGGTTTATTACGTTTAGGCATAAAACCTAACGATAAAATTGCTATTATTTCTACTACAAATAGAACGGAGTGGAATATTTGTGATATTGGTATTCTACAAACAGGTGCTCAGAATGTACCTATCTACCCTACTATTTCTAAAGAAGATTATGAATATGTTTTAAATCATTCAGAATCTATCTATTGTTTTGTCTCTGATATAGATGTTTTAGAAAAAATAAATCTAATTAAAGCAAATACAAGCCTTAAAGATGTATTTACTTTTGATGATATTGCTAATGAAAAAAACTGGAAAGAAGTTTTAGAATTAGGAGAAGATACAAGCAATCAAGAAGAAGTAGAAACTAGAAAAGATGCTGTAAAACCAGATGATTTAGCAACTTTAATTTATACTTCAGGTACAACAGGTAGACCAAAAGGTGTAATGTTGTCTCATAACAACATAGTAACCAATGTTTTAAGTTCAACTAAAAGAGTTCCTTTAGATTACGGAAAATCAAAAGGATTAAGTTTCTTGCCTGTTTGCCATATTTTTGAAAGAATGATTTTATATCTATATCAATATTGTGGTGTTTCAATATATTTTGCAGAATCATTAGAAAAACTAACTGAAAATGCACAAGAAATAAAACCACAAGTAATGACAGCTGTACCAAGGTTGTATGAAAAAATATATGATAAGATCATTTTAAAAGGTGAAGAATTAAAAGGAATAAAAAAAGGAATCTTCTTTTGGGCGGTTAGACTAGGTTTAAGATATGAACCATATGAAGCAAATGGCTGGTGGTACGAAAAACAATTAGGTTTAGCTCGTAAATTAATTTTCTCTAAATGGCAAGCAGCTTTAGGAGGCGAATTAAAACTAATGGTTTCTGGTAGTGCTGCATTACAACCAAGACTAACAAGAATTTTTGCTGCAGCAAATATGCCAATTATGGAAGGATATGGTTTAACAGAAACCTCTCCTGTTACTTCTGTTAATGATGTAAGAAATGGTGGTTTTAAAGTAGGTACTGTTGGTAAGGTTATAGATGATGTTGAAGTGAAAATTGCAGAAAACGGAGAAATTTTAATAAAAGGACCAAACGTAATGATGGGTTATTATAAAGATCCAGAAAAAACGGCTACTGTTTTAAAAAACGGATATTTTTATTCTGGTGATAAAGGAGAAGTTGATATTAATGGTTTCTTAAAAATTACGGGGAGAACAAAAGAAATGTTTAAAACTTCTGGAGGTAAATATGTTGTACCACCATTATTAGAAGGAGAATTAAAACAGTCATTATTTATAGAACAAGTAATGGTTATTGGCGAAGGAGAAAAAATGCCTGCCGCTTTTATACAACCTAATTTTGAATTTATTAGAGAATGGATTAAACACAAACATTTAGAAATTGGAAGTACGGATAAAGAAATTGCAAATTCTCAAATTGTTGTAGATCGTATTCAGAAAGAAGTAGATAAATGTAATGAACAATTTGGTAAATGGGAACGTATTAAACGTTTTGAACTTACACCTGAAGTTTGGGGTATAGATTCTGGTCATTTAACACCAACAATGAAAATGAAACGTAAAATTATTTTAGAAATCTATAAAGATTTATACGATAAAATTTATAAAAGTTAAAAAGCAAAATTAAATTTAAAAAAGCTCTCGAATTTCGAGAGTTTTTTTTGTTTAAAATCTAATTATTTAAGCTAAAACACTCTTTATTAAATCTTTAGAAACTGTAGTTTTAGGAACCTGAAAATCAAACCAATTTTGCATTTCTTTGTTAAAACCTGACTTGTTTAAATAACTATTTAATGCAATATTTAATCCTTTGGTGTATTTAGGATGATCTGCTCCTTTAGGATCTTTATGATATAAATCGTTTTGAGCAAATCCTTTAAAAACGGGACCAGTTATTTCTATTCCAAATTCTTCTGGGTTCTTACCAATAGGACTGTGAACAGTAGTTGTAAATTGATGCCAATAGGCAGACTGAATACAATCTGCTTCAAACAATTGTTTTACCACTTCTAATGAATCTATAGTTTCTTGCTCCGTTTCTGTAGGAAATCCATACATTAAATAGGCATGTACCATAATATCATTCTTAGAAAAATTATGAGTTACTCTTGCAACTTGTGCAATATCAACACCTTTTTTCATTTTAGATAATAATCTATCTGAAGCTACCTCTAAACCTCCTGTTACTGCAATACAACCAGATTTTGCCATTAGTTGGCACAATTCAAAATCGAATGTTTTTTCGAATCTAATATTTGTCCACCAAGTTATTTTAATATTTTTTTCGATTAATTTATTAGATAACGCTCTTAATATTTTTGGTGGTGCAGCTTCATCAACAAAATGAAAACCAGTAATACCGGTATCTTTAATTATTTTTTCAATTTTACGTACTAAATCGTCTGCTGTTGTATTCTGATAATTACTAATATAATCTAAGGTAACATCGCAAAAAGAACATTGTTTCCAATAACAACCATGAGAAATTGTTAATTTATTCCACCTTGCATCTGTCCACATTCTATGCATCGGATTTACCACATCTAAAAAAGAAACATATTTATGAAAAGGCAATCCAGCATAATCTGGCGCAGGTAAGTTTTTATGATGATAAATTGTATTAGGAATTTTATTCTTGTAAACAACTTTCTTATTTTCTAAAATATATGTTCTCTCCAATTCACTTTCATCGACTGTGCCTTCAAGAAAATTCACAATTTTTAACAAAGGTCCTTCTCCATCATCTAAAGAAATAAAATCTACAAATTCAAAAATTCTAGGTTCAGTGAGAGAACGTAATTCGGTATTACAATACCCACCACCAAAAGCAACTTTAATCCCTGGAAAAAACTGTTTTATAAATTGAGCGCATCGCAAAGCCGCAAATAAATTTCCCGGAAAAGGAATTGTAAAACATACTAAAATTGGTGTATGTTTATCTATTTGCTCTTCTAGGATGTTCATCATTTCATCTTCGATAAGCGTAGGCTGATACGTTAATAACTCATCTAATTGATCAAAACTAGTTGCTGCTGTAGCAATTTGTTCTGCGTATTTTGTAAATGCAAAAAACTCATCTACATTGGCTTGTATAAAATCGCCAATTTCTTCAATAAAAAGGGTTCCAAAATGCTTTGCTTTATCAATAATTCCTATTTCACCAGCTTCCCATTTTATATCTGTATTTACATGCAATAAACGATGTCCTATTGGTAAAAAACCAGCTTCTAATATTTTTTCAGCCGTTTTAACATCACTTTTTTGAAGAAATTTAATCACCACATCTACACAAGAAATGTAAGACGCTTTCTTTTTTATAATTTCTGGGTAATTATAATTTCCTAATTCTGCTGCTTCGTTAAAAATTGATCGTAAAAAATCACTAGAAAAAATTGCAGTAAAAAGTTCTATACTTAAATCGCAATGAGGAGCAGAAATATTATGTTCTTCCAAAAAACCTTTTAAATATGCAGTTGCAGGATATGCTGTGTTTAGCTGAGTAAAAGGTGGTGTAATAAATAGAATTTTGGATTGCATTTTGCAAAGATAGAATTCTTTAAAATGAAGAAGAACTTCTTTTTTGTTTTATTTAGAAATGAATTATCGTTTTTAAATAGATAATACAATCTACCTTCTGTCTAAAAAAAATACTACCTTAGTTGAAAAAATGCACTTTATGAAAACCAAAATTTTATGTTCTTTTATTCTCATGTCTTTGTTATGTTCTTGTTTCAATTTTGGAGACTCAGGTTTAAATACAGATGGATATCGAGAGGATTCTGGATCTGGCATTCTAATTAATGATGGTTCATTAGTTGGAAGTTGGGAACAAACTTATAAATGGGATAATAGAGGAGGTGAATTTACTGCTTTATGGAAAGTTGTAGATATTAAAACGAGTGATAATTTCATATTTTTAGAAGATGGTAGATTTACATCTACAAAAAATATAACTGACTGTTTAGAATCTTCTGGTACATATACAATTGAAGGAACTTCACTCAAATTAATATATAATTGTGAACCTCTTTTAACAAAAGAAGTAATTATTGATGAATTTTTCTTTAGAGAAAAATATATTGTTTTTATTCAAGGAGAAGGTACTAGTAACATTTCTAAATTTGAATTGGTAAAGTAAAATAGAAAAGAAAATGAGAGGAAAGTTAACCATTTCTATTTTTTCTATTATTGCCTGTATTGTTTTTTGTTTTCAAGAACTGAACGCTCAAATACCAATACACGCAGTAGTTTCTGATGTTGTTTCTAATACACCTCTAGAGAATGTTAAGATTCAGCTTCAAAACTCCCCTACTCAACTTATTAGTAATTCTAAAGGATACTTTTATTTAAAAATTGATTCTAAAGAAGATAACCAAGATTTTAAAGGTTATTTTTCTATTGAAGGAAATACGCTTCGTAGTTTTTTTAACACCACATTTGATATTTTTATATATGATGCTCTTGGAAAGATTTTATACCAACAAAAAGATGTTTTAGAAAGAAATGACATTTCCTTACATAAATTAAGAAGTGGTAATTATTTTATAAGAATAGAAACTCCTAAAGAGAAATACACTTATAGACTTTTTCTCTTTTCTGGCAAGAATCAAGTATCATATTCAGTAAACAATAGCAGAAGTGCAATTAAAGAAACAGACTCTATTCTTTTCTCTAAAGAAAATTATTATGATAGAAAACTTGCCTTAACAGATTCTCGTTTTTTTAATAGTGGAGGTATAAAACTCTTGAAAAAAAAGTATGAAAACTTAAATTATTTTGAAGAGTTAATCAACAAACAAGCTTTTGAAATGCTTGCACATCTGCCTTCTAAAACACATTTAAGTGGAATTGCATCTGTTAAAGCAATTTACGATAGCAGAAAAAATATTATGTATTATATAAATTCTAAAAAATACGATTTACATTATACTTTTTCAAATGAACAATTAGCTTATAATTATTCTCATAATCAATTTACAAGTCAGCAATACACCAATAATTCTAAACGCTATTTATTTCCAATAACCATTAATTATTTCAAAGAATTAGACATTTATACTTTTGAATTTTTTGCTACAGATGGCGCAACTTGTAAGCAGGTTTCTAAAGTGTATCATAAAATTAAACAAAGCTCTTATTTAGATAAAAAATTATTTTTCTATACCACCAATAATTTATGGGAAGATTGTACAGATATTCCAAGAATTGGCGCCAATGAATTGTATGAAGGTCAGAATTACCAAGCACTAAATATTGCAGAAGGTTATGGTTATTTAAGAAAAATAGACGTTGAAGATATTCCAACAACAACACTTCAAAAACATGATATTGTTTTAACAAACGGAATTCCTATTGACATTCCTGTGATTGCTGGTATTATTACTACCGAGTTTCAAACTCCATTAAGTCATATCAATGTTTTAAGTCATAATAGAGGTACTCCAAATATGGCGCTAAGAGATGGTTTTGATGATGAAATTTTAAATAATTTTAATGACGAATTGGTCTTTTTTAAAGTAGCTACAGATACTTACCAAATTCGAAAAGCTACTATTGAAGAAGCAACCAATTTTTGGAATAAAAACGAGCCAAAAGACATTATTATACTAGATAAAGACACAAATGATTATGGCATTATTCAATTAGAAAATGCTTCCATAAAAGATGTAAATAAAATTGGTGGAAAAGCGGCAAATTTTGCAGAAATTCTAAAAGCTTTTAAACGAGAAGGAAAAACTGCTCCAGTTCCAGAAAATTACTTTGCCATTCCTTTTTATTACTACAATGAGCATTTAATTAAAAACGGAATAGACACCTATATAGAATCTGTTTTAAATGAGCCAAAATTTAAAACAGATATCAATTATAGAAAAACGATGTTAGATAAAATTCGTGATTCTATTAAAGATGTGCCTTTAGATGCAACACTATTGGCAAACGTTTTAACTAATATGAAAAAAGATAACAGATTTACTTCATATCGTTTTCGTTCTTCTACCAATGCAGAAGATTTAGAAAACTTTAATGGCGCAGGTTTGTACAGTTCTTATTCTGGTAAATTAGATAACGATAAAAAAACGCCCTCGAGAGCTATTAAAAAAGTGTGGGCAAGTTTATGGAACTTTTCTGCTTACGAAGAAAGAGATTATTTTAAAATAGATCATTCATCAACAGCAATGGGTATTTTAGTGCATCGTTCTTTTCCAGATGAAGATGCAAATGGCGTGGTCATCACAAAAAACATTTTTAATAGAAACCATGCTTTTGTTGTAAACGTTCAGTTTAAAGAAATTAGTGTTGTAGATGCAGAACCTGGAGTTATTCATGATCAGATAATTATGTATACATTTTCATCAAACAATAAAAAATACACGTTAGAATACAATACTTTTTCTAATGTAATTACAGATACTTCTGGCCATGTTATGACAGATGAAGAACTCTATGAATTAGGAGATTATCTTTCCATCATCAACATTTATTTTTACAATAGAGTATATAATTGTAAATGTGAATATGCTGATTTTGCATTAGATATAGAGTTTAAAGTAGATTCTTCTATAGAAAACAGAAAGATATACATTAAACAAGCAAGACCTTATTAATTGAAATAAACTGATAATAAAAACGCTACAATGCACTTTTATTTTTTGTTAAAACTATTTCTAATTCTATAAATCTTAGAAAAGACAGTATCTTTGGTTTCTATCGTTTTTAATACATATCAATGAAAAAATTATCCATTTTCCTTTTAGGTGTTATCTTTTTAGTTACTGCATGTTCTAAAAAAGACCCGCCTAAAGTCGTTAAATCTGAAACAAAAAATGTAACCATCTTTTTTGTGAATGACCAACATGGACAATTAGATAATTTTTCTAAAATTAAACATATTATAGACTTAGAAAAGCTAGAAACAAACGTTTTGACAGTTTGTAGTGGCGATATTTTTTCTGGAAATCCAGTTGTAGATAATCATCCCCAGAAAGGTTTTCCTATGATTGATGTTATGAATAAAGTTGGTTTTGATGTTTCTGTTATTGGAAATCACGAATTTGATTACGGAGAATTAATTTTAACCGATAGAATGAATCAAGCTAATTTTGATTGGGTTTGTGCCAATGTAGACATGGAAAACTCTCCAATTCCAAATCCTTTTGAATATCAAACTATAAGTATAGATGATGTTAAAGTCACCTTTTTAGGCTTGGTAGAAACCAATGGAAGTGCAACACATACCATACCTTCTACGCATCCTTGGAGAGTTAAAAACCTTACTTTTGATAGACCAGAAAATGTAATTGAACAATATGCTGATATTAAATCGCAAGAAAATTCTGATTTATACATTGCCTTAACACATATTGGTTTTGACGATAGAAGTTATTTAGGCGATACTCAAATTGCTGAACAATATCCTTATTTTGATCTTATTATTGGAGGACATTCTCATCAAGAAATAAATACAACAGTTAATAATATTCCTATTTTTCAATCTGGATCAAATTTAAATAAGCTTGGTAAAATAGAACTGACAATTAAAGATAAAACGGTACAAACTGTAAATTTCGAATTGATAGACTTAAATGTCTATACAAATTATGATGCAGATTTAAAAACAGTAATAGACGGTTATAATGATTTACCATATTTAAATGAAGTTATTGGCTATTCTCATTTGTATCATAACAAACCACAAGTTGGTTGTTTTTATACAGATGCGTTAAAAAGTGCTATGAATGTAGATGTTACGTTTCAGAATACTGGTGGCGTTCGATCTACGCTAAATGAAGGTGATATTACCAATAGAGAAATTTTTGAAATTTCTCCTTTTAACAACGGAACCGTTATTTTTAAAATGACGGTAAGAGAAATTAAAAACTTCTTAAAAGGTTCTGGTTCTGGATTTTACTTTTCTGGAATTAATATTACTCAAAATGGCAGTTTCATAGATATTAGAGACTTAAATAACACCGTTATACCAGATACTACTATTTTAACTATTGGTACCAATGACTATATACCTGCTGTGCATGAAACCTACTTTCCAACAAACGGACAAGTACAAGTATTAACCGCTGCAGAGACCATTATTTCTTATTTAGAAAATATAAACAACCAAGTACATTACCCAAATTGCAATCATTACTTTAGGTATCAATAAAATTTTGATGGTTTTTTGCTTTATTTAGTTTGTTTCTAAGCTCATTTTCTTAGAACTTCGTTAACGCCGATTATAAGTCGTTAAAACGACACATAATCTCCTTAAGTTGAGGGTAATTTAAGAAAGATGAGGCATTCCAGTTCCAGTTTCAACAAAACTCTTTAAACTTTGAGTTACAAATCTTTCCCAAGCAGGAAAACAAATCTCATAACAGTTTAACTCGGGAACTAATCCATTATGTGCGAAATTTAGAATTATTGCATTTTGACCTTTATCTTCCAAAACCCATTCAACAATAGTTCCTTCCCACTCTTTTTCAATTCCATCATAACCGTTGTGAATATGCTTAGCTTCAACACATTTCCATACAATTTTTGTATTTGGTTCAAATTCGGAGATTCTAAACTTCCAATAAGTACTATCAAAACTTGTAGTGAATTCATCACCAACTGAAGAAACTGAATTATCTGTATTTCCCCACCATTTTTGGACGTGTTGTGAAATAGCATTAAATACTTCTTGTTTAGTTCCATTAATCGAAACCATTGTTGTGTATGACATAATATAATTTTAAAATATTAATAGCACTTGCAAATTACAAGTACAAATATACAAAAGAACTTTTATTATGCAAGTGCATTTTTATATATTTGCATATGAAACAGATTGAAAGAAGGTCGAATTGTCCAATTAGCTTATCACTTGACATTTTTGGAGATAAATGGACTTTACTAATTTTAAGAGATTTTATTTTCTTTGACAACAGACACTTTAATGATTTAGTAACAGTCGAAAAAATATCAACAAATATTCTTGCTGACAGATTAAATCGCCTACTAAAAAATGATGTTATAAAAAAAGAAGTTGATAAAAATAATAAATCCTCATATCTGTATTCATTAACAGAAAAAGGAATTGAATTAATTCCAATTGTTATTGAAATTTATAAATGGGGAGCGAACAATATTGATGGAAATAATGCTAATAGTGAATTTAAAAATGAAGTGAATTCTAATTTTAGTAAAGTGACAGCTGAAATAGTTGAACGAATAAAAACTACCCACAACACCGTATAAAATTAATTGCTAACTTTAGTGCTTAAACAACGCAACTAATCTTATACAAACACGTTAGCGAATCACCCTAAAAACTAATGCTTCCCAGTTTTCAATAAATGAGGAAACTTCTTTTTAAATTTATTTAATCTAGGTATAGAAACTGCTTTTACATAACCTTGGTTTGGGTTTCTTCTTTCAAAATCTTGGTGGTAAGCTTCAGCTTTATAAAACTTTTTAAGTTTGGTAACTTCTGTTGTAATTTTATTATTATAAACAGTTTCATTTAAATGTTTAACGGTATTTTCTATAATTTCTTTTTCTGTATCAGACGTATAAAATGCAATAGACCTGTATTGTGTGCCATAATCTGGGTGTTGCCCGTTTAAGGTTGTTGGGTCATGAGAACCAAAAAATACGGTTACCAAGGTTTCAAAACTTACTTTTTCTGGATTGTAATACACAGCTACAGTTTCTGAATGTCCTGTTTTTCCTGTTCCTATTTTTTCATAGGTTGGGTTTAAGGTATTTCCTCCTGCATATCCAGATACGGCTTCTTCTACTCCATGTACACTTTCAAAAATAGCTTCTACACACCAAAAACATCCGCTAGCAAAATATGCTACTTTGGTGGTTTCTTGTGGTATATATTGCTCCTTTTGTTGGGTTTCCTTTTTATCAGAAAAACCAAAACAAGAAATTAATAAAAGGGTGAAACTTGCAATTATAAAAGGTTTTAAATACTTCATTATATGTAATAGTTACTTTTAATTAAAGATAGATTTTTAAAATGTACCAAAAACAAAATTAATTATAATTGGTACATTAATTTTTGAACTTTAAATTCGAAAAACTCGAACTATACATTCTTGGTCGTTAAAAATTGCATCAATATACAATTGTTTACAACTTTAGCATTTTGTTAAGAATCATTCTTGTAAAAACTGAAGTAGATTCCTATTTTTGTTCGACTAATCGTTAAAAGATACATGGAGCATTTTATAGTTTCTGCACGTAAATATCGTCCTCAAAATTTTGAGGATGTAATTGGGCAACAAGCAATTACAAATACGTTAGAGAACGCTATTAAAAACAACCATTTAGCACAAGCTTTATTATTTACTGGACCAAGAGGAGTTGGTAAGACTTCTTGTGCAAGAATTCTGGCTAAAAAAATAAATCAGCAAGATGCTGAATTAGCAGACGATGAAGATTTTGCATTTAATATTTTTGAATTAGATGCTGCTTCTAATAACTCTGTAGATGATATTAGAAGTTTAACAGATCAGGTTCGTATTCCGCCTCAAACAGGTAAATACAAGGTATATATTATAGATGAGGTTCATATGTTGTCTCAGGCTGCATTTAATGCATTTTTAAAGACGCTAGAAGAACCACCTGCACATGCTATTTTTATTTTAGCAACTACAGAAAAACATAAAATTATTCCTACTATTTTATCTCGTTGTCAAATTTTCGATTTTAAACGAATTGGTGTTTTAGATGCTAAAAATTATCTAAAAACCATCTGTGTAAAAGAAAATATTACAGCAGAAGATGATGCTTTGCATATTATTGCTCAGAAAGCAGATGGCGCAATGCGTGATGCTTTGTCTATTTTTGATAGAGTTGTAAGTTTTTCTGGAAACAATTTAACGCGTGAAGCTGTTACAGAAAACCTAAACGTTTTAGATTATGAAACGTATTTTAATATGACAGATTTATTTCTGGAGAATAAAATACCAGAGGTTTTACTTGCATTTAATGCTGTTTTAGCAAAAGGTTTTGAAGGACATCATTTTATAAACGGTTTAGCAAGTCATTTTAGAGATTTATTAGTTGCCAAAGACAAAGCCACTTTAGAGTTGTTAGAAGTTGGAGACAATGCAAAAAAGAAATATTTAACCCAAGCTACAAAAGCGAGCATTCCGTTTTTAATGCAAGCCATAAACAAAGCAAATGATTGCGATTTAAACTACAGAGCTAGTAAAAATCAACGATTGCTGGTAGAATTAACTATTATGCAAATTGCCTCTATCACTTTTGATGGAGAAAAAAAAAAGCCAGCTAACTACATAATTCCTGCTACATTTTTTCAGGCGCTTTCTCCTGCAGTAAAAGAAATTGCAAAACCAATTCAGAAAAAAGTTGCAACTGCTGTAAAACCACAAATTGATACAGCACCTAAACCTGCTATTAAAAAACCAATTTTAAAATTTGCAGAAAAAAGGACTTCTTCACTTTCTTTAAAAAGTATTCATCAGAAGAAAAATGAAAAGAAAGAGGTTGTAGAAGAAAATTACGACAATCACCCAAAAGATATTTTTACAGAACAGCAATTGCAAGATTTATGGAAAGAATATGTGGGAATTCTTCAGAAAAAAGGAGAAAGAAGTATGGCTTCTATTGTTGGTACAGATAAACCTTTGTTGTTAGAAAACTTCTTAGTTTCTTTTACACTTCCTAATAAATTAATGCAAGATCAGTTTTTAAAAGGAAGAACACCAATCACTAAATTTTTAAGAGAAAAACTAAATAATTACGGACTTTCTATTGAAACAAAAGTGAATGAAACCATAGAAAAGAAGTTTGCTTATACGCCTCAAGAAAAGTTTAATAGAATGAAAGAATTGAATCCTCTATTAGATAAATTACATAGAATTTTTGATTTAGATTTGTAACATCATGCTGTTTTTTGCTACTTATTAGTACTTTTTCATTTCATTTTGATTGAAATTATCTTTTTAACTGAATTATGAATTACTTTCTAGCTATCTTGTTTATAATTATTCTTTTTTCATTAGGAAAAAGGTTACTTCGTAAAAAGAAATTAAGAAAATTTACACAGAAACTACATACCAATTGGGGAAAACAGAAAAAGGAAGCGTATTATAATTTCTTTGTTATTGGCAAATACTTTAAGAATAATTCTCATAGAGAAAAAACGTTTCATTTAATTTCAGATAAAAGTAGCACAGATTTAGATGTAGATGATATCTTTAAATTTATTGATAGAACTTCTTCTAAAATAGGACAACAATATTTATATTTTAAATTAAGAACCATTGATACGTTAGAGAATTTATTAAAATTTGATGGACTTACTAAAATCTTTGAAAAAAATAAAGAATTAAGTATTTCTTGTCAAGTAGAATTGTCTAAACTAAACTCTAATAATTCTTATTATTTAGAAGAGTTGATAAATGATAAGCAACTAGAAAAACCAAAACATCTACTTTTAATTAAAACACTAACTGTTACAGCAATAGCTGCAACAATTTTGGCTTTTTTAAATCCGTTTTTTGGTTTATTATTGATACCAATTTTGGCTGTAAACATGACGTTTCACTATAAAAACAAACATAGTGTAACTTATTATTTAAATGGCGTTGCGCAATTATCAAAAGCTTTAAAAGTTGCTAGAAAATTGAGTACTCAAAGAGAAATAACTGCTTATTTTAAAGACATTTCCTTCTTAAAAAAGATAAAATCAATTCAATTAAAAACAGAGTTTATTGCTTTTGAAAAAAATATAAATGATGAGTTTTTATTCATTTTTTGGTTCTTAGCAGAAATTGTAAAGATTATGTACAATGTAGAATATCTTGTATTTTATAGTTTTTTAGATTCCATAACCAAAGAGAAAAAAAGCATAGAAGATTTGTTTCTTTTTATTGGTGAAATAGATGCTGCTATTTCTACAGCTTCATTAAAATCTGGAAATCTGAAACTGTGTACTCCTACTTTTAATAACAAAAATCAATTAACTGCTAAAGAAATCTATCATCCTTTAATAGAAAAATGTGTTGCCAATAGTTTTAACCTAGATGAAAAAAGTATGCTGCTAACAGGCTCTAATATGTCTGGTAAGACTACTTTTATAAGAACTGTTGCCATCAATAGTATTATTGCACAAACTTTAAATGTGTGTTTTGCTCAATCTTACAATGCTCCTTTTTACAAAGTATATTCTTCTATTAGAATTACAGACGATTTGCTAGATAACACCAGTTATTATTTACAAGAAGTGTTAACCGTAAAAGAATTAATTGAAGCTTCTAAAGATGAAAATCCGAGTTTATTTGTGCTTGATGAAATTTTTAAAGGCACAAATACAATTGAGAGAATTTCTGGCGGAAAAGCCATATTAACATACTTAAATAAAAAGAAGCATACTGTTTTAGTATCTACACATGATATTGAATTGACAGAACTTTTAGAAAAAGAGAATTACAATCTATTCCACTTTAGCGAGCAAATAGAAAACAACGAATTGTTCTTTGATCATAAAATTAAAAAAGGGAAGTTAAAAACTAGAAATGCTATTAAAATCTTAGATATTTATAACTATCCTTCTGAAATTATTGAAAATGCCAAAGAAGTAGAATCAACTTATTTTTCTTGAAACTCTATCGTTTTTCCTAAGTAAATTAATGTACAATTATCTTTTGTTTCATTGCTATTTTCAAACTCTGGAATTAAGTATAATTGATCTCCTTTTTTAACAAATAATAGGATTGATTTTACCTCATTAAATAATTTAGAAGACATAGTTTTATACTCCTCTTCTGAAGTTATTTCTACTTCATAAATTTCAGGATTATCTCTATAAGCTTCACTTAAATTTATATAATCATCTTTAGGTGTAAAAAACTTATTTAGGTCTTCTAAATCCGGGTTTAGAATCTCTGTAGAGGTTGCCAATCGATAAGAACCTTGTTCGCCAAACTCTTTAGAAAAACTTTTAACAGCATACTCGTTTACAGCTTCACTACCTGTCATTGCAATTAAGTAACCAACATCATTCAACTCAATATTATCAGACAAATCACCTCCATACACATCAACAGTAAAAGACTCTAAACCAGACTTTTTAGCCTCTTCAACATATTCTTTACTTGAATCTATTAAAATTACTCTTTTTCCGTTTTCTTGTAAGTATTTTGCTATTAATCTTGCCGGACTTGAAGCTCCTACAAATAAAATAGCATCAGAACTTTTTAGAAAAACACCTACCATTTTTGCAAATAATCTTGCCGTTGTAGCGTTTAATAAAACGGTTCCTAAAACAATCATAAAAACCAAAGGTGTAATATATTCTGCTCCTTCTACTCCTTGTTTTAACAATTTACTTCCAAATAAAGAAGCAATTCCTGCTGCTACAATTCCTCTTGGACCTACCCAACTTATAAACAGCTTTTCGTTTAATTTTAGGTTCGATTTTTGGGTACTTGCAAAAACTGCCAAAGGTCTTACTATAAAAACAACAATGGCAAATAATGCAGCTGTTTTCCATGTGTATAATAACATTAAATCTTCAATATTTATGTTTGCTGATAATAAAATGAATAAGATAGAAATTAACAACACACTTAAAGATTCTTTAAAATAAAGCAACTCTTTTAAGTTGGCTAATTTTCCATTTCCTAAAACCATTCCCATAACAACAACTGCTAATAAACCAGATTCATGAGCAAAAACTTCAGACTCAACAAAAACTAACAATACTGTAGAAAGAGAAACTACATTTAATAAATAATGAGGAATTAGTTTTTTGTTAATTGCATATGCCAAAGCATGTGCAAACGTAAAACCGAAACTTGTACCAAATAATAATATTTTTCCAAATTCCATTAAAGCGGTTTTGGTAAAACCACCTCCACCACCAACACTAATAAACTCAAAAACTAAAACGGCAACTAAAGCACCAATTGGATCTATTAGAATTCCTTCCCATTTTAAAACGGTAGAAATGTCTTTTTTAAGTGGAATATTTCTTAAAATAGGTGTGATTACTGTGGGTCCTGTAACTATAATTAACCCAGAAAAAAGAAAAGAAAGTTCCCATCCTAAATTAAAAATATAATGCGCCACAATACCTGCTCCAAAGAAAGTTATGGCAGAACCTAAGGTTATTAATTTTGTAATAACTGGACCAACATTCTTTATTTCTTCTCTTTTAAGTGTTAATCCACCTTCAAAAAGAATAATACTAATTGCTAGAGAAACAAAATAATACAACCCATCTCCAGGAAACAAACCTTTTGTTCCGTTCCAAATTGGTTCTATCCATTTTGTACCATCTTCACTTAGAAATTCAGCTGCAATTGGCCCAACTAATAAACCAATTAAAATTAATGGTAAAATTGCCGGAATTTTAAATTTCCATGCAACCCATTGAGCTAAAATTCCTAAAATGATAATTCCTGCTAGTTCTAACATATTTTTTATTGTATTAAGAAAGTAAATTTAAGAATGTTTAGCTATCATAAAAATTAATTTATAGTTTTTTTCTTTCTTCTAAAGTTCCCTATATTGTGCCAATAACACAACTTTAAAAGACTTTTATTGCAGAAAATTGATAAAATTTTAATTGGTGTTGCCTTTTCACCAAACTTAAAGGCAAATATATTTGAAGCTGTAAGAATGGCAAATATGTTTGATGCTGAATTAGTTGGAGTTCATGTTGGAGCAAAAACTGATAAAAAAAAGGCCGATTTAAAAGCTCTTTTAGCAAAAGCAGACGCACTTAAAAAACCAGGTAAAACAATCTGGAAAGAAGGAAATCCTGTAGATGTAATTCTAGAAACTTGTACGCAAGAACATATAGATTTACTTGTTTTGGGAGCAATTCAGAAAGAAAATTTACTAAAATACTATGTAGGTTCTATTGCTAGAAAAATTACAAGGAAAGCTCCTTGTTCTGTGTTATTGTTGATTAAACCTTCTGTAACAAGAGTAGCTTGTAAAAACATTGTAGTAAATGGTTTAAAAGACGAAAGAACAGAAGAAACAATTAAAACTGCTTTTCTGGTTTCACAAAAACTAAACTGTACTAAACTAACGATTGTAGAAGAAGTTAGCCAAGATGAATTACAAGTTAAAGTTAGTGATGATAAGACTTTACGAAAAGCTAACATAGCAAAAGAAAGACTTAGAACTAGAGAAGACCAACGTGTTAAGCACATTTTAGGAGACATAGACCACAAAGAAATTACTGTAAAAACGCAAAGTATTTTTGGTAAAAGAGGGTACTCTATTGGTCATTATGCAAAAGTAAAAAGAGCAGATTTATTAATAATGAATGCTCCAAATAAACTTGGTTTTTTCGATAGAATTTTTCCTCATGATCTTGAGTATATTTTATCTGAATTACCAACAGATGTTTTAATTGTAAAATAAATGCCGAAAAAAAATACGTTTAAAACATTTATCGGAGAAATTCCGCAAAATATATTTTCAGGATTTGTAGTTTCTTTAATTGCACTTCCTTTAGGTTTAGGATTGGCTTTAGCTTCTGGCGCACCTCCTATTTCTGGTGTAATTGCTGCCATAATTGGTGGTATTGTTGTATCTATAATTGGTGGTTCTAATGTTACTATTACAGGGCCTGGAAATGGATTGGTTGTAGTTATTTTAGCTGCCATAACAACACTGGGTGAAGGAGATATGCATCAAGGTTTTTTATATACGTTGGCTGCAATTGTGATTTCTGGAATTATCATGATTATTCTTGGATTCTTAAGAATGGGGTCTTTAGGAGATTTCTTTCCTGCTTCAGCAATACAAGGAATGTTGGCTGCAATTGGAATCGGAATTTTTGCCAAACAAATACATGTAATGTTTGGTAATTTAGAAGCAAAAGGAAGCATTATAGAACTATTAATTCAAATTCCTGAAGGAATTATAAATTTGATTAGTACAGATAATTCTAGCATGTTTTATGCAGGATTAGTAGGGATTGTAAGTTTATTGATTATGATTTTTTACAGTAAAATAAGAAATCGATATTTTCAATTAATTCCTGCTCCAATGTGGATTGTAGTGTTAAGTGTAGGTATGTATTATTATTTTGAATATATCTCTGCATCTGCATATCCTATTGATAAAAATTTACTAATTGCTTTACCTGATGATATTTTATCGAATTTTGCTTTTCCAGATTTTGGTAAAGTCTATCATGCTAATTTTATTAACGCTGTAATTGCAATTACATTAATTGCGAGTATAGAAAGTTTGTTAAGCATTAAAGCTGTTGATAAATTAGATCCTTTAAAAAGAAGATCTAACGTAAATAAAGATATTAGAGCTTTAGGCTTAGCTACTGTAATTAGTGGTTTTTTAGGCGGATTAAATGTAGTTACTGTAATTGCAAGAAGTTCTGTAAATGTAAACAACAAAGGAACAAATAGGTCTGCAAACTTTTTTCACGCCACTTTTTTAGTTGCTTTTATTCTATTATTTGCAACAGAACTAAGAAAAATTCCTCTTCCGGCTTTAGCGGCAATTTTAGTGTTTACAGGGTACAAATTAGCATCACCAGAAAATATAAAAAAGGTATTTAGTATTGGTGCTGAACAGTTAATTATTTTTCTAGTAACATTGCTAACAACCATTGCAACAAGTTTAATTACAGGGATAATTGTTGGTATTTTAATCACTTTTATCATTCATATAATTATAAATAAAGACATTTTATTATTCATTAAAAACATTTTAAAACCAAATGTTTTAATGTTTAAAGAAGAAGGCAAATACTATGTAAGTGTTAAGAATTTTTCTAGTTTCCTAAACTACACAAAATTAAAAGCAAAATTAGATCAAATTCCAGAATCTGAAGAAGCAATTATAGATTTTTCTTTGTGTGATTTTGTAGATCATTCTGTAATGGAAAACATGAGTAATTACTCTGAATCTTTTACAAGAAAAGGTGGTCATTTTGAAGTTATTGGTTTAGATGATGCTAAGTCTGGTAGTGAACACCCATTTGCAATGCGTAAAATATTATCAGAACAAATAATACCTAATGAAGGTGTTTTAACAAAGAGGCAAAAATCCATTCAGAAAATTAGTGAAGAAATGCATTGGAAATATGATGCTTTTTCTGAACAAGAGATGGAAGAATTACCATCTTTTGGATATTTTAAAACACGTAAAATAGACAAAGTTTCTAATGTACTTTCTAACGAGGACTGTACTATTTTTGACGTTCATTTTACAGAAGGTGAAATGATTGCAAAACAAGTTATTAAAGCAACAATGTTACATATTCATACGCTAAAACCGGTTCCTAATTTTACGTTAGACAGAGAAGGAATTTTTGAATATCTATTAGAATTTGCTGGTTATAAAGATATCGACATAAAAAATCACCCAGATTTTAGCAAACGTTTTTATTTAGCAGGAAAAAACGAAGAAAAAATTAGAGAGTTTTTTACAGAAGAATTAATTTTGTTCTTTGAAAGCAACAAACAATATCATATTTCTGCTACCGAAAACGGAATTTTAATATTTGGTAACGAACGTTTATCAAGTGTTAAAGAAATTAAAGCACTCGCCTACTTTGGTATGGGATTACAAAAAACAATATAACTATAATGTTAGGATTACAATTTGAAACGGAAACTTCTTGGGCAGAAATTGCCAAAGATAATTTACAACAAATACTTACAGATCATGCTTTTTTAGAGCAAAAAGCTGCTTCTAATGCTGTTTCTATTATTATTAATTATTCTGAAGAAACAGAACTAGTTAAAGAGATGAGTAACATTGCTATTGAAGAAATGCAACATTTTAAAATGGTGCATTTGTTAATGGTAAAACGTGGAATGGTTTTAGGAAGAGAACAAAAAAACGATTATGCAATTAGATTGCAAAAATTCTTTAATAAAACAAAAGACAGAACAGATGCTTTAATTCAGCGATTATTAGTTGCTGCTTTAATTGAAGCAAGAAGTTGTGAGCGTTTTAAAGTATTTTCTGAAAATATGGAAGATGAAGAATTATCTAAATTCTATAATAAATTAATGATTTCTGAAGCTGGCCATTATACTACATTTTTACAATTTGCTAGACAATATCAAGATAGAGAGATTGTAGATAAAAAATGGAACGACTTATTAGCTTTTGAAGCAGAATTGATGCGTGAGCGTGGTAAAAAAGCTACAATTCACGGATAATTCAGTTAGCAGTTAGCAGTTAGCAGTTAGCAGTTAGCAGTTAGCAGTTAGCAAAAATAAATATTCTAAAGAATGTCATTTCTAAATGAGCTTTTTTAAGCGATTGAGAAACCTCAACTTTAAAACTAATAAAAAGATATGTTTAGCAAAGAAGAGTCTGCATTATTGCGTAAAGAATTCTGGACAAGTTTTGGAAAATCGTTTCCTAGAAAATGGTTGTTGTATAACACAAAGATTAAAGGTTTTGCGTTTAAGTTTCAGGCAGACAGAAAAAAAGCAATGGTTTGTTTAGATATTGAACATCCAGAAGCTATTGCTAATGAACTGTTGTATGATCAAATGATTTCTTTAAAAGCGTTGCTAGAAGCAGAATTACCCGAAGTTATTTTTAATGATGCTTATGAATTAGAAAGCAGAAAAATAATTCATAGAATTTATGTTCCTTTTGATGGGAAATTTAGCATTCATAATAAAAATACTTGGCGAGATTGTTATGAGTTTTTTGTGGAAACAATGCCAAAATTTGAACTCTTTTTCTATGAATATGAAGAGTTTATTAATCAGGCTACCTAAATTATTATTTTACTAAAAGCTTTTAGAATTAATCGCGTTAAGGATTACACATACTTTAATATTTCTTTTGAAATCGTGAACGCTACTCATTTGAAGCATTTGTTTGAGCTCTTTTATGAAGTATGAACAAAAAGCGCGAGTGCGAAAAGCCTGAATTGGTCCTAAATGCTTTCAGGATAAAGTAACGCCATCTTCTCGATCCTATTTTTATCAAAAAATAACTCGAAGTGAAAATCGCCCTGAATAAGGGCGATTCTTACATTACTTTTTTCTTTTCACTATTTTATAAAAGTTATACTAAAAGGATAACTTGGTGCTTCATTATTACTTGCTTTTATTGCATTTACAATTGGAAAAATAAAAGAGAATATTACAATAGCTATGATTCCAAAAATACCTAATCCTAATAATAAAATTAAAGGAATACATAGTAAAATATAGATAAAAATAGATATTCTAAAGTTTAGAATAGCTTTTCCATGAAAATCCATTCCTGAAATTTCATCTTTTTTTGTGAGCCATAAAACTAAAGGCACTATAAAGCCTCCAATTCCTGTTACAAAATCTAGTAATTGACTTAAATGTGTTAATACCAATAGTTGTTTGTCTTCTTTCATTTTATATCTTAAAGTTTAATTGTTTACCTATTTGACGCACAGATTGTTGTTTTGTTACAAAAAAGGGTTTTTCAACTTAATTAAGCGATGTATATTTGCAGTATGATTGATAACGATACTATTATTGCTTTGGCAACTCCTTCTGGTGTTGGCGCTATTTCTGTAATTAGACTTTCTGGTGAAAAATCTATTGATATTGTTGATGCTTTTTTTAAATCTGTTAGAAAAGGAAAATCATTAAAAAACCAAGATTCACATACCATTCATTTAGGTCATATTATAGAGAATGAGGTTATTTTAGACGAAGTTTTGGTTTCTATTTTTAAAAACCCTCGCTCTTATACCGGAGAAAATGTTGTTGAAATTTCTTGTCACGGTTCTAGTTTTATTCAGCAAGAGATTATTCAGTTATTTTTACAAAACGGTTGTAGAATGGCTGATAATGGTGAATTTACAATGCGTGCTTTTTTAAATGGGAAAATGGATTTATCTCAGGCTGAAGCTGTTGCAGATGTAATTGCCTCTAACTCTGCTGCAAGTCATCAAATGGCAATTCAGCAAATGCGCGGCGGAATCACCAATGAATTAAAAGAGTTACGTGCTCAGTTATTAGATTTTGCTGCGTTAATAGAATTAGAATTAGATTTTTCTGGTGAAGATGTAGAGTTTGCAGATAGAACTAAATTTAAAGAATTAGTTGCAAAAATTACGTTTGTTTTAAAACGATTAATTGATTCTTTTTCTTTTGGAAATGCAATGAAAAACGGAATTCCGGTTGCAATTATTGGAGAACCAAATGTTGGAAAATCGACACTTTTAAATGCGCTTTTAAATGAAGAAAAAGCTATTGTTTCTGATATTGCTGGAACCACAAGAGATGCTATTGAAGATGAATTAATTATTGATGGTGTTGCTTTTAGATTTATTGATACTGCAGGAATAAGAGAAACTGAAGATGTTATAGAAAGCATAGGAATAAAAAAAGCCTACGAAAAAGCAGAAAATGCGCAGTTAATTATTTTCTTAATTGATTCTAATAAATTTTCTTACTCGAGTGAAGATTTCTTGCAAGAAATCGATACAATTAAAACTCGTTTTCCAAATAAACGTTTGTTAGTAATTGCAAATAAAATTGACACTTTATCTTGTCACGACTCCTCTATTTTACAATCTGAAATTGAAAATTTAATTCTTTTATCAGCAAAACAAAAAACAGGAATCGATGAATTAAAGCAAGAATTAACTTCTTTGGTAAATATTGGTGCTTTAAGTAATAATGAAACAATTGTTACCAATTCTCGTCATTTTGAGGCATTAAATAATGCTTTAGTTGCTATTACTTCTGTTCAGCAAGGAATTGATTTAGAAATTGGTACTGATTTATTTTCTATAGATATTAGAGAATGTTTGCGTCATCTTGGTAATATTACTGGAGAATATGATGTTGACAAAGATATTCTTGGTCATATTTTTGGTAATTTTTGTATCGGAAAGTAAACACCTTTCCCTTACTACATAACTACTTGTTTTTCTTTGATTTAACTAAATATATCTTCCTTTATTTGTTGCTTATTAGCTCTTTTTTGATTAAATTCGTTGTATAATCGTTGCCTTATTTCATTATTTGTTGCCCAAATAGATAAATAAATATTCATAGGAAATATTATGCACCATAATGCTACCTATTGAACCATAAGGCTACTTAATGCACCAAAAGGATGAGTAGTAACATATATCTTTTAAAAAATTGTCAGCAATGTAATAAGACATTTACAGCTCGAACAACCGTAACTAAGTATTGTAGTAATTCTTGTGGAAAGAAAGCTTGGAAACTAAGAAAAAGACAAGAAAAAATAAATGCTGCTATTTCTGTAACTGAAAGTAAAAACGAAACAAACAATAATACTAATACAGTTCTTAACACAAATAAAGAATACTTAAGTATTACAGAAGCTTCTCAACTTATTGGTGTTAGCAGATGGACCATTCAGAGAATGGTTCAAAATGGTCGTTTAAAAGCAGTACCTTTTGGAAGAAAAAGAATAGTATCTAAAAAACAAATTGAAAATTTATTTAATGAATAAACTATGAAAGTTACGCTAAGAAAAAGAAAGAAGAATAAAAATATTAGTTTATACCTCGACTACTACCATAAAGGAAAAAGAAAAACAGAGTATTTAAGGTTGTACCTCACTCCTAACCCTAAAACTTCAACAGAAAGAGAGGTTAATAAAAAAACCTTACAACTAGCTGAAACCATTTGCGCTCAAAGACAAATTGAATTACAAAATGGAATCTATGGGTTTGATAGTCTTGAAAAGTTAAAAGGTAGTTTTATTAGCTATATTAAAACATTAGCTGAAACCAAAAACAATAGTACTGGTAATCATGGCAATTGGAATAGTATGTTAAAACACCTTGATAAATTTTGTCCAAATGATATAAGCTTTAAAGATGTTGATAAAACGTTTGTAGAGAATTTCAGAAACTATTTAGATAAAGATGCCATTGGTAGAGCAAATAAAAAACTATCCCAAAACTCAAAGCATTCTTATTTTGGTAAATTTATGGCAGCACTTAAACAAGCTGTTAAAGATGATATACTAAAAGTTAATCCTGGTTTAAATGTTAAGCATTTTAAACAAGGAGAACCTCAGCGTGAATTTCTAACCTTAGATGAATTACAATCAGCAGCAAAAACAGAATGTGAAATTCCAATTTTAAAAACCGCATTTATTTTTTCTACTTTAACAGGTTTAAGATGGTCTGATATAGTAAAATTGAAATGGTCAGAAATTCAACATTCTAAAGAAATGGGATATTACATCAGATTCACTCAAAAGAAAACAAAAGGAACACAAACCCTTCCTATATCAGAACAAGCAAGAACATTATTAGGTGAAGAAAATAATCAAGAAAACCAAATTTTTAAAGGTTTAAATTATAGTGCTTGGTCAAACTTAAAATTACAACAATGGATGATGAAAGCAGGAATAACAAAAACAATAACTTTCCATTGTGCAAGACACACCTATGCTACACT
>CBDUHF010000033.1:0-32700 GCA_965367085.1 uncultured Polaribacter sp.
ATATATGATTTATTTCTGGTATTTCTAAATTATACTTTTTATTAGAAATAAGTTCATTCTTAACATTTAAATGAAACCCACAATCTCCTTTTTTATCATATTTGGCGGGTAAAAAAACCACATGATATATATTTAAACGATCCATTACCTTTTTTAACTCTTTAGCAGTATGTTTTACTACTTTATCGTTATTTTCATATTTATAATGACCACTAAAAGTTATATATTTGTTACTAGTAATACTTATAGCTTTTTTATTTAAAATATTCTTAGTAGTATTCATTAAAACCATATCATCATACACTTCAATAAAATCAGTTTTGTGATTGAATGTATTATCTATATATAATAAATTCTCTCTACTTATTTTATCCCTTAAAATAACTCCATCAGTATAACTTAATATTCTCCTTATTAAAATTTTGCTTTTTTCGACTTTTTCAACCCCAATACCAATAAAGAAATTTTTTTTATTTTTACTTATAATTTTTCTTAATGACGTAAAATACAGCAATTCTTTTAACCCTCTATTTGATGGATTGTCAAAAAAACAAGTTCCTCCTCCCCAAATAAAGTAATCCACTTTAATCAATTGTATTAAAAAAGATAGAATATTATTTTTAAGCCCCTTGAGAAAAACCACACTTGAATCAAAATCTTCTTCCATATTGAAAGATTTGTCGACTAAAACGACAATTTTTTTTGTTTTTTTTCTAACCAAGAGGTCTACAATATTAATTAACATAATATCATCACCTATATTTGATTTACCATAATAACCAAATAATAATATCGTTTTATTTTTTACTGTCAGCATAATTAATATTAGTTAAATAATATTGAACAAAAATAGAGATGGTATGAGGAATAACAATAATTAATGCTGTAATAATATAATTTGCATTAAAAAAAACATTCATTAATAAACTTACACTAGTAAAAAAAATCGATATCATAAAAAAATATGAAGATTTTATTTTATTAGAAAGAATAAAACTATTTACAATTCCTGGACCGTAAAAAACGGACCAAACACAAAGAATTAAGAGTACCTTTAATGACTCTAAATACTTCTGATAAAAAAAAGTTATTATGACACTGGCACTAATATATAGTAATAGTGAAAAAATTAAACTAAAAAAGAATGATTTTAATAATTTTTTATTAATTAGATTGATTGTTAGAGTGTTCTCAGATATTTTTTTACTTAATTCAGGTACTTGCCATCTTAAAAATTGATTTTGCAAAATTCTTAATAAAGAAACAAATTGCAAAGCAAAAGAAAAAATAGCTAAATCTAAAACACCTTGATTAGAACTTAATACTAATTGATTTACATTTAATAATATAGTATTAAAAACAGTTGTTAACCAAAATAAAAAATTCTCATTTAGTATTTTATTTATTTTTACTTTTTTAATATTTGAAATACTAACCCAAAAACGCAGACTTTTGATAGTTAGTATAAAATAAATTCCTCTAGATAAAAGATAAAACAGGGAGATAGAATAAATTTCTAATTTATTAAAATAGAACAATGAAAAAATAGCTATTAAAAAAAATAGTCTATCAAAAATTGTAATTATTGATTCTTTTACAAATTGTTTATTAAAATCGAAAAAAAACTTAGGTGTTATAGAAAAAATAATTGCACCAAAAATATAAAAATACAAATATGATAAGTAATTATTATACTCAATATATAAAAAAGAAAGTAAAAATAAAAAAAATAAAACCAACAATCTTACTAAAAACTGCGCGGTATACTCATCTTTTATATCACCTCCTATATTAGAGTTTAACCTAACCAAACTATTTCTTTCTAATCCATAATCTTTTACACCAATTATAGTATTAAACAAAACTAATCCTAAACTATATAACCCATAATTTTCTTGAGTAATGTTTTTAGCTAGAAAAAAATTAATAAATAAGGATATCAATATTCCAATATACTGTAAAAAACTAAATTTAAAAAAATTCAACTAATATTATTTTTTATATTCAAATAAAATTTCTTTTGCTGTTTTAATTTCTCATAACTATAATCGTCTAGTTTTTTTATAACTTTAGATGGATTTCCCATTACAAGAGACCTCTTAGGTATCTCACCATTTACAACTGATCCAGCAGAAATGATACTACCTTCTCGAATTATAGTTCCTGGGAGTATTATCACACCATAACCTATCCAACAATTATCCTCAATTACGACACTTTTAAGTATATCCTCTCCTCCATATGGAATAGACAGTTCACTTTTATAATTATGATTATAAGTCCAAATAGATGTCTTTGGTCCAAAAATCACGTTATTACCTAAAAAGAGACCTCCTTTCAATGACCAAAATGCGCCAGGTCCAATATAAATATATCCAATCGCATTTAAATTATTGTCAAATTCAATATTAGAAATCCCACCAAAAGAAATTTTAGAATTCCTTTTTTTAATTCTTCTTTTTAAGAAAAAAAAAATTATTTTACTCCATATTAACATTTCTTATTCTATTAAAATATAATTATATATTGATTATCGAATATGCGATTAAAATAATAATTATTCACAAAACAAAAAACCAATCATTTCTATTTACAATCCTCTATCTTTTTGGTTATCATCAAGAGTATTCTTTACATCATAAACTATTGATTTATCTTTTTTCAAAAGATTAAAATTTAAACTCTTGAATTCATTATGCGCAACAGCTAAAACAATAGCATCAAACTTTTTATTAGGAATGGTCTGAGAGGAAACCAAATTATATTCTTGTTTAACTTCATCTGAATTAGCCCAAGGATCAAAAATCGAAACTTTTGTAGAATATTTCTCAAGAGATGAAATAACATCAACTACCCTTGTATTTCTAACATCAGGGCAATTTTCTTTAAAAGTAATCCCTAAAATTAAAATTTCTGCATTTTTTATTTTAACATCTTTTTCAATCATTAACTTAATAACTTCTGAAGCAACGTACTCACCCATACTTTCATTCAACCTTCTTCCTGCCAAAATTATTTCAGGATGGTAGCCATACTCTTGTGCTTTCTGTGCAAGGTAATATGGATCAACACCAATACAATGCCCTCCTACTAACCCTGGCTTAAATGGTAAAAAATTCCATTTTGTCCCTGAAGCCTCTAAAACATCATGTGTATTTATCTCCATTAGATTAAAAATCATAGCTAATTCATTTACAAAAGCTATATTAATATCCCTTTGTGAGTTTTCAATTACTTTAGAAGCCTCTGCAACTTTAATTGTTGGTGCTAAATGAGTACCCGCAGTAATTACTGACTTATATAAGTTATCAATTTCTTTACCGATTTCTAAAGTTGAACCTGAAGTAACTTTTAAAATTTTTTCAACCGTATGTTCTTTATCTCCCGGATTAATTCTTTCTGGGGAATACCCTGCATAAAAATCTTTATTAAATTTTAATCCTGATATTTTTTCCAAAACAGGAATACATTCTTCTTCTGTTGCTCCAGGATATACTGTTGATTCATAAATAACAATGTCTCCTTTTTTTAAAACTAACCCTACAGTTTGACTTGCTTTAATTAAAGGAGTTAAAACTGGTCTATTATTCTTATCTACCGGAGTTGGAACTGTTACTATGTAGTAATTACAATCTTCTATATCACTTAATGAAGTCGAACAATATAATCCGTTTTTTTCTGATAAGTCATTTACTAAAACTGATTGAAGAATTTCATCAGAAACCTCTAAGGTTGTATCAGAACCAGACATTAACTCTGCTACTCTTTCTTTATTAATATCATAACCTACCACTGAATATTTTGTAGCAAATAATCTCGCTAAAGGTAATCCAACATATCCTAATCCAATAATTGCAATTTTTGGCATGCTCATCTCTTATTTTATATTTATTCTTTAAAAAACTATTCTTTTTTAATAATTATATATATTTCAATAACACCTAATAAAAACCAAAATACACTTGGCAAAAGACATCACATTTATAAATATTTAATTACTACTATTAGTAGTGATTGTTTTTTATTTAAAAGGCAAAGTTACGTAAAACTTTCTTGTTTAAATCTAATAAAATAAAAGTTAATAAATATATTTAAATTTAAAAAGTTTTCTAAGGCAATTTCAATCAAAAAATTATTCAAAATAATTCATAGTTGAATAACCTCCTTCAATTAAATATTGATCTTTCAACATTAGTTTTAAATCTGATTGCATCATCTCTTTTACTAAATTTTGTAAATCATATTGACACTTCCATCCTAATTTCTCTTTCGCTTTTGTTGGGTCACCAATTAATAGATCTACTTCAGTTGGGCGAAAATATGTAGAATCTACAGATAAAACTTCTTTACCAATTGCTATTTGAAAATCTTTATGATTACAGGCAACAACATATGCTTTTTCATCTACACCTTCACCTTTAAATTCAACTTCAATACCCACTTCTTCAAAAGCCAAACGTACAAAGTCTCTTAATATAGTTGTAACTCCTGTTGCAATTACCCAATCTTCTGGCTTATCTGCTTGTAAAATCATCCACATCTTACGAACATAATCTTTCGCATGTCCCCAATCTCTTTTTGCATCTATATTACCTAAATATACTTTTTCTGTAATCCTAATGCAATTTTAGCGACTGTTCGCGTAATTTTTCTTTTACAAAAGTTTCACCTCTCCTTGGTGATTCGTGATTGAATAAAAGCCCATTAAAAGCAAACATATCTTAAGCTTCTTAGTAGTTCTTAGTAATCCAAAAACCATAAATCTTTGCAACTCCATAAGGTGAACGTGGATATAAAGGAGAGTTTTCATCATAAAAACCTCTTTCGTTTTTATTTTCTGGTAATCCTCCAAATATTTCTGAAGTTGCAGCTTGGTAAATTCTAGTTTTCTTTTCTAGTCCTAAAATTCTTACTGCTTCTAATATTCTTAAAGTTCCTAATCCGTCAACAATACCTACATATTCAGGGATATCAAAAGAAACTTTTACATGAGGCATAGCTCCTAAGTTATAAATTTCGTCAGGTTGACATTCTTGGATAATTCGAGTCAAATTCATTCAATCTGTCAAGTCCCCATAATGTAATTTTAATCTTTGGTTTGGATCATGTGGATCTTGATATAAATGATCAATTCTATCAGTATTAAAAAGAGATGCTCTCCTTTTTATACTATTAACCATATAACCTTTTTCTAATAACAATTCGGCTAAATAAGAACCGTCTTGCCCGGTTATTCCAGTAATTAAAGCTACTTTCATAGTTCGTTGTTCGTTGTTCGTTGTTCGTTGTTTGTTGTAAGAATATCGATGAACGACAAACAATAACCTACTTTAAAGAACTTATTAATTTATACAACATCATTTTAATTCTTGTACATAATTCAAATAATTTCACATATTCTTCATTAGAAATATACTCTAAATCCTTTGCCAAAAATAATTGATAATTTGCTTCTTCCAAGGATCCTTTTGCAATATACAAAAACTGAATAAACTCTTTTTTATACTATCTACCTTGACCTTCTATTATATTTGTTGGAACAATACTAGCACTTCTTCTTACTTGATTGGCCAACCATATTTTTCTGAAGAAGGAAAATATTTTGAAATTCGGTATACATCAAGTGTTAATTGATGCGCTAATCTCCAAACTTGTAGTTTACATTCCATATTCGTTGCTCGATTTTCGTTGTTCGTTGGACGTTTTTCGATGAACGAGAAACGGTGGACGAGAATCGATTTTACAATTTCACTTCTTTTATATTTTCTATATTTTCTAAAAACCAATTGTAGGTTTTTTGTATTCCTTCTTCTAATTCTACGGAATAACTCCAACCTAAGTTTTTCATCTTAGAGACATCCATTAACTTTCTTGCAGTTCCATCTGGTTTTTCAGCATCCCAAACAATTTGACCTTGAAGGCCAGTTACTTTTTGGATTGTCTCTGACAATTCTTTTATAGCAATATCTTTACCAAACCCAACATTATATAAGTATTCTGGCAATTTATTCTCTAAAGCATATACAACAGCTTCCTAAAAAGATGAACTTTTCAATTCCTGACTTTAAGGCTCCATCAATTAAGCTGTTCTGAATTTGCATATTCTCCATTAAAAACCGATAAGGAAAACCATTATTCGCTAAAATACCTCCCACTTTTGCGACAGCATCAATAACAACAGCTGGTTTTTCTTTTTCATAAAAATCTTTAACGGCTTCTTGATTTTTTAAATCTAATTCTTTACTGATTCTACCTAATAAATTTTTATAGCCTTTCTTTTCTAAAGCTCTACAAACAGCAGAACCTACCATTCCCTCTATGACCTGCTATATATATTTGTTGATTTATTCATTAATAAAAAATTATTTACCTATTTGATAATAATCAAATCCTTTGTCTTCTAAATTAAATGCATTGTATTGATTTCTACCATCAAAAATTACTGGAGAAACCAATTGAGACTTTATTTCTTCAAAATCTGGCGATCTAAATTCTTTCCATTCTGTTAACAATATTAGAGCATTAGCATTCATTAAAACCTCATACTTAGATTCAAAATATGTAACATTATCAACCCCTTTTAAATAACATTCTTTAGCAGCTTTAATTGCTTTAGGATCATAAACTTGTACTTTCGCTCCTCTACTTACAAGGTCTTTTATGACATATATTGATGGTGCTTCTCTCATATCATCTGTTCCTGGCTTAAAAGCCAATCCCCATAAAGCAAAAGTTTTTCCAGTTAAATCCTCTCCAAACCTATTTACAATTTTCTGAGCAACCACTAATTTCTGAGCATTATTGACATCCTCAACAGAAGTTATTAAACTTGGTTTATAACCATGCTCTTCGGCAATTTTCTTTAATGCTTTTAAATCTTTAGGAAAACACGAACCTCCATAACCAGCACCTGGATAAATAAAACTATACCCTATTCTTTTATCTGAACCAATACCTAATCTTACTTGGTTTGCATCTGCACCAACTCTTTCGCATATATTAGCAATTTCATTCATAAATGAAATTTTTGTTGCCAACATAGCATTCGCAGCATATTTAGTCATTTCTGCAGAGCGAATATCCATAGTAATAAAACGATCATGCGTTCTAAAGAAAGGAGAATACAATTGCTTCATTTTATCAAAAGCATAATCAGAATCTGCACCAATAACAACTCTATCTGGTTTCATAAAATCATCTATAGCGGCTCCTTCTTTTAAAAATTCTGGGTTAGAAACTACATGAAACTTTAACTGAAGACCTCTTTTAACTAACTCTTTTTGGATTGTTGCTTTTACCTTATCTGCTGTTCCAATAGGGACCGTAGATTTATCGACAACAACCAACTCTTTCATCATTGATTCCCCAATAGACTTTGCTACTGCCAAAACATATTGTAAATCAGCAGAACCATCTTTATCCATTGGTGTTCCCACTGCAATAAATACTATTCCTGCATTTGCAACAGCTTTAGATAAATCTGTAGAAAAAAAAAGATTTTTGTTATTTATATTTTTTAACACCATAGCTTCCAATCCTGGTTCATAAATTGGAATAACACCTTTTTTTAATTCATCAATTTTATTTGAATCTATATCTATACAAGTAACATAGTTGCCCATTTCAGCAAAACAAGTCCCAGACACTAAACCCACATAACCAGAACCAACTACAGCTATATTCATATTTTATTTTTAAATATTTGTTTTTTGCAAATATTAGGATAAATACTTATGTAATAAAAAGGTGTTTTTCACCTGATTTCATAATCGCTTGATTTCTAATATCATGAACGATTTCTATAGAAGTTTTTGCATCTTCTAAACCAAAACCATTTCCTGCTAAAATTCCCTTATAGCTATCTGTGTGTAACTCAGTAAATCCGTTACTAAACTCTAATTCCTTATTATCTATATTAATAGAACGAAATGTTCTTTGACCTATTTCTTTAATTTTCTGAGGTAAATCATTTTCATCAATAGACAAAAACCATCGTACTCTAGCGTTTTTAAATTCTAAATAGCCCGCTGCTTTATTTTTCTCTCTTAAATGAACTATATTCTCTTGCACTTCTCCAAAAATCCATGAAAGCATATCATAAAAATGAACTCCAATATTTGTTGCAATTCCGCCAGATTTCGACTCATCTCCTTTCCAAGAAATATCATACCAATTCCCCCTAGAAGTAATATATGTTAAATCTATATCATACTTCCCATTCTTATTTTCAGCATCTACTTTATTCTTTAATTGAATAATACTAGAATGTAACCTTAATTGTAAAATCGTATGGATTCTTTGCCCAGATTCTTTTTCAATATCTGCTAAAGCGTCAACATTCCAAGGATTTAAAACCAAAGGCTTTTCACAAATTGCATCAGCACCTCTTCTTAAAGCCATACGTATGTGTGAATCATGTAAATAATTTGGCGTACAAATACTTACATAATCTAAATTGATATTTTGCTGGCGTTTTATCTTTTCTATGTGACGATCAAACCGTTCGAATTCTACAAAAAAATCTGCATTAGGAAAATAACTATCCATAATTCCTACACTATCAAATTTATCAAGAGCAGCTATTAGATTGTTATTTGTATCTTTTATTGCCTTTAAATGTCTTGGAGCAATATAACCTGCAGCTCCTATTAAAGCGAAATTTTTCATCAACTATAAAAATTTATCCACTATTTCTGATGAAAGAAAATTCTTCACATCATATACTATTGCTTTTTCTTTTTTCAGGGACTGTAAGTCTAATTCTTTAAATTCCTTATGTGCAACGGTTAACACAATTGCATCAAATTTTTTAATTGGAAGTATATTTTCTGAATCTAATGCATATTCTTTTTTTACTTCTTCAGGATTTGCATTTGGATCAAAAATTACAACATTTGCTCCATAGTCTTTCAATTCATTTATGACATCAACTGCTTTTGTATTTCTAACATCTGGGCAATTTTCTTTAAAAGTAATTCCTAATACTAAAATATCTGCCTCCTTTACTTTTATGTCTTTTTGAATCATCAATTTAGCAACTTCTGAAGCAACATATTTACCCATGCTGTCATTCATTCTTCTACCTGCTAAAATAATTTCTGGATGATAATCATATTCTTGTGCTTTTTGAGCTAAATAATAAGGATCTACCCCAATACAATGACCTCCAACTAAACCTGGTGTAAATGGTAAGAAATTCCATTTTGTACCTGCTGCTGCTAAAACATCACTTGTATTGATATCCATCAAATTAAAAATTTTAGCCAATTCATTAACAAAAGCGATATTGATATCTCGTTGTGAATTTTCAATAACCTTTGCCGCTTCAGCTACCTTTATATTTGGTGCCAAATGTGTACCGGCAATAATTACTGAATTATATAAAGCATCCACTTTTTTTCCGATTTCTAAAGTAGAACCTGATGTAACTTTTAAAATTTTCTCTACAGTATGTTTTTTATCTCCCGGATTAATTCTTTCTGGAGAATATCCTGCATAAAAATCCTTATTAAATTCTAATCCTGAAACCCTTTCTAAAACTGGAATACAATCTTCTTCAGTAGCTCCTGGATAAACTGTAGACTCATAAATTACAATATCATCTTTCTTCAATACAGAACCTACTGTCTCACTCGCCTTAATTAAAGGAGTTAAAACGGGGCTATTATTTTTATCTACAGGCGTAGGTACTGTAATTACAAAATAATTACAATCTTTAAGATCGTTGATTGTTGATGAACAAAAAAGTCCATTTTTATTAGAACTTTCATCTACTAGAACACTTTTTAAAACATCCTCATCAACTTCTAAGGTTTTATCAACTCCAAATTTTAATTCAGAAATTCTTTTCTCATTTACATCAAAGCCCACAACTGGGTATTTTGTCGCAAACAATCTTGCCAATGGCAATCCTACATAACCTAAACCAATTATTGCTATTTTTATTTGTTCCATACTATAAATTTTCCCAGTACCATTTTATCGACTCCTTCAAACCATCTTTTAAAGAAAACTCTGGATTGTATTTTAAAAGTTCTTTTGCTTTTTGAATATTAGCATGTGAATGAGGTATGTCTCCCTCTCTATTTTCACCATATTCAATCTTTATGTTCAATATACTATCATCAAACCCAGATAGGTATTCTTTCAAATACTTTACCAAGTTATTTAACGTATTTCTATCACCAAAGGCAACATTATAAATTGTATTTATTGCTTTTTCATCTTTGGCTACAAGACTTAATAAGTTTGCTTGAATTACATTATCAATATAAGTAAAATCTCTAGAATAAGAACCATCACCATTTACAACTGGTGAATCACCTTTCATTAATTGGCTTATAAATTTTGGAATAACAGCTGCATAAGCACCATTTGGATCTTGTTTTCTACCAAAGACATTAAAATAACGCAACCCTATTGTTTCTAAACCATACGTTTTAGAAAAAACATCTGCATATAATTCATTTACATACTTAGTAACTGCATATGGAGATAATGGTTTCCCAATAACATTTTCAACTTTTGGCATCAATTCAGAATCTCCATATGTTGAAGAACTTGCTGCATAAACAAATCGTTTAACTCCATTATCTCTAGAAGCCACTAGCATATTTAGAAAACCGGTAACATTTACCTCATTAGAAGTTATGGGGTCTTTAATAGATCTAGGAACAGAGCCTAAAGCAGCTTGATGCAAAACAAAATCACATCCTTTTGTTGCTTTTAAACAATCGTTTAAATTCCTAATATCCCCTTCAATTAAAGTAAAATTTGGATTTTCTAATAAACTCGAAATATTTTCTCTTTTTCCTGTTGAAAAATTATCTAGACAAACTACAACATTATTCCTATTAAGTAGTACTTCACACAAGTTAGAACCAATAAAACCAGCTCCACCAGTAACTACTATTTTTTTTCCAGACAAGTCTATATTCATCAACAAAAAATTAAATTCTTTTTCAAATACGAATGTACAAAAAATGTTTCAGTCATCTCTTCTTAATAATTATCTAAAACAAAAAATCCTTTACAATTAAGTAAAGGATTTTCTTTGGTGGGCAATGAGGGATTCGAACCCCCGACCCCCTCGGTGTAAACGAGGTGCTCTGAACCAACTGAGCTAATTGCCCTAAGCGGGTGCAAATATAACAGGCTTTTTTAATTATCCAAAGAAAAAACAATTTTATTTTTAAATTATTTCTGCAACAACAAAAGTACTTCCTCCAACATAAATTATATCTTGCTGATTTGCATTTAGTAACGCTTGTTTATATGCTTTTTTTACTGATAAATATTTTTTCCCTTTTAAATTAAAATTTAATGCTTTTTCTTGTAAAACTTCTTCAGACATTCCTCTAGGAATATCTGGCTTACAAAAATAATAGGTTGCTTCTTTTGGAAATAATGGCAATACCTCTTCTAATTTTTTATCAGAAACCACCCCTAAAACAATGTGTAGTTTTCTAAACTTTTCTCTTTTAAGTTGATTTAAAACTAAATGTAAACCTTCTTTGTTATGTGCTGTATCACAAATAACTTTCGGTTTTTCTTGTAAAATTTGCCATCTCCCCTTTAGATTCGTGTTTTTTACAACATTCATCAATCCATCTGCAATATTTTTACTAGAAACTTCAAAACCTTCTAATAACCCTATAGCAGCAACTGCCGTTTTTGAATTATTCTTTTGATAATCGCCCAACAAATCTGTTTTGTATTCTACATCAGTATCCGAAGCAAAATAAATTTTAGAATTTGTTTCTTTTGCTTTTTGCTTAAAAACTTCTTTAACCTCAACTTGTTTTTCTCCAATAATTACTGGAATATTCTTCTTTATTATACCTGCTTTTTCATAAGCGATTTCAGGTAGAGTCTCTCCCAGAAACTGAGTATGATCTAAGCCTATATTTGTTATCACTGAAACTTCTGGTGTAATTATATTGGTAGAATCTAACCTTCCACCTAAACCAACTTCAATAATTGCGATATCTACTTTTTCGTTAGCAAAAAAATCAAAAGCCATTCCAACTGTCATTTCAAAAAAAGACAATTTTTGATTTTCTAAAAAATCTTTATGACGTTTTATAAATGAAGTTACTTTTCTTTTAGGAATTTCATTTCCATTAATTCGAATTCTCTCTGTAAAACTCTTTAAATGTGGAGACGTATACAAACCAACCTTATACCCCGCTTCTTGTAAGACAGAAGCTAACATATGACTGGTAGACCCTTTTCCATTGGTTCCTCCAACGTGAATTGATTTAAACTTTTTTTCTGGAAAATTTAATTCTTTTGAAAGTACTAATGTATTGGTTAAATCTTTTTTGAATGCTGTCTTACCCTCTCTTTGATACATGGGTAATTGAGCAAACATCCAATTTAAAGTCTCTTTGTATGTCATAAAAACCTAATAGACAATTACTTTTTTACTTCTTATCTTTTTTAGAGTTTTCTTTCTCTTGAACTTCCTTACGCAATCCACTACTAGAAAAACGGTGTTCCCTTTTATTAAAGTATAAATCTATACCTTTTTCTTCGCAATAATCTCGACCAGTAAATTGCTTTGTTGCATACTCATCTCCAACAATCCTTACATCAATTTTAAATGAACGTAAAACATCTTCAAGATCTTGTTCAGTTGCATAAGGCACTATCTCATCAACAAACTTACACCCTTTCAGTTGGATATAACGCTCTACAACAGATTGAATAGGCATATTTTTTTCCGGTCTATCTAAAGTTGGATCTGTTTGCAAACCACAAATTAAATAATCACATTGAGCTTTTGCATCTTCCAACATCTTAATGTGCCCTGCATGCAATAAATCAAACGAACTAAAGGTAATCCCTACTTTCATAACTTTATTGTTTTTTTAATAACCAAGAAGATGACTGTATTTTATCTCCTAAACCATCTATTAATTGAATTTTTAATTCGTTACAAATTGGCGCTTCAGGAATAGAATTATTATCTTGATCTCCTCCATTTGCAAATCCTAATTCATACTCATTACCATAAGTTTCATAAATAGTTCTAATAGACTCACAAACCGTTCTATCTTTATCAACAGATATTATTGCCTTATCAACTGCTTTAATATTTTGAACTATAAATAACCTTTCATCTTCTTTTTGAAATTCTTTAGAACCTTTTAATTCTCTTTGTAAATCGCTATTAACAATTACAAACAACTCATCTGCTAATGCTTTAGCATTATTAAAATATTCTAAATGTCCTTTGTGAATTGGATTAAAGTATCCTGAAACGATAATTGCTTTTTTCTTCATTTTTTTATTTATTTAAATTTCTAAATTACAAAAATCATTTAATAATTCTTTTACTTAGAAATAATTTTAATTATTAATTGTGATACAAATATCACATATTAACTCTAAAAAACATACTAGTATCGTTAAAAAGCTACTTAACTCGGTTAAATGATGAAAAATATGAAGATAAAACGATTTTAGAAAAAAAGGAAAAATCATTAATTATTTAGACAAAGAGAACTTATAAATAATAGTTCCTGTTTGTTTAGATGGAGCCTTACTATCGGAGTTCCATTTTGTTTTTAAAGCAGCTTCTTTTGCAGGTTTTAACAAACACGGAGCAGAATTTGTAGTTCCTTTTACTCCAGGAAAAGCATAGATTACTTTTCCGTTTTTATCAACCTGAATCCTAACAACAACAATTCCCTCTTCTTCACAATTTGGCTGTTGCTTTGGTTTTGACAATGCTTTTCTTCCTGCTAAATTATAATTTCCATCAGAACCTGTTCCTGTATTTCCATAATACTTGCTGGAACTAGCATCACCTTTCTCATCTCCTTTTACTCCTGATTCTTTATTATCTCCTTCTCCTTTTGGCTTTCCATCTGAAGAATTGCCATTTAATAAATTATTTAAGGCATCTTGAGTTTCTTTTGACGGTTTAGGCTTTGGGTTTTCCTTTGGAATTACTTTTTCAACAACCTCTTTTACAGGCTCCTTAACTATTTCTTTCACCTTTTCTATAACAGGTACTTCATTTGAAGTTTCATTTGTTATAACTTCCTCTTTAACGATTTCTTTTGGAGTTTCTTCAACCGCCTCTTCAACTACATCTTGTTTATCAACAACTTTAGGTGTAGAAATTTTCTTAGTTTTCTCTACAGGATCTCCATTTCCAACTTCTGAAGTTCCAAAATTTATTGCCAATCCATATTCTTGTGGCGGATCTAAATATTGCATTCCGAAGTTGAAAATTCCGAATAACAAAAGCATCAGAATAATAGCTGTTATTACAGCAGATTTGCGTTTATGTTTGGTATCTAAAACAGACATTTATTTTCCGCCTTTTACAGCTAAAATCATTTTTAATTTATTCTTATTTGCAATATCAATTACTCTCATCACATTTTTATAAGGAACATCTTTATCTCCTCGAATAACAATTGTTTTCTTCTTATCTGTACCAACACTTTTTAATATTTCACTCTCTAATTGCGATGAACTAACTTTAGTTTTATCAATATAAAATAATGATTTACTAGTTATTGTTACTGCTACTGATTTATTATTCTCGGTTTTCCCTCCTGCTTTTGGCAGTAAAACATCAATTGCACTTACAGTTACTAATGTTGACGTAAGCATGAAAAAAATCAACAACAAGAAAACAATATCTGTCATTGATGACATATTAAATGAAGGATCTACTTTATTTCTTCCGCGTAAATTCATACTAAACTGGCTCGTTTAATAAATCTAAAAACTCTACAGATTTTGCTTCCATTTGATACACAACTTTATCTGTTCTCACAACCAAATGATTATAAGTTACATATGCAATAATTCCTACAATTAGACCAGCAACTGTGGTTGTCATTGCAGTATATAATCCATCAGAAAGCATTTTTATATCAATTTGTCCTCCTGCATTTGCTATTTCATGAATGGCAATAATCATCCCTATCACTGTTCCTAAAAAACCAATCATAGGTGCAGCTCCAGCGATTGTAGCCAAAACACTTACGTTTTTTTCTAGTTGATAAACCTCTAACTTTCCTGCTGTTTCAATTGCTGTATTAATATCATCTAAAGGTTTACCAATTCTAGATATTCCTTTTCCGATTAATCTTGCAGTTGGTGTGTTTGTAGATTTACATAACTCTTTCGCAGATTCTAATTTTCCATTAGACACAAAATCTTTAATCTGATTCATGAAATTTTTATCAACTTTTGAAGCAGATTTTATTGCAAAAAAACGTTCGAAGTAAATATAAAGTGCTACCGTTAATAAAACGAATAATAGTGCAATAATTATTTGACCTCCTAAACCTCCATCCATAATTAACTTATAGATAGACAATGTTTTTTCTTCTGAAATTGCTTCTTCTAAAATTTCTTTATTCTCTTGAAAAAATGATAACATTCAACGTTATTTTTAAGTTCTTAACTACTAACGATTATTCTTTTTTAAAATTGTTTCACAATTATATATTGTGATTTATTTATCAAAAAAAATGTCATTCCAAATTAAATTGAAATGACATTTTTAATATTTATTTTATGTTTATTAAAACATTGTTCTAGTAAGCATAAACGCTGCAGAACCAACTACAAACCCAATTAATGCTAACCAAGATATTTTCTTAAAGTACCAAAAGAAATCAATCTTTTCCATTCCCATTGCAACTACTCCAGCTGCAGAGCCAATAACTAACATACTTCCACCCGTTCCTGCAGAAAATGCAATAAAGTGCCATAACTCATTGTCTATTGGTTCAGAGAACATACCTAAACTTGCTGCAACTAAAGGTACATTATCAATTACTGCAGAACCAACTCCTAATAACATTACAACTAAATCTGAAACTCCTGTTACACCTGGCACATGCATCTCTGTTCCCATCATTGGAACAGACTCTTGCAATGTAGATGCAAAATTAAATAAAATTCCTAAAGACTCTAAAGCTGCAACCGCCATTAAAATTCCTAAGAAAAATAATATACTTGGCATTTCAATTTTTGATAATGAAGCATGAACTGGACTGTGATGTGCATGTGCATCATGTTCTTCGCTATCAAAATCTGATAAAGAAAATTTAGATCTACTATAAATTTCTGCAAAAGTAGCTACAACAGCTAAAGATAACATCATACCAACATAAGGGGGTAAATGTGTTATTGTTTTAAAAATCGGTACAAAAACAATTGCTCCCAATCCTAAATATAACATTCTTGCACTGTGTTGACTTTTAGGTTTATCATCTGCTTCAGTTTCATCAAAATCAATATCACCTTTAAAAGCAGGTAAGAAAGTTGCTATAAATGTAGGAACTGCCATACACAATAAAGAAGGTAATAATAAATACTCAACTAATTTTAAAGTAGTTACTTTTTTACCAATCCAAAGCATTGTTGTTGTAACATCTCCAATTGGAGACCATGCACCACCTGCATTTGCTGCAATTATAATTAAACCTGCAAACCAAATTCTTTCATCTCTCTTTTTAACAATTTTCTGTAAAATTGAAATTAATACAATTGTAGCTGTTAAATTATCTATAATAGCCGATAAGATAAATGCTAAAATTGAAAATATCCAAAGAATACTAGTTTTCTTTTTTGTCTTTACAAACCCTTTAATCGTAGAAAATCCATCGAAATAATCTATAATTTCTACAATTGTCATAGCTCCTAAAAGGAATACTAATATTTCTGCTGTTTTTCCTAAATGATGTAATAAAGTTTCTTCTACTAAATGCAACTTATCATCATGAACTAATGAACCAAAACCTTCTACTAACGCATGTTTACTGGAATCAAACCATGTTGTAAAATTATCTACTCCTAGAGCAACTAACGCCCAACAGACTGCCATCATTATTAAGGCGGGGATTAATTTATCTAATTTTAAATTATGTTCAAGGGTTATTCCTAAATACCCCATTACAAATACAATAATAATTACTGACTCCATGCTTTTCTATTTAATTTAAATCAATTCTTTAAGCGCTATTTCAAACGCTGTTTCACTTATTTTTGTTTTTATCTCACTTCTTGCAAACGTCTTTTGCAATGCTTTTTTTATGATATTAGATGTATCTTCAAAAATAGCTTCATCTGTCATCTCAACTCTTCTTTCCATAAAATAGGCAAAAACTCTTGCCATTCCACAATTGGAAATAAAATCTGGAATTAAACTTACTTTTTTATCAGTATCTTCCATTATAGATCCAAAGAATATTTCTTTATCTGCAAAAGGAACATTTGCTCCACAAGAAATAACCTCTAAACCTGTTTCAATCATTTGATTGATTTGCTCTTGTTTAATTAATCTAGATGCTGCACAAGGGGCAAAAACCTCACACTGTAAATTCCAAACTCTTTCATTTATTTCTTCAAAAGGAATCATGTTTTTTGCAACCAATGTGTTACCATTTTTGTTTAAAAACATTTCTTTTATTTCTTCAAAAGAAAATCCATCTTCATTAATTACACCTCCAACTCTGTCAATAATTCCAACAACTTTAGCACCCATTTGAGCTAAATAATATGCTGCAGCAGAACCAACATTTCCAAATCCTTGTACTATTGCTCTTTTACCAACAACAGAACCACCATAGATATTGTAATAATGTTTTACTGCTTCTGCAACTCCAAAACCAGTAATCATATCAGCTATCGTAAATTTCGCCGAAATATCCGGAGAATATTTATTGCTTTCTATGACTTTTATCACCCCGTGTCTTAATTGCCCAATTCTGTTAATTTTATCTGCTTCCGACGGCTTAAAATGTCCATTAAAAACTCCTTCTTGCGGATGCCAAACACCAACATCTTCAGTCATAGGTATTACTTCATGAATTTCATCAACATTTAAATCACCTCCAGTTCCGTAATAACTTTTTAATAACGGCGACACTGCTTTATACCAACGCTCTAAAACTCCTTTTTTTCTTGGATCTTGGGGATTGAAATTTATACCAGATTTAGCTCCACCAATTGCTGGTCCTGAAACTGTAAATTTCACCTCCATTGTTTTTGCCAAAGAAAGTACCTCATTCATATCTAGACCTTCACGCATCCTAGTTCCTCCTCCTGCTGCTCCTCCTCTTAAAGAGTTTATTACTGTCCAACCTTCTGCTTCTGTTTCTGGATCTTTCCAATTAAAAACTATTTCAGGCTGTTTATTCTCGTATATTTTTAATAATTCTTTCAATTTTAAAACTTTTTAAATTCAACTATAACTATCATTTTTTCATAGGCTTTTTAATTCTACAAAAAAGTTAAAGCTGATTCATTTAAATATGTTTTAAGATTATTATTAGTTATAATGTATTCAACAAATTTAGCTTAAAAAAATGAGCACTCAAATTTTTTATTTTTTTTCCTATGGATAAAAAATCTCACCTGAAGAATGATCTTTTGAAGAACCAGTAACACTTTTTAAACAATTTACCTGATTACCAAGTCTTAGCAACCCTAAAAAAGAAAAAATAAGTGCCTCTTTAAAGTTGATAATTTCTGATTCTGGCAGCAAAACTTTACTAGTAGTATGTTTTTCTATTCGTTCAATTAAAAACGTATTAAACACACCTCCACCAGTCATTAAAACTGAATTATCACCAGAAATTACATTACTAACTTGAACAGCAACATGTTCTACAAAAGTTCTTAATATGGATGGTATTTCTAACTCAAATGAATCTATTAAAGGAAATACTTTTTGCTGAACCCACTCTAAACCTAAAGATTTTGGAGGCTCTTTATCATAAAAACTTAGCGAATTCAATTTATTTAAAAGCTCCTCATTTATTATTCCTTCAGAAGCTATTTTACCAGATTCATCGTATTCATAACCTAATTTCTGAGCATACAAATTCATAACAATATTTACAGGACAAATATCAAAAGCAATTCTTTTGCCTTTACTTTTAAAAGAAACATTAGAAAATCCTCCGAAATTTATACAAAAATCATAATCTGAAAACAACAATTCATCACCAATAGGAACTAAAGGAGCTCCTTGCCCACCCAATTTTACATCTTGAGTTCTAAAATCACAAACAACTTTCTGCTTTGTAATTGTGGCTATTTTTTGTCCATTACCAATTTGAAGTGTAATTCCGTTTTCTGGTTGGTGTAAAATTGTATGTCCGTGAGAAGCAACAAAATCAATTTCAGAAATAGAAAATTTTTCAATAAAGTTATTTACAACATCTCCCAACAAAACCCCATAATCATTATCTAAAAGATTTAAATCATCCGAAGAAAAATGTATTGCATTTTGTAAAGTTTCTTTCCATTTTCTGGAATATGAAACTGTTTCACAATGTAAAATTTTAAAATCTTTATAGCTGTTTTTAGGAAATTCAACATAAACCAAATCTATACCATCTAATGAAGTTCCAGACATTAATCCTATAGAAAAAAGAGATGTTTTATTCATATCTGTAAAAATAACAAATGTCTATTGAAAATATGTTACGAAATCGATATCTTTGAGGACAATTATTACGAATCTAACAAAAATATACAATGGATTTTAGTTTAACAGAAGAACACATCATGATACGTGATGCTGCCAGAGATTTTGCACAAACAGAATTGCTACCTGGTGTTATAGAAAGAGATAACAAACAAGAATTTCCTCAAGAATTAGTGAAAAAAATGGGAGATTTAGGTTTTATGGGAATTATGGTTGACCCAAAATACGGAGGAAGTGGAATGGACGCAATTTCTTACGTATTAATTATGGAAGAACTTTCTAAAATTGATGCTTCTGCCTCAGTAATGGTTTCTGTTAACAATTCTTTAGTTTGCTACGGACTTGAAGCTTATGGAAACGAAGCACAAAAACAAAAATATTTAACAAAATTAGCAACAGGAGAATTTATTGGTGCTTTTTGTTTAAGTGAACCAGAAGCAGGTTCTGATGCCACCTCACAAGCAACAACTGCAGAAGACAAAGGAGATCATTATTTAATAAACGGAACAAAAAACTGGATTACAAATGGTGGTCGTTCAGATGTTTATTTAGTAATTGCACAAACTGATAGAGAAAAAGGACACAGAGGTATAAACGCTTTCATCGTAGAAAAAGGAATGGAAGGTTTTCACATTGGCCCTAAAGAAGACAAATTAGGAATTCGTGGTTCAGACACACACACTTTACAATTTAACGATGTAAAAGTGCCAAAGGAAAACAGAATTGGAGAAGATGGTTTTGGATTTAAATTTGCAATGAAAACACTTTCTGGAGGTAGAATTGGAATTGCTGCTCAAGCGTTAGGTATAGCTGCTGGAGGCTATGAATTAGCTTTAAAGTATTCTAAAGAACGTAAAGCTTTTGGAACAGAAATCTGTAATCATCAAGCAATTGCATTCAAATTAGCAGATATGTACACAGAAATTGAAGCCGCAAGAATGTTGGTTATGAAAGCAGCTTGGGATAAAGACCAAGGTAACAATTACGACATGTCATCTGCAATGGCAAAATTATATGCATCTAAAGTTGCCATGGAACAAACTGTAGAGGCTGTTCAAATTCATGGTGGAAATGGTTTTGTAAAAGAATATCACGTAGAGCGCTTAATGAGAGATGCAAAAATTACGCAGATTTACGAAGGAACTTCAGAAATTCAGAAAATTGTAATTTCTAGAGGAGTTATCAAAGGATAAATTACTCATTATATATAGTCTCAAAAAATCCATCTTATTAAAAGGTGGATTTTTCTTTTGGGCGTAACCTTTCAGGTCAGGCTTTTCGCACTCGCTTTTCTCACCCTGAATTAATTTCAGGTCTCAAAAGAGCTCAAACAAATGCTTCAATCCTTTGCGCAAGCATATTTACCAGCTAAACTTTAAAATCAATATCATATAATTGCAAACCAGAACCAGGTGCAACATTTCGTAAAGATTTCTGATCGTTATTTTCTTTTAAAGAATCTTCAATAAATTGCAAAGTTATATTTTCTCTACCCAACTCAAATAAAGTTGCCATCATTAAACGTATCTGATAACGCAAAAAACCTTTTCCCTTTACTTTTAGAACATAACTTGTTTCAGGAAAAAAATTAGCAGTTAAAACATCATTTTCAATAATCTCACAAGAATCAACCACTCTTTTCAAATTGGTATTAGCAGATGGCTTAGTACAATACTTATGAAAATAATGTTCCCCTTCAAATAGTTTTGCACCAGATTTCATCAAATCTAAATTTAAATCTTCTTGCAATCCAGAAATAAAAGGAGCTGCAAATGGATGATTCTTTTGACCAAATGAAAAATAATAATGATACTCTTTAATCTTCTCAGAATTTATAAGATTAAATTCCTCTTTTAACACTTGTAAGGAAATCGCTTTCAAATCTGCAGGTGCATTCTTATTAAAATCTTCTAAGAATGATTCTTCGTTAAAATCAAACCTAGTAAATAGATTAATATAATATGAGTTTGCAGAAACCTTAGCATCAGTTCTACCAACTCCAATTGTTTTATAGTTTGTGTCTTCAAAAACAAAAGACAACGTTTTATCTACTATATCATGAATAGTCTTTGTATTTGGTTGTTTTTGCCATCCAGAAAAACGAAATCCAAGAAACTGAATTTTAACTAAATAAGAAAACGGGTATTTCATAGCCACAAAAATACAACAAAATGAACTTTTTTTTCAAAAAGTGCATTTTTATGAATATCACAAAATTATAGATACCATTTTTACAAACCTCTTATTTCAATACCTTCAAAAACTAAAAAATACATTAATCTTAATATAACCCCCTTTTTTTTGAGGGTATAATCAAAAATAAAGCCTTTTTAAAAAATACACCCCTTGTTTATATCAAATAAATATATACTTTTGACCCAGTTCAAACAAAAATAACATAACACTAAAAGAACATTTATTATGAAAAAAATTATTTTTACTTTACTATTAGCTACAAGTATTATAGTTACAGGACAAGAAAAAGAAGACAAAGGAACTTTCACTTTAAGTGGAACAGTAGACGTATATGGAACTACTAATTTCACAAAAGATTCTGGAACTCCAGGAATTCTTATTGCAGCACCAGAAAATGCGAATGCTTTTGGTTTAGGATTTGCTAATACTGTTTTTGCTTACGAAAAAGGTAAATCAGGTGTTGTAGCTGATATCGCTTTTGGACCTAGAGCAGATGATGCAAATATGGCAGGAGCTATCAATCAATTATATGCTTACTATAATGTAAGTGACAAATTAACTCTTACCGCAGGACAGTTTAATACCTTTTTAGGATATGAAGTTATCAACCCATCTGCTAACTTTAACTACACAGTATCTTATTTATTTAATGCAGGACCATTTTCTCACACAGGTATAAAAGCAGATTATGCTGTTTCTGAAGACTTATCTTTAATGCTAGCAGTAACTAATGCACATGGTATTTCTAGTGCAGATGGTAACCTAACTGATGACACTCAATTAGGTGCTCAAATTGGATATAAAGGTCAATACTTAAACTTCATCTCTGGAGCTGTAAGCGCTGGCGGAGCAAAAGACTGGATCTTTTTAGATTATACAGGTGGATTTGATATTTCAGATTCATTTTTCTTAGGAATCAATGCAGCTTATGCGAACTCTAGTGATGCTGACTCTGGTTACCAAGGTGTTGCTTTATACTTACAAAACACTTTTTCAGACAAATTTGCTTTAGGATTCAGACCTGAATTCTTCACAGCTACTTCTGGAGCTGGAGACACTAGTGTTTCTGCTTTCACTTTAACTTCTAATGTTAATTTAACAGATAATTTAAAGTTTATTACTGACTTAAGATTTGATTCTTCTGATGATTACATTATCGAAGCTTCTCCTGAAAAAAGTACTTCTACTTTGACTTTAGCAGCAGTTTACTCTTTCTAAAAAACATTTTTACTAACCAAAATTTTATATAATATGAGTTTATTTTTAACATTATTTCAAGAAACTCCAGTTTCTGAAGCTTCTAAAGTTTTAGAACAAGTAAATGGAGATATGGGAATGCTTTGGATGCTAATTGCAGGTATCTTAGTTTTCTTAATGCAAGCAGGTTTTACATTAGTAGAATCTGGTATGACAAGATCTAAAAATGCAGTTAACATTGCAATGAAAAATTTATTAGATATCTGTGTAGGTTCATTAACTTTTTGGTTAGTTGGTTACTCTTTAATGTATGGAGATACTTCTAATGGATGGTTTTTCTGGAGTGGATTATTCCAAGGTGAAGGAGCAGATTTATTCTTCCAAACAATGTTTGCCGCTACTACAGCAACAATAGTATCTGGTGCAATTGCAGGTAGAACAAAATATACAACATACATTATATTCTCTATCGTTATGACAGCTGTTATCTACCCTATATCAGGTGGATGGCAATGGCAAGGTGAAGGTTGGTTAACTAAATTAGGTTTTATCGACTTTGCTGGTTCTTCAATTGTACACTCTGTAGGTGGATGGGCTGCTTTAGTTGCCGCATTTATGGTAGGTCCAAGAATTGGAAAATATGTAGACGGAAAAGTATTACCTATTCCTGGTCACAATCAAGTTTTAGCAACTTTAGGAGTTTTTATCCTTTGGTTTGGTTGGTTCGGTTTTAATGGTGGGTCTCAATTAGCTTGGGGTGGCGCTGATGCCGTTGCAGCTTCTAACGTAGTATTAATTACAAACTTATCTGCAGCAGCAGGTGGACTTGGAGCATTAATTACTACATGGGTTTGGTACGGAAAACCAAATTTAAGTCAAACATTAAATGGAGCTTTAGCAGGTTTAGTAAGTATTACTGCTGGCTGTGGTAACATGACTGCTGGTGGAGCTGTACTTGCAGGTTTAATTGGTGGTATACTTGTAGTCTTCGCTATAGAATTCATTGAGAAAAAATTAAAAATAGATGATGCTATTGGAGCTGCTTCTGTACACGGTGTTGCTGGTGCATGGGGAACTTTAGTAATTGGACTTTGGGGTGTAGATGGTGATACTGCTATTGGATTATTTAACGGTGGTGGAGCTTCACAATTAGGTTCTCAAGCAATTGGAGTTTTAGCTTATGCTGTTTGGGCAATTGCTTTATCTTTTATTGTTTTAGGAATTTTAAAAGCTACAATGGGATTAAGAGTTACTAAAGAAGTTGAAATTGAAGGTTTAGATATTTCTGAACACGGTTCTATTGCTTACCCAGGAAAAAGACAAAGAGAGATTGAAGACTAAATAAATATTTTAGTTAAATATAAAAAATCACACAACTTATTTTAAGTTGTGTGATTTTTTAAGGAAAAAAATTATATTTTTCCAAAAAACTAAAATATTAACAAATACAAATTAATTTTTATCATGAAAAAAATAGAAGCAATAATCAGAAAATCAAAATATCGTACAGTAAAAGATGCACTTCATGAAGTAGGTGTAAATTTTTTCTCCTACTGGGATGTAACAGGAATTGGAAATGAAAAAGAAGGTCATGTATATAGAGGTGTTAGCTATAGCACTAGTGATATACAAAGAAGACATATTGCAATTGTTGTAAATGATGATTTTGAAGAAATTACTATTAAAACAATAATAGATGCTGCTTCTACTGGAGAAGTTGGTGATGGTAAAATTTTTGTAAGCGATATAAATAATGCATACAGAATTAGGACAGGAGAAAAAGGAGGAGAAACTTTAAACTAAAATTATTACAAAACTTTATTATGGAATTATTAACAATAAACAATGTATGGATGATGATCTGTACTGCACTCGTTTTCTTTATGCACTTAGGATTTGCATTTTTGGAAATTGGCTTAACTAGACAGAAAAATACAATTAACATCTTATTTAAAAACATTTTTATTATTACAGTTGGACTACTATTATATGCATTTGTAGGTTTTAATTTAATGTATCCTACTTGGGGAGCAAATGCTTCTGGTTATTTAGGGGACTTTATATTTGGTCTTTCTTCACCATTAACTGCAGAAGGAACTTTAGATTTAGCTTATAATGAAGGATATACATATTGGACAGACTTTTTATTCCAAGGAATGTTTGCTGCAACTGCTGCAACTATTGTATCTGGTGCCGTAGCAGAAAGAATGAAAATTTTACCTTTCATGATTTTTACTATTATTTATGTAGGATTTGTTTATCCTATTGCTGGATCATGGAAATGGGGTGGAGGATTTTTAGATCAATTAACAACTCCTTTTTACGATTTCGCAGGATCTACTTTAGTGCATTCTGTTGGTGGATGGGCTGCTTTAATTGCTGTATGTCTTTTAGGTCCTAGAATTGGAAAATTCAAAAACGGAAAACCTCAGGCAATTCCTGGTCATAATATTCCATTAGCAACAGCTGGTGTTTTAATTCTGTGGTTAGGATGGTTTGGTTTTAATGGTGGATCTGTTTTATCTGCAGACCCAACATTAACTTCTTTAACTTTAGTTACAACATGTTTAGCTGCAGCTGCAGGTGGCGTATTTGCTGCTTTAGTTTCAACAATCATGTATAAAAATTTAGATTTAACTATGTTTTTAAATGGTATTCTTGGAGGATTAGTTGGTATTACAGCAGGAGCAGATCAAATGTCTCCAACAGACGCTATCTTAATTGGAGCTGTTGCAGGTACTTTAATCGTTTTTGCCGTAAGCTTAATTGATAAATTAAAATTAGATGACCCTGTAGGTGCAATTGCTGTTCACCTTATTTGTGGTATTTGGGGAACATTAGCTGTTGGTATATTTGGTAACCTAGCAGGTTTTGACCAATTTCTAAGTCAATTAATTGGGGTAGCTTCGTATGCAATATTTTGTTTAATAACTTCATTTATTATCATATTTACACTTAAGAAAACAATGGGAATTAGAGTAAGTGAAAAAGAAGAATTAGAAGGATTAGATGCACATGAACATGGTATGGATGCTTATCCAGATTTTAGATTAAATGAGCATTAATAAATTTTAAATTAAGTTCAAAAAAGCCCTGTAAATTTTAAAATTACGGGGTTTTTTCTGTTTTTATGAATATCACAATTATATAAGCTTTAATTATCATAAGTAAACTTTTTCTATCAGTTTTTTAATTTCATCATAAAAATTATATCAAATCCCTAAAAACATTGAGTTATTCTCTATAAAAAATATAAATTAGCGGATATAATTTAATATAAAATGGAGAAACAAGGCTTATATTTACCTGAATTTGAACACGAAAATTGTGGTGCTGGATTTATCTGTAATCTAGATGGAAAAAAGACAAATCAAATTATACATGATGCCCTAGAAATTCTAGTAAAATTAGAACATAGAGGTGGTGTAAGTGCTGATGGAAAAACTGGAGATGGAGCTGGTTTATTAATAGATATTCCTCACGTTTACTTTAAAAGAGTATGTGATTTCCCTCTACCAAAACAAAGAGAATATGCTGTTGGAATGGTGTTTCTTCCAAAAGTTTCTAATCAATATGATTTTTGTAAAACTACTTTTGAAAATGAAGTAATAGAGCAAGGACTTACCATTTTAGGATGGAGAATAGTACCTGTAGATTCTTATCAATTAGGAGAAATTGCCTTAGCTTCTGAACCTAATATTGAGCAACTTTTTATTGGCAAACCAGATGATATAGACGAAGCTACTTTTAAAGCTAAATTGTATGCTGCTCGTAAAATAGCCGAACATCAAATTAGAAAATCAAAAATTTCTGAAGCAAATTATTTTTATGTACCTAGTTTATCAATAACTACTATTATATATAAAGGTATAATAATGCCAGAAGATATTGGGCCTTATTATAAAGACTTACAAGAAATAGATTTAGTAACACGTTTAGCACTTGTACATCAACGTTTTTCTACAAACACAATGCCAACTTGGGAGTTAGCTCAACCATTTAGACACATGTGTCAGAATGGTGAAATTAACACCTTACGTGGAAATGTTAGTAGAATGCGTGTTCGTGAAGAAATCATGAAAAGTGATGTTTTTGGTCCACAAATAGATAAATTATTTCCAATTATTTTACCAGGAAAATCAGATTCAGCTTCTATGGATATGGTTGTTGAATTATTAACTCATACAGGTCGTTCATTACCAGAAATTATGATGATGATGATTCCTGAAGCTTGGGAAAAACATGCAACAATGTCTAAAGAGCGTAAAGCTTTTTATGAATATAATGGTTGTATTATGGAACCTTGGGATGGTCCTGCTTCAGTTCCTTTTACAGATGGAGATTATATTGGTGCTTTATTAGATAGAAATGGATTAAGACCTTCTAGATATACAGTTACAAAGAGTGGGAAATTAATTATGTCTTCAGAAATTGGAGTTGTAGAAGTTGCTCCAGAAGATATTAAAGAACATGGAAGATTAGAACCAGGAAAAATGTTCTTGGTAGATATGAATGAAGGAAGAATCATTGAAGATGAAGAAATTAAAAGTAAAATAGTTTCAGAAAGACCGTATCAAGAATGGTTAGATAAAACTCGTTTACATTTAAAAGATGTTCCTTATACTAGTGAAACTTGCCCAATAGAAACAATTGATATTAAAACTCGCCAGCGTTTATTTAATTATACTTTTGAAGATATTCAAGAAGTAATTACACCAATGGCACAAGTTGGAAAAGAAGCTTTAGGTTCAATGGGAATTGATACTCCCCTAGCAGTTTTATCTGATAGACCTCAGTTAATATCAAACTACTTTAAACAATTATTTGCGCAAGTTACAAATCCACCTTTAGATGGAATTCGTGAAGAAATTGTAACAGATATCAGCTTAAATTTAGGAAAAGATAGAAATATTTTTAGCATTACAGATAGACAATGTAGAAAATTAAGAATTCAAAACCCTGTTATTTCTAATGCTGATTTAGAAAAAATTAGAAATATAGATATTGAAAGTTTCAAAACAGAAACTATAGAAATATTATATCCGAAAGCACAAGGCCTTAACGGATTAGAAGATGCCTTAGATGATATTGTAATTCAAATTGAAAAAGCTATATTAAGAAAGACAAATATTATCATCCTTTCAGACAGAGGTGTAAACCAAGAGTTTGCTCCAATACCTGCATTATTAGCTTGTTCTTTTGTAAATCATCAATTAAACCGTTTACGTAAGCGTTCTTATTTTGATATTATTATTGAATCTGCAGAACCTAGAGAGCCACATCATTTTGCAACTTTATTTGGTTATGGCGCAAGTGCCATCAATCCTTATATGGTAAACGAAATTATCCGTTCTCAAGTAAAAGAAGGTTTCATTACTGGTATGGATGAGCAAAAAGCTGTAGATAATTTCAATAAAGCTATTGGTAAAGGAATTTTAAAAGTAATGAACAAAATAGGAATCTCAACGTTACATTCTTATAGAGGTTCTCAAATTTTTGAAATTGTTGGTTTCAACTCTCAATTTGTAGAAAAATATTTCCCTTATACTGCTTCAAGAATAGAAGGTATAGGTTTATATGAAATTGAAAAAGAAATAGACCAACGTTATAAACAAGCATATCCTAATAATCAAATCGATAAAAACTTAAGTTTAAACATTGGTGGAGATTATAGATGGAGAAGAAATGGTGAACGTCATTTATTCAACCCAACAACTGTAGCCAAATTACAACAAGCAGTTCGTTTAAGTGATCAAGGAAGTTATGATGTGTATGCAAATGCTATTAATGAGCAAGCAGAAAGTTTAATGACAATTCGTGGATTATTTCAGTTTGACAACTTAGATCCAATTCCTTTAGAAGAAGTAGAACCTTGGACAGATATTGTAAAACGTTTTAAAACGGGTGCAATGTCTTATGGATCTATTTCACGTGAAGCACATGAAAACTTAGCAATTGCTATGAATAGAATTGGAGGGAAATCTAATTCTGGTGAAGGTGGAGAAGACAGAAAACGTTTTCAAAAGGATATTAATGGAGACAGCAGAAACTCAGCAATAAAACAAGTTGCATCTGGTAGATTTGGAGTAACTTCTCATTATTTATCTAGTGCAAAAGAGATACAAATAAAAATGGCACAAGGTGCTAAACCTGGTGAAGGTGGTCAATTACCTGGTTATAAAGTTTTACCTTGGATTGCGGCTGCAAGAAATTCGACTCCTTTTGTTGGATTGATTTCACCACCACCACATCACGATATTTATTCCATTGAAGATTTAGCACAATTAATCTTCGATTTAAAAAATGCAAATCGTGACGCAAGAATTAATGTAAAATTAGTTTCTGAAGTTGGTGTAGGAACAATTGCTGCTGGTGTAGCAAAAGCAAAAGCAGATGTTGTTTTAATTGCTGGTTATGATGGAGGAACTGGTGCATCACCGTTAACTTCTTTAAAACACGCAGGATTACCTTGGGAACTTGGTTTAGCTGAAGCGCAACAAACTTTGGTTATGAACGACTTAAGAAGTAGAATTGTTGTAGAGTGTGATGGTCAATTAAAAACTGGTAGAGATGTTGCAATTGCAGCATTATTAGGTGCTGAAGAATTCGGTTTTGCAACTGCTCCTTTAGTTGCTTCTGGTTGTATTATGATGCGTAAATGTCACTTAAATACGTGTCCTGTAGGTATAGCAACTCAAGATAAAGAGTTACGTAAAAACTTTAAAGGAACTCCAGAACATGTAATTAACTTCTTCTATTACGTAGCAGAAGAATTAAGAAAAATCATGGCTCAATTAGGTTTCAGAACTTTAGCTGAAATGGTTGGACAAACACATAAAATTGATGCTAATAAAGCGATTAAGCATTATAAAGCCAAAGGATTAGATTTATCTAGTATTTTACATAGACCAACAGCTTATAAAAGCATGACTGTTAGAAATACAGAAAGTCAAGATCATAACTTAGAAAATGTACTAGACTTTACTATTTTAAAAGATTCTCATAGAGCTTTATATAGAAAAGAGAAAATGAATCTTGAATATGCAATAAAAAACACAAATAGAACTGTTGGAGCAATTGTTAGTCATGAAATTTCAAAAATTTATGGACATTTAGGTCTACCTGAAAATACTTTAAATATTAATTTCTCAGGGTCTGCAGGACAAAGTTTTGGAGCTTTCGGAGCACATGGATTAACATTTACTATAGAAGGAAATACAAACGATTATTTGGGTAAAGGTTTATCTGGGGCAAAATTAATTGTTAAGAAACCTGCTAAAGCCGATTTTATAGCAGAAAACAATGTCATTATTGGTAACGTATGTTTATTTGGAGCTGTTGCTGGTCAAGCATACATTAATGGGATTGCAGGAGAACGTTTTGCAGTTCGTAATTCTGGAGCAACTGCTGTTGTTGAAGGAGTTGGAGATCACTGTTGTGAATACATGACAGGAGGTAAAGTTATTGTATTGGGTAAAACAGGAAGGAATTTTGCTGCAGGTATGAGTGGTGGTGTTGCATATGTTTATGATTTAGAAAATAAATTTATAAACGGTCTATGTAATACTGAAACAATAGAATTTGAAGATCTTACTGAAGAAGAAACTGCAGAATTAAAATCTACTATAGAGAAACACGTTTTATACACAGATAGTAAAAAAGGTGCAGCATTATTAGCAGATTGGGATACTAGTCTACAAAACTTTGTAAAAGTAATGCCAATTGAATATAAACGTGCATTAGAACGTTTAGAAACAGAAGAACCAATGTTTGAAGAATTAACAAAAGCGTAATGTCATGGGAAAAGTAACAGGATTTAAAGAATTTGAAAGACAAGATGAAAAATACACTGCTGTAAAAGATCGTGTAAAAGATTATAAAGAATTTACAATTCCTCTTTCTGAACAAGAATTAACCAAACAGGGTTCACGTTGTATGGATTGTGGTATTCCTTTTTGTCATAGTGGTTGTCCTTTAGGAAATCTAATTCCAGATTTCAATCATATGGTACATCAAGGTGAATGGCAAAAAGCTTCATGGTTATTACATTCTACAAATAATTTTCCAGAATTTACAGGTCGTTTATGTCCTGCACCATGTGAAAAATCATGTGTACTAGGTATTATTGAAGATCCAGTATCAATTGAGAATATAGAAAAAAACATTGTAGAACGTGCTTTTAAGGAAGGTTGGATTAAACCACAACCTCCAAAAAATAGAACAGGTAAAACAATTGCTATTGTTGGTTCTGGACCAGCTGGTCTTGCAACTGCTCAACAATTAAACAGAGCTGGTCATACAGTTACTGTTTTTGAAAGAGATGATGAAGTAGGTGGTTTATTACGTTACGGTATTCCAAATTTTAAAATGGAAAAAGGAATTATTGATAGACGTATTGCAATTTTAGAAGCAGAAGGAATTATTTTTAAAACTAATGTAAATGTTGGTGTTAATTATAAAGTAGATGATTTAAAAGCTTTTGATTCAATAGTCCTTTGTGGAGGAGCTACTGAAAGAAGAAGTCTACCTACTCCTGGAATAGATGCAAATGGAGTTGTACAAGCAATGGATTTCTTAACACAACAAACAAAAGTTGTTTTTGGTAAAAAGGTAAAAGACCAAGTTTTAGCAACAGATAAAGATGTTATAGTTATAGGTGGTGGAGATACAGGTTCAGATTGTGTAGGTACCTCAAATAGACAAGGTGCAAAATCAGTAGTTAATTTTGAAATATTGCCTAAACCTCCAGGACATCGTTCACCAACAACACCTTGGCCATTTTGGCCATTGCAATTAAAAACTTCTTCTTCTCATCAAGAAGGTGTTGAACGTAATTGGTTAATAAACACAAAAGAGTTTGTTAAAGACCAAAACGGAAAGTTAGTCGCATTAAAAACTGTGAATGTAGAATGGAAAATGGTTCCAGGTCAACGTCCACAATTAATAGAAATTTCAGGTACAGAAAAAACGTGGCCTTGTGATTTAGCTCTATTAGCTTTAGGTTTTACAGGTCCAGAAAGTACCTTAGCAGATAAACTTGGTATAGAGAGAGATGTTCGTTCCAACTATAAAGCTACTTATGGTAAATACCAAACAAACATTCCTAATATATTTACTGCTGGAGATATGCGTAGAGGACAATCATTAATTGTTTGGGCTATATCAGAAGGTAGAGAAGCTGCAAGACAAGTAGATTTGTATTTAATGGGTAAATCAGAATTACCTTCTAAAGATATTTCGGGTGATTTAGTTGCAATGTAAAATACTTCAACTTATATATAAAACTCATCAATATAATATTGATGAGTTTTTTGTTTTAAAAAAAGATATAAATTTAAATGGACTTGCCTATTTTAATAAAAAAATGTATTTTAAAAACCATTTAATTAAAAATTATCAGGATTTACACTTCAAGTCATCACTTGTTAATCACTGTGAACTTTATATAACGATGCTTAACGAAAAAATCAACTTACCTACTAATTATAATAAATAAAACAATATTATAATATGATTCAAAGTTTGAACTATTTCATAATAATAATAATAATAATCAACAACAATAATAAAAAGAGGTAATGTTCACTCGTTGAGATCAATTTTAGGTACAATTCTATCGAATATTCACAAACATTGTCCATGTTAAGCTTTTATTAATATATCATACTAACTCTAGAAAAATAATTAAGTATTCATCTAAGGGAAATAAAATCTTAATATTTTGATTTCACTTTTACGGATAAATAGAAACAAGATCTTATCTCATAATAGTTTCTCTTAATATATTCCATAAAAAAACCTCATATCGTAAGATATGAGGTTTAGGATACTGAACT
>CBDUHF010000034.1:0-31491 GCA_965367085.1 uncultured Polaribacter sp.
CGTTTTCTAAAGCTGTAAATTCTGGTAATAATTGATGAAATTGAAAGATAAAACCTATATGATTATTTCTGAATGCAGAAAGTTCTTTGTCTGATAAGTTTTTTAAAGAAGTTTCATTGATGGATAGTTCAAAACTCTGTTCTTTTAAAGGTTTATCTAAAGTACCAAGAATTTGAAGTAAAGTTGTTTTTCCTGCTCCTGAAGGACCAACAATAGCAACTATTTCACCTTTTTTGATGTGTAAATCTACTCCTTTTAAAACTTCAACATCACCATAATATTTGTGAATATTTTTACCAACAATCATATATAAAACTTTGTTACGAATGTATAAAAAAGAAATCAGAAATACATTGCTGTATTTCTGATTTCATATCAAATTTAAAAATAGCTAATTCTTAGATTAGAACATCTTTTTAATTCTATTATAATCAATAAAATAGACAAATCTTACAGAAAATGTATGCTGATTTGGTTGTTCGAATAAATTATCTAAGTTTTCGAAAAAATCTAAATTAGAATTTATGTCTTCATTAAAAATTGAATTTCTATAAAAAGCTATCAATTGACTTCCAGGAGCAAATTGCCAGATGTAATTTAAATCTAAATTCCAACTATTAAAGTTTACGTTATCTCTGGTATATGTTGGGTTTTGAGTTAATGTACCATCAGTATTTAAGTTAAAATAATCATTATAAGCAACAGCACTCCAATAATGTCTAAAAGTTAGAGATAAAGAAGAGTTTGTACTAAAGCTATATTTTGCAGAAATTGAATTTGTATAACTTTTACGGTCTCTTTGCCCAAAAATTACGGTAGTATTGTTGCTGTTTTCAATTTCATTTACATAACCTTGGTCGTTATGAGTTTTGTTGAAATTAAGTCTGTGTTGCACAGAAAATTGATTCGTAAATCTGTAACGTGTACTAACGCCAAAACCATAACCTTCTTGTGGGTGATTGGTGTAACCAGTAAAATAAGCATCAGCATTAATTTCTAATTTTTTCTGAGAATTTGTAGAAATCCAACCATTTACGTTTATTCTTTCTGGTCTTAAAAAATAAACACCACTTGTGCTTCCTTGTCTTGGTTCAAAGTAATCTCTGTTTTCTGATCCGTAATTTAAGTTTCCTCCAAAAGTTAAACGTTTTCTAGTTTGTGCACTTGCACCAAAACCAGCGTTATAACCTGTGTAAATTCCAGAAAAATGCTGAAAGTTTGCTTGGTTGTAAAAATTGAAGTTATATCTATTGAAATTCTTAGTTGGTTGTAAAGTTCTCCAACCTGCACTTCCGTAAATTGTTTGTTCGTTATTACTGAATAGAATTCCTAAATCATTTGGGTTAAAGTCTTTGTTTTCAAAGTTATAGCCAATTTCCCAATTCCAATGTCCAGAATTGTACCCAAAACTATTATCAAATGTATAACCTGTGTTTGGGTTGTTTACATCATCAGAAATATTACTCATTCTAACAGAACCATCTGCATTGTATTTACTATCTTTTGTTTCAATATGCCAGTCTAATGCAGTAACATTTGCATCTCTAAATCTTCCATCTCTAGTTACATTTGTGTTTATTAAAGTAACTGTAGAGTTTTGATTGAATTGTTGATCTAACACTAAGATATTGTAGTTAGAAAACGGATTTGTAACTGCTTTTCTAGTTTCTCCAGTAGCATTGTTTTTTATGGTTGCTTCCGTTTTTTCTGTAATGGCATTAAAAACACCAATTCCTAATCCTTTTTTAGTTCTTCCAGAAATTTTTATAGCATTTAGCATGGTAACTTTACCAGGATAATCAATTATTTCTTCATCAGCAGACAGTGAACCTTCTACATTAAATTGATCTATAGGAGAACTTCCAATTCTTCTAGAATAAAATAAATTTCCTTTATTAAATAGCTCAGTTCCTTCTGTAAAAAATTGTCTTTGCTCAGAAAAACGTTGCTCAAAAGGCCCTAAATTTAATTCTACATTATCAAAACCAGCTTGACTAAAATCTGGAATTAACGTTGCATCTAATGTGAAATTTTCTGTTAAACCATATTTAAGATCCATTCCAACACTTTTATCAGTTGTGCTTTCTCCATCATAAGAGTTTGTTGTGAAAGAAGCATAAGGATAGAAATTTAATCTTGTTGGAGGTTTTATGTCTCTAAAATCTTCAATTAAACCATCATATTGTGTCCATCTTCCTGTAGAATTGTCAATATGTGTCCAAGTATGTTGTTCGTTTAATTTTTCTAATCTTCTATGAAAATTAAATCCCCAAGATTGTACCGGTTGATTTGCAAAACGAATTGCTCTGTAAGGAATTTTCATTTCTACATTCCAGCCTTTGTCTGTTATTTTAGCTGCGCTTCTCCAAACTGCACTCCAGTTAAAATCTTCATTTCCGTTAGAAACTTTAGCATCTCCTTGATTTCCTGTAGCTTGCACTAGAAATTCAAATGGATTTTGTCCATCATCATTTGGATTTATGGTTACTAAAAAGAAATCTGCTTGACTAAAATTATCTCTAGTAGCAAATTCCATAGGAATTCCTAAAGGATCAGGATCTAACATCATTGCAGAAATATAAATAGCATCATCATCATATATAACTTTTACTTCTGTTTGGTATGCTGCTGAAACAGGTTTGCCATTATCTGGTCTTAATGTTACAAAGTCTTTACAGACTTCTGCGTTTTTCCATGCTTCATCGTTTAAAACTCCATCAATTTTTGGGGCTTTAGATATTCTTGTTGTTTTAATTTTTTTTCTGTTTTCTTTGTTTTGAGCAGTTAGTTGGGCACTAAACAAAAAAGAAATGAGTAATAGAGAAATTTGTTTGAACATATATTGGTTGATTAATGTGTAAACACACCGTAAAAGTATTTATCCTTTTCAATGATAAATCTTAAAACGGTGTTAATTTATAGAAAGACTTCATAAAGTTTAGAGTGTTACACCTAGTTGGTGTTAAATATTTCTTAAAGAAATTAGATGTTTTCATTTTTTTTACTGTTTTTTTATCAAAAACACTGCAAAATTCTCATCTGAATTTGTATTTTTGTCTCCGTTCTAAACATTTACAAATGAATTTACACGAATATCAAGGAAAAGAGATTTTAAGCAGTTTTGGCGTTAGAATTCAACGCGGAATTATAGCTCACAATCATAAAGAAGCTGTAAGTGCAGCAAAACAATTAACTGCAGAAACTGGTACAGGTTGGCACGTTATTAAAGCTCAAGTACATGCAGGTGGTCGTGGAAAAGGTGGAGGAGTAAAGTTGGCTAAAAACTTACAAGAAGTAGAAAGCATTGCTAATGATATTATTGGTATGATGTTAATTACGCCACAAACTTCTGCTGAAGGAAAAAAAGTAAATCAGGTTTTAATTTGTGAGGATGTTTACTATCCTGGTGATTCTGAACCAGATGAATATTATATGTCAGTTCTTTTAAACAGAGCTACAGGTAGAAATATGATAATGTATTCTACAGAAGGTGGAATGGATATTGAAACAGTAGCAGAAGAAACTCCGCATTTAATTTTTACTGAAGAAATAGATCCTTTATTAGGAATCATGCCTTTTCAAGCACGTAAAATTGCTTTTAATTTAGGTTTATCTGGTGGTGCTTTAAAAGAAATGGTAAAATTTGTTACTAATTTATACAAAGCATATATTGGTTCAGATTCTTCTATGTTTGAAATTAATCCGGTATTAAAAACGTCTGATAATAAAATTATGGCAGTAGATGCTAAAGTTTCTTTAGACGAAAATGCATTATACAGACATAAAGATTATGCAGAAATGCGTGATTTACGTGAAGAAAACCCAATTGAAGTAGAAGCTAAAGCTGCTGGTTTAAACTATGTAGATTTAGATGGAAACGTTGGTTGTATGGTAAATGGAGCTGGTTTAGCAATGGGAACTATGGATTTAATTAAAGAATCTGGAGGAGAGCCTGCTAACTTTTTAGATGTTGGTGGTACTGCTGACGCACAAAGAGTAGAAACTGCTTTTGGAATTATTTTAAAAGATCCTGCAGTAAAAGCAATTTTAGTAAATATTTTTGGTGGAATTGTACGTTGTGACAGAGTTGCACAAGGTGTTGTAGATGCTTACAAAAGTATGGGAGACAAAATTAATGTACCTATTATTTGTAGATTACAAGGAACAAACGCTAAGGAAGCAAAAGAATTAATAGACAATTCTGGAATGGAAATTATTTCTGCAACAGAATTTCAAGAAGCTGCTGATAAAGTTCAAGAAGTTTTAGAAGCTTCATAGTTTCTAAAAAATATATTTAGTAAAAAAGCCTCACAATTTGTGAGGCTTTTTTTTGTTTTAAAATAATGATATTTTTTCTAAGACTTTATCTTAATTAAATGTAGTTTATGAAGCACTTTCATAATCAAGTATGTTGGGTCAATTTCATGCCATCTTACACCACCAAAATTAGCTTTACTTCCATGTTTATGATGATTGTTGTGATAAGCTTCTCCCATCATTAAAAAATCAAAAGGTAGTAAGTTTTTAGACGTATCTTTTACTTTAAAGTTAACGTAGCCATAAATATGTGCATACCAATTTATAATGACTCCATGTATAGGCGCCATTAATATAATAAGAGGTAAAAACAACCAAAGCCACCAAGTTGTAGCAAATTTTATAAAGAAAAGAATATATAAAACTGTCCAGAATATTCTTGAAACATAAGAGCTTGCAAATGCATCAAAATTAAACCATTGAGGAACATTTTTTGTAAACTTATCTTCAATAACTATTTTTTTCTTATTGATATTTTGATAGGTAGATTTTGTTCTCCACATCATTGCAAGCACATTCTCATCATATTTAGGAGAATGAGGATCTTTTTCTGTATCTGCATAAGCATGATGCATTCTGTGCATTACTCCATAACCATAAGCACTTAAATAATTTGCACCTTGAAATAACCATGTTAAAACATACGTTATTTTTTCTGCCGTTTTAGACATTGTAAATGATTGATGTGCTGCATATCTATGAAGGAAAAATGTTTGAAAAAACAAACCTCCATACCATAAAATGATAAATAATAAGATAACTTCCATTTGCATATAAATTATACTGCAAATTTAGAATGAACCTTTTGTTGTTACAATGAACCTGAGTTAAGAAATTCGCTTGCGTATTCTACTCAAAGCTTGTGGAGTTACACCAATATAAGAAGCAATATATTTTAATGGAATTTGTTTTATTACGTTTGGGCGCTCTTTAAATAGGTTTAAATACCGTTGTTCTGGCGTTTCATTTAATAGAGATTGCTCTCTTTTAGATTTTATTAAAAATAATCTTTCAGAAACATAGCGTCCAATTGTATTTCCTACTTTCGTAGTGTTATAAACATCTTGTAAATCGTTATAAGAAATGCTCCAAAGTGTTGTTTCTGTTAAGGTTTCTAATTGATAGAGAGATGGTGTTTGTGTTATAAAAGAATCGTAAGCACTCACAAATTCTCCTTGAAAACTAAAACCAAAAGTAATTTCTTTTTCTTCGTCTTCTTTAGGAATAAACAAACGGACTTCACCTTTTTCAATAAAAGAAATACTATTTTCTATTTCACCTTTTAGTAGAAATGAACTTTTTTTAGAAAATGCTCTCTTTTTTAGGCGAGAAGAAAAAAACAACCAATCCTCATCACTAATTGTAGCAATTGATTCTATGTATTTTCTAAATTTCTGCATTATTGGTTTTTCCACGGATAAAAATAGCTGATTTTAAATAGAAAATTGATTTTAGATTTTTTTTATATCAAAATAAAAATAATTTTTTAAAATGATTTCGCTAACGTTGTTGTATAAGAAAAGTTCCGTTTTTGTCAGCGAGGAATTTCCGAAGGAAATTCAGAAGTTGATAAAAATGCAACTGCCTTTAGTTAAGCACTAATTTAGCAATTTTTTTTATACGGTGTTGTGTGTAGTTTTTTTCTTTTTATAGATTCAAATATTTTTCAGTTTGCGAAAACAAAAAAGTAATAATTCCTGATAAAATTATTCCAATTATAAATCTCTACCAATATCACTTGTTGGATTTCTCATTACTTTGTTCATACGTTATTTCAATTCCGATAAATATTCCGTCTTTATTTAAGTCAAACTTATTCAAATTCCATTGAGCATAATTATCAGTATATATTGCTTTTCCAACAATCAACAAAGTAAATGAAAAAGAATACTGTCAAACTTGTATAAAACCTTTTCAATTTTCCGTTTTTATATATTCGTTTTCTTTTCAATAATATTATTATAAAATCTAAATTATCGACGGAGTGAACAAATTATAAGGCATACTTATTTCAGTCATAAATTTTTTATTGACAAATAATTTATTTCCTTAATTTCTCCGATTTGTTGGATTCAAAGAAATTTATAATAAACCCAATTCCTAAAATAAACCCTACAAGGTTTGATTTTATAGATTCTCCAGAAATAGTATTATAACTTGAAATAATTATAGCTAAAATTCCAATTATTAATGTTAATTTTTTCATTTTCAGTTTTTTTGTAATTAGACACAACTTAAGACGATTATATGTCGTTTTAATGACTTATAATCGGCGTTAGCGAAGTTCTATTTTTTTGCGTTTAGAAACAAACTAAATTAAATTTATAATTTCTCCTTTAACAAAGCAATTTCATCTCGTAATTGAGCAGCAACAATAAAGTCTAAAGACTTTGCAGCTGCTTCCATATGTTTGCGTTTTTCTCTAATGCGTTTTTCAATTTCTTCTTTTGGTAAATACTGTAGTTCTTGTTCTGCAGCTTTATGTATTGCGTTGTCATAATGATAACTAGAAACAGCAGATTTAGACAAGGTATCATCAATCTTTTTATTTATTTGAGTAGGAGTAATGTTGTTTGCTGTATTGTAAGCAATTTGTTTTTCTCTTCTTCTATCTGTTTCATCAATAGTTTTTTGCATACTGTTTGTCATTTTATCAGCATATAAAATAGCCAAACCATTTACGTTTCTTGCTGCTCTACCAACAGTTTGAGTAATGGATCTATGAGAACGTAAAAAACCTTCTTTATCAGCATCTAAAATAGCCACCAAAGAAACTTCTGGTAAATCTAATCCTTCACGTAAAAGGTTTACACCAATTAATACATCAAACAAACCTTTACGTAAATCTTGCATAATTTCTACTCGTTCTAAAGTGTCTACATCAGAATGAATATATCTACAACGAATAGAAACTCTAGTTAGGTATTTGGTCAGTTCTTCTGCCATTCTTTTGGTTAACGTTGTTACCAAAGTACGCTCGTCTTTTTCTACTCGTATTTGTATTTCTTCAATTAAATCATCAATTTGATTTAAACTTGGTCTTATTTCTATCACAGGATCTAATAAACCTGTGGGTCTAATAATTTGTTCTACAAAAACGCCTTCTGTTTTCTGAAGTTCGTAATCTGCAGGAGTTGCACTTACATAGATTACTTGATTTTGGATTTCTTCAAATTCTTCAAACTTTAAAGGACGATTGTCCAATGCAGCTGCTAATCTAAAACCATATTCAACTAAGTTTTCTTTTCTGCTTCTATCTCCTCCATACATTGCATGTGTTTGAGGTATTGTAACATGGCTTTCATCAATAACCATCAAATAATCATCAGGAAAATAATCTAGCAAACAGAAAGGTCTTGTTCCAGGTTCTCGTCCGTCTAAATAGCGAGAATAATTCTCAATACCAGAACAATAACCCAATTCGCGAATCATTTCTAAATCGAACTCTGTACGCTCTTTTAATCGTTTTGCTTCCAAATGTTTGCCAATTTCTTTAAAATAATCTACTTGCTTCATCATATCTTCTTGAATTTGATGAATGGCATTTTGTAAAACATCTGGTGATGTTACAAATAGATTAGCTGGATAAATAGTCAATTCTTCAAACTTTTCTAAAACGGTATTGTTCTCTAAATCAAATGATTCAATTTCTTCAATTTCATCGCCAAAAAAGTGAACTCTATAACCATTATCTCCATAAGAAGGATAAATAGTAACTACATCTCCTTTAACCTTAAAAGTTCCGCTTTTTATTTCGTGTTCAGTTCTAGAATATAAACTTTGTACTAATTGATGTAAAAATTTTGTTCTTGCAATTTGTTGTCCAACTTCAACAGGAATCACATTTTTCTTAAATTCTATGGGATTTCCAATTCCGTATAAACAAGAAACTGAGGCAACAACAATTACATCTCTTCTGCCAGAAAGTAGGGATGAAGTAGTACTTAAACGTAAACGCTCAATATCTTCATTGATAGATAAATCTTTTTCTATATAGGTTCCTGTTACAGGAATATAGGCTTCTGGTTGATAATAATCATAATAAGAAACGAAATATTCTACTGCGTTTTCTGGGAAAAACTGTTTAAACTCTGAATATAATTGAGCTGCTAATGTTTTGTTATGTGCTAAAACCAACGTTGGTTTTTGTACTTCTTTTACAACATTTGCCACAGAAAATGTTTTACCAGAACCTGTTACACCTAAAAGCGTTTGAAATTTTTCTCCTGAAAAGATTCCGTTAGAAAGTTGTTTTATTGCTTCTGGTTGATCTCCTGTTGGAGAAAATTCTGATACCAATTTAAAATCCATGATGTAAAAATACGGATACTTTTTTGTAAAATATACGTATTTTTTTTGAAGTTTTTTATTTTATAAAAATGGATTGATTCCTATAAATCTCTCTTTTTTAACAGTGCGTAAGACAAATAAATAAAGACGAATGTCCAAACACACACAATAAGTATTGTACTAAAATCTACAGCATAACTTTTAGTGAAAGTTTCTCCCATTGTGTTTGCAGCAGATCTAACAGCACCTAATCTAGAAAAAGGCTCTTTTATTAGATTCGTCATTGCTTCTAAAGGTAAAAACTGCATAATGCTATCCACTTTTTCTGAGGTGTTTTCTGCGTTTTTAAAAGTCCAGAATAAATACCCTTTAAACATACTTTCACCAATGAGCCAAACTAACATAGCACCAACTGCAAACGCAGATCTTTTTACAAGGATTCCTAAAAATAATCCAAATGAGAAAAAACCGACTAATTTTATAAAAAAGGCTAAAATATATTCTAAGTCTGAAGTGATTATTGATAATTCATTATAATCCGAATATGATAATCCTAAGATTAAAGAAACCACAAAAACAAATACAGTAGATATTAATGCAAAAGCAATTACAGCATAGAATTTTGATAAAATGAATTCTTTTTTACTTAAACCATCAATTAAATTCTGTTTTAATGTTTTATAGCTGTATTCATTTGCCATCATAGACACAATAACAAGCAATAAGAAAAACTTTAAAATAGCAGCCATGTAGGTGTTAAAATGCCAGATATATGGAAAGTTAAAAATTCCCATTTCTGCTAAATGGAATTTTATTGGCCCAATATCAAACTTTATTGCAGCAATTAAAGCAATAGAAGTTAAAAGCGCAAAATATATAATAGACAATACTTTACTGGCAGTATTGTGTTTTAGTTTATGAAATTCTATAGTAAGTAGTCTTAACATGACATTTGATTTTTTATGAATTTGCTCTCGATATAACTTCGAAGAAAAACGAAATCACTCGAAATGACATTTTGTTGATTAGTTGTTGTTAGTTAAATCTAAAAATTGCTGCTCTAAACTTGGTTTACGTTTTACCAAATGAGATAAAACCAACCCTTTGTCAAACAAAAATTTATTAATTTCTGTTGAGGAAATTTCACTTTTTAAAGTAGCAATGAATGTTTCATGTTCTTTAGATATTTTGTCAATTGCAGGATGCTCTTTTAAAACAGCTAAAAGTTTTTCTTCTTCAGAGGCTATTTTTAATTCAAATAAACCATTAGAAGCTGTCATTTCTTCTACACGACCACTATATAATTTTATCCCTTTTCTAATAACAACAACATGAGAACATACTTTTTCTACTTCATCTAATAGGTGAGAAGCAAGTAAAATTGTAGTTCCATTACTTGCAATTTCTTTTATAATTTGACGAATTTCATGAATTCCTTGAGGATCTAATCCATTAGTAGGTTCATCTAAAATTAATATTTCTGGGTCATTTAACAACGCAGAAGCAATTGCTAAACGTTGTTTCATACCTAAAGAAAAGGTTTTAAACTTGCTGTTTTTTCTTTCAAAAAGATTTACAGTTTTTAATTTATCATCAATTCTATCTGTTGATATTCCTTTGATTTTACAGATTAATCTTAAATTCTGATCAGCTGTCATGTAAGGATAAAAGTTTGGGCGTTCTATAATTGCTCCAACTTTTTTTAAGGCTTCATGTGTCGATAAATCTCCTCCAAACCAGGAAAACTCACCAGAAGTTCTGTTTACAACATTTAAAATTATACCTAGAGTGGTAGATTTTCCACTTCCATTTGGGCCAAGAATTCCATAAACATTTCCTTTTTGTATATCAAAAGAAAGATTATTTACAGCATGAACTTGTCCGTATTTTTTATCGAGATTTTTAAGTGATAAGATAGTTTCCACAGAAATTGTTTTAGTCAGTTATAAAAAGTAAGACGACTAATTTACAATTTTGTTACTTGAAAAATGTGTAATTACTAAAAAGTGTAATTGTTTAATTGTAAAAAAAACTCATTATAGATTCAAAACAATGAACTAATTATAAAATTACACGTATTTTAATATTCATTAAAATCGAAATCATCATAATGACCAAATTCATCATCAATATCTTCCTCATCACCAAACTCATTATCTAATTTGTCTGCAACAAATTCTTTTTCTGGAGCTTCAGCAGGAATTTCACCAACAGTAAGTATAATTTGAGGTAAATCTGGTTTTTTTTCTGAAGAAATTTCAATTACATCTACATAAAACGTCCACATATTTAAAAAATCGTAAACGTAAATAAGTTTATCGTTTATTTCTGGTAATGTGTCATTTAAAATACAAGTTTGCATAGAAAGACCTTCACCAGCTTCTGCCATATTAAATAACGGAATTTCTTCACCTTGAGTCCATTCTTCATCTGTTCTATAAAATGAAGCCATTTCTTGTCCTTTAAAACCAAAAGATTTGGCAATTGTTAAGTGTAAATCTTCAAGATTTATACTATCATCAACTAGAATAGTTCTAATAATGTCTTCTTTAATGTCTAGAATTACGCGTATTTTGTACATGAAATGGATAAATTTTTCAGCTACAAAAATACAATTTTTTATATGTACTTTTACACAACAAATAAAAAGACATGGATAAAAAAGCCATTTTAAAAGCATTTAATGCGCGTTCTAAAGATACATTAATGGAAACGCTTGATATTGAATATGTTGCTATTGGTGATGATTTTTTAACAGCGAAAATGCCAGTAAATTCTAGAGTGCATCAACCTTATGGACAGTTGCATGGTGGAGCAACAGCAGCTTTAGCAGAAAGTGTTGGGAGTGCAGCTTCAAATTTTTTTATTGATAGTAAAACGCAATTTATAAACGGAATTCAACTTTCTATAAATCATATTAAAAGTAAAAAAGAAGGAGTCGTTTTTGCGACTGCAAAAAACATTCATAAAGGAAAATCTACGCATTTATGGGAAGTTACAATTGTTGATGAAGATGATAATTTAATTTCTGTAGCAAAAATGACAAACATTGTTTTAGAAAGAAGGTAATATGAATATTTTTAAGAAAGTAGCAAATTTCTACAACAAACAACTTCCTTTTGTAGTGTATAGAAAGCCTAATGCTGATGAAGTTTCGGGTTTGTTTCTAGAAGATGATACCGTTTATCATACAGAAAACTTTACCGAAAGTGGGTTTGTTTTTTCACCTTTTGATAGTGAGGAAAAGTCAGTTTTATTGCCAATAGAAAAATCAGAATTTATAACAGAGAAACTTCTGTTAGTAGAAGAATTTCTTATAAAAAATGATTTTGAAATAGATGAATCATCAAAAGAAAATCATATTCATCTTGTAGAAAAAGCATTGGATGTAATTAATGAAAAAGTACTTCAAAAAGTAGTTGTTTCAAGAAAAGAACTAGTGGCATTGTCTGATTTTGATTTGCTAATTATTTATAAGAAATTATTACAAACCTATAAAAATGCTTTTGTGTATGTTTGGTTTCATCCTAAAGTAGGATTATGGCTAGGAGCAACACCAGAAACACTTTTAGATGTAAAAGATGCTTTTTTTAAAACAATGTCTTTAGCAGGAACGCAGGTTTTTAATGGTGTAGAAAATGTAGTTTGGAAAAGCAAAGAATTAGAAGAACAGCAATTAGTAACTAATTTTATAAGTTCTCAATTAAATGATATTGCATCTAATTTACAAGTTGATAAAACAGAAACTATTAAAGCTGGGAGTTTACTGCATTTAAGAACTAAAGTAGAAGGGGAGTTAAATAATAAATCTACACTAAAAAAACTAATAAGAGCTTTACATCCAACTCCTGCAGTTTGTGGATTACCAAGAGAAAAAGCCAAAGAATTTATTCTTAAAAATGAAAATTATAACAGAAGTTTTTATACTGGTTTTTTAGGAGAACTTAATTTAGAACATACAAAAGAACATCTAAAAAATTCATCTCTTTTTGTGAATTTAAGATGTATGAGTATTGAAAATAATACAGCTTCAATTTATATTGGAGGTGGAATTACAAAAGATAGTAATGCTAAGAAAGAATGGGAAGAGACTGTTGCAAAAAGTAAGGTGATGAAACGAGTTTTGTAATGCGTAGTTATATATAAGTAAAAAACGCAAACATTTCTGTTTGCGTTTTTTGTTTGTAAAATTGAATTTGAATTAATTATTATCTGTAGTAGCTATCTTTTTGTAGAATAAATATTCTAAAATTAACTAAAACAAAACAGTTTAAAACTGTTTAAATATCATCAAAAGAAACGTCTGTAAAGCTTTCTGCTGATTTTACTTCATCAGAAGTAGTTTCTTCTTTCTTAAAATCTTTTTGGTGGCGTTCACTAATTACTTCATCACCTTTTTCTGCAACAATATAATCCGTTGCTTTCGTTAACATTTCTTGAAAATCTGAAAAGTCTTCTTTGTATAAATAAATTTTGTGTTTTTGATAATGGAAAGTACCATCGTCATGCGTAAATTTTTTGCTTTCTGTAACAGTTAAGTAATAATCATCTGCTTTAGTAGCTCTTACATCAAAAAAATAAGTTCTTCTTCCTGCTCTTAATACTTGAGAAAATATTTCCTCTTGTTCAACTCTTTCCGCCATAATTTTTTTTAAATAGTAGTTATAAATTGTTTGTTTTACTCAACAAATCTAACAAAATATTTTAGGTAGCAATGTTAAAGATTAAATTTCTTTTTCTAAAAGTTGTTGTTCGTACAAATCTTTATAGTACCCTTTTTGTGTTATTAGTTGATTGTGAGTTCCTTGTTGTATAATTTCTCCTTCGTCTAAAACAATAATTTTATCGGCATTTTTAGCTGATGAAACTCTGTGACTTATGATAAAGGTTGTTTTGTTTTTAGATACTTTTTCTAAGTTTGATAATATTTTTTCTTCAGTTTCTGTATCAACTGCAGATAAACAATCATCAAAAATTAAAATTTTAGGATTCTTAATAATTGCTCTAGCAATAGAAACACGTTGCTTTTGTCCGCCAGATAAAGTTACACCACGTTCTCCTAAGATGGTTTTATATCCTTGTGTAAATTCAACGATATTGTCATGAACAACTGCGTTTTTAGCAGCATTTATAATTTCTTGCTCAGTGGCATCTTCTTTTCCGAATTTTATATTGTTTTCAATTGTATCAGAAAATAAGAAAGGATCTTGAGGAACAAAACCAATTTGACTTCTAACACTGTCTAAATTAGCTTCTTTAATTGGTGTATTATCTAATAAAATTGTTCCTATTTTAGTGTCGTATAATCTAGAAATTAATTCTATGATAGTAGATTTTCCAGAGCCAGTTTTTCCTAAAATAGCAAGTGTTTCTCCAGATTTTACAGAAAAACTAACATTTTTTAAAGCCGTAATATTTGTGTCATCATACGTAAATGTTACATCTTTAAAAGTAATATTTCCTTCTAAATTAGTTTCAGAATTATTTTTGTTTTGAATTTCTGGAACTTGTTGTAAAAACTCATTAATTCTCATTTGAGAAGCTTCAGCTTGCTGCACCATAGATGTTACCCAACCAACAACAGCAACTGGCCATGTAAGCATATTAACATACAACATAAACTCTATAATAGTTCCTATTTGAATTTCTCCATTTATATATTGTTTACCTCCAATATAAATAACCAATAAATTACTAATTCCAATTAACAAAATCATTAAAGGAAAAAACAATGCATTTGCTTTGTGAAGGTTGATGTTTTTCTCCTTGCTTTGATCTGCAATTTCATCAAAATCTTTTATAATTGAAGCTTCAATTCCGTAAGATTTAACAACGTTAATTCCTGAGAAAAACTCTTGATTAAATGTGGTTAATTTAGATAAATATTGTTGTACAATAGCACTTCTTTTATGTATTACTTTACTTAATACAAATATTGAAATTGATAATAAAGGAAAAGGCAAAAGTGTGTATAGCGTAAGTTTTACGTCTACATTAATCATTTGTGTAAAACCTACCGCAAAAAGCACAATCATGTTCATGGTGTACATAATTGCAGGTCCAACATACATTCTTACTTTAGAAACATCTTCAGAGATTCTGTTCATTAAATCTCCAGTTCTATTTTTTTTGTAAAAATTAAGTGATAACTTTTGATATTGCTGATAAATCTCGTTTTTTAAATCGAATTCTATCAATCTAGAAGTTACAATAATTGTTTGTCTCATTAAAAAAGTAAAGAATCCAGCAACCAGTGCAACTCCAATAATAATAAGTACATTTATAAAAAGTTGATGCTTAACTACTTCTAAATCTGTAACTTTTCCATTCTGATAATCTTCTACAACATTTAGAGAGTCTCTAATTATTTGTGGAATCTTTAAAGCTAAAAGCTTAGAAAGAATGGTTATTAAAATACCGACTATTAATCGCCATTTATATTTAGAAAAGTATTTATTTAAGTATTGTAATGCCTTCAATGAGAACTAAATTTTAAAGAAATAAAATTACTATTATTATGTAAAAAGTCAACTTATTATTTTGTTAAATAAAGTGTTGCCTATCAAATTTTATTTACGAGTACGAAGATACATGTTTAATAGTAAATTTGTTTAATTTAGATAAGAATAGAAAAAGTAAAAACTAAACATAAAAAAGAACAAGAATCATAAGAGAATAAAAATAAAATAGTACTATTTTTGCAACGCGTTAGAAAATTTCTTTCGTATTTTTTTAAAACAAGTTCTTTAGAAGATGATTAACAGAAGACATATTCGAGTTAAAGTAATGCAATCTGTGTACGCTATGTTGCAATCTCATAATGATGATATCATTAGAGAAGAAAAATTTTTAAAACATAGTATTTTAAAAATGTACGATTTGTATGTTTTAAACCTCCAATTATTGGTAGAAGTACAGAAACATGCAGCTAAAAAAATTGCACTTTCAAAAAAGAAAATTCTTGCAACCAAAGAAGATTTAAAGCCAAATACTAAATTTTTAGACAATAAAATTATCAATGCAATTTCAGAAAGCATTGGTGTAGAAGGTTATATTGAACTAAATAATTTAACAAACTGGGAACTAGATAGCGAGTATGTAAAAATTATTTTTGATGAATTACAGAAAAGTGATTTATATAAAAATTATTTAGATACAGTAGAAGATTCTTTTAAAGTAGATAAAGCATTTGTTATCGATTTTTTCAAAGAAATAATTGCTCCAAATGATAAATTAGGAGAATACTTTGAAGATACTATGATTTCTTGGACAGATGATATTCCTTTTGTAAATACTTGGGTTGTAAAAACATTAAGTAAGCAAAAAGAGAATAACACGTTTATTTTAGGTAATCTATATAAAGATAGAGATGATGAAGATTTTGTTTCTAGATTATTTAAGAAAACGGTTTTAAAGCATAAAGCATTCGAAGAAATTATTACAGAAAAAACTCCAAACTGGGAAACTGAAAGAATTGCAGATATAGATATGATTCTTTTAAAAATGTCTTTAGCTGAGTTTATGCACTTTCCATCTATTCCTACAAGAGTTACTATTAATGAATATATAGAAGTATCTAAAGATTATTCTACAGAGAAGAGTAGCTACTTTATAAACGGTGTTTTAGATAAAATATCTAAAGACTTTGTAGAAAGTAAAAAAATTGTTAAAATAGGTAGAGGTTTATTATAACATAAATTGTTTTAGAGAATTAATTTATTATTTTTACACAAAATATTAATCAAAATGAAAAAAGTAACAATTTTATTAGCACTTTTAATTTCTGTAGTTGGCTTTACATCTTGTAAAGATGCAAACCCAGCAGCAAAAATTAACAAAGAAAATTTAAGCAAAGCAGTTTCTAGAGATGTAGAAATTAAAAAAGGTACAGCATTAATTTCTCTTGATAAAAAAGAATTTAATTTTGGAACTGTAAATGAAGGTGATATTGTAGAAACAGTATTTAAAGTTACAAATTCAGGAAAAACAGATTTAGTAATTACAAATGCACAAGGATCTTGTGGTTGTACTGTTCCTGTTTGGCCAAAAGCACCAATTAAACCAGGAGAAACAGGAGATATTGCTGTTAAGTTTAATACTTCGGGTAAACCAAACAGACAAGTTAAAACAGTTACATTAACAACAAACACAGAAACAGGTAGAGAAGTTCTTACTTTAAAAGGTTCTGTAATACCAAAAGCAAAAAAATAAGATGTTTACAACTATATTTTTACAATTTGATGCAGGGAGTTTAACTAGCATGTTACCTTTCTTAGCAATGATTTTAGTCTTGTATTTCTTTATGATAAGACCTCAAATGAATCGTCAGAAAAAAGAAAAAGCTTTTCAGGCTGAAATTAAAAAAGGAACAAAAGTGGTTACTTCTAGTGGTATTCATGGTAAAGTTGCAGAAATTAATAATACAGACAATACAGTAACAGTAGAGACTGGAGCTGGAAAAATTAAATTTGAACGTTCTGCTATTTCTATGGAATTAAGTAAAAAATACTTGGCTCCAGAAAAAAAATAAGAATCATTCAATAATATAATAAAGTGAGCTTTATCTATTTAGATGTTGCTCACTTTTTTTGTTTAAATGCTTTTGTGTAGATTGCAATATAATTTAGTAAGAAATTGAAAAAGACTCAAAAAATATCAAAAAATTTTATCGGATTTTTAGTTGCTTCTATACTAATATGGTTGTTAATTACTCTTTCTAAAGAGTATACAACAACCATTGGTTATACTGTTTCATATATAAAAATACCTCAAGATAAACTGTTGCAATCTTCTCCTCAAGAAGAAATTGATATTGTTGTAAAAGCATCAGGGTTTAAAATAATTTCTACAAAATTTAAGAAAAAGCCACTTGTTTTATCAGCAAATAGTTTAAACAGAAAAAGTGCTTCTAAGTATTATTTTCTAACTAAAAATCATTTAAATAATATTCAAAAGCAATTTATTTCTGGTGTACAATTACAAGAAATTATACAAGACACTTTGTTTTTAGATTTAGGTACATTAAAGTCTAAAAAAATAGCAATAAAACCTGTTTTAGATATTAATTATCATGTAGGTTATGATATTTCTAAAGCGTTAAAAATAGAACCAGACAGTATCATTATTTCTGGTCCAGAGAGTAAAATTGATAAAATTAAATATCTTGAAACAACAATTTTAAAACTTGATGATGTAAAGTCTGACTTTACAGAAAAACTTAAAATTATAAAGCCAGAAAATCACAAAAACATAAAAGTAAATGAAGCATCTGTTACAATTTATGGAGTTGTAGAGAAATTTACAGAAGGTAGTTTTCAAATACCTTTTTCTGTAACAAATTTACCTGAAAATTTAGAATTAACAACACTTTCTAAAACTGTAGAAGTAGTTTTTGTGGTTGGTTTGTCTAATTTTAATAAGATTAATAAAGATTCTTTTGTTGTTGAATGCGATTATAGTTCAGCAGAAAAAAATAATTTAGGATATTTAATTCCTAAAGTGATAAGCAAACCTAATTTTCTTAAAAGTGTTAAGGTTGTTCCTAATATAATAGATTTTTTAATTCAAAAATAAATGATAGTAGGCTTAACAGGTGGAATTGGAAGTGGAAAATCTACAGTGGCAAAATTATTTTCAGAGTTTAATAATGTTGCTATTTATATTGCTGATATAGAAGCAAAAAAGTTAATGAATTCTTCAACAGAGATCAAAACTAAATTGGTAAAAGAATTTGGCGAGGAAGCTTATAAAGACAATCAATTAAATAGACCTTTTATTGCTAATATTGTTTTTAATAACAAAGAAAAGTTATCAATTTTAAACGCAATTGTACATCCAGAAGTAAAAAAGCATTTTAAAGAATTTGTTATAAATAACTCTAAGAGTGATTATATTTTGTATGAAAATGCCATTTTATTTGAAAGTAAAAATGATGTATTTTGTGATGTAATTATCTCTGTATTTGTGCCTTTAGAGGTTAGATTACAGCGTGTTGTTTTCAGAGATAAAACTTCTGAATCTGCAGTTTTACAAAGAATGAAAAATCAATGGTTAGAAGACAAGAAATTACTACAATCTAACTATGTAATTCATAATGAGAAACTTGAAGATACTAAAATTCAAGTTATTGATATTCATAATATTTTAACAAAAAATAAAGCGTAGTTTTAAGTAAATTCAACGTTTATGTTAAAAAAGACTTAAAAATACAACCATATTCAATATTTTATATCAAAAAAACTACAAAGGTTTTTTTAATGTATTAACTTTGAATCATGGGTAAGAAAATGTTTATTCTTATTGTGGTTTTAATGAGTATTTCTCTAATAGGGATTATTGCTGTGCAAGTCTATTGGATAAATAATGCCGTTGAAAGTAAAAAAGAACAATTTAAGAATGATGTTCAGAAATCTTTGGGTAGAATATCAGAAAAAATCAATAAAAATGAAGAATATCTTTTAGAAAAAAAGATTGAAAATTTTATTGAAAATACAGGTTTGGCAAATAATGCTCAAATTAGAAATTACCTTTTTCAAGAAATTGACACAACCACAAAACAAAAAATTACTTTTGGAGCTACATTTTTAGAAGAAAACTTTAAACTTCCTACCGATTTTTTAGATAACGATTCTATTATTTATAAGAGAGTTTCTGGAAAAAAAGATTTTTTTCAATCTAAATTAATTAAAGGAGTAGATAATGAAACTTCTGTTTTTGATGAGTCTAGATTTTCATCAACTAAAAGATCATTTAACATAGAAAAAACTTTTTTCTCTAATGTATATGGAGACATTAGAAGTAGAAAACCAATTAATCAAAGAATTAGTAATAGCGAGTTAAAAGCTACTATAGAAGAAGAATTAGAGAAAAGGAATATTCACTTAGATTTTAAATATGGTGTTTATAGCAAAGATGGTTTGGCTACAAAATTAAAGTCTGGATATTATACAATTAATAAAAAGGACAGCTATCCATATCCACTTTTCTTTAATGCAGAAAATGAAGTTGATTATATTTTGTATATCACTTTTCCTTCTAAGAATGATCATATTTTATCAGGAATTTCTAATATATTATTGTTGTCGTTATTTTTCATTTTTATAATTATTATCGCCTTTTCTAGTTCATTGTATCAATTAATCAGGCAGAAGAAAATTTCAGAAATTAAAACTGATTTTATCAATAACATGACGCATGAGTTTAAAACACCTATTGCAACCATCAATTTAGCCTTAGATTCTATTAAGAATCCTAAAATTATAGACGATAAAGAAAAGGTTTTACGTTATGTACAAATGATTAGAGAAGAAAATAAAAGAATGCATTCTCAAGTAGAAAATGTTTTACGAATTTCTAGACTTGAGAAAAACCAAATAGATCTTAGTAAGGAAGTTATTGATATGCACGATATAATAGAAGATGCAATAACTCATATTAGTTTATTAATTAATGATAGAAATGGCACCATAGATGTTCATTTTAATGCACCAATGCCAGAGTTATCTGGTAACCAATTTCACCTTACTAATGTTGTAGTAAATATGTTAGAAAATGCGTTAAAATACTCAGAAGGAGCGCCCAAAATAGATGTTTACACAGAAAGTAATAATAAATACTTCATATTAAAAATTAAAGATGAAGGAATAGGAATGAGTAAAGCCGTTCAAAAGCATGTTTTCGATAAATTTTATAGAGAACAAAAAGGAAATATTCATGATGTAAAAGGTCATGGTTTAGGATTGGCTTATGTAAAAGAAATTGTTGAGAAACACGATGGAATAGTTTTTGTTGAAAGTGAAAAAGGAAATGGAAGTACGTTTGTAGTAAAGTTACCTTTAATTTAAAAGTTTAAAATTTAAAAAATATTATAATGGGAAGTAAAAAAATTTTATTAGTAGAAGATGATCCAAATTTTGGAACAGTTTTAAAAGATTATTTAGCATTAAACGATTACAATGTAACACATGCTAAAGATGGTATAGAAGGTTTAATTATGTTTAAAAAAAGCGATTACGATGTGTGTATTTTAGATGTAATGATGCCTAGAAAAGATGGTTTTTCTTTAGCGCAAGACATAAGAACTACAAATAAAGAAGTGCCAATTATTTTCTTAACTGCAAAAACGCTTAAAGAAGATGTTTTAAGAGGTTATTCTGTAGGTGCAGATGATTATTTAAATAAACCTTTTGATTCTGAAGTTTTATTGCATAAAATTAAAGCAATTTTACAAAGAAAAGACACAGATAAATCAACAGAATCTGAGCAATTTGAATTTACAATAGGTAAACTATTTTTTAATTCTAAACTTCGTCACTTATCTGAAGGAGAAATTGGAGAACCAGTAAAATTATCTCCAAAAGAAAGTAAGTTATTAAGAATGTTAGCAATTCATAAAAATGATTTAATGCCAAGAGAATTAGCATTAACAAAAATATGGAGAGATGATAACTACTTTACTTCTAGAAGTATGGATGTTTACATTGCAAAATTACGTAAGTATTTAAAGAAAGATGAAAATGTTGAAATTCTAAATATACATGGTGAAGGGTTTAGATTAGTAGAAAAATCATAAACATAAATACTTCCCTTAAAGTTTTAACCTGATAGTTTTCTTACTATCAGGTTTTCTTTTTTATTGTATTTTTGTAGAAACCTAAAAGTCTATTATGGCAGAATTGATAAAAATTTACAACGAAAATCCTAATCAAAAAGAAATTGATAAAGTTGTAAAAATTTTACAAAATGGCGGATTAGTAATTTATCCTACAGATACTGTTTACGGATTAGGTTGTGATATTACAAATTCTAAAGCATTAGAAAAAATTGCAAAAATTAAAGGATTAAAATTAGAGAAGGCTAATTTTTCTTTTGTTTGTAATGATTTAAGCCATCTGTCTGATTATATAAAACAAATAGATTCTCCTACTTTTAAAATTCTAAAAAGAGCTTTACCAGGTCCATATACTTTTATTTTACCTGGTAGTAATAATTTACCAAAAGCTTTTAAGAAAAGAAAAACGGTTGGAATTAGAATTCCAGATAACAATATTGCTAGAACATTGGTTGAAACTTTAGGAAATCCAATTGTATCTACTTCTATTCATGATGAAGATAATGTTTTAGAATACACTACAGATCCAGAATTGATCTATGAAAAATGGAGTAATATAGTAGATGTGGTAATTGATGGAGGTTATGGAGATAACCAAGCTTCTACGGTAATTGATTTAACTTCAAATGAACCAGAGGTTATTAGAGAAGGAAAAGGAAGTTTAGATATCTTGTAATTATTTTAAATCCTTAAATTGTTTTCTTCCCAAGGTAAAATATTGCCAAACAATACTTGTGTGTAAATTATAATCTTGTTTTTTCTGAAGTTTCCTGCGCTTTTTTAAGAACCTATTAAAGTTTTTGTAAAAACTAAAATGCGCTTTTAATATAGCCCAAGTGTGTATTGGTCTTAATTCTAATAAAAATTTTAAACCTGCAATTCCGTCTAAAATTAAACGAGAAAAAACTACAAATAGAAACCATTTTTTTGGAACGTTTTTTACCACATTTAATAAACTATTTCTAAAATTTAAAAATGTTTTTTGAGGGTTTGTTTCTTGCAAAGTAGCTCCACCAACATGAAAAACAGTTGATAAACCAACATATTTTACTTTATAACCAATATTTTGGGTTCTCCAACATAAATCTATTTCTTCTTGATGCGCAAAATAATCTTCATCAAAACCAGCTAATTGATGAAATACTTTAGATCTAATAAAAAAACAAGCACCAGAAGCCCAAAAAATTTCAGAAACATCATCAAATTGTCCGTTGTCTTTTTCTAAATGATTAAAAACACGTCCTCTGCAATAAGGATATCCATATAAGTCTATAAAACCTCCAGCAGCACCAGCATATTCAAATTTAGTTTTGTCTTTAAAATCTAAAATTTTTGGTTGAATAATAGCTGTTTTTTTATCATTTTTAAAAACATCTAAAACTGGTTCTATCCAATTTTGGGTTACTTCAACATCAGAATTAATGAGACAAAAAATATCAGCTTCAATTTTTTGTAAAGCATCATTATATCCTTTTGCATAACCACCATTAACATTGTTTTTTACAATTTTTACTGATGGAAAAAACTCTTTTACATATTTAATAGAAGTATCTGTAGATGCATTGTCTGCTAGGTAAATTTCGGCTTCATTAGAAGTAAAATTCACGATAGATGGCAAAAACTGTTCTAAGAGTTTTTGTCCGTTCCAATTTAATATGACAATAGCTGTTTTCAAGGGTGCGAATTTACATTTTAAAAAATTATTCTTTGATAAATATTTCTTAATTCTACTCTTACTCTAAGCGATTAAAAAAGTTTAATAAAGAGTTATTTATAATCTGGAACTTCTTTTAAGAAAATATAAGTTTCATTTTCGAAATCCATTTTACAATAAAAGTGTTCTAAACCATTGGTAACAATAAGAAAATTTGCTTTTAGTTTTAAATTATAACGTGCAATCTGATCAAAAGTATCTTGTGTTATTTTAATTTTTGGAGCTTTGCATTCTACTAATATTTCTGGTTTTCCATCAGCATTAAAAACTAAAATATCGCTTCTTTTTTTAAGATTATTCACTGTAAGTTGCTTTTCTACAGCAATTAATGAAGTAGGATATTTTTTTTCTTCCATTAAAAATAGTACAAAATGCTGACGAACCCATTCTTCTGGAGTTAGTACCATATATTTTTTTCTAATTATATCAAAAATAAGCGTCTTATTTTCTTTACTTTTGAGTTTGAAATTATATGTTGGTAGATTGAGTTTTAGCATTAATCAAAAGTAAATAAAAATCAGTTATGATACATTTATTAGTTGGCAATACTGGCGCAGGAAAATCTACCTATGCAAATACTTTAAAAACTGAAGTAAATGGTATTGTTTTTACGTTAGATAAATGGAATAAAATATTGTTTTTTCCAGACAAAACAGAAAATGATGGATTAGATTGGTTTTTAGAACGAATAGAAAGAGCAGAATCTGTAATTCAAGATATAATTTTACAATTAGAAAGTTTAGGAACAGATAGTATTTTAGATGTTGGTCTTTCTAAATTTGTACATAGAGAAAAATATAGACAATTTGCCGCAGAAAATAATATTGAAGTTAAAACTCATTTTTTAAATATTTCTAAAGAAATTAGAAAAGAAAGAATATCTAAAAGAAATTTAGAAAAAGGAGTAACTTTTGAATTTGAAGTAAGTGAAGATAATTTTGAATTTATGGAAAGTTGGTTTGAAACTCTTACAACAGAAGAGTTGCAAGACGCAATAATTATAAAAGATTAAATGAACGAAATAAGAACGATTGTTTCAGATATTAAAAATGGAAATATAAAACCTATTTATTTTTTAATGGGAGAAGAGTCCTATTACATTGATAAAATATCTGATTATATTGAAGAAAACATCTTAAATGAAGCTGAAAAAGGCTTTAATCAGCAAGTAATGTATGGTAGAGATGCCACTATAGAAGATATTGTTTCTTCTGCCAAACGCTATCCAATGATGGCAGAAAGGCAAGTTCTTATTGTAAAAGAAGCGCAAGATTTAAGTAGAAATATAGAAAAGTTGGTTTCTTATGCAGAAAATCCACAGCCAACAACAGTTCTCGTTTTAAATTATAAATACAAGAAATTAGACAAGCGTAAAAAATTACATAAAGCAATTGCAAAAACAGGTTTAATTTATGAGAGTAAAAAACTGTATGAAAACCAGGTTTCAGATTGGATTCGTAGAGTTTTAAGTGGAAAAAAATATCAAATTGAGCCTAAAGCTGCTCAAATGTTGGTTGAGTTTTTAGGTACTGATTTAAGTAAAATTAGTAATGAATTAGATAAATTAATGCTAATTCTGCCAAAAGAAACAATTATAAATGATCAACATATAGAAGAAAATATTGGTATTTCTAAAGACTTCAATAATTTTGAACTGCGAAAAGCAGTAGGAGAGAAGAATATTGTAAAAGCAAATAGAATTATTAATTATTTTGCAGAAAATCCTAAGAATAATCCTCTGGTAATGACTATTTCTTTATTGAATAGTTTTTTTACACAACTACTAATGTTTCATGGTTTAAAAGATAAATCTAAAAATTCTGTTGCAAAAACATTGGGTGTAAGTCCTTATTTTGTTGATGAATATTTTTTAGCAGGAAGAAATTATCCGATGAGAAAAGTTGCACAAGTAATTGCTTTTTTACGTGATGCAGATGTTAAAAGCAAAGGTGTTGGAGCAAGCCAGTCTAATGAAGATATTTTAAAAGAATTACTGTTTAAGATTCTGCATTAGAAAAATCACAAATATTTTTAGAAACCCAACGCTTTATCTATCTTTGATAACAATGAGTAACAAAGTTAAAATCATAGAATGTCCACGTGATGCAATGCAAGGAATAAAATCTCATTTTATTTCTACAGAAAAAAAAGCGTTGTACATTAATTCGTTATTAAAAGTAGGTTTTGACACGATTGATTTTGGCAGCTTTGTATCGCCCAAAGCAATTCCGCAAATGCGAGATACAGCAGACGTTTTAGCAAAGTTAGATTTGTCTAGAACAAGCAGTAAATTGTTAGCAATTATTGCAAATGTTCGTGGCGCAAGTGATGCTTCTAAATTTGAAGAAATAGATTATTTAGGATTTCCTTTTTCTATTTCAGAGAATTTTCAAATGAGAAATACGCACAAAACAATAAGTGAATCTATTGAAGCTTTAGACGAAATTTTATCAATAGCAGATAAAACAAAGAAAGAAGTTGTTGCTTATTTATCTATGGGTTTTGGAAATCCTTATGGAGATCCTTGGAATGTTGAGATAGTAGGTGAGTGGACAGAAAAATTGTCTAAAATGGGTGTAAAAATATTATCACTTTCAGATACAATTGGTAGTTCTACACCAGAAGTTATCGATTATTTATTTTCAAATTTAATTCCAGCATATCCTGCAATAGAATTTGGCGCACATTTACATACAACTCCAGATAAATGGCATGAAAAAGTAGACGCAGCATACAAAGCAGGATGTTTACGTTTTGATGGAGCAATAAAAGGTTATGGAGGTTGCCCAATGGCAAAAGATGAACTAACAGGTAACATGCCAACAGAAAAATTATTATCCTATTTTACTACAAAAAAAGCAGAAACAGGAATAAAACCAATGAGTTTTGAAAGCGCTTATAACAAAGCATTAGAGGTTTTTTAAGCTTTTTGATGAAACTTTAAAATATATTAAAATGAAATTTCCTAAGTCAATAGTATTCTTTTTATCTATAATTATTTTGTTTTCTTGCTCTAAAGACGATAAAAAAATTGATTTTACTTTTTTACAATTAAATGATGTTTATGAAATTGCACCAATACAGGGAGGTGAATTTGGAGGAATGGCAAGAGTAGAAACTGTGCATCAAGATTTGTTAAAAGAAAACCCAAATACAATGCTATTTATGGCAGGCGATTTTTTAAATCCATCTTTATTAGGGACTATAAAAATTGATGGAGAAAGAGTTCGTGGTAAACAAATGGTAGAAGTAATGAATGCCATGAATTTTGATTTGGTTGCTTTTGGTAATCATGAATTTGATGTTTCTAAAGAAGACCTTCAAAAAAGACTAAATGAAAGTAATTTTCCTTGGATTTCTGCTAATGTAAAGCTAAAAACAAAGGAAGCTGCAACTCCTTTTTATAAAGAAATAGATGGTGTAAAACATTCTGTGGGAGAAACTTTTATAAAAGAATTTACAGATAAAGATGGCACCAAAATTAAAGTTGGTTTTATAAGTGTTTGTATTCCTTCCAATCCAAAAGATTATGTTGAATATGGAAATATGTTTATAAAAGCCAGAGCTTCTTATGCTGCATTAAAAAATAAGGTAGATGTGGTTTTTGGATTGACTCATGTAGAACTTAATCATGATAAAAAAATTGCAAAATTAATTCCAGATTTACCTTTAATAATGGGTGGTCATGAGCACACAAACTCTTTAGACACCATAGGAAATGTTATAATTGCTAAAGCTGATGCAAATGCAAAAACAGTTTATATTCATAGAATTAATTATGATAAAAAAACAAAAAAGGCTATTATAAAATCTGAATTGAAAGAAATAAATTCATCAATTATATCTAATAAGAAAGTTGCTAGAATTGTAAATAACTGGCAAACAATTTTAACCACTAAAATTAAAGATATTATTAAGAATCCAAATGAAGTTATTTATATAGCTAACATACCTTTAGATGGAAGAGATACACCAATAAGAAGTACACAAACTAATTTAGGTAAAATTATAACAGAAGCTATGTCTTTTGCTTATAAAGATGAAGTTGATTGTGCGCTAGTAAATGGAGGTTCTATAAGAATAGATGATCAGCTTGCTGGTAATATAACTGCAGTAGATATTTTTAGAGTACTGCCTTATGGAGGAGATATTTTAAAAGTAAAAATTAAAGGAACATTGTTAAAAAGAGTTTTAGATTATGGTTTAAAAGCAGCAGGAACAGGAGCATACCTTCAAAGGCATCATGTGTCTTTAGAAAATGATGTATGGAAAATTAAAAACAAAAATATAAATCCTGCTAAAGTATATACAGTTGCATTCTCAGACTACCTTTTAAAAGGTTTTGATATTCCTATTTTATCAGATAAAAACCCAGATGTTTTATCTATTTATAAACCAAAAAGTAACGAATTATCTTCAGATATTAGAAAAGCAGTAGTTGCTTATCTTAAAACTTTATAATTTATTTTATTGATTATTAATTATTTGTAATATTTACTCTATTTTTATTTAAACTTATTCTAAATAATATTTGTGTAAATTATTTTGATGTGTATATTTGCACAAAAATTAAAACTATTTATAATTAATCTAAATAAAATGAAGAAAATTATTTTCTTATTTGCAATCAGTTTATCAACCATAACTTTTGCACAAAACATCCAAAAAGATTCTATAAACAATCCAAAGAATCAAGTAAATGCAGCACAACGTTTATTATCGTCTAACTTAAGTCAGCAAGGACTTACAGTAGGAGGTTATGCAGAAACACATTATAATGGTGAATCGGGTAAAAATGCACTTTTAGATGTTCATAGAGTAGTTATGTTATTTGGTTATAAGTTTAATGATCGTACTCAATTTATAACAGAATTAGAATTTGAACACGTAAAAGAAGTTTATGTAGAACAAGCTTTTTTACAATATTCTTTAACTGATAATGTAAACTTAAGAGCTGGTTTAATGTTAGTTCCAATGGGAATTATTAATGAATATCATGAACCAACAACCTTTAATGGTGTTGAGCGACCAAGTATGGATAAATCGATAGTACCTTCAACATGGAGAGAAATAGGTTTAGGTCTTTCTGGTAAGTTTGATGAAGCTTCTTTACGTTACCAAGTGTATATGTTTAATGGATTTAAATCTGATAATGATGGTAAATATCTTGGAGGAAGTAATGGTTTAAGAAATGGACGTCAAAAAGGTGCAGAATCTACGATGAGTAATGTAAATTTTTCTGGTAAATTAGATTATTATGGATTGCCAGGTTTACGTTTAGGGCTTTCTGGATATTTTGGTAGAACACAATCAGACAAAGCATTAGAGAGCACTCCAGGAGCAGATGTTGGTGTAGCAATGGTTGGTTTAGATGCGCGTTATGCAAACAAACGTTTTACAGCTAGAGGTCAGTTTATAAATGCAAGTATTTCAGATAGTGAAGACTATAATTCATTATATACATCAGATTTAGGTAGCGCATTAAGAGGTTGGTATTTAGAATCTGCTTATAATTTGTTATCTCAAGATAAAGAGCAACAGTTATTTGGTTTTGTTCGTTATGAAGACTTTAATACTCATGCCTCTACAGATGGTGGCTTGGCAAAAAATTTAGCTTATGATAGAAATGAATGGACTATAGGTTTAACTTATAAAGTAGCTCCAGGAGCAGCTTTTAAAGCAGATTACCAATTTAAGAAAAATGCAGTTGTGGGTTCAGAAACAATCAAACAACTAAATTTAGGATTCGGAGTTTGGTTCTAAGATACTTTTATGTTTAAATGTTGATTAAGTTGAGATGGATTTTGTATTTGTCTCAACTTTCTCTTTTTATTTAGACTAATTCTAATTACTTTTACAGCATGATTTTAAGAAGACTATATTCTCTGTCAATTTGTATTCTATTCTTTTCATTGGTGTCTTTTACGATGCCAGATAAATTGAAAAAGAAAGTGAAAAAGGAAATTGTTAAAACCTTTGATACCGAAGAGTTTCAGTTAAAATCTATAACTATAGATGATGCTGTTAACCAACAATTATCTCAAAAAATTAAAGAAGATCATCTTTTTAAGATAGAAAAAGATAATAAATTAATTGGTTATGCTTTTGTTGATAAAGCGCCAAGTAAAACAGATGAATTCGATTATTTAATACTTTTAGACTCAAATTTAATTATTGCCAAAACAAAGGTTTTAATTTACAGAGAAGATTATGGAGGAGAAATTGGAAGTAAACGTTGGTTGAAACAATTTATAGGAAAAAAATCTTCAGATAGTTTAAAATATGAAAGAGATATTATGGCAATCTCTGGAGCTACAATTTCTGCAAGTTCAATGACAATTGCTATCAATAGTTTTTTACAGAATTTAGAAATCCTTCATAAAAACGAGATTTTATAATGCAAATTAGAGGCCTTATTTATAAATTACCAAAAGAAATAAAGTTATTAATTTTAGCTTTTATCTGTACGTTAAGTATTGGTTTTTATAGCGGAATTTCTTTTGTAAGATCTACTACCAATGCAAATCCATCTGGAATTGAGCAACGCTATCTTGGTAATGAAGATGATGAAAACGCTAAAAAAATGATGTTTAAAAAGTCTGAAGGAGAAATAATGACAACGGTACACAGTCATATTTTATCACTATCAGTAATTTTCTTTTTAGTGGCTTTAATTCTCTCAACAACTGTTATCAATCAAAAATTAAAATTGTTTTTAATGATAGAACCTTTTTTCTCTTTGGTACTTACTTTTGGGGGAATTTATTTACTGTGGAAAGAAATTCATTGGATGAAATATGTCATTATGTTTTCTGGATTTTTAATGACTGCAACTTACACAGCTTCAATCTTCATTATTTTAAAGCAACTTTTGTCAAAAAGAAAAACAGTAAGCTAATACTATAACTATTCCATATTTTAGTTGTAAATTTGCACGCAATTATACCTTAATTGCAACATGACAGCACACAACAACAAAATTTTAGGCGAAGGATTAACATACGACGATGTTTTATTAGTTCCCGCTTTCTCAGAAGTACTTCCAAGAGAAGTAAGCATTCAAACAAAATTTACTAGAAACATTACAATCAACGTTCCAATTATTTCTGCAGCAATGGATACTGTTACAGAATCTGCTTTAGCTATTGCTATGGCAAGAGAAGGAGGTATTGGTGTTCTGCATAAAAACATGACTATTGAGCAACAAGCTCAAGAAGTTAGAAGAGTAAAACGTGCAGAAAGCGGAATGATTATAGATCCTGTTACTTTGCCTTTAACTGCAGTTGTATTTGATGCAAAAGCAAATATGAAAGAGCATGGTATTGGAGGAATTCCTATTGTTGATGAAAACGGAACTTTAAAAGGAATTGTAACCAATAGAGATTTACGTTTTGAGCACGATAATCAAAGACCAATTATAGAAGTAATGACAAAAGAAAATCTTGTTACTGCTGCAGTTGGAACTTCTTTAAAAGGTGCTGAAAAAATTCTTCAGAAAAATAAAATAGAAAAACTTTTAATTGTTGATGATTCTTATAAATTAAAAGGATTAATTACATTTAGAGATATTACAAAGGTTACTCAAAAACCAATTGCAAACAAAGATACTTATGGTAGATTAAGAGTTGCAGCTGCATTAGGTGTAACTTCAGACGCTGTAGATAGAGCAGAAGCTTTGGTTAATGCGGGTGTAGATGCTGTAATTATAGATACAGCTCATGGACACACAAAAGGTGTGGTAACTGTATTAAAAGAAGTAAAAGCGAAGTTTCCTAATTTAGATGTAGTTGTAGGTAATATTGCAACAGGAGCAGCAGCAAAATATTTAGTTGAAGCAGGAGCAGATGCAGTTAAAGTAGGAATTGGACCAGGTTCTATTTGTACAACAAGAGTTGTTGCAGGTGTTGGTTTTCCTCAGTTTTCTGCAGTTTTAGAAGTTGCAGCAGCTATAAAAGGAAGTGGAGTTCCTGTAATTGCAGATGGAGGAATTAGATATACAGGAGACATACCAAAAGCAATTGCTGCTGGTGCAGATTCTGTAATGTTGGGTTCTTTATTAGCCGGAACAAAAGAATCTCCAGGAGAAACAATTATTTACGAAGGAAGAAAATTTAAATCTTATAGAGGTATGGGATCTGTTGAAGCTATGAAACAAGGTTCTAAAGACAGATATTTTCAAGATGTGGAAGCAGATATTAAAAAATTAGTTCCAGAAGGCATTGTAGGTCGTGTTCCTTATAAAGGTGAATTAGATGAAAGTATTCATCAATTTATTGGTGGTTTAAGAGCAGGAATGGGATATTGTGGATCTAAAGATATAGAAACGCTAAAAGAAACAGGACAGTTTGTAAGAATTACTGCAAGTGGAATTAACGAAAGTCACCCACATGATGTAGCAATTACTAAAGAAGCACCTAATTATAGTAGAAGATAATTTTTACATTTTTAAAAATATAAAACCGAGCTTTTGCTCGGTTTTTTTGTGGAATATTTTTGAGATTAGCTAACGGTTATGTATAAGAATAGTTACGATTTCGTGAGTAGGATTTTCGATAGAAAA
>CBDUHF010000035.1:0-29614 GCA_965367085.1 uncultured Polaribacter sp.
TAAAAAAGATTAAGTTAAATTGATATTTCTCCTTTTATAAAAACACAGTCTATTAAATTTGTTCCAAAACTATAAGGTAAAAAACCATAACTAGGAACCTCTTTTGTAATTATAAAATTAGCCAACTTTCCTATAGAAATACTGCCAACTTTATTTTCTAAATTCATTGCAAAAGCACCATTTATTGTGGCTGCATTTATAGCTTCTTCGGGAGTCATTTTCATTTTTATACAAGCTGTAGCGACTACAAAATTCATATTTCCCGATGGAGTAGAACCGGGATTGTAGTCTGTAGCAAGTGCTAGAGGTAAACCAGTTTCAATAATTCTTCTTGCTGGCGTATAAGGAATGCTTAAAAAATAAGAGCAAGAAGGAAGTGCAACTGGTATTGTTTCAGAATTTTTCAATACTTCTAAATCCTTATCAGATAATACTTCCAAATGATCTACAGATAATGCTCTGTGTTCTACTGAAATGTCAATTCCTCCAATGGAATTAAATTGATTGACATGAGTTTTTGGAGTTAATCCATACATATTTCCTGCGGATAAAATTCTATTAGTATCTTTTACTGAGAAATATCCAACTTCACAAAAAACATCTACAAAATCAGCTAAATTTTCTTTTGCAATTTCAGGTAACATTTTATCAATTATTAAATTGATATATCCTTCTTTATTATTTTTAAATTCTTCTGGAATTGCATGTGCTCCTAAAAATGTAGCTTTTATAGGTATATTGAAATTCTCTTTCAACTTTTTAATAACTCTTAGTATTTTTAATTCAGCTTCTAAAGTTAAACCATAACCAGATTTTATCTCAATTGCACCTGTACCTAAAGCAATAACTTCTTCTAATCTTTTAGCAGATTGATTGTATAAATTTTCTTTAGATGTTTGTTGTAGTTTTTTTGCTGAATTTAAAATTCCTCCACCATTTTTAGCAATTTCTTCATAGGATAATCCATTAATTCTATCAACAAATTCTTGTTCTCTATTTCCTGCATAGACAATATGTGTATGGCTATCGCACCAAGTTGGCAAAATCATTTTTCCAGTTACATCTATGGTTTCATCTACAGAAAATTTTGGTACATCTTTCATAGAGCCAAAATCTAAAATTAATTCATCTTTAATCAATAAAAAAGCATTTTTAATAGTAGGTAAAATACTCATCTCTTTTCCCGAAACTTTTTTCACAGAGATATCCCTAACTTGTATTAACTCTTTAATATTGATGAATAACTTGGTCATAAAAAATGATTAAATTCGCTTCAACAAAAATACATAAATCTATTGTAATGATTCCAGAAAACGAGTACGCACCTTATTACGCTCAATATATAAAATCAATTGAGCAAAAAGGGAAATCAATTATTGAAAGTCTCATAGATTCTCAAAAGGATTTTGATATAACTTTAAGAGCTGTTTCTAAAGAAAAAGAAGATTATGCTTATGCTGAAGGAAAATGGACATTAAAAGAAGTAATTCAGCATATTATTGATACTGAAAGAGTTTTCTGTTACAGAGCCTTGTGTTTTGCAAGAAATGATAAAACTGAATTACCGGGTTTTGATCAAGATGTTTTTGTAGTTAATGATAATTCAAATGAAAGAGATTATAATGATTTATTAGATGAAATGGATATTTTAAGAAAAGGTACAATTCTACTTTTTAAAAGTTTTTCAGATGAATCCTTGTTAAGAATTGGTGTTGGTTCTGGAAATAAAATGTCTGTAAGAGCTTTAGGGTATTTATTTTCTGGACATCAAGATCATCATTTAAATGTGGTAAAAGAACGTTATTTATAAAATAAAGAAATCCAAAGTTTTAACTTCGGATTTCTTTTGATTTAATATTCTGTTTTGTCTTCTTTTTTAGCCCATTTATTAAAAGGCTCTAATGCAATTTCTCTTCCAACTTGTTCAAAAGGAATACTTCTTTTTTCATAAGGTAAAGGAATCTCTTTGTAAATAAATTCATCATCAAAACCAATATTTGCTGCATCTATTTGATTACTTCCATAAAACACTTTATCTGGTCTTGCCCAATAAATTGCACCTAAGCACATAGGACAAGGTTCACAAGAAGTATACACAATACAACCATCTAATTGAAAAGAGCCAATATTTTTACAAGCATCTCTAATTGCAGTAACTTCTGCATGTGCAGTAGGATCATTTGTAGAAGTAACTTTATTATTTCCTCTACCAATAACTTCTCCGTCTTTTACAACAATACACCCAAAAGGACCACCTTCATTATTATTCATTCCTTTTAAAGCAGCTTTTACTGCTTTACTCATAAATTCTTCGTGTTTATTCATCATCATTTTCTAATTTATTTTTTCAGCCAAAAAAAAGCTGCATAAAGTATGCAGCTTTTTGAGATTGTAAAATTAATATTTTTATTTTAAAGTTCCAGTCATTTCTTCTGGTTTTACCCATTCGTCATATTGTTCTGGTGTAACATATCCTAAACGAACAGCTTCAATTTTTAAAGTCGTTCCATTTTGATGCGCTGTATTAGCAATTTCAGCTGCTTTGTAATATCCTATTTTTGTATTTAAAGCAGTAACTAACATTAAAGAATTATTTACTAATTCTGTTATTCTTGTATGATTTGGCTCAATACCTGAAGCACAATTTACATCAAAAGAAATACAAGCGTCTCCAATTAATTGAGCAGATTGTAAAACATTTGCTGCCATCATTGGTTTAAAAACATTTAATTCATAATGCCCTTGAGTACCTCCAACAGTTACAGCAACATCATTACCCATAACTTGAGCACAAACCATTGTCATAGCTTCACATTGAGTAGGATTTACTTTACCTGGCATAATAGAACTTCCAGGTTCATTTGCAGGAATAATGATTTCTCCAATTCCTGATCTTGGACCAGAAGCCATCATTCTAATATCATTTGCTATTTTATTTAAAGAAACAGCTAGTTGCTTTAAAGCACCGTGAGTTTCTACTAAAGCATCATGTGCAGCTAAAGCTTCAAATTTATTTTCTGCAGTAATAAATGGTAAACCTGTAAATTCTGCTATATATTTTGCAACTAAAACATCATAACCAGCAGGTGTATTTAAACCTGTTCCTACCGCTGTTCCTCCTAAAGCTAATTGACTTAAATGTTCTAATGAATTACGTAAAGATTTTAAACCAAAGTTTAATTGTGCAACATAACCAGAAAATTCTTGACCTAAAGTTAAAGGAGTTGCATCCATTAAATGTGTTCTTCCAATTTTTACAACATCTTTAAAAGCTTCTACTTTAGCTTGTAAAGTGTCTCTTAATTGCTCTACACCAGGAATTGTAGTTTCTGCAATCTTTTTATATGCAGCAATGTGCATTCCTGTTGGAAAAGTATCGTTAGATGATTGCGATTTATTAACATCATCATTTGGTTGAATCGTTTTTTCACCTTCACCAATTATTTTACCTGCTATTTCATGTGCTCTGTTTGCTACAACTTCATTCACATTCATATTAGATTGTGTACCAGAACCTGTTTGCCAAATTACTAATGGAAATTGGTCATCTAATTTACCTTCTAAAATTTCATCACAAACTTGTGCAATTAAATCGCGTTTTTCATTAGTTAAAACACCTAAATCTGCATTTGTATAGGCTGCTGCTTTTTTTAAATAAGCAAAACCATAAACAACTTCTAAAGGCATAGAAGCAGAAGGGCCTATTTTAAAGTTATTACGAGAACGTTCTGTTTGTGCTCCCCAATATTTATCAGCAGGAACATTTACTTGTCCCATAGTATCTTTTTCTATTCTGTATTTCATGATTAAAATGTAAAATTTATGATAAAGCAAAATTACAAAAAACTATTATCACATATAGTTGATAATTGTCATTTTTAAATAACAAAAAAAAATATTTTTTTGATGCTTACTTTTTGAAAATATATGCTATTTTTGCATTAATAATTTTTCAAAAAAAGCAAATGTTAGATTTTTCAGAATTTTCAGGTTTAGTTTTATTCATGTTTATTTTTACAACAGGGTTTTGGTTGTTGATATTTTTATTAACGTTTGTAGTTCCTTATTGGATTGGTGGAACTATTTGGGAAAATATGAAATTAAAAAAAGAAGCAAGAAAAGCTGCTGAAGGTAAGTAGTCTTTAAAAATATATTTTATAAAAAAGCTCGTTCTAATTAGAACGAGCTTTTTTTATGGCTTTGATTTGAATAAATATGTTAAAAAAGTAATCTATTAATAATTAAAAGCTATTACTTAATACTACTCATTTTAATAAGGTTTTTATACAAAAGATTGTTTTGGAAAGTCTGTTTTAATTCTTAATATTAAAATTCTCCTCCACCATCATCTTCTCCTTGTCCGCCAGAACGTTTTTCTTTTTGATTTTTCTTTTGATTGAATCTATATGTAAAGTTTAAAGTGAATTGACGAACTCTTCTTTGAAAAGTCTGGTCTGTAATATTTGTTGGATTTTCTCTGCTTGGAGCGTAACTCATTACTTGGTATTTTCTAGAATTGAATACATCACTTATATTAAAAACAATGGTTCCTTTATCTTTTAAAATATCTTTACTTAAAGCTAAATTTGCAGATAAAATGCCATCTACATTACTCTGTGCATCGTTTCTTGGGCCTCTATAAAACAATCTTGTTTGTGATTGAATATCCCAAGGAAGTGTAATTTTTGCATCAAAACGAGTAAACCATGAACTGTTCTTAGTATCGAAATTTTGAGTAATTGTAGAAACTTCGCTTGTTGCTAAATCTGTTACATCATATGAGTATTCTCCTTGTGTTTCAAATTGAAAAAAGTTAAAACTACCAGAGAATCTTACATTTTTATTAGCATTATAATTTGCAGTAAACTCAAATCCGGCTCTGTCTTCTGAAGCTAAATTAATTGGTTGCCTTACTAAAATATTAGTTTCTTTACCATTAACAATTCTTGTTTCTTGGCTATTAACACGAGCAATATCATTTATAGAATGTTGATAGTAAATAGAAGAATTTAAAGTTAATTTCCCCCATCTATTTAAATATCCTAAGTCGAATGAGTTGGTATACGTTGGGTCTAAGTCTACATTTCCTTTAGAAATTATAGTTTCGCTTGCTCTACTTTCAAACGGATTTAAATATCTAGAACGAGGTCTTCTTAATCTTCTACTATATCCTAAAGTAAAACTTTGATCTTCTGTTAATTCATAACCAAAATTTAAAGTTGGAAAAAAATCTGTATAATTCTTAGAGTACTTTTCATTTGTATTTTTAAGGTTTATGTCAATATTTGTAATTTCTGCACGTAAACCTAATAAGTATGAAAATTTGTTTATTTTACTTCCAAATTGTGTGTAAAATGCGTTTACATTTTGTGTAAATTCTAGATTATTAGATGGGTTGTATTCTGGTTGTAAATTTGATGCAATTACTACATAGTCTGATGTTAAGTTTTGAAAACTACCTCTATAACCTGCTTCAAATTGAGATTCTTTTCCAATTGGTAAAACGTAATCTGCTTGTAACAAATTATCGATTGAAATTTCATCTGTTGTGTTTGTTTCTGAAAAAGTGTCTGTAATAATTGCAGATTCATTTTCTCTACTTGCACTGTGCTGAAAATCTAATGTTAATTTTTCTCCATCCTTATTTATATTGTTAGTGTAGTTTAAAGAAAACTGTAAAGTTTGGTCTATTTCTCCTTCATCTTGTATACGAGTAGAATTGTATAAGTTATTATCTAAAGCATCAAAAGAACTAATATTGTTATTAGAAATATTTTGTCCATCAGAATCTCTTAAAAAAATGGTTCCAGTTATAGAGCTTTTTTTATTTAAAAATACTTCTAAGCCAACATTACCATTAAAACCTTTTCTAAATCTATCATTATCTCTATTTTCAATTCTTGTACTATCTATAATTCCGTCTGTTAAATATGTAATATCAGAGTTGTAAACACCTGGTCCACCTCTGTCACTATAACCGAAATTAGAAAATAGGTTTATTTTTTCTGATCGTAAATTTAAATTAACAGCTCCCTGATAATTTTTTGGATCTCCAACTGTAACATTAACAGAACCATTAAAACCAGAAGCTTTTCCTTTTCTTAATATAATATTTAAGATTCCTGCAGTTCCTTCAGAATCATATCTGGCAGATGGAGAAGTAATAACTTCCACTCTTTCTATAGCATCAGAAGGTAATTGTCTTAAAGCATCTGTACCACTTAAACCTACCAAAGCAGAAGGTTTTCCATCAATTAAAATACGAACATTTTCGCTTCCACGTAAACTTACAGTTCCTTCTGCATCTACATCAACCGATGGAACATTGTCTAAAACATCTGATGCAGTTCCTCCTTTAACTGTCATGTCTTTACCAACGTTGTAGATTTTTTTGTCTAAACGAATATCTACTGTAGATTTTTCTGCAATTATTACAACTTCATCTAAACTACTAGCGTCTTCTTGTAATTTAATTGTTCCGAAATTTTTGCTAGAAGATAATTCTTGTTCTGCTATTTTTTTAGTTTTAAAAGAAATAAATTCAATGCTAATTTCATATGCTCCTTTTGGAGTTTGTATTTTAAAATCACCTGTTTCGTTTGTTATTCCTCCAGATATTTTTTGCGTCTTTGTGTTTTTTAAAACAACTGTAGCATATTCTAAAGGTTGATTCGTTTGAGAATCAACAATTTTTCCTGTAATTGTAATTAAGGATTCATTTGGTTTTTGTGCAAACAAAAAAGTTGAAACAAAAAGAGATAATATAAATAAAGTAATATTTTTCATTGTCTTTGAATACGTGTTCTTTTAGGACAACAAATCTCTCTTAAAGTTTAAGTAAGAAGCGTTAATATTTTGTTAAACAAAAGCTAAATTATATCAGAGATATTTTCTAATGGACGACCAATAACTGCCTTGTTTTTATTGATAACAATAGGTCTTTCAATTAGTTTAGGGTTTTCAATCATAGCTTTGATAATATCTTTGTCTGATAATTCTTTTCCTTTATAATTTTCTTTCCAGATTTTTTCTGTTTTACGAACTAATTGAATAGGAGAGATGTCTAATAAATTTATAATTTCTGTCAACTCTTTTTCAGTTGGAATTTCTTTTAAATATTGAATAATTTCAAACTCTTTTCCAGAATTTTCTAAAAGTTCAACGCCTTGTCTAGATTTTGAACAACGTGGATTGTGGTATATTTTTATCATTTTTTTTGAATTTTTCACTAACTATCTTAGCTTAAAAAATTGATTTTAATTTTTCTAGTTGTTTTTAAAAAAGTTTAGCCCTGATTGAAATGACATCCTTTTTGTTTTTTACAAAAAGATATAATGTAAAGCAGGAAATAGCTTCTAAACCTTACTTTTTCTGTCCATTAAGCATTAAATAAGATTTTAAAAACGGATTAATATCGCCATTCATAACATTATCTACATTACCAGTTTCATAACCAGTTCTTACGTCTTTTACTAACTTATAAGGATGCATCACATAGTTTCTAATCTGACTTCCCCATTCGTTTTTTAACTTGTTCGCTTCAATATCATCTCTTGCAGCTTGTTGTTTTTGGAGCTCAATTTCGTACAATTGAGATTTCAACATTTTCATTGCTGTTGCTCTATTATCGTGCTGAGAACGAGAGTTTGAGCAAGAAATTTGAATTCCTGTAGGTTTGTGTGTTAATTGAACTTTTGTTTCCACTTTATTAACATTCTGACCTCCAGCGCCACTAGATCTTGCTGTTACAATTTCTATATCTGCAGGGTTAACATCTATTTCTATAGAATCATCTGCCACAGGAAAAACGTACACAGAACCAAATGTTGTATGTCTTTTTGCATTGCTATCAAAAGGAGAAATTCTAACCAACCTATGAACTCCGTTTTCTCCTTTTAACCAACCAAAAGCATAATCGCCATCAATTTCTATGGTAATTGTTTTAATTCCAACAACATCTCCTGCTTGATAATTAAGTGTTTTTAATTTAAAACCTTGCTTTTCTGCCCACATTGTGTACATTCTAGAAAGCATTTCTACCCAATCACAACTTTCTGTTCCTCCAGCACCTGCTGTAATTTGTATGGTTGCAGATAAAGAATCTCCTTCTTCAGACAACATGTTTTTAAACTCTATATCTTCTATAAAAGTACTTGTTTTTTCAAACTGTTCTATTACTTCATTTTCTTCAACTTCGCCTTCTTTGTAGAATTCATACAAAACGTTTACATCTTCATTTAAGGTAATTGCTTTTTTATAATCTTCTACCCATTTTTTCTTAAAACGCAATTCCTTCATTAAAATTTCTGCTTCCTTTGGATTGTTCCAAAAATCTGGGTTTGCAGTTTTTTCTTCTTCATTAGCTATTTCAATGAGTTTTTTATCAATCTCTAAATAAGATTTCAATTTCTCAATTCTTGTAGCTATATTTTTTAATTGTTCTTGTGTAATCATAGGTTGAACAAAAATAAATGAAATTTTAGGATTTCTTCTTTTAAAAGCTGATAGTTATTTTATAGATTTATAAAATTATTAGTTACGTTAACTAATTGGAACTCTTTTATTGAAAAAAATGCAAATAGATTTAATCTCAGATACAGTTACAAGACCAACAAAAGGAATGTTGGAAGCAATGATGAATGCAAAAGTTGGTGATGATGTTTTTAAACTAGACCCAACAGTAAATAAATTGCAAGAAAAAGCGGCTAAATTATTTGGAATGGAAGATGCTTTATTTTTTCCTTCAGGAACAATGGCAAATCAAACTGCTATAAAATTACATACACAACCTGGTGATAAATTATTTTGTGACAAATGGGCGCACGTTTATAATTACGAAGGTGGAGGAGCAGCATTTAATTCTGGAGTTACTTGTAGTTTAATTGATGGTAACAGAGGAATGTTTACTGCAGAACAATTAAAAAAATCTGTTGCAGGAAGATCAGATATTCATGTTCCTTATTCACGTTTAGTTTGTATAGAAAATACTACAAATAAAGGAGGCGGAGCTTGTTGGGATTTTTCTGAATTAGAAAAAATTAAAAAAGTTTGTAAAGAGAATAATTTATCATATCATTTAGATGGAGCACGTTTGTTTAATGCTTTGGTTGCCAAAAATGAAACCCCAAAACAATATGGACAATTGTTTGACACCATTTCAATATGTTTATCTAAAGGTTTAGGAGCGCCAATTGGCTCTATATTGATAGGTTCTAAGGAAGATATTGCTAAAGCTTTACGTATTAGAAAATTACTAGGAGGCGCAATGAGACAAGTTGGTTTTTTAGCTGCAGCAGGTATTTATGCATTAGAAAATCAAGTAGAAAGATTGGTAGAAGATCATCAAAAAGCAATAATAATTGGTAAAGTTTTATCTTCTTGTTCTTATGTAACTAAGGTTGAAGAAATAGAAACAAATATTATTATTTTTTATGTTGATGAAAAAGTTGGAGATACTAACTTCATTAACAAAATGGCAGAAAAAAATATTCTATTAACTCCAATGGGAGATGGAAAAATAAGAATTGTAACACATCATGATTTTACAGATGATATGTTAGATAAATTACTTATAGAATTGAAAAATTTTTAGAAATAGAAACGTACTATTGGCGAAAAAGGTGATGCGTATACACTTTTATTTTCATCATATAATACATCATATCTAAAACCAAAGGCAAATCTACCTTTGTTATAGGCTGCTCCAAAATATAACGCAGGAAAACTAGAACTGAAAGAACTAGAGTTTGAAGCATCTTTTTGTTTTGCAAAAGATTGTTCAAATTCACCAGAAAGTTGAACTCCAATTACTGGAACTTGATATAAAGAAATAATACTTCCTCCATAAACACTTGTAGATAAAGTTCCAAATTCGCTGTAAACATAATTTAATCCAGCTCCTAAAGAGAAACCGCTTTTAAAATCATAAACAGCACTTGGTGAAATTCCTATTGTAGTTCTTGTTCCAAAACCGAGAGAAAATCCTCCACCATATCGCACGTTTTTCCAGAAATCAGATTTTTTTTGTTGAGAAAATACAGATAATGATAGGCTTAAAAAAAGTAATAAAACAAGATTTTTCATAAAGACAATTTAATTTAAGTCGTCTAATTTAGCTAATTCTTTATAATTTCTATTTAACTTTCTTAATAAAATTCCATAAAGTAGTTGATAAAACAACCATAAAACACCTAAAATTAATGCGGTAACTATAATTGTTAATAGAATTATAAGTAGAATTTGTTTTGTATTAATTTCATCAAACTTTAAATTTATAGAAGCTACAGTTACAGTAAGCATTATTAAAGCCATATAACCTAAATTAAATAAAACATAGTTTCTAACAGTTCTTCTTGTTTTAATAATTTTTGTCATTAACTTTTTTGTAGAATCTATAGTAGATATTCTTTTATAGTTCATGTAAAAGAGCCATAAAAAGTAAAATAGAATAATGTAGGCTATAATTTGAGAATAGAAAATAAATTGTTCTAATCCCATTTTTTCATATTCAGCATAAGCTTCATCCATATCAATAAAAAAGTACAAAGAATTTAAAATTATAAATTCTAAGATACCTATTATAAATATCCATTTTACAATAGATGAAGATTTAGATTGTGCTAATTTGTAGATTTCAACTGTAGATACTTTATGAGTTTCTTCTGGTTGATTGTCCCAAGCTTTTTTATATTTATCCAATAAATCCATATTCTATGGGTTTAAAATGTTTTTTAATTTTTCTTTTGCTCTATTCATTTTCACTCTTGCATTTACACTAGTTATACCTAATGTTTCGGCTATTTCCTTGTAAGGTTTATCTTCTAGGTATAAGAAAATTAAAGCTTTGTCTATATCATTTAAATTCTGAATTGCTTTGTAAAGTGCTTTTAAATGTACTTCTTCGGTGTCATCATAATCTGTTGATTTTATTTTATAAGCAATATCAGTAATATCTTGTGTTTTTACTCTTCTTGTTGATTTTCTATATAAAGAAATTGCAGTATTTAAAGCAACTCTATACATCCAAGTACTAAATTTTGAGTCTCCTCTAAATTTGGAATAATTTTTCCAAACCTGTATGGTTATTTCTTGGAACAAGTCATTATGAGCACTTTGATTTGTAGTATAAATTCTACAAATTTTATGGGCAATATTCTGATTTTGTTCAAAGTCCGATAAAAATTTAGTCTCTAAATCTTTTTGCACTTTTTAGTTTTAGTTAGTTTCTATTTATAAGTAGCTCAAAAGTATGAATTGTTACAATTTTAATAAAAAATATTTTATTTAGATAATTATATTTAGATTTGTTGAATCATAAATTAAATACATTGAACAATATTAAGCAGGATTTCACCATAAAAGACCTAGAAAATATTTCGGGTATAAAAGCTCATACGATTCGTATTTGGGAAAAAAGATACAATTTATTAGAACCAAAAAGAACGGATACTAATATTAGATATTATTCTAACGAAAATTTACAAAAGCTTTTAAATATAGTTTTATTAAACAAAAACAATCATAAAATTTCTAAAATTGCAAAAATGTCTAATGAAGAAATAATTCTTCAATCTAGAGAATTAGCAATTAATATAGCATTAGATGATGAAGCAATTAATTCTCTAAAATTAGCTATGTTTCAATTTGATAAAGTGTTGTTTAATAATACTTATAACAAACTATTAGAATTAAAATCGTTTAGAGAATTGTTTAAAGATATACTTATACCTTTTTTAAATCACATAGGTTTGTTATGGCAAACAGATACTTTAATACCTGCACATGAGCATTTTATTTCTAATTTAATTGCTCAAAAAATTCAAGTAAACGTAGAGAAATTGCAGTATAATATAACAAATACTAGTAAAACATATATTTTATTTTTACCAGAAAACGAGATTCATGAATTAGGCTTGTTATATCTAAATTATGAACTATCTTTAAGAGGAAATAATACCATCTATTTAGGTCAAAATTTACCTTTGGATAATTTAAATTATTTTTTTGAAAATCATAAAGAAATATGTTTTATCACATCACTTACCATTCAACCCTATGATGATAAGATTTCTGATTATTTTAATCAAATAGATAATTATTTAAAAGGGACAAAGCATAGTTTTATTGCTATTGGACAAAAAACAGAGTTAGTTAAAAATAACAGTTTTACTACTGATATACAGTTTCATTATTCAGTTTCAGATTTGTTAAAAAAAATATAAATTAACTATTTATCTTTTATTTTGTTTAATATTTTAATACATTTGTTAAACAAAATAAAAAATGAAAAAGAAAATACGCATAATTGGATCAGGATTTTCTGCTTTAGCAGCATCTTGTTATTTAGCAAAAGAAGGATATGAAGTTATTGTTTTAGAGAAAAATGATACTTTAGGAGGAAGAGCTAGACAATTTAAAAAAGACGGATTTACATTTGATATTGGCCCTTCTTGGTATTGGATGCCAGATGTATTTGAACGATTTTTTGCTGATTTTGGTAAAAAACCTTCAGATTATTATATTCTAGATAAATTAGATCCAGGTTACGAAGTTTATTTTGGTGAGAATGATTCTGTTAAAATTTCTAGTGAATTACAGAAAATTTATGATTTATTCGAAAAAACAGAAAAAGGAAGTGCAAAGCACTTAAAAACTTTTTTAGATTCTGCAAAATCTAATTATGAAACTGCAATTACAGACTTAGTGTATCAACCAGGAATCTCTCCTTTAGAATTAGTTAATACAACTACCATTGCAAGAGTTTCTCAGTTTTTTTCTACCATTAGAAAGCAAGTTAGAAAAAATATTAAAAGTAATAAATTAATAAAAATATTAGAATTCCCTGTATTGTTTTTAGGTGCAAAGCCTAACAACACACCAGCTTTTTATAATTTTATGAATTATGCAGATTTTGGACTTGGAACATGGCATCCAAGAGGAGGAATGTACAAAGTTATAGAAGGTATGGTTTCTCTAGCAGAAAGTTTAGGAGTTCAGTTTACTTTAAATGCTAACGTAGAAAAAATTAATACAGACACTAATAAAAACGTAACTAGTTTATTGGTGAATGGACAAGAAATTAAAACAGACTTAGTTTTAAGTGGTGCAGATTATCATCATACAGAAACCTTATTAGATGAAGAAGCTCGTCAGTATTCAGAAAAATATTGGGATAAAAAGACATTTGCACCTTCATCATTGTTGTTTTATGTTGGTTTTGATAAAAAAGTAAAAAATGTTAGCCATCATACTTTATTTTTTGATACAGATTTTGATGCACATGCAAAAGAAATTTATGACAATCCTAAATGGCCAACAGACCCATTATTTTATGCAAATTTTACATCAATAACAGATAAAACTTCTGCGCCAGAAGGAAAAGAAGCGGGGTTTTTCTTAATTCCTTTAGCACCAGGAATAGAAGATACAGAAGTACTAAGAGAAGAATATTTTCATAAAATTTTAGATAGGTTTGAAAAATTAACCAATCAAGAAATAAAAAAACATGTTTTGTTTAAAAAATCTTTTTGTGTTAAAGATTTTAAAGAACAATATAATTCATACAAAGGGAATGCTTACGGAATGGCAAATACGCTGTTACAAACGGCATTTTTAAGACCTAAAATAAGAAGTAGTAAAATAAAAAATTTATATTTTACAGGGCAGTTAACAGTACCAGGACCAGGAGTACCACCAGCATTAATTTCTGGAAAAATAGCTTCAGAATTAATCATAAAAAAACAAGACTAATATGAAAGAATTATTTGACAGTGTTTCAAATGAATGTAGCAAATTAGTTACAAAAAAATATAGTACTTCATTTTCTTTGGCTGTAAAAATGTTATCGCCAAAAATAAGAACAGATATCTATAATATTTATGGTTTTGTTCGTTTTGCAGATGAAATTGTAGATACTTTTCACGATTACAATAAAGAAGAGTTAATGGCTCATTTTGAGCGAGATTATTACTTAGCAAAAGAACAAGGCATTAGTTTAAATCCAATTCTAAATTCTTTTCAGAAAACTGTAAATAGATATAGTATTCCAGATGAAATGGTACAAGCTTTCTTAAAAAGTATGAAAGCAGATTTACATAAGGTTGAATATCATACACAAGAAGAATACAATGAATATATTTATGGTTCTGCTGATGTTGTGGGATTAATGTGTTTAAAAGTTTTTGTTGATGGTGATAATGATAAATATGAAGAATTAAAAGATGCAGCAATGCGTTTGGGTTCTGCTTTTCAGAAAGTGAATTTTTTACGTGATTTAAAAGACGATTATGAGGTTTTAAATCGTTCTTATTTTCCTAATGTAGATTTAGGAAAATTAGATGCTTCTTCTAAACAAATTATTATTGATGAAATTGAAGCTGATTTTGATTTTGCTTATAAAAATGGAATTCTTAAATTGCCAGTAGAAGCAAAATTTGGTGTTTATATGGCTTATAGATATTACAGAAGATTGTTAAAAAAACTAAAATCTGTTCCTTCAGAAAAAATTATGGACACAAGAATCCGAATTTCAGATCCAATGAAAATTAATTTATTGGCTAGAAGTTATGTAAAATACAAACTAAATATCTTTTAAAGATGATATATGGATTAATTACATTGGCGGTTTTTTTATTGATGGAATGCGTTACTTGGTGTACTCACAAGTTTGTAATGCATGGTTTTGGCTGGTATTTACACGAAGATCATCATCAACCAAAATACCAAGGAATCTTTGAGAAAAACGATGCTTTTTTTGTTGTGTTTGCCATACCAAGTATTTTGCTTTTCTATTTTGGAACTTATACAGAACATACCTATTTATTCTTTATTGGATTAGGAATTCTTTTTTACGGAATTGCTTATTTTATGGTTCATGATGTGTTAATACATCAACGTTTTAAATGGTTTAAACATACTAATAATAGATATCTAAAAGGATTAAGAAAGGCTCATAAAATACATCACAAGCATCTAGGAAAAGAAGAAGGAGAATGTTTTGGAATGTTATTTGTACCGCTTAAATACTTTAAAAAACCTAAAATTTAAGACACTAATAAATTATAAATAGATGAAGCTTTTTTTTTTAAATAAGCTTCATTTTATTTTTTAGATAGTATTTTTATACATCAAAAAAGAATAGATATAAACCAGAATGAAAAATTACAATTACATAATTGTTGGTGCAGGAGCAGCTGGTTTAATGATGGCGTATAGAATGTCTAAAGATTCTTTTTTTGATGATAAATCTATTTTAATTTTAGACAAAGAAAAGAAGAATTCTAACGATAGAACTTGGTGTTACTGGGAAACTGAGATTGATGAATGGAAAGAAATTGTAAGTAAATCTTGGCAGAACATCGTTTTTAAAAGTAAACTCCATAATTCTGAAGAGAGCATCTTGCCTTACACGTATAAAATGATTAGAAGTAAAGATTTCTATCATATAATATGGCAATCTTTAGAAAAGAAACAAAACTTTACATTTAAAGCTGAAAATGTAACTAATATTCAACAAGAACATAATTTAGCTAAAGTAATTACGGAAAAAACAGAATACACATCTAAAATTATTATAAACAGTATTCTCTTTTCTGATGAATATAAACAGCAAATTAAATATCCAGTTTTACAACAACATTTTGTAGGTTTTTTTGTGAAAACAAAATCAGAGGCATTTGATGATTCTGCTGCTACTTTTATGGATTTTACAGTTGCACAAAAAGGAAATACACGTTTTATGTATGTTTTGCCATACAGTAAAAATGAAGCTTTGTTTGAATATACGTTGTTTTCAAGAGATTTATTGCCTTACGATGATTACAAAATTGAAATTGAAAAATATTTAAATGATAGAAATATTACAGATTATGAAATTGTAGAAAAGGAGCAAGGTTCTATACCAATGACGTGCTATAAATTTTGGAAATACAATTCTATAAATATTATACATATTGGTACAGCAGGTGGTTGGAGCAAGCCAAGTACAGGTTTCACATTTAAAAATACTACAAAACAAACAGCGAGACTTTTACAACATTTAAAACAAAATAAACCATTACAAGCATTCTATAAAATAGATAAGTTTTGGTTTTATGATTTGTTATTGCTAGATATTTTATCAGAAAAAAACCATTTAGGAGCAACCATTTTCTCTCAAATGTTTAAAAGAACTCCAACTAAAAACATATTGAAATTTTTAGATGAAGAGACGTCTCTTTTTGAAGATTTTAAAGTAATTATAAAAATTCCTCCTGGTAATTTTATAAGAGCTCTTTTTAACAGGATTTTTAATTTAATTATTGCTTTTAAAAAATGAATGAACTTTTAGATTATTTTAAATCAAATATTTCAATTTCTGCAGTAATAGAAGAAAAACTTAAAGAAATTATTATAGAAAAAAAATTAGTAAAAGGGGAAATAATTCTTTCAGATAATTCTTTAAAAAAAGAACATATTTTTATTGTTAGTGGTTGTTTGCGATCTTTTTATAAAACTGAAAACGGAAAAGAACATACCTTGCAATTTGCTGTAAAAAATTGGTGGATTAGTGATTATATGACGTTTTACACAAATGAAAAATCAGTTCTAACTATAGAGAGTTTAACACATTCAAAAGTTTTGATAATTAGCAATGATAAATTGGAAGAATTTTACAAAGAATTTCCAGATTTTGAAGTTTTTCAACGCAAAAATTTTGAAAAACGAATTGCTGCACTACAAAAGAGAGTCTTAAATTTATTAGCACTCACTGCAGCCGAAAAATACAACCAGTTTATTAAGAACTATGAAGTGTTTGAAAAGGTAATACCAAATTACCAGATTGCTTCTTTTTTAGGAATAACTCCACAGAGTTTAAGTAGAATAAGAAAAGAAAGAATTAAAAATTAATTTATTACCATAGATTCATTTCTACATTTTAATTATCATATACTTTTGTTGTCAAATTAAAAATAAGACAATGAGTTTTTTAGGTAAATTAAACGAGCGCTACGCTACAAAAGCTATGAATGGCAAAGTAGTTCCTCAAGAAAAAATAGACAACATTTTAGAAGCTATAAGATTAGCACCAACTTCAAGTGGATTGCAACCTTTTGAGGTTTTTTTAGTTACAAATGATGAAACAAAAGCGAATATTAGAGAAATTGCTTGGAATCAACCACAAGTAACAGATTGTTCTCACTTATTGGTTTTTGCAGCTTGGGATACTTATACAGAAGATCGTATTAATCATATGTTCGATTTAACAAACGAAATTAGAGGGTTTAAAAACGAAGGATGGGAAAACTATCGTCAAATGTTATTGTCTTCTTATCCTCAAAAAGATGCAGAAACAAATTTTCAACACGCTGCAAGACAAACTTATATTGCATTTATGGCAGCAATTGCTCAAGCTGCATTTGAAGATGTAGATAATACACCTATGGAAGGTTTTGATCCAGCGGCTTTAGATAAAATTTTAAGCTTGCGCGAAAAAGGATTACGGAGTACTTTATTATTACCATTAGGTTATAAAGATGTAGAGAAAGATTGGTTGGCAAACCTTGTAAAAGTTAGAAAGCCTATAGAAGAATTAGTAACAGTTATATCATAAATATAAAAATAATCAAGATGAAAAAAATATTAATAGGTTTAGGAAGTATCATTGTATTGGCTTTTATTATTTTATACTTTACAAGTAGACCAAAATTAGAGTCAGATGGTTCTTACAGTCCTTCTAAATTATCGTTAGCTCTCGCTACTGTAGATGTAAGTGATTATGAAAATGTTAATTATGAAAAATATCAAGGAAATAAGAAAAAGATATTAGTAATTTTTACTGAGCAGAAAAACATGAAAATGAAGAATGGGAAACTGTTTTCTACAGGAAATCATCCTATAGAATCTTTGGTCCCAATGTTGCATTTAAAAAATGCTGGTTTTGAGTTTGAAATTGCAACACAAACAGGAAAGCCAGTAATTTTTGAAATGTGGGCATTTCCAAATAAAGACGAAAATGTAAAAGATATTTTTAATGAATACAAATCTAGTTTTGAAAAACCTGTAAAATTATCTGATTTTATAGATTCTTCTTTTGATAAAATAGATTCTTATGCAGCAGTTTTTATACCTGGTGGTCATGGAGCAATGTTAGGTATTCCTGAAGACAAAAAAGTAGGAAAGATATTAAATTGGGCACATCAAAATGATTTATTTACTATTAGCCTTTGTCATGGACCTGGAGCATTTTTATCGACTACGTTAAATAATCAGCAATTTATTTATGAAGGATATAAAATGGCGGTTTTTCCTGATGCAGTTGATGAACAAACACCAATGATAGGATATTTACCAGGTAATATGTCTACTACTTTAAGTGAAAAATTAAAAGGTTTAGGTGTTACTATTATGAATACAGAATCTGATAATACAGTTTGTTTAGATAGAAAATTAATAACAGGAGCAAGCCCATTAGCTTCAAATGAATTAGGTAAACTTGCTGCAAATACTTTACTTAAAGAATTAAAGTAAAATTATTAATTAACAATTTTTATAATTTATGGCGATTTGAGTTTTAATTCAAGTCGCTATTTTTTATGTTATTAGACCGATTGAGTTTTTTTAAATGTTACTCATACAAAAACATATCTTCAGTCTTTTTTGATAAATATTCTACTAATTCCCATTCGAAACCTGCTTTGTCATAATAATAAATTCTTTTTCTAAAGGTTTCTTTTGGTGTATCAATTCCTTTGTTATAACCCGCTTTAATTAGCTTTGTTTCAATTTCATCGATATTATTAACGACTAAACCAATATGATTACATCCATAATTAATATACGTTTGATTTTGCTTTTTGGGTGTAGCACCTATATGTGCTTCTTGTAATGCAAAGTAATGTTCGTTATTACCAATATGCAACCATCTTTTATCATTTAAAGGTTTTCCATCTTTCCTTATTTTAAAATCTGGAGCAACAATATTTAAAAAAGATACGGCAGCATCAATATCAGGAACTGTAATGTTTACGTGTTCAATTTTTGTCTTCATAATTTTTATTTTAACTAAATATAAAAATTATAAAAATCGATTTGATTTAAAAGTCATTGTAATTTTTGATATCTCTATTTGTGGATACTATTAATATAGACTTATTTATCCCAAGGTTTATCGTTTTTAGCTTTGAGACCTGTTGATTTTTTTAAAGATTTCGAAAAAATGTTGCTACAGATAATTAATAAAACAAATAAAAATAAATGATTTGAAACATAATCTAATATCAAAAATATTTGATTTTAATTTGATAAAAAATGATTTTTATGACGGGTTATATTTTAGATAAAATGATGGAAAACTAAACCTTTTTTGGATATTTTTCTGCAATTTTATCCAAAGATAAATTATGAATACTACCAACATGAGAATGCTGTTTTCCTAAATCTGGTTTGTAAGTTCCTGCTTGCACTTGTCCACCAATTTGTTGATACGCTTCTCTAAAAGACATTCCTTCAACCACTAAATTATTAATACTATCTACAGTAAATAAGTATTGATATTTTTCATCATTTAAGTCGATATCTTTAACAATAACCTGTTGTATAGAATAATTAAAAATGTCTAAAATATCTTTTACATCTTCAAAAGCATTGATAATATTTTCTTTTAATAATTGAAAATCTCTGTGATAACCCGTTGGTAAATTATTGGTAATCATTACCATTTCTGTGTGTAAAGCTTGAATTTTATTACATTTTCCACGGATTAATTCAAAAACATCAGGGTTTTTCTTGTGAGGCATAATGCTACTTCCAGTGGTTAATTCATCTGGAAAGGTTATAAATCCAAAATTCTGACTCATATACAAACATACATCCATCGCAAAACGAGACATTGTATTACACAAACCTCCTAAAGCAGAAGCGATAGAACGTTCACTTTTTCCTCTACTTAATTGTGCAGCCACAACATTGTATTTTAAGGTAGCAAATTCCAATTCTTTGGTTGTTAATTCTCTGTCGATAGGGAAAGAACTTCCATAACCAGCAGCAGAACCTAAAGGATTTTGATCTACAACTTTTGATACTGCATTTAGCATATAAACATCATCAATTAATAGTTCTGCGTACGCAGAAAACCATAAACCAAAAGAAGAAGGCATTGCTACTTGTAAATGTGTATAACCAGGTAAAAGACTTTCTTTATGCGTTTCTGCTAAACCTAAAAGTGTATCAAAAAGTGTTTTTGTTTTATCATTTATAATTGATAAATTTTCCTTGTAATATAATTGTAAAGCAACTAAAACTTGATCGTTTCTAGAACGAGCAGTATGAATTTTCTTACCAACTTCTCCTAATTTGTTGGTTAATTCCCATTCAATTTTAGAGTGTACATCTTCAAAAGATGCTTCAATTATGAATGTGCCGTTTTCAATATCTGCTGCTAATTCTTCTAATCCTCTTTTAAGATCTTTTAATTCATCAGTTGTTATTATTCCAATTGATTCTAACATTATAGCGTGCGCTAAAGAAGCCTGAACATCATATTTTGCAATGTGCATGTCAATTTCTCTATCATTACCAACTGTGAATTTTTCTATTTGTTGATCTATTGAAAATCCTTTATCCCAAAGTTTCATTCTTTTCTGATTTTATTTGATATGTCTGGTCGAGCGCAGTCGAGACCTAGTTTAAATTCACTATAATTAACCTCTCGACTGCGCTCGAGGAGACATTTTGTTAAACAATTACTCTATTTAACAATTCAACATAAATTTTAATTCCTTCTTCAATTTCTGCAAGATAAATAAATTCATCAGCAGAATGAGAACGTGTGCTATCTCCAGGTCCTAATTTTAAAGACTGACAAGATAATACTGCCTGGTCAGAAAGTGTTGGAGAACCGTATGTTTCTCTTCCCATTGCAATTCCTGCTTTTACCAAATCGTGATTAATAGAAATGGAAGAAGAATTTAATTTTAATCCTCTAGGCGTTATTTTTGTACAAGGGGATTCTTTTTGTAAAGTATCTGCAATTTCTTGATTAGAATACATGTCATTTACACGAACATCAATCACCAAATCTACATGACCAGGAACCACATTGTGTTGCGAACCCGCATTAATTTGAGTAACTGTCATTTTTACATCACCTAAAGCATCAGAAGATTTTTCGAACTTATAATCTTTAAACCATTGTAAAACTTCAATAGTATTATAAATTGAATTATTATCATTTGGATGGGCTGCATGACTTGGGGTTCCGTCAACTTCCGCATCAAAAACTACCAAACCTTTTTCTGCAACTGCTAAATTCATTAAAGTTGGCTCACCAACAATTGCTACATCAATATGTGGAATGATAGAAAGCATACTATTTAATCCATTTGGTCCACTATTTTCTTCTTCAGCAGAAGGAACAATTACCAAGTTGTATTTTAGATTTTCTTCAGCATAAAACTTTGTAAAAGTGGCAATTAAAGAAACCAAACAACCTCCAGCATCATTACTTCCTAAACCATATAATTTTCCATTTTCTACAATCGCCTTAAATGGATCTTTTGTGTATTTAGAATTTGGTTTTACAGTATCGTGATGAGAGTTTAGCAGTAACGTTGGCTTACTCTCGTCAAAATGTTTATTCGTTGCCCAAATGTTGTTATTTGTTCTTTTAAACGGAATGTCATATTCTTTGAACCATCCTTCAATTAATAAAGCAGTTTTATCTTCTTCTTGAGAAAAAGAGGGTGTTTCTATCAAGTTTTTTAAAAGTGATATTGCATCTTCTGTTAATTTTTCTAACGTCATATTATAAAGTTATCGTTGTAAAATTATCATTTTCATTTGTTAACATTGTGGTGTTTCCCATATTAACTTTGTAAACTCCGTTTTTTAGAGCATCAAAGCAATTCTCTAGTTTTGGTAACATTCCATCAGTAATAATGTTATCTTCTAATAATTCTTGATAAATTTTACTGTCTATCAATTTTACTACTGAATTTTTATCATTAAAATCTCTTAAAACTCCATTCAATTCAAAACAATAATAAATTGATGTTTCATAGATTTCGCTCATTCCAACTGCAATTGTACTTGTAATTGTATCAGCATTTGTGTTTAATAATTGCCCGTTTCCATCGTGCGTAATTGCACAAAAAACGGGTGTAAAATCAGCTTTAATTAATTTATCAATAGAATTATGAGCTACTTTTTTAACATCACCAACAAATCCAAAATCAATTTCTTTTACGGGTCTTTTTTTAGATTGAATACTGTTGATATCAGCACCAGTTAAACCTATGGCATCAATTTTTAAAGCTTGTAATTTTGCAACTACATTTTTGTTTACCAAACCACCATAAACCATTGTAATTACTTCTAAAGTTTCAGCATCAGTAATACGTCTTCCATTTATCATTTTAGATTCTATACCTAATTTTGATGCAATGTGAGTAGCACGTTTTCCACCTCCATGAACAAGGATTTTCTTTCCTTCTAAATTAGAAAATAATTTTAGAAAAGCATTTAAAGAAGTTTCATCTTCAATAATATTTCCACCAATTTTTACTATGGATAATTTTTCTTTCATTTTATATCTTTTGTCATTTCGACCTTGTGGAGAAATCTAAATTATTGAGATTTCTTAACTTCATTATCATTCCGTTTGAAATGGCATTCGTATTATTTTTTAGATTCTGAAACAAGTTCAGAATTTAGAAGATTTTTACAATTCTTCTAATATTTTTTTCAAAACCAATTGTGCAGCAAAAGTTCTGTTGTTTGCTTGTTGAATAACAATTGAATTGTCTGAATCTAAAACAGCATCTTCTACCACTACATTCCTTCTTACAGGCAAACAGTGCATAAATTTTGCATCGCCAATTTTGTCTTTGGTAATCATCCAATCAAAATCTGTTTTCGTAATTTTTCCATAATCATCATAAGAACTCCAGTTTTTAGTGTACACAAAATCTGCATCTTTAAAAGCTTCTTCTTGATTATGATAAATAGGTACATCTTTTGTAATTTCTGGATTTAAATTATATCCTTCAGGATTTGCAATTACAAATTCAACGTCCATTTTTTGCATTGCTTGTACAAAACTATTTCCAACTGCATGAGGTAAAGTTTTAATATGTGGCGCCCAGCTTAAAACTACTTTTGGTTTCTTTTTTGTTGAATTTTCTGAAATAGTAATGGCATCTGTTAAGCCTTGTAAAGGATGTCCCGTAGAACTTTCCATATTTATAATTGGAACAGAAGCAAATTCTACAAATGATTTTAAAATGTGCTCAGATTCATCTTTTTCCTTGTCTGTTAATGTAGGAAAAGCTCTTACAGCAATTATATCACAATATTGAGAAACTACTTGTGCAGCTTCTTTAATATGCTCTGCAGTATTACCATTCATAACTGTTCCATCGCCAAATTCAATTCCCCAAGCATCCCCAGAAACGTTCATTACAATTGGATTCATTCCTAAATTTAATGCTGCTTTTTGAGTACTTAAACGTGTACGTAAACTAGAATTAAAGAATAACAAACCTAAAGTTTTGTTTTTTCCTAATTCGATATTTTTTAAAGGATTTGCTTTAATTTCTTTGGCTTCTTCAACCCAAGAATTAATATTGTCAATGTCGTTAATGGATGTGTAATTCTTCATTATTTTTTTGTTTAATTGTTTAAAAGTACCCAGACGATAACCTTTAAACAGTATAACACTTTTTTATTTTATTTTTGTAAACGGAACTTTATTTTCAAAGGCATTTGTGATAAAATTATCTTCCAAACCGTTTACAATCCACGTTTCTATGTTTGCGTTTTTACTTATTTCTGCTGCCTCAATTTTAGATCCCATTCCGCCACTTCCATGAGAAGATTTAGAATTTACAACTTCATTTTTTAAAGCATCAAAATCAGTAACTTCTTTAATAGTTTCTGGAATATTATTTTTCATAGACTCCTTGGTGTATATTCCATTGGTATTTGTAGCAATAATCAACAAATCAACATCTAATAAGGTAGCCGTTAAAGCCGCTAATTTATCATTATCACCAAACTGAATTTCATCTGTTGCTACAGTATCATTTTCGTTGATAATAGGAATGTAATTATTGTTAACTAAAACGTTTATGGTATTTACAATATTGGTTTTACTTTGCTGTTTTTCAAAATCAGAATAGGAGAGAAGGCATTGAGAACTCAATAAACCATATTCTCTAAAAATTTCTTGATAAATTCTAATTAAATGTGGCTGACCAATAGAAGCTAAAGCTTGTTTTACAAAAATAGCTGATTGTTTACTCTCTAATTTTACAAACTGTTTTGCAACGGCAATTGCACCAGAACTTACAATAATAAATTCACAAGTATCTTTGAGTTTTGCAATTTGATTTGCAATATCTTCAATTTTTCCTCTTGAAATATTATCTGTTTCTCTAGTAAGCGTATTAGAACCTACTTTTAGTAAAATGCGTTTCTTTTTTGGCATACTATCTTGTTTGTCCGTTTCCATGAACGTACCATTTATTGGTTACTAAATGTTGTAAACCAATTGGGCCACGTTGATGTAATTTATCTGTACTGATTGCTAATTCGCCACCCAAACCTAACTGACCTCCATCTGTAAATCGAGTAGAAGCGTTATGATAAACAGCGGCTGTATCTACGTTTTCCATAAATAATTTTGCTTCTGCATCATTTTTTGTGATGATTGCTGATGAATGTCCACCAGAGAATGTATTGATTTTAGTAATAGCAGCTGAATTTGATTCCGTTTCTCCAATCACAATTTTATAATCTAAAAACTCTTCATACCAAACTTCATCAGATTCGATTTGTTCTAAATTATGATTTTTAGAAACAATAGCATCACCTAAAACCTGAATTTTAGCATCGTTCAATCTTGAGATTAATTTATTGATGAACTCTACTTTTTTTGGTAAATTTTCATCAATTAGAACTTTATCAATAGCATTACAAGCAGATATTTTAGATTTTCCGTTTAAAATAACATCAACTGCAATATCTAAATCAGCTTCCTTAGAAACATACACAAAGTTGTTTCCACGTCCGCTAATTATAACAGGGCAGGTAGCATGTAATTTTACAAACGCAATTAAACGTTCACCACCTCTTGGTACAATTAAATCTACTTTTTGAGTTGGTTTTTCTAAAAAAGCCTGTGTTTCTGTTCTGTTAAACTGTAAATATTCTACCCAATCTGTAGAAGCGTTGTGCTGTTTTAAAGCTTGATGCCATAATTCTACAATCTTTAAATTAGATTGTAAAGATTCTTTACCACCTTTTAATAATATTTTATTTCCAGATTTAAAAGCAATTCCTGCAGCTTCAACAGTTACATCTGGTCTAGATTCATAAATAATTAAAACCGTACCAAAAGAAGCCGTTTTATTATAAACTTGCATTCCATTATCATGCTTAAAACTAAATCGTTCTACTCCAACAGGATCTTCTTGTGAAGCTAAATGACTTGCAGCTGCAATCATTTCATCAACTTTAGAATTGTCTACTTTTAAACGATCGAACATCGAAATATCTTCACCTTTGTACGCTTCTAAATCTTTTTTATTGATGCTGATAATTTCGTTTCTTTCTTTTTCAAGAAGTTCTGCCATTGTAAGCAAAACATTGTTTCTAGTATCTATGGATAATAAAGTATTCATCTGTTTTTTTGTCTTTATTGTTTATCTAAAGCATCTACTAAAGCTTCAAAAAACTGATTGATATGATCTTTTTTCACTGTTAAAGGAGGTAGAATTCTCAATAAATTTTTATTCATTGCTCCACCAGTAAAAATGTGATAATCGTAAATTAATTTCTTACGTAAATCTCCAACTTCAAAGTCGAATTCTAAACCAAGCATTAATCCTTTTCCTTTAATGTTTTTTATCTGTGGAATTGTTTTTGCTATTTTGATAAAATATGCTGACATTTCATTTACATTATCTATCAGATTTTGTTCTTCAATTACATTTACTACTGATAAACCTGCAGCACAAGCCAAATGATTTCCACCAAAAGTGGTTCCTAACATTCCAAATTTTGCTTCAATAGAAGGATGTATTAAAATTCCTCCAATAGGAAAACCATTACCCATTCCTTTTGCTATAGAAATAATTTCTGGAGTTACATTATAATGTTGAAAAGCAAAAAATTTTCCAGATCTTCCATAACCAGATTGCACTTCATCGGCAATTAAAAAAGTATTATTTGCTTTACAAAGTATATCAACTTGTTCAAAAAATGCTTTCGTAGCTTGATCTAAACCACCAACACCTTGAATAAATTCAAGAATAACAGCGCAAACATCTCCTTTTTCAAGTTCTGTTTTTACACTTTCAATATCATTTAAATCTAAAATAGTAACTTTTTGTTGAGCGTTAATTGGTGCAATAATATTTTTATTATCAGTTGCAGCTACAGCAGCAGAAGTTCTACCATGAAAACCATTTTTAAAGGCAACAATTCTAGATTTCCCTGTTTTAAAAGAAGCTAATTTTAAAGCATTTTCATTCGCTTCAGCACCAGAATTACATAAAAATAATTGGTAATCTTTACAACCAGAAAGTACTTCTAATTTATCTGCTAATTTAACCTGTAAAGGATTTTGAATTGCATTAGAATAAAATCCTAATTTAGAAACTTGTTTAGAAATTGCTTCTACATATTTTGGGTGCGCATGACCAATTGAAATTACTGCATGTCCACCATATAAATCTAAATATTCTGTCTTATTTTCATCATAAACATAAACTCCTTTTGCTTTTACAGGAGTTACATCGTACAATGGATAAACATTAAATAATGGCATAATTTTAGTTTTTTATTTGATTGATTTTATCAAATGATTTATTAATTCCTTTTATTAGAGAAGAACTTAAACCTTGGTGTTCCATTTCGTTTAAACCTTCTATTGTACAACCTCCAGGAGTTGTAACTCTGTCTATTTCAGCTTCAGGATGATTGCCAGATTCTTTTAATAGAGTAGCAGCACCAAAACAAGTTTGCATTGCTAATTCATGCGCTTCGTGTGCTTCAAAACCTAACTGAATTGCACCTTGAGTTGTTGCTCGAATCAGTCGCATCCAAAAAGCAATTCCGCTTGCACAAATTACTGTAGCAGCTTGTAATTGTTCTTCAGGAATTTCCATAGAAACACCTAAACTGTTAAAAATAGTTTTTGCTACATCTACTTTTTCTTTCCCTTTTTTATTGGCAGAAATACATGTCATAGACTGACCAACAGAAGCAGCAGTATTTGGCATTGAGCGAATAATATTAGCGTCAGCACCAACAATAGCTTCAATTTTAGCAATTGAAAACCCAGTAATTACAGAAATTAAAACATGATTTTTATTTAAAAGTGGTTTCACACTTGTTAAAATATTCTCTAAATGTCTTGGTTGTACCGCAAAAATTAAAATGTCAGAGTTATTTATAGCATCAGCATTATCAGAAGTTAAAATGACTTCATTATAATCACCAAATCCTTTAATTGAGTTTGTATTTCTTTTTGTTAAATACAAAGAGCTCACAACTTTGTTTTTTAATAAACCTTTGGCTATTGATTGCCCTAAACTACCTGCTCCAATAATTGCTACTTTCATAATAAAAAATATTTCAAAGTTTATAACTTTGTTCTTTAATTTGTCTTTCCTGCAAAACAGGAATCTATTTTGGGCGTTACCTAAAGGTCGCGCTTTACACTATATCTTTTTAGCTTTGTTCTCGATACAAATTTGTTCATTCTTCACAAATTCACTCGAACTGACATCTAAAAAGGATGTCGTTTCAATCGCTAACGCGGCTTAGTTATTTCTAAAAATAATTCGCTTTTAAATTCAAACCTAACGTTTCTTCAAATCCGTACATTAAATTCATATTCTGTATTGCTGCTCCAGAAGCACCTTTTAATAAATTATCAATTGTACTGGTAATTAATAATTTATTACCGTGTTTTTCTATACCTATGATACACTTATTTGTGTTTACTACTTGTTTCATGTGTACATCTGTATCAGAAACAAACGTAAAAGCAGCATCTTTATAATAGTCTTTATATATTTCTTTGGCTTCATCAACAGAACCTTCAAACTTTGTGTAGGTAGTTGCAAAAATTCCTCTTGAGAAATTTCCTCTATTTGGCATAAAGTTAATTTCTAAATTAAAATCTGATTGCAACTGATTCACAGTCTGATTAATCTCACCTAAATGCTGATGATTAAAAGCTTTATAATGAGAAAAATTATTATCTCTATATGTAAAATGCGTTGTTGCAGATAATGAAGTACCTGCTCCAGTTGCGCCAGTTACAGCATTAATATGAATATCGTCTTGCAATAATCCATTTGCTGCTAAAGGTAAAATTGCCAATTGCAAAGCAGTTGCAAAACAACCAGGATTTGCAATGTATTTTGCAGTTTTAATAGCTTCTTTATCTAATTCTGGTAAACCATATACAAATTCTTTACCATCGAAATTTTTATCAGCAAGTAATCTAAAATCGTTACTTAAATCAATGATTTTTGTATTTTTAGAAAAAGTAGTTTTTTCTAAAAAAGCAGTAGAATTTCCATGACCTAAACACAAAAATAACACATCAACTTCCGAATTAATTTCACTTGTAAAATTAATTTCTGTAGACCCAATTAAATCTTGATGCACTTTGTATAATTTGTTGCCAGCATTAGAAGTACTGTACACAAAATTGATATTTGTTTTAGGGTGATTTAACAACAATCTGATTAATTCACCAGCAGTATAACCTGCACCACCTATAATTCCTACTTCTAAATTTTTCATCTTTAAAAAGTGTAATTGTGTAATTGTGTAATTGTTTAATCGTTGTGAAATACACAAACAGTTAAACTTTTAAACAATTACACGATTCAACGTTAATTATTTACTTGTCTATATATTTTGTTCTGATTTCCTAAAATTTTAATAAACCCTTTTGCATCATCTGCAGACCAAGCTTTATTTTCTTCTCCATAAGTACTAAACTTACTAGACATTAAATCGTGGTCAGAAACAATTCCGTCTAAAGAAAAGTGATAAGGTTTTAAAGTAACCACAACATTACCAGAAACCATTTTTTGAGAACTTTGTAAAAAAGCTTCAGTATCTCTCATAACAGGATCTAAATATTGACCTTCATGCAAATGCATTCCGTAGAAACTAGACAAATATTCTTTGTGTTGTAATTGCCATTTTGTTAACGTATGTTTCTCTAATAAGTGATGCGCTTTTACTGTAATTAAGGCAGCTGCAGCTTCAAAACCAACCCTTCCTTTTGTACCAACAATAGTATCTCCAACATGAATATCTCTACCAATAGCATATTTAGAAGCAATTTCGTTTAAGTTTTCAATATTAACTTCAGGAGCATTTTCTTTTCCATTTAGAGCAATAAATTCCCCATTTTTAAAAGTCAATGTTACTTTTTCTTCACCTTCTTTTTCTAATTGAGAAGGATAGGCTTCATTTGGTAGAGGTTTTTCTGATTCTAAAGTTTCTACACCACCAACACTTGTTCCCCAAAGACCTTTGTTTACAGAATATTTAGATTTTTCCCAAGGCATATCAATTCCTTCAGATTTTAAATAATCTATTTCTTCTT
>CBDUHF010000036.1:0-29164 GCA_965367085.1 uncultured Polaribacter sp.
GAAGAATTGGTAAATCCTGAAAGAGTTTTACCTGCTACTGTTGAGATTGTAGATATTGCAGGTCTTGTAAAAGGAGCAAGTAAAGGTGAAGGTTTAGGAAATCAGTTTTTAGCAAATATTAGAGAAACAGACGCACTTTTACATGTTGTACGTTGTTTTGATAATGATAATATTATTCATGTTGATGCATCTATAGATCCTGTTAGAGATAAAGAAACAATTGATATTGAATTGCAATTAAAAGATTTAGAAACAGTTCAAAAAAGACTTGAAAGAGTTAAAAGAACTGCAAAAACAGGTAATAAAGAAGCGCAAGCAGAATTAGTTGTTTTATTAAAAATTGAAGAAACTTTATTAAAAGGAGTTTCTGTTAGAACATTAGACTTTTCTGAAAAAGAAATGGAATATGTGCAAGTTTTGCAATTTATCACATTAAAACCAGTATTATATGTTTGTAATGTTGATGAAAATTCTGCAGTTTCTGGAAACGATTATGTAGAAAAAGTAAAAGAAGCTGTAAAAGATGAAAATGCTGAAGTAATTGTGTTAGCAGTGGGTACAGAAGCAGATATTACAGAATTAGACGATTATGAAGAAAGACAAATGTTTTTAGCTGATATTGGTTTAGAAGAAGCTGGTGTTTCTAGATTAGTTCGTTCTGCATATAAATTATTAAACTTACAAACTTATTTTACAGCAGGTGTAAAAGAAGTTAGAGCTTGGACAATTCCTATTGGTTCTACAGCGCCTCAAGCAGCTGGTGTAATTCATACCGATTTTGAAAAAGGTTTTATTAGAGCAGAAACTATTGCTTATGAAGATTATGTAACTTATGGTTCTGAAGCTAAAGTAAAAGAGGCTGGTAAAATGAGAGTTGAAGGTAAAGAGTATATTGTTAAAGACGGAGATGTTATGCACTTTAGATTTAATGTGTAAATATTAATATATAATATATTAAAAAATCCCAGTGAGAAATCATTGGGATTTTTTTTATCACTTTTTTGTTATTTAATGTGTAGTTTAAATTGAATAAAATTGTCAAAATAAAATCTAAAACCCTGATATTCATTTTAGTATGATTGTTAATAATTACTTGCTTCTTATTGTGTAATCTTATTGGTTTATAGGTGTTTACATGATTGTTGTCATATTTTTAAAGAATAGAACTCTTTATCTTTAAAAACACTAAAACAATAAGTTATGTCTTCAAAATTAAAAATTACTGGTTTACTTATTTTGTCATTTTTTACACTAAGTATATCTGCTCAAGAAATTTCCTCCTATATAAAAGTGTGTGAAAGTTCTAAAACAATAAGTGAATTAACAACCGAAATAAAAGAGGGTTTAAATGAAAAGGAGTTTACCTATCTAGGAGCTTATAACCCAGAAAATAAAAGTAATTTTAAGGTTCTAGCTTTTACTCGTAAAGATTTAATAAATACGTGTTTAAATGTTAAAGATCGTGGTGCTTTAGCATCAGTCATTAAAATTGGACTGATAAAAAAAGGGTCAAATGTTCATGTTTCTTACCTTAATCCAGATTACATTTTTAATGCTTACTTAAAAGATAAAGCAACAGTTTATAAATCAACTTTAGATAAAATTTCTTTAGACTTAAAAGAAGGTTTAAAAAGTGTAGGTTCAGATTTTACTGAATTTGGAGGTTCAGAAACAGCAAAGAAATTGCGTAAATATCATTATATGATAGGAATGCCATATTTTACAGATCCTATTGATTTAATGGAGTTTTCTTCTTTTGAAGAAGGTGTTAAAACCATACAAAATAATTTAAAAAGCAATAAAAGAAAAACTGTAAAAGTGTATGAATTGATTTTTAAGAATAAAAAAATTGCAATATTTGGTATTGGTTTGCTTGGTTTAGATGGTGAAGCTAAATTTTTACCAAAAATAGGAGAAGATCATATTGCAGCAATGCCTTATGAAATAATTTTAGATGGAAAAAAAGCGACAATGCTTCATGGTAAATATAGATTAGCTTTGCATTGGCCAGAATTAACAATGGGACAATTTATGAAAATAATGAGTACACCAAATGATATTAAAAATCAATTAAAAGCACTGACTGAAAAGTAATTAATTTTGGTTTAATTTAAATAAAGAATCCCAATGAAAATTCATTGGGATTCTTTATTTATAATTGATATTGAGAAAAACAAATTGTGCATGTTTTTTGTGTTTATACACCTTTTTTTTATATTTTTAATGTGTTTAGTACTTATCTAGGTTTCTTCGTTTTTTAAATTTTTTAATCATTTTACCAAAATTTTTATCTTTCTTTTTCCTTTCTTCTACACTTGATTCAAAAAAAACTTTTTCACGTTCCAATTTTAGATAATTTAAATAAGATTCAGTGTCAATTTCTCCATTCTCAACTGCATTTAAAATTGCACAATCTTTTTCGTTAATGTGTTTACAGTCATTGAATTTACATTGATTAGATAATTCTAAAATTTGATCAAATGTTATTTCTAATCCAATTGTTGAGTTTGTAACTCCAACTTCACGCATACCAGGATTATCAATTAATATTCCATGCTCTGTAATAATTAATTCTCTATGGGTTGTTATATGTTTACCTCTGTTAATACTTTTACTGATTTCGCCTGTTAACATTATTTTTTTACCAACTAAATTATTAATAAGAGTAGATTTCCCAACTCCTGAAGAACCTAGTAAACAATATGTTTTACCTTTTTTTAATTTAGACCTTATTTGATCTATTCCAATTTGAGATTGGTTACTAAATGGAATAATTGAAATGTCTTTTATTCTTTTATGAAGTTGCTTAAGTAGTATATCTAATTCGTGTTTTTCAATTAAGTCAATCTTACTCAATACCACAATTGGTGCTATTTTTGAAGAGTAACAGATTGTTAAATAACGTTCTATTCGATTTATATTAAAATCTCTATTAACAGATTGAACTATTAATGCAAAATCAATATTTGTTGCAATTATTTGAGTTAGACCTAATTTTCCAACAGCTTTCCTTTCAAGTATAGAATTTCTTGGATAAACAGCGTGAATTAAAGCTTTATTTTTATCATATTCAGAAATAGCAACCCAATCACCAACTGCAGGTAAATCGTTTTTAGATTCAGCTGTAAACCTTAGATTTCCAATAAGTTCAGAATCAAATTCTGTGTCTTTAGTTTTAACTATATATCTGTCTTTGTGTTCTGAGGTTACTCTTCCAATAGCAAAACAGTCTAAATTTTCTTCTTTTCTATATTTTTCTAATTCACTTATATATCCTAAATCTTTAAGAGTCATTGTTATGTTTTTTATGGTATTAAACAGAACTTTAAACGATTAGATAACGTTAAATTGTTTTATAAACTACGTGAACTAAGTTAACTTTTTTTGATCAAATAATCAATTGCTAAAACACTTGTTTTTTTATTGATTAGCTTTTTTTAAAAAAAAGTAATAAAAAAACCACTATAAAAATAATTCATAGTGGTTCTGTACTTTGTAATAAAAAAGATAATTTACATAGCAGCTTTATAGATTGCAATGGTATCTTCTAAAGTTACTTCTCTAGGATTCCCTCCAGTACAAACGTCAGCCAAAGCATTTTTAGCCATTTCTTCAAAATCTTCTTCTTTAACACCTAGTTCTCTTAATCCAGATGGAATTCCAACAGATTTTGACAAAGCTTTAATTGCAGAAATTGCAGCATTAGCGCCTTGAGTATCACTCATTTCTAATACACCAACTCCCATAGCTCTTGCTACTCTTTTTAATTTATGTGCACAAGCAGGTATGTTAAATTGTTCTACGTGTGGTAGTAAAATTGCATTTGCAACTCCATGAGGTAAATCATACATACCTCCTAATTGATGTGCCATTGAGTGTACATAACCTAAACCTGCATTAGAAAATGCTTGACCTGCAATAAACTGACCCCAAGCCATTTTACTTCTAGCTTCTAAGTTTTTTCCATCTACAACAGCTATTTCCAAACTTTGTGAAATTAATTTAATTGCTTCTAAAGCCAAAGCATCAGACCAACCAAAAGCTCCTTTTGTTACATAGGTTTCTATAGCATGTGTTAATGCATCCATTCCTGTTGCAGCAGTTAAAGCTGCAGGTTTACCTAACATTAATATAGGGTCATTCACAGCAATAGAAACCAAACAATTTTTGTCTACCATAACCATTTTTATATGGCGTTTTTCATCTGTAATTACGTAATTTATTGTTACCTCACTTGCTGTACCTGCAGTTGTATTAATAGCTATAATTGGTAATGATTTATGTTTTGATAAATTAATACCATCATAATCTTCAATTTTACCACCATTGGTTGCTAAAATACCAATTGCTTTACCACAATCTTGAGGAGAACCTCCACCTAAAGTTAAGATAAAGTCGCAATTATTTTCTTGCAATAATTTTAATCCATTATTTACATTTTGAGTTGTTGGATTTGGCTGTACATTATCAAACAAAATCACTTCTATATTTGAAGCTTCCATAACCTCAATTACTTTTTGTGCAACACCAAGTTTTACTAACATTTTGTCAGTAACAAATAGTGCTTTTTTGTAAGGAAGATCTTTTAATTCTTCTCCAAGATCATTTAATGCTCCTGGGCCAATTAAACTTAAAGGGGGTAAATAAATTCTTCTGTTTTGTAACATTTTTTATGTTTTTTTTATGTTTTTTTAACAGGTTAAAAGTATTGCTATTCTCTTTTGAGATTAATGATTAATGTCACCTTTCTGGCTTTTTATTTATGTTGAATTTTAATTAATAAATAAAAGATTAATTAGATCACTATAAAACCAACTGATGTATTTTTTAATGTGTTGTTTTATAATTGTTTAAAGATTTTTTAGTGGTGTTTGTTTAATGAGATTTTAAAATTAGATTGTAAATAAAATGATTGTTTTGAGCAAAAAATAAACCTCATAAAAGTGAGGTTTATTATCTAAAAAAAGATAAAATTATTTATTAGTAACTCTTTTTTTTATTTTTTATAGGTTGTTGCTTTCTTCTAATCAGTGTTAAAGTGTCCTTATCATACATGTTTTTTATTAAATGATAAAAAAAACCGAGCATAAAGCTCGGTTTAAAATTTTAAAAGAAAATTTATTACTTTTTCTCAGTTGCTATTTTATCAGCAATAATTCTAGTTTCTCTGTTTGCAACTTCCCAAGCTGTATGAAAAACTAAACGAGTTCTATTTTCTAGTAATTCATAGTTTATTTTGTCAGGCGTATCAGTTGGTTTATGATAATCTGCATGTGTACCATTAAAGTAAAAAATAATAGGCACATTGTGCTTTGCAAAGTTATAATGATCTGATCTGTAGTAAAAACGATTTGGATCATTTTCATCATTATATTTGTAATCTAAATTAATGTTTGTGTACTTTTTATTAACCTCTTCAGATAAATTGTGCAATTCTGTACTTAACTTGTCTGAACCAATTAAATATACATAATTAGGATCTTCTTTATGTCTGTCATCAATTCTACCAACCATATCAATATTTAAATCACAAACAGTATTTGCTAAAGGGAATAAAGGGTTTTCTGTATAATATTTAGAACCTAATAAACCTTTTTCTTCACCAGTTACATGTAATAATAAAATAGAACGTTTTGGTCCTTTTCCTGCCTCTGCAGCAGCTTTAAAAGCTTGTCCTATTTCTAATAACGCTACAGTTCCAGATCCATCATCATCCGCACCATTGTAAATTTGTCCATTTTTAATACCTTCATGGTCTAAATGAGCTGAAATAACTACAATTTCATCTGGTTTTTCTGTTCCTTTTATAAAAGCAACCACATTTTCTGAGGCTTTAAATTTTCCTCTTCGTGCGTTTTTGTTTAACCATTCTGCTGGAACTTCCTGAAAATAATCATCGCCACCAATTGCAGAAGGAATTCCTTCACTTATATAATAGTTTTTTAAATATTCTACAGCTTTTTTCTGACCTGGTTCACCTGTATTTCTACCTTCAAATTCATCAGAAGCATAAATAAATAAGTGCTTTCCTAAATCTTTAGCAGTAATAGTTGCAGCGTATTTTTCTGCCTGATCAATATTTTTATCATCATTTTTAGATGCATCTTTACTAGTACTACATGCCATAAAAGCTAATGCACCTGCTAAAAAAAGTATTTTTTTCATCGAATAAAAGAGTGTTTAATTTGGTTTGTACTCAAATGTAACAAAAAGTTACAATTGCCTCAAAGTTAAATTTTGTTAATGACAAATTGTTGTAATGTTCTGTTAAAATTAATTAACTCTTTTGGAAACAAATTATCAAAAGCATTTTTTGAGATTAAGTCAGTTGGAGATCCTGCATAAAAAGTATCTTCTGTTAGTATGATGATTTCATCTGAAAGTTGAATAGATAAATTGATTTCATGAGAAGAAATAATAATTGTTTTTGAGGTTTTTGCAACTAATCTTTTTAAAAGAGAAAATATTTTAATGGTATGATGCATATCTAAATGTGCAGTTGGTTCATCTAAAATAATAATATCTGTGTCTTGTGCCAATGCTCTTGCAATTAATACTCTTTGCAATTGGCCGTCACTTAATTCGTAAAAACGATTGTTTTTTAGATGTTCAATTTCAGTTTGTGAAATTGCCCAATTTACTTTTTTTATATCTTCATTAGAAAGTGAGTCTATCCAATTGGTGTAAGGTTGTCTTCCAAGAGCAATGAGTTCAAATACAGTTAATTGACTTTCTGGTAAACGTTCTGTTAATACTAAACTTAATTGTGTAGAAAGTTCTTTTTCTGTGCAGTTATCAAGGTTTTTATTATTGAAGAAAACACTACCAGAAATAGGTTTTTGTACTTTAGAAATGGTTCTCAGTAAAGTAGATTTTCCGATTCCATTTTTACCTAAAACAGTAATTAGTTTGCCTTTTTCTATTTCTAAATTAATATTTGAAGCAACAATTTTATCTTGTTTCTTTTGTTGATAACCTATAGATAGATCTTTAGTTTTTAGGATGATATTTTTTTGATTTGATGTATCCATTAAACGAAAATTCTCTTTTTTCTAATTAATAACCAAATAACAATAGGAGCTCCAAAAATTGAAGTTATAGCGTTTATTGGTAATGTAAATTCGCTTGTTGGTAATTGTGCAATAATATCGCAAATTAATAAAACGATTGCACCAATAATAGCAACAGCAGGCAATAGTATTTTATGATTTGAGCTTGAGAAAATTAACCTAGAAACATGAGGAATTGCCAATCCAATAAAGGCAATAGGACCCGAAAAAGCAGTAATTACTCCTGTTAATATACTAGTAATTAGCAAAATAACATTTCTACTTCTTTTAATATTAATTCCTAAACTTTTTGCATAGTTTTCACCCAATAAATAACTGTTTAATGGCTTTATTATTGAAATTGTTCCTAAGATTCCTATTGAGTAAATAATGATAAAAACCCATAATTCATTCCAAGAAAGATTGTCTAAACTACCAAAGCTCCAAAATAAATACTGCTGAATTTGATCTGCTTCACTAAAATATGCCAATACACTTATCACTGCAGATGTTAAACTTCCAAACATTAATCCAATGATAAGAATAGACATGGTATTTCTAACTTTGTTGGCAGCAATAATTACTGCTGATAATACTAAAAAAGCACCCAAACTAGCTGATATAGGTAAAGACCAATTTGAAACGGAGTTGGTTAAGAAAAATCCTCCAAATACAGAAGATCCTAATATTAAAATAGCAACTCCTAAACTTGCGCCAGATGAAATACCTAAAACAAAAGGACCAGCTAAAGGATTTCTAAACAATGTTTGCATTAACAAACCACAAATAGAAAGTCCAGAACCAACTAAAACAGCTGTAATTGCTTTTGGAACTCTAAAGTTAAGAACAATGGTTTCCCAACTTTCTTTGGTAACATTACCACCAAAAAGGCTATTAAAAATGTCTTTAAAAGGAATTGAAACAGAACCTAAACTAATATTTAAAAACCACAGAATTACCAATAAAATTGATAATAATATAAAGTGTTTTGTGTAGTTTTTTTGTCCCATTTATCAATGCTAGATTTAGTGAATTTAAACCTGAATTTTATAATCTTTTAAAAAATTTACTAATTTTTGAATAGCAATTCCTCTATGAGAAATACTATTTTTTTCTTCTGAAGTCATTTCAGCAAAAGAATTAGAAAAACCTTCTGGTTTAAAAATAGGATCATAACCAAAACCTTTTTCGCCATGTTTTTTGAGTAAGATTTCTCCTTTACAAATTCCTTCAAACAAAAATTGTTTTCCGTTTAAATTTAAAGAAACGGCTGTTCTAAATTGTGCTTTTCTATTTTTTTTACCTTCTAAATCTACTAATAATTTTTGCATATTCTTTTCAGAATTTGAAGGTTCTCCAGCAAAACGAGCAGAATAAACTCCCGGTTTTCCATCTAAACTTTCAACTTCTAAACCAGTATCATCTGCAAAACAATTAAAGCTAAATTTATTAGTAATGTAATTTGCTTTTAATTTTGCGTTTCCTTCTAAAGTAGTTTCGGTTTCATCAATTTCATCAAAACAATTAATGTCTTTTAGACTTAAAAGTTCTATTGTGTTTGGTAACATTTCTTGAACTTCAGCAAGTTTATTCAAATTATTGGTTGCAAAAACTAATTTCATTTTTGTGAAAAATTTTGAGACAAAAGTAATGAATTTTTAACTCGATGTCCTTTTATAATTGTCTATAAAATATGAAAGTGTTTTTTGTTTAAACGACAAAACCAGTAAATAAATTTACTGGTTTATATTATTTTATTAGTATCATTTTAGGGGAAAATCTAATAAAGTTGTTAAAAAACTCATTTATAGGGATTAAGTTTTCTATTCAGACGAAGTAGATTTTCTTCCCTTACAAAAAAAAATAAAATTATTTATTAATTTACTCATGATGATAAGGTTCATTCTTCAAAATTGTAAAACCTCTATAGAGTTGTTCTACAATAAATAGACGAATCATTTGATGTGAAAATGTCATTTTAGATAAAGAAATCTTCCCAATTGATTTCTTGTAAACAGCATCAGAAAAACCATAAGGCCCACCAATTACTAGAACTAACTGTTTTATTCCAGAATTCATTTTCTTTTGTAAATACTGAGAAAATTCAATAGATGTAAAGTGTTTTCCTTTATCGTCTAACAAAACCAATTGATCTGTGTTTTGGAGTTTCGATAATATTAAATCGCCTTCTTTTTCTTTCTGCTGAACTTCGCTTAAATTCTTCACATTTTTAATGTCAGGAATAATTTCTAATTCAAATTTTATATAATGTTTTAATCGGTTTTGATATTCATCAATTAACTGAATCAAATTTTTATTATCAGTTTTACCAATAGCGAGTAATTTAATTTTCATTTAGAAGCAGTGTGGTTTATTGAATAGACTATTTTTAAAAAGCCCTTTTCCTTTAATACTATTTGTGTTTAAAGATTCATCCCAATCTTTTTTATAATTGGTCCAATCTTCAGTTTGAATTAGTTTTTTAATAATTTTATTGTCAAAATATCCTCCACTCAAAAAATAATCACCATTAGGTTTTAAAATTAAAAAATTACTATTATAAATTTCTTTAAAAAAAACATTTCTGAAAACACTTCTATCTTTCATCCAATTTAAATCTGGATAAGATTTTATAGAACCAAGATCATATTTATAAATAAAAAAAGTTTCAGCATTATACTTTTCCTTCATTTTTTTAACACATTTTTTCTGTTTTTTTATCCATTTTTTTCTTCCAGAATCAAATGATTTAAAACTAAAAGGAAGGTGATGTTCAGATGTATGTTCTTTAACATGATTGTCATGATATTTCTGACTAGCATCAAAACCATACAAGCTATCTTTGTAATTTATTAATATAGTAGAAGAGGGATCTATTGGTTTTTTTATGTTTTGAATAAAAAGTTTTCTTAATTGGTGATATTGTTTTTTAGTGATTTTTCCAAATTGATATTTTTTTAAAACTTTATTAATTTTCATAGAATCTGTTTTATAAACAAGACACTTTAGAACACTAATTTTACACCTTTTCTTAAAACTAATTGAGTCCATAATATTCATATTTTCATCCAAATAGATTTTTTCTTGTGAAAAATTTATTGAATAATAAAAAATAAATAGCAATAGAGTAACTTTTCTTTTCATAATACTTTTTCTTTTCTTCAAAAATACTATATTTTTGAAATGATAAAAATATAATTCAATGATATCGCAAAAACAATTTGATAAAGAACTAGAGCTAATAATTACAAATGCAATTCGTGAAGACATAGGAGAAGGAGATCATACTTCACTTTCTTGTATTCCTGCAGATGCAAAAGGAAAAGCAAAATTATTAGTAAAAGACGATGGAATTATTGCTGGAGTAGAATTTGCAAAAATGGTTTTTAACTATGTTGATGCAGATTTAGAAGTTGAAACACTCATAAATGACGGTGATAAAGTAAAATACGGAGATATTGTTTTTTATGTTTCAGGAAAATCTCAATCTATTTTAATGGCAGAACGTTTGGTTTTAAATGCAATGCAAAGAATGAGTGCAATTGCTACAAAAACTGCTTTTTTTGCTAATTTATTAGAAGGAACAAAAACCAAAGTTTTAGATACAAGAAAAACAACTCCAGGAATTAGAGCTTTAGAAAAATGGGCTGTAAAAATTGGAGGTGGAGAAAACCACCGTTTTGCATTGTATGACATGGTAATGATTAAAGATAATCATATTGATTTTGCAGGCGGAATTACACAAGCCATTTCCAAAACAAAAAAGTATTTAGCAGAAAAAAACCTTGATATTAAAATTATAGTTGAAGCTAGAAGTTTAGAAGAAATTAAAGAAATTCTTACTAATGAAGGCGTTTACAGAATTCTAATAGACAACTTTAATTATGAAGACACCAGAAAAGCAGTTGCTTTAATTGGTGATATTTGTTTAACAGAATCTTCTGGTGGAATTAACGAAGATACCATAAGAAAATATGCAGAATGTGGAGTAGATTTTATTTCTTCTGGCGCATTAACGCATTCTGTTTACAATTTAGATTTAAGTTTAAAAGCTGTTGATTAATGCTAGATAATTACTTTGAAAGCGATGAATTCAACAAAATTGATTTTTCAAAAACTAAAATAAAAAAAGGAGAATATGATAATTGTACGTTTACAAATTGTAATTTCGAAAACGTACATGCATCAAATATTCAGTTTGTAGAATGCGAATTTGTAGATTGTAATTTTAGCAACGCAATTGTAGACAATACTGCATTTAAAGATGCTCAGTTTATAAATTGTAAAATGATAGGAATAAGATTTAATAAATGCGACCCTTTTTTATTACAATTTTCATTTAAAGATTGTTTGTTAAATTTCTCATCTTTTTATCAATTAAAAATACCGAAAACAAAATTTTTAAACTGTAAATTGCAGGAAGTAGATTTTACCGAAACTGATTTGTCAAATACTATTTTAGATAATTGCGATTTAAAATTAGCTATTTTTGATAGAACAAATATTGAAAAAACAAATTTCGAAACTGCTTTTAATTTTGAAATCAATCCTGAAGAAAATAAAATAAAAGGAGCTAAGTTTAGTAAAGAAAATGTGGTTGGCCTTTTATCTAGATATAAAATTGTTATCAAATAATGTCAAAAGAAATAGAAGACAGATTAGAAAAAATACCAATTGTAAATCTTTTGGTAAAATTTGGAAAAAACATTAAAGTTCCAGGTTTAGAAGGTATGTCTTTATACGATGTTCTAGAATTGTACATTATTGGTATTGTAGAAGGTGCATTAACAACAAGAGCTGGAGGTATTGCTTTTAGTTTTTTTATGGCTGTTTTTCCTTTTATGTTATTTATTCTAACGTTAATTCCATATATTCCAATAGAAGGTTTTCAAGACGGATTATTCTCATTTATTCAAGAAATTTTACCACCACAAACTTTTGAAGCTGTTAACACTGTTTTAGGCGATATTATTAACAATCAATATGGTGGTTTGCTTTCTTTTGGTTTCTTATTATCTATTTTTTTAATGACAAATGGTGTGAATGCAATTTTTGGAGGTTTTGAATATTCGTATCATGTAACAGATGTTAGAAATGTTTTTAAATCTTACTTTGTGTCATTAGGAGTTTCGTTATTGATGTCATTTTTCTTAATAGTAACCATAACAACTCTTATTTTATATCAAGTTGCATTGTCTAAAATCGATGAACAAGGTTGGTTTAATACCAGCGATTTGAACTTGTTTTATATTGGTAAAAATGCAGTTTTTTTAGTCATGATTTTTACAATTGTTTCCTTGTTATTTAGATATGGAACAAAACAAGGAAAAGAGGTGAAGTTCTTTTCAGCAGGTGCAATTTTAACAACAGTAGTTTCTTTATGCACGTTTTATTTATTCGGAATTTACGTTGTAAAATTTGCTCAATACAATCAATTATATGGTTCTATTGGTACTTTACTTATTCTAATGCTTTTTGTTTGGCTAAATGCAATTATACTGTTGTTGGGCTTTGAATTAAATGCATCACTTTACGCTTTAAGACAGCAAAATAAAAATAGTACAACTTCATAAGATTTATAAGTTTTTCACGATATTTGCCGACTCAATTGAGAATTACAAATTCATAATTCATAATTAAAAATATGAAACCAAGCATCCCAAAAGGAACAAGAGATTTTTCGCCAACAGAAGTAGCAAATCGTACATATATTATGAATACGATTAAAACTAGTTTTGAAACTTTCGGATTTCAGCCAATTGAAACTCCGAGTTTTGAAAATTCATCAACTTTAATGGGGAAATATGGTGAAGAAGGAGATAGACTTATTTTTAAGATTTTAAATTCTGGAGATTTTTTAAAGAAAGCAGATGAGAAACTTTTAGCTGATAAAAATAGTTTAAAAGTAACTTCTCAAATCTCAGAAAAAGCACTTCGTTATGATTTAACGGTTCCTTTTGCAAGATACGTTGTACAGCATCAAAATGAAATTACCTTTCCTTTTAAAAGATATCAAGTGCAACCTGTTTGGAGAGCAGACAGACCGCAAAAAGGACGTTTTAGAGAGTTTTTTCAATGTGATGCAGATGTTGTAGGAAGTAAATCTTTATGGCAAGAAGTAGAATTCATTCAGTTATATGACACTGTTTTTACCAAATTAGGTTTAGCAGGAACAAGCATAAAAATTAATAATAGAAAAATTCTTTCAGGAATTGCAGAAGTTATTGGTGCACAAGACAAATTAATCGATTTTACAGTTGCTTTAGATAAGTTAGATAAAATTGGTAAAGAAGGTGTTGTAAATGAAATGTTATCAAAAGGAATAACAGAAGAAGCTATTGAAAAAGTACAACCTTTGTTCGATTTTACGGGTTCTAATTTAGATAAATTAGACTCTTTACAAAGTATGTTGCAAACTTCTGAAGAAGGAATAAATGGAGTAAAAGAGTTGCGTTTTGTTATCAATTCTATTACAGAATTAGGTTTAGAAACAGCATCTTTAGAAGTAGATGTAACTTTAGCAAGAGGTTTAAATTATTACACAGGCGCAATTTTTGAAGTTGCTGCACCAAAAGGAGTAAAAATGGGTTCTATTGGTGGTGGAGGAAGATATGACGATTTAACAGGAATCTTTGGATTAAAAGATGTTTCTGGAGTTGGAATTTCTTTTGGATTAGATAGAATTTATTTGGTTTTAGAAGAACTAGGTTTATTTAAAACGGTTGATTTACCAAAACCAAAAGTTGTTTTCTTAAATTTTGATGCAGGAACAGATGTAATTAAAATGAAAGCAATTAAGAAATTACGCGACAACAATATTAAGTGCGAGTTTTATCCTGATTTAGGTGAAAGTAACAAAGCGCAAAAAAGACAATGGAAATACGTAACTAACAGAGAAATTGAATTTGCAGTCTCTAAAGTAGAAAATGATGTTTTTACGTTAAAAAGTATGAAAGATTTTGAACAGTTTGATTGTACATTATCAGAATTAATAAATAAGTTAAATTCATAGTAAATAATAGTTTTATAATTTTTATCTATTTATAAACTAAAATAATACGTTGTAAACACGTAAATTTGCACAATAATTAAGAATGAAATGTTTGAATTGAACAGCAAAATGAATGACGAAAGAATAGAAGAAATAGGAGAGAATCACGTTGGTACATCAGCCAAAACTCCATTAAGAGCAGATGCTTTTGATATTTCTGACGAAGAAAAAATTAATAAAATACAAAATAGTGTTAAAGATATTCTTGAAACATTAGGTATGGATTTATCAGATGATAGTTTACAAGGAACACCAAAAAGGGTTGCTAAGGCTTTTGTAAATGAGATATTTATGGGATTAAACCCTAAAAATATGCCTAAAGCTTCTACGTTTGATAATAATTATAATTATGGTGAAATGTTAGTAGAGAAGAATATCGTTGTATATTCTACTTGCGAGCATCATTTATTACCAATTATTGGTAGAGCTCATGTTGCTTATATTTCTGATGGAAAAGTAATCGGACTTTCTAAAATGAACAGAATTGTAGAATATTTTGCTAAAAGGCCACAAGTTCAAGAGCGTTTAACAATGCAAGTTGTACAAGCAATGCAAGAAGCATTAGGTACACAAGATGTTGCTTGTGTTATAGATGCAAAACATTTATGTGTAAACTCTAGAGGAATTAAAGATATTGAAAGCTCAACTGTAACAGCTGAATTTGGTGGTAAATTTAAAGAAAGAGATAGAAAGCGTGAGTTTTTAGATTATCTAAAAATGGATACAGATTTCGATTGATATCATTTAAAAAAATTATATTTAAAACCGTTTAGAACTTCTAAGCGGTTTTTTTATGCAAAATATTTACAAAATTATGATTTGTATGGTATTTGTATTGATTAATTTATCATAAATTCAACAATCTTCTTTTTTGTATGGTTTATGTATTAGTTTTTTAAAGTGTTGAAAATGAAATGAGTTATATATTTATAAAAACTAATTTTTATGAATAAAATAAATTTAACTAAACTACTTTTTTTAGTATTCATTTCATTTTCATTTTTCAATTTTGCCCAAACAACTCAAGTTGGTAGTGCAAGTTATACCAACAATTACCCAGGAACAGATGTTGCTGGTAGAAATGGATATCCTTCAGGTTCACCACAATTAACGGGTAATGCTTTAGGAAAACCAGTACCAACAAATGATTGGTGGTCTAAATTAGTAAAAGAAAACCACGCAGATAATTTGTTTAATTATCCAATGACATTGAAAACCACAGACTCAGGTTTAATTGTTACGTATATTCCTTGGGGAGTTATTGGAGATTCTGCACCAATTGAAGTTGGTCTGTCTGGATTAAATGCCACAAAAACAACAGTTTCAGATTATTCTGATTGGACAGTTACAATGAATTGGAAAGATGGAGATAATGAGTTAAAAGCAACTTCTGGTATTGGAATGCCTTTTTTATATTTTGAAAAAGATGCAGATGATATTGTTGAAATTAAAGTGAATTCAGGGACTGCATCAATCAATAATGAAATGTTGATTATAGAAAATGCTTCTGCTGGACAAGATTTTGTCTTTTATGCACCTTCTGGAAGTACTTGGTCTAATTCAGGAAGTATTTATTCATCCACTTTAAATGGAAAAGATTATTGGTCTATGGCGATGTTACCACAAAATACAAGTAATGTAACTGAAGTAGTTCAAGATTTAAAAAAATATGCGTATGTTTTTCCAACAAATACAACTACTTCTTGGCATTATAATGAAACCAATTCAAAAGTAACAACTACATTTTCAGTAACAACAGCTATAAAAGAAGGATCAAACTCTAATATGCTTTTGGGGTTGTTACCACATCAATGGTTTAATTCAAGTTCAAATTCTCCTGTGCCAAATTCATATACCTATAGTTCTGTTAGAGGTGAGTTAAAAATGTTAGAAGGAAATAGTTTTACTGTTGAAAACACCTTTAAAGGAATTTTACCAACATTACCTTATTTAGCAAATTATAGTACAGGTTTTAGTCCAGCTGATTTAGATACTAAAATCTCACAAATAAAAAATGATGGATTAGCCACTTGGACAGATTCTTATAATGAAGGTCAGGTTATGAATCGTTTAATTCAAACTGCAAGAATTGCAGATCAGACAGGAGATATTGCAGCAAGAGATAAAATGATTGCAACTGTTAAAGAACGTTTAGAAGATTGGTTGTCTTATAGTTCTGGTGAAAAAGCTTTTTTGTTTTATTATAATAATACTTGGTCTGCAATGTTAGGGTATCCAGCAGGCCATGGACAAGATGGAAATTTAAATGATCATCATTTTCATTGGGGTTATTTTATTCATGCAGCTTCATTTATGGAGCAGTTTGAACCTGGTTGGGCTTCAAAATACGGAGATATGATAAATATCTTAATTAGAGATGCAGCTTCTACAGATAGAAATGATACAAAATTTCCTTTTTTAAGAAATTTTAGCCCATATGCTGGACATAGTTGGGCAAACGGATTTGCTACTTTTCCAGGTGGAAATGATCAAGAATCGACATCAGAAAGTATGCAATTCGCTTCTTCTTTAATACATTGGGGAACCATTATAAATAACGATGAGATTAGAGATTTAGGAATCTATATTTATACAACAGAGCAAACAGCTGTAGAAGAGTATTGGTTTGATGTGTATGAACGCAATTTTAAACCAGAACAACAATTTAGTTTAGTATCTAGGGTTTGGGGAAATTCTTATGATAATGGTACTTTCTGGACTTCAGATATTGCTGCTTCTTATGGTATAGAAATGTACCCTATTCATGCAGGTTCTTTTTATTTAGGTCACAATCAAGAATATTCTAAAAAACTTTGGAATGAAATTGCTGCGAATACAGGTGTTTTAAGTAAAGAAGATAATGATAATTTATGGCATGATACGTATTGGAAATACTTGTCAATGACAGATCCACAAGCTGCAGTTGATTTATATAATGCATATCCAGAAAGAAATTTAAAGTTTGGTATTTCTGATGCTCAAACGTATCATTGGTTACATAGTGCAAATGCTTTAGGTGTTGTAGATGCTAGTATTACTGCAAATTATCCTATTGCAATAGCTTTTAATAAAAATGGAGAAACTACATATGTAGCTCATAATTATTCAAGTTCAGAAATTACTGTTACTTTTTCTGATGGATTTCAATTAAATGTACCTGCAAATGAAATGAAAACAAGTAAAGATGCAAGTGCTACAGGAGTTTTATCTTCTGATTTTGAGCAAGCTTTTCCAAACGGCAGTGTAAATTTATCAGTTATTACTTCTGGTACAGGAATTTCTAAAGTCGAATTTTTTGATGGCACAGAATTAATTGGTGATGATATTTCAGCTCCTTATGAAATAAAGGTAGGTAATTTAAGTTTAGGTGTTCATGGTTTATATGCTAAGGTATATGTGAATAATCAATTTAATATTACAAATATTATTAAGATCCAAGTTGGAGAACAAGTACCATATTCAGGAACACCAATTTCAATTCCTGGAACAATTGAACCAGGTTTGTACGATAAATTTGAAGGAGGATTTGGCCAAAATATTGCTTATGTAGATACTTCAATTGGAAATGATGGAGATTTTAGAACTGAAGAAAATATAGATGCTGCATTACATAACCAAGAAGGAGCAATTGTTGGTTGGATTGGAGCTGGAGAATGGATGGAATATACAATTGATGTGCAAACAGCTGGGGTTTATGATTTAAGTTTTAGATATGCATCTGGAAATTCTAATGGAGGTGGACCATTTCATTTTGAAGTTGAGGGCAAAAAAATAAGCCCAGATATTGCTGTGCCAAATTCAAACGATTGGGGTAATTGGGCAACAAAAACAGTATCAAATATTGAACTTACAAAAGGAGAGCAAGTTTTAAGGTTGTTTTTACAAAACGGAGAGTTTAATCTGGGTAAAATGACATTTTCATATAATACTACTTTAAGTTATGTGCCTCCAATAGCAAATGCTGGAGATAATATTTCTATCACCTCACCTGCAACTACAACAACTTTAGATGGCTCTGCTAGTAATGATCCTGAAGGACAAACAATTTCTTACAACTGGGAGCAAATTTATGGACCTTCAATCATTAGTTTTAATAGTAAAACAATAGCATCACCAAATATTTCTAACTTAGAGAATGGTGTTTATAAATGTAAATTAACTGTAAATGATGGGACATATTCAGCTACAGATGAGGTTTTAATTATTGTATCAGATTCTGGTAATTTAAGTCCTACAATAGGAATTACCTCTCCAAATGAAGGAGCAGCATTTAGAGAAGGAGAAGAAATTTCAATTGTTACTGTAGCAAATGATTTAGATGGTACTGTTTCATTAGTAGAGTTTTTTGATGGAATTACTAAAATAGGTGAGAAGGCATCTGCTCCATTTAATTTTATTTTGAAAAATGCAATTGTTGGTAGTCATGAAATTACTGCTATAGCAACAGATAATAATGGTGCAAAAACAACTTCTAAACCAGTTACAGTTTCTGTATCAGAAGTTATGCTATGTAAAGAAACATCTACAGAATCTCAACAAGGTAATTTTTCTACAGGATATGAAGTCTCTTTTGAAACTGTTGGTACAAGTGTAACCATTTCATTTACATTATTAGATACAGATAAAACAGGTGTTGTGGCTTATTTATGGAAGCAATCTCCTTTTGGAGAAAGTCAACTAGAAAATGAATCTGGTTTAACTTTTTCTAAAACTATTAGTGGTTTTACAATTGGTGAAACTATTAGTTATGCTTGTAAATTTGCTTATTCAGGTGGTTTGTCTGCAACAAAATACTTTAGTTATGTAGTTGGTAATAATTGTACAGGTAGTAATTCTGATACAATTTCGCCAGAAAACTTAACAGTTAGTATAGGTACAATAACTTCATCATCAGTTGAAATTTTATTAAATGCTACAGATAATTCAGGAAAAGTGGTGTATTCTATTACAAATGGGAATTCTACTGAATCTGTTAATGGAGATTCTGGTACACAAAAATCTTATATTTTAAATGGTTTAACAGCAGAAACAGCTTATATCTTTAGTGTTCAGGTAAAAGATTTATCAGGCAATACAGCAATTAGTAGCCCTATTTCTGTGCAAGCAACAACTTCAGAAAATATGAATTCTGAATGTTCAGGGATAGAAAATAAATCAATACAAGGAGCTTTTGAAACAGGTTATAGTTATGAGTTTATCACAAATGGTACAGATGTTACTTTTACATTTGAATTATTAGATTCGGATAAAACAGGAGTTGTTGCTTATTTATGGAAAGAAACTCCTTTTGGAGAAATTCAAATGGATAGCGAAGGAGGTAAAAAATTCACAAAAACTGTTAGTGGTTTTACAAATGGACAAGTAATTAGTTATGCTTGTAAATTTGCTTTTGCTGGTGGTTTAGCAGTAACAAAATACTTTTCTTATACTGTTGGAAATACTTGTGCTTTAAGCGTTAAAGATAATGTTTTAGCATCAACAGTAATGTTGTATCCAAATCCTGTTAAAAATACTTTGAGTTTAAGCTCACCAATTAAAACGATAACTAAAGTAGAAATTTATTCAGTTATTGGTAAAAAAGTATTAGAGTTTAATCAAGATTTAGAAAAAATGAATATCGAAGAATTGTCAAGTGGATTGTATTTGATAAAAATTATTTCTAATAATATTTCTTTTACAACTAAGTTTATAAAAGAATAGTAGTTCAAGGTTTTCTTTATAAAATATAAAAACCGTTAAGACAATTTCTTAACGGTTTTTATTATTTCAATTTAAATGATTTCTTTTTTAAGAAACTTGCATTTAGAACTTTCATTTTATTTATTCACTAAAACCCATTCTCCTTTTTCAATTAAAGGAATAGCTTGTTTAAACTTCACTTCTTTTTCTTCACCACTCATTACATTTTTAATTGTAACACGCTCATTTCTTCCAATTTTTGGTTGATCACGTACAATTGTTTCAATTGGCTCTGATGATTGTTGACGAGAATTTTGAATTGCTTGTTCAGTAGAATTTTGAACATCTGCTTTACTTGTATTCAGTCTTTCTCTTTTTTGTTGACGAGCTTCAGAAATTTGAGATCTATCTTGTGTAGGTAATTCTCCTTTAAATAAGAATGATAATACTTCTTTATTTATTTGGTCAACTGTGATTTTAAATAACTCAAAAGCTTCAAACTTATAAATTAATAAAGGATCTTTTTGCTCATAAGATGCATTTTGTACAGAATGTTTTAATTCATCCATTTTACGTAAATGCTCTTTCCAATTCTCATCGATTATTGCTAAAGTGATATTTTTTTCAAAATCTGTAATTAAAGATTTTCCTTCACTTTCATAAGCTTCTTTTAAGTTTGTTACAACTTGTAAAGATTTACTACCATCTGTAAAAGGAACAACAATTCTTTCATATCTATCACCTTCATTTTCAAAAACATCTTTTATTACTGGAAAAGCTAAAACAGCATTTCTTTCAATTTTGCTTTTGTAATGTTCAGTTACAATATCATATAATTTATCTGTTAATTCCTTTTCTGATAATTTTTCAAATTCTTCTTCTGAAAAAGGAGAACTTGTAGAAGAAAAACGAATTAATTCAAATTCGAAATTTTGAAAATCTTTAGCTGCTTTATTGCTAATAATGATAGATTCACAAGTATCATAAATCATATTAGCAATATCAACTTTCAAACGTTTTCCGTCTAAAGCATTACGTCTTCTCTTATAAACGAACTCACGTTGAGAGTTCATTATATCATCATATTCTAGTAAACGCTTTCTAATTCCAAAGTTATTTTCTTCAACTTTCTTTTGTGCTCTTTCAATAGACTTGGTTATCATAGAATGCTGAATTACTTCACCGTCTTTTAAACCCATTCTGTCCATCATTTTTGCAATTCTGTCAGAACCAAATAAACGCATTAAGTTGTCATCTAGTGCAACGTAAAATTGTGTTGAACCAACATCTCCTTGTCTACCAGCTCTACCTCGTAACTGTCTGTCTACACGTCTTGAGTCATGACGTTCTGTACCAACAATTGCTAAACCACCAGCAGCTTTTACTTCTTCAGATAATTTTATATCTGTTCCACGACCAGCCATGTTCGTTGCAATTGTTACAACACCAGGTTTACCAGCTTCTGCAACAACATCAGCTTCTCGTTTATGTAATTTTGCATTTAATATATTATGAGGAATTTTACGCATTTGTAACATTCTTCCTAATAATTCTGATATTTCTACAGAAGTTGTACCCACTAAAACAGGTCTGTTTTCTGCAACTAATTTTACTATGTCTTCAATAACTGCATTGTATTTTTCACGTGCAGTTTTATAAACTAAATCTTGTTTATCGTCTCTCTGAATTGGTTTGTTTGTTGGAATTTCTACAACATCTAATTTATAAATTTCCCATAATTCACCTGCTTCTGTAACAGCTGTACCTGTCATTCCAGAAAGTTTACGATACATTCTAAAATAATTCTGTAAAGTTACTGTTGCAAAAGTCTGAGTAGCATCTTCAATTTTTACATTTTCTTTTGCTTCAATTGCTTGGTGTAAACCATCTGAATAACGACGACCATCCATAATACGACCAGTCTGCTCATCAACAATCATTACTTTATTTTCCATCACAACATATTCAACATCTTTTTCAAAAACAGTGTATGCTTTTAAAAGTTGATTCATTGTGTGAATACGTTCACTTTTTATGCTAAAGTCTTTGTAAAGTTCTTCTTTCTGAATAGTTTTTTCTTCAGCTGTAGTGTCAGCATTATCAATCTCACCTATTTTTACACCAATATCTGGTAAAACAAAGAAACTTTCGTTTTCTGTTTTTTCTGATAATAATGCAATTCCTTTATCTGTTAAATCTATCTGATTATTTTTTTCTTCAATAACAAACCATAAGTCTTCATCTACTTCTGGCATTAATTTGTTATTGTCTTGCATGTAAAAGTTTTCTGTCTTTTGAAGAATTTGTTTAATTCCTTCTTGAGATAAAAACTTAATTAAAGCTTTGTTTTTTGGTAAACCTCTGTAAACTCTTAGTAATAAAAATCCACCATCTTTAGTATTACCATCTGCAATTAATTTTTTTGCTTCCGCTAAAACACCTACTAAATGTTTGCTTTGTAAAGAAACTAAATCAGAAACTAAAGGTTTTAATTCGTTAAATTCATGTCTGTCTCCTTGAGGAACAGGACCTGAAATAATTAACGGAGTCCTTGCATCATCAATTAAAACAGAATCTACTTCATCTATAATTGCGTAATTTGGTGGCCTTTGTACTAAATCGTCTTTAGAATTCGCCATATTATCACGCAAATAATCGAAACCAAATTCATTATTTGTTCCGTAAGTTATATCTGCATTATATGCTTTTCTTCTTTCGTCTGAGTTTGGTTGATGATAATCGATACAGTCTGTAGAAAGTCCATGAAACTCAAAAATTGGCCCCATCCAAGCTTTATCACGTTTAGCTAAATAATCATTTACAGTTACAACATGAACACCATTTCCTGTTAAAGCATTTAAATAAACGGGCAGAGTAGAAACTAATGTTTTTCCCTCTCCAGTCATCATTTCTGCAATTTTTCCTTGATGTAAAACTGATCCACCAATTAATTGTACATCATAATGAATCATGTCCCAAGTAACAGGTTTTCCTGCAGCATCCCAAGAATTTGCCCAAAAAGCTTTATCGTCTTCTAAAGTTACATGCTCTCTTATTCCAGACATTTCTCTATCAAAAGCAGAAGCAGTAACTTCAATTTCTGTGTTTTCTACAAAACGTTTTGCAGTTTCTTTAATTACACCAAATGCTTCTGGCATAATTGCCAATAATGTTTCTTCTGAAACTTTATAAGCATTGTCTTTTAAAGTATCTATTTCTGAATAAATATCTTCTTGACGATCTATATCTGCATTTTTTGCTTCTTCTTCTAGAGCTATAATTTTATCATTAAATTCTTTTGTAGCTTCTTTTATTTTGTCTTTAAACTCTTGCGTTTTTGCACGCAATTCATCGTGTGATAAGTTAGCTAGTGCTGCTTCAAATTTCTTTACATCCTCAACAATTGGTTGTAAAATTTTTAAATCTTTCTGCTGTTTATCACCTACAAAAAGTTTAATTACTGAATTTAAGATACTCATAGATATATTTGTTTTTCAGTTAAAATAAATAACTGTATTATTTCATTGTAAATCAAGTCTTTAAAAAGACTGATAATTTTTATTTAATGAATAGAAAAAAAAACAAAAAAAAAGCCTCTTTAGAGACTTTTTGTATTTTTAAAAATATTTTTTAGTATTCATCTTCGTTCCAAAGATAATCATCTTCAGTCGGATAATCGGGCCAGATTTCAATAATAGAGTCATATGCGTCACCTTCATCTTCAATATCTTGTAGGTTTTCAACTACTTCTAAAGGAGATCCTGTTCTAATAGCATAATCTATTAACTCGTCTTTGGTTGCTGGCCAAGGTGCATCTGCTAAATAAGATGCTAATTCTAATGTCCAATACATTTCTTAATTGTTTAATTTTGTGCAAAAATAATTTTTTTGCTGAATTATGCAAGTCTTTTTTAAGAAATTTATTGTGAAGTATTTTTATTATTTTATAATATGTTAAATACTAGGCATTTAAATTAAAAATAAAATTTAAAATTTCTTCAAATCGATAAAAAAAAGAACTTATTAATTTTTAGTAGGAATCCATTTGATTTCGGCTACTGATAAGTCTTTAGACAATTTTCGTGCCAACACAAAAAGATAGTCAGAAAGTCTGTTTAAGTATTTTAAGATGTCATCATTTATAGTTTCTTGATCATTTAACTCTACAGATAAGCGTTCTGCTCGTCTACACACACATCTTGCTATGTGACAAAATGACACTGCTTGATGGCCTCCAGGAAGTATAAAGTGAGTCATTTGTGGGAGCTCTAATTCCATTTTATCTATTTCATTCTCTAAAAAAAGCATAGAATTTTCATCAACTTTAGGAATATTTAAACGCTCTTTTCCATTTTTAAGTGTTTCTTTTTCAGGAGGTGTTGCCAACATTGCACCTAAAGTGAATAATTCATTTTGAATTTTTAATAAAGATTCTTTAATTAAAAGACTAATTTCTTGATCTTTAATTAAACCGATATAAGAATTTAATTCATCAACAGTTCCATAACTTTCTATGCGTAAATTGTATTTTGGAACTCTAGTACCACCAAATAATGCAGTTGTTCCTTTATCTCCTGTTTTTGTGTATATCTTCATTTAAATAGATTCAAATTTTAAAAGTATCAAAGTTACAAAGTTTAAATTCTAAAATCTTGTTAAACTCTTATTTTAAAATGCTCTTTTGCTTGTTCTTTTCTGAAGAAAACAATTCCCAAATGAAAAATATCTATAGTAACTGTAACTTTTGGATGATTTTTAATTTCTGACCAAGCTTCTTCCATTTCTGAATTCCAATAAATATCATCAAAAATCCAAATAGAATCATTATTTATTGTTTCTAAACAAGTGTTAAAATATTCTAATGTTGATTTTTTATTGTGATTTCCATCAAAGTAAATGAAATCGAATTGATTGTTTTTAGTGGATTCTGATAAAGTAGTTTTAAAATCACCAGAAATTACATCTATGTTTTTAAAGTTGTTTTTTTGGAATAATTTTATAGCAATTTTACTAGTTTCTGGGCAACCTTCTAATGTTTTTATTTTACAATTTTCATTTCCTAATTTTATTGCAACAGTAGATAAGCCTACAGATGTACCAATTTCTAAAACTTTTTTAGGTTGAAAATATGAAACTAAACGAATTAATAAATTTGCTTTTGTATTTGAAATCCCTGCAACTTTTGCAATTTTTGATATTTGGCGAATATTATTTTTGAAAACTTTTGAACCAGAACCAAAATCAGTGACTTTTATGTTTTTCTTATTGTCTAATAGTTGTTGTTGTATTTTTTTAAATATAACCCACGATTCTCTATTTGTTTTTTTGTATAAACACTTAGTTATTAAGTTGTAAGCAAAAGGAGAGTGAACTCCATGTTGGTTTGTAGATTGAATTAAAAATCTAAAATATTTTATTGTTATGTAAAGCATTTGAGTAAATGAAAAACGAAATTAAAATAAAATTATATCATTACGTTGATAAAAAGTATATTTGTCTTTATTCTTGATTATTTAAAAAAAATGAAAAATTACTATTATATATTTTTACTTTCTATATTTTGCAGTTCTTGTGTCCCTAGCAAGGATTTAATATATCTACAAGGAACTCCAATGCAAAAATCAGAAATAAAACGAGTAAACAATATTCCATATAAATTACAAGTAGATGATATGATTAATATAGATATCAAATCTAGTGATGAAGATTTGGTTAAAATATTTAATAAAAATGAAACAGGTGGTTCTCGAAATTCTGGAAGCGGAAACTCAGTAAATAGCAGTTCTGGTCAAAGTTTTAATGGTGGTGGAAGTTATTTTTCAGATTATAGCGTAGATAGTTATGGAAATGTACGAATACCTGTTTTAGGAGAAGTAAATGTGCTTGGTTATACAGTACTTGAAGTTAGAAAAAAAATAGAAAATGAATTAGGGAAATATATTAAAAGAAAAGAAGATATTTTTGTTTCTGTTAAATTATCTGGTATTAAGTACACCATTATAGGGGAAATAAATAATCCAGGACCAAGAGTAATTTATCAAAATAAGGTGTCTATTATAGAAGCAATTGCTAATTCTGGGGATATCACAATTGTTGGAAATAAAAAAAGAGTAGAGGTTATAAGAAATTCAATTATTGGAACTGAAAAATTTGTTATTGATTTAACTGATATAAATGCATTCAATTCAAATGTATTTTATATCAAACCTAATGATTATATAAATGTTATTCCTTTAAAGCAAAAGGCTTGGGGAACAGGAACAACAGGCTTACAAACGCTAACAACAATAGTTTCTGTTTTTACTTTAATTACTTCAACCTTTATTTTAGCTAGAAACTTATAGATTATGGATATTAAAAATAAACTTAATACCAGTGCAATACAGAGTAATGTTGATGTTAAGGGGTATATATTCAAAGTTTTAGCGTATTGGAAACTTTTTTTTGTTACAATTACCATTGGATTAATTGTTGCTAAATTTATGAATGACTATAAACCAAAACTTTATAGTTTAAATACTACAATTTCAGTAAAAGAAGAGAATAATCCTTTATTTTCTACAGGTACAAATATAGCTTTCAATTGGGGAGGTTCAAGTGATGAAATTGAAACAATTAAGGTGATTTTAACCTCTAGATCTCATAATGAGAAGGTAGTTAAACAAACAAATTTTTTTATAAATTACCTTAAAGAGGGTAGGTATAGATTAGAAGATGTATATGGGTATACTCCATTTGTAATTAATTTAAAAGTCGATAAACCTCAGTTATATGGAAAACTAATAGAGATAGAAATTACTGGGGAAAACACATTTAAAATGTCATTTGAGTTTAATGGATTAAATGCTAATACATTAATTAATTATGAAACTAATTCTACCAGTTCATATACTTCAACTGAAGCTATATTTTCAAAAGAATTTAAAATAAATGAAGAAATTAGCACCCCATTTTTAAATTTTACTGTAGAAAAAGTTAATGAATTTAAAGTTGGAGAAAAATATTTTATAAGTTTTGGAAGTTTTGATGGAACAGTAGGTGGAAATAGATCTATAAGTGTTGCAAGTATTACTAATGCAGCATCCATGCTTAGATTAACAAAACAAGGGACCAATAAAAACAGAATTGTTGATTATTTAAATGCTACCGTTCAAATACTTGATGAAGTTAAGCAAGAGCAAAAAATATTATATGCTAAAAAAACAAAAAAATATATAGATAAATTATTTATACAAGAACAAGATAGTTTAAACAATATCGAGAAAGAATTAGGTATTTATAAAGAAGAGAATAATATTTTTGACTTATCTACTGAAGGTACTACTATTTATGAAGAAACAATAGGTTTAGAAAAAGAGAAAAAAGAAATTTTAAGTTTTAATGATTATTTAAATAATTTACGAAATTATATTTTAACTCATAATAAGTATGTAGATAATGTTCCAGTTCCGGCTTTGGTTATTGTCCAGGATAAAAAAATAGCAGAAGAAATTACTATTCTTATTCAAAAGTCAACACTTAAAGAGAGTTTAAGAAATTCTGTAACTGATAATCATCCAGATATAATTAGATTAAATAATGAAATTAATCTTACTAAAAATAATATTTTAGAAAACATATCAACTTTAAAAGTAATAAATAGGAATAGGCTTAATAAACTTAGTTCAAGATTGTCTTCTTATAAAAGTAAACTTAAAAAATTACCTAAAAGGGAGCAAGGTTTATTAAAATATCAAAGAAATTATGAGATTTCAGAGGCAAATTATAATTATTTAAAGCAGAAAAGTTACGAAGCAGGTACAGCTATTGCTGCAAATGTTTCTGATGTTAAAATAATAGATACTGCTAAAGATCTTGGAAACGGACCTATATACCCAAAACCTAGTTTTAATTATTTATTAGGTTTAATGCTTGGTATTATTTTTCCTTTATTTTATATTATTGTAAGAGAAGTTTTAGATAATAAAATACACACTGCAGAAGAAATTCAAAATAATTATGCAATTCCTGTATTAGGAGTTGTAGGTAGAAATGTAACTAAGAATAATTTAGCAGTATTTGAAAGACCCAAATCTTCTGTTGCAGAATCATTTAGAGCAATAAGATCTAATATTCAATTTTTGTTTAAAAACCCTCAAGATGAAGGTTCTAAAACTTTAATTTTAACTTCTTCTGTGAGTGGTGAAGGAAAAACAATGATTTCTATTAATATGGCAACTGTTTTTGCCTTAAGTGGAAAAAAGACAGTCTTAATTGGCTTAGATTTAAGAAAACCAAAGATTTATGATGATTTTGATTTAACAAATGATATTGGTGTTGTTAATTACTTAATCAATCAGAAATCATTAGAAGAAATTATTATACCCACTAAGGTTCCTAATTTAGATTTAATTCTTTCGGGGCCAATTCCTCCAAACCCTTCAGAATTATTATTAAATAAGAATGCTGATAATATGATTAAGCAGCTTCAAAAAGATTATGATTATGTTATTATTGATACTCCTCCTGTAGGACTAGTGTCTGATGCCTTAGAGTTATTTAAATATTCAGATGCTATTGTATATGTTATTCGTCAGAATTATTCTGAAAAAGGTATGATGAAAATGATTGATGATAAGTATAAAAATAAAGAGGTTACAAATATCAGTTATGTATTAAATGACTTTTCTATTAAAAATAAATATGGTTATGGTTATGGTTATGGTTACGGTTATGGCTATGGTTATGGAAAATACAGTTATGGATATCATGAAGAAGAAGATCAGCCAAATATATTTTCTAGGATTATCAACTTTTTTAAACCAAAAAGATAATGCTTTCTAACAAGCAAAAACTAATAAAAAGATTAATCGATTTTTTTCTATCACTCATTGGGATTATAATTTTTATAATCCCAATTTTTATTTTATTTGTAGTATCTACAATTGTCAATAAAGAGTTTGGTTTTTTCTTTCAGAAAAGAGTAGGAGAGAATGGGGAACTCTTTACTATTTATAAGATAAAATCTATGAAGTCCGGTAAAATTCCATCAATTACTTCTTTTGGAGCGTTTATTAGAAAAACAAAATTAGATGAGCTTCCGCAGATTTTTAATGTATTTTTTGGTCAAATGAGTATCGTTGGACCAAGACCAGATGTTTCTGGTTACGCAGATGAATTAAAAGGGACTAATAAAATTATACTTTCTGTTAAGCCAGGGTTAACTTCATTAGCTACATTGAAATTTGTAAATGAAGAACAACTATTAAGCAATCAGAAAGAGCCATTAATATACAACAACGAAGTCTTATGGCCTCAAAAAGTAAAATTAAATGTAAATTATGTTAGAAATTGGAGCTTACTTAATGATTTCAAAATTATTTTTAAAACCAATTTATTAATTTTT
>CBDUHF010000037.1:0-28350 GCA_965367085.1 uncultured Polaribacter sp.
CAATAGAAAAATTAAGAGGAAAACCAGAAATAACTCGATTTAAAGGTTTGGGTGAGATTTCGCCAAATGAATTTGTGCATTTTATTGGAGATGATATTAGATTAGATCCTGTAATGTTAGACAAGGAGATGTCTATTGAAGCTATGCTACAATTTTACATGGGTAAAAACACACCAGATAGACAGAAATTCATAATCGAGAATTTAAAAGTTGAACTGGATTATGTCGAAGAAGAAATATAATACCAAATTAATTAAGAATATTATAACTGTATTGTTTGCCGTTGTATTATTGTTTTGGTTGTTTCAAATAGATTGGAATAACTTATCAAGTAAAACTAATTCAGGAGCTTTCTTTGGAGTTTTAGCAGCATTACTGTTTATTATTTCATTGCAAATTAAAAATAAAGAACCTAAAAAATAATTATTTCTCTAACATGAGTGAAGAAATAAACGAAAACGAACACGAAGAAGAATTAACTAATCAAAATGAGGAGTTAGATTCTCCCCAAGAAGAAACCATTACCAAAGTTACAGGTATGTACAAAGAGTGGTTTTTAGACTATGCTTCGTATGTAATTTTAGAAAGAGCAGTTCCGTCTTTAGAAGATGGATTAAAACCTGTGCAGCGTAGAATTATGCATTCTATGAAAGATTTAGACGATGGGCGTTACAATAAAGTAGCAAATATTGTTGGTCATACAATGCAATATCATCCTCATGGAGACGCTTCTATTGCAGATGCTATGGTACAAATTGGTCAGAAAGAATTACTGATTGATATGCAAGGAAACTGGGGTAATATCTTAACAGGAGACCGAGCAGCGGCATCAAGATATATTGAGGCGCGTTTATCTAAATTTGCGTTAGATGTTGTTTTTAATCCAAAAACTACGGATTGGAAAATGTCTTATGATGGTAGAAGAAGAGAGCCAATAGATTTACCCGTAAAATTCCCATTGCTACTTGCACAAGGAGCAGAAGGAATTGCTGTTGGTTTATCAACAAAAATATTACCTCACAATTTTATCGAACTAATAGATGCTTCTATCAAATATTTAAAAGGAAGAAGCTTTAAAATTGTACCAGACTTTTTAACTGGCGGAATTGCAGATTTTACCAATTATAATGATGGAAAAAGAGGAGGAAAGGTACGTGTTCGTGCAAAAATTTCTCAATTAGATAAGAAAACTTTAGTTATTAATGAAATTCCGTTTTCTACTACAACTACAACTTTAATAGATAGTATCTTAAAAGCCAATGATAAAGGTAAAATTAAGATAAAAAAAATTGAGGATAATACAGCTGCAGAAGTAGAAATTTTGGTGCATTTACCGCCAAATGTTTCTCCAGATAAATCAATAGATGCTTTATATGCATTTACTAATTGTGAGACTTCTATTTCTCCTTTAGCATGTACAATTGAAAACAATACACCTGTTTTTGTTGGAGTTTCAGAAATGCTAAAACATTCAACAGATTTAACCGTTGAATTATTAAAAAAAGAATTAGAAATTCAGTTAAATGAATTAGAAGAGCAATGGCATTTTTCTTCTTTAGAAAGAATTTTTATAGAAAACAGAATCTATAGAGATATTGAAGAACAAGAAACTTGGGAAGGAGTAATAGAAGCTATTGATAAAGGTTTACAACCACATATTAAACATTTAAAACGTGCAATTACAGAAGAAGATATTGTTCGTTTAACAGAAATAAGAATTAAGAAAATTTCTAAGTTTGATATTGATAAAGCTAAACAATTTATAGAAGGTTTAGAAGATAAAATTGCAGTCGTAAAAGATCATTTAGCTAACTTAATTGAATTTTCCGTAAATTATTTTAAGAACTTAAAAGAGAAATACGGCAAAGGGAAAGAACGTAAAACTGAAATCAGAATTTTTGATGACATTGTTGCTTCTAAAGTAGCAATGAATAATGCAAAACTCTATGTAAATAGAGAAGAAGGTTTTATTGGTACTTCTCTAAAAAGAGATGAATTTGTAACAGAATGTTCAGACATAGATGATATCATTATCTTTAGAAAAGATGGTGGAATGATGGTTACAAAAGTAGATTCTAAAACGTTTGTAGGTAAAGATATTATTCATGTTGCTGTCTTTAAAAAGAAAGATAAAAGAACAGTATATAATTATATGTACAAAGATGGTGCAAAAGGAGCAAGTTACATGAAACGTTTTAACGTTACTTCTGTTACCAGAGATAAAGAATATGATTTAACAAACGGAAATAAAGGTTCTAAAGTTTTATATTTTACTGCAAATCCTAATGGAGAAGCAGAAGTAGTAACCATTAATTTACGCGCAGTTGGAAGTGTGAAAAAATTGAAATGGGATATAGATTTTGCAGACTTAACTGTTAAAGGAAGAGCTGTAAGAGGAAATACTATTACAAAATATACCATAAAAAGTGTAGATTTTAAATCAGAAGGAGTTTCTACTTTAAAACCTAGAAAAATTTGGTTTGATGATGCGGTTCAACGTTTAAATGTAGATGATAGAGGAGAATTGTTAGGAGAATTTAAAGCTGAAGATAAATTATTAATCATTACTCAAAGTGGTAAAGCAAAAGCGGTAAAGCCAAATTTGGCTATGCATTTTGATGATGACATGATTGTCTTAGAAAAATGGAAACCTAACAAACCTATTTCTGCTATTTATTTTGATGGCGAAAAAGAAAGATATTATGTAAAACGATTTTTAATTGATAATCCAGAGAAAGAAGAAGTAATTATTTCTGATCATCCAAAATCTCAATTAGAAATTGTAGCTACAGATTATAGACCTGTTGCAGAAATTATTTATTCTAAAAGAAGTATAGATAATGAAGAAGTAAACTTTGAAGAATTTATTTCTGTAAAAGGAATAAAAGCGCAAGGAAATCAATTAACAACAGATAAAATTAAGCAAGTTAACTTATTAGAATCTTTACCTTTTGAAGAACCAGCAGAACAAACATCCGAAGAAATAGAAGTAATTGATGAAGAAGTTATTGATGATAAATTACCTATTGAAGTTCCAGAAGTTGAAATAATAAAACCTGTTGATGAAGAGCTTTCTGCTGAAGAAAAAGCAAAAATTGCATTACAAAAATCTATAGCAAAAAAGAAAGCAGAAGAGAAGAAAAGAGATGATGAAAATCAGACTAAATTATTTTAAAATATGAACAAAATTGGTTTAATAGGAGGAATCACACCAGAATCTACAATACTATATTATAGAATTTTAAATCAATTAAATTCAGATAAGTTAGGAAACCCACATTCTGCCAAAATAATTATGAATTCATTTGATTTTGGAGAAATTTCTAAACTTCAAGCAACTGAAAACTGGAGTAGGTTAGATGAATTAATGGCAGAAGCTGGTAAAGATTTAGAAAATGCTGGTGCAACTTGTATTTTAATTTGTGCAAATACCATGCATTTATGTATAGATGCTGTTAGAGAAGTTGTTCATATTCCTGTAATTCATATAGCAGAGGCTACTTCAAAAAGCATTATTGAAAAGAAGTTGAAAAAAGTTGCATTATTAGGTACAAAATATACAATGGAAAAAGATTTCTTTAAAGATATTCTAACTTCTTTTGGTATAGAAGCTATTATTCCTGAAAGTGAAGAAAGAGAAATAATTCATAATGTTATTTATGATGAACTTTCTTTAGGAAATATAAATCCAACTTCAAAGGAAGCATATTTGAAAATTATAAATAGACTTTTAATAAATGGCGCAGAAGGTGTTATTTTAGGATGCACAGAAATACCTTTATTAATAAAACAAGAAGATGTTTCTGTACCTGTTTTTGATACCACAACCATTCATGCATATGCTGCCTTTAAATTATCAAACTCAAATACGTAAATATTTTTATTATCTTTAATTAATGAAAACTTAAAGATTGAATGGGAATTTCTTTAGGATTTACAAATTATAATCTTTAGAAAACCTATTAAATGAGGTCTATATTATTTGTCTTATTAATTTTTTATCATTTAATTGGCTTTACACAAAAGGATGTCTATTTTTATAAAGATGTAACCAATGTTGTTACTTTAGAAGAAGTTAAAGAGAAAGAATTTTTATTATTAGAAAATGAAATAAGTGAAGGGTATACCAATGCTACTTATTGGTTTAAAATTCCTAAGCATGAAACGGAGTCAACATATATTTTTAGAATTGCTTATGATAGGTATAATGATGCTAATGTTTATCAAAGTAATATTAAATTAGAAAAATTATCCAATCAAAGATATTTGACCTATCGTTTTTCTAGAGATAACGATATATATCTGCAAATAAAACCAAAGTTACATTCATATTTTCCCATTGAGTTTGACACCGAAGAAGAATCATTTTTATTACAAAAACACCAATTAATTTTAAATTGTTTTTATTACGGATTTGCTGTTTTAATAATACTTTATAATTTCTTTTATTTTATGCTATTTAAAGATGATGCTTTTTTATATTATTCTTTGTTTTTAGGGGTTATGTGTTTTGGTATTTATACTATGGATGGAATGTTGAATTTTTACAACATAAATGGAGGTATTAATGATTTTATCATGGTTTTGAATTATATTTTATTGGCATATTTTTCTTCAAAATTTGGTAATAGTTATTTATTTATAGATAAATACTACCCTAAACTTAAAAATACTACTTATTCAATTGGGGTTGCAATAATTTCAATAGCAATACTATATTTAATATTTCATAATTATTATTATTTACTTGCACTAAATATATTAGTTTTCTCATTGCTTTTTATTTATTGGGTTGTTTCAATAATGTTATTTAAGAAGAATTTTTACACAAAAATCTTAACGTTTGCTTATGTATTACTTCTTTTTTCTGCAGTAGACTATTTTGTACTAAAATTTATCGGCATGTCTATTATTAATATGAATCCAATTACCATTAAAATTGGTGCTTTTATAGAAATGATAGTATTATCATTTGCTGTATTATATAGAATGAAAATATTAAAAGAAGAAAATGAATTTATGAGAGAAGAAATTATCTCTTATTCTTTAGAAGTAAAAAAATTATCTGCAGAGATATCTGATGAAAAAGTAAATACTAAAGAGAAAGAAGACAATGTTTTAAGCATTAGAGAAGATGAAATTTTTAAATTAATTGTAGATCGTAAATCTAATAAAGAAATAGCCAATCAACTAAATATATCTGTAAATACAGTAAAATTTCATGTAAAAAACATTTATGAAAAGCTAAATATTAAGAGTAGGAAAGAAGCTCTTGTTTTAGCTAAAACATAGTATTAATAGAGTTTTAAGAGTTTTACTACCCAAAAACTACCCGTTTTTTAAAGATACCTATTAGAGGTTTTTACTATTTTTACGATTGTAAATTGATATTAAATTTTCCCCAATTTTTTTAATTATAGTCTTCACTAGAAATATTGAAGACTTTTTTTATTTCATTTTTTCAAAAAATGTAAAGTTGTAATTTGGTAGTAAATCAGGATTTGTAATTTTAATTATATCTTTTAAAACTAAATCGGGTCTTGTTGGTGCTAGTTCGTAATAAATTACACCACCAGTTTTACCTTTTTTTGTAGATGGGGTATAAATATGATCATTTTTAAATGCCTTAAATTCTGAGAATAAATAATTGCTTTTTAGCATTTGTTCTTTGGTTGTAAAATAACCTGGAGCAATCCAAAATTCTGCATTTTCTCCTTTGTCAAAAACACTTTCAAAACTTAAAGATAAACTTCCTTTACCTTTAGTATCATTCCATAAGTAATTTACATTAGCATCCGTTAAAAACTGTGCTACAAAACTTTCACCAGCAGGCAAATTCCAAATATCTTTACTCATAATAGCCCCAGATAAAATTGTTGGTAATTTATTAGATTTTAAAGCAATTCTTTTAGCATCTAAATAGTTGCTTTCTATAACTTTAAAAATACTATCAGCTTCTTTTTGTTTATCAAATAAAACTCCAAAAAACTTTATCCATTCTGCTCTACCTAAAGGAGTTTCCTCGAGCCAATCGCCATTATAAATAACATTTATTCCTGCTTTTTTAACTGTAGTTAAACTTTTATCAGCAGATGATACACTATATCCAACTACTAATTCTGGTTGCAAATCCAAGAGTATTTCGGTATTTAGAGAACTTTCTCTTCCAATTTCCTTAATTTTTCCTTCATCAATTAATTGTCTTGTTTTATCAGAAGACACATATTTTGAATAAGGAAAACCAATAATTGAGGTTTCTTCATTTAACAACTCAACCATTGGTATATGTGTTGTTGAAGTAACTACAATTCGTTTTATTGGAGTAGAAATTATTGTGGATTCAAGTTTTTCAACTTTCGAATTCGATTTACTCTTAATTAAATATTCAAAAGTCTCATCAGAATTTTGATAAGCAGATTTTATAATCAATTTTTTAATCCCATTATCAGTAATAATATCAAATCCTTTCGCATATTTAATTGTACTTTCTGAAGCGGATATTTCATCAACCTTTACAGCTTCTTTTTTACAAGAAATAGAAATCAAAAAGAGGAATAAAACTGAAATTAAATTTATTTGCTTCATTTCGTATATACTTGATTTTCTTGTTCTTGAACTCTTATGAAAGTAGTTCTTTTGGTCAATTCTTTTAATCTGCTGGCTCCAACATATGTACAAGTAGAACGAACTCCACCTAAAATATCTGTAATTGTTTCGTTTACATTTCCTCTAAAAGGAATTTCAACAGTTTTTCCTTCAGAAGCTCTATAGTTTGCAACGCCACCAACATGTTTATTCATTGCCGTTTCTGAACTCATACCGTAGAAAATTTTAAATTTCTCCCCGTCTTTTTCTATTAAATTACCACCACTTTCTTCATGTCCTGCCAACATTCCTCCCAACATTACAAAATCTGCTCCTCCACCAAAAGCTTTGGCAACATCACCTGGAATTTTACAACCACCATCAGAAATAATCTGTCCACCCATTCCATGAGCTGCATCTGCACATTCTATAATTGCTGACAATTGTGGATAACCAACACCAGTTTTAACTCGAGTTGTACAAACTGAACCTGGACCAATACCAACTTTTATAATATCTGCACCGGCTAACAATAATTCTTCAACCATTTCTCCTGTAACAACATTTCCTGCAAGAATTATTTTATTTGGATGATTTTTACGCATTTTCTTTACAAATTCTACAAAATGTTCAGAATAACCATTAGCAACATCAATACAAATGAAATTTATTTGAGAAAATTCATTTAAAATTTTAGCAACTTTTTCTGCATCACTTTTTCCTGTTCCTGTACTTATAGCAATGTTTCTTAAAACACTTTCACCTGTATTTGAAGCAAAATCTTGCCATTCTTTAATACTATAATGTTTATGTATTGCTGTAAATATATTGTGTTTTGCCAATGCTTTTGCCATTTCAAAAGTACCAACAGTGTCCATATTTGCTGCCATTATAGGAATTCCTTTCCAGATAATATCACTATGTAGAAATTTAAACTCTCTTTCTAAATTTACTTGCGAACGCGATTTTAAAGTAGATCGTTTTGGGCGAATCATTACATCTTTAAAGCCTAATTTTAATTCGTTTTCTATTCTCATTTTTTGTTTATTTATTAAGAATCGAAGGTATTAAATCTTCTTCATTTTTTATTAGATTGTTAATAAGAATGGATATATATTTGTGTCGATTTTGGTTTTGATGTAGAAAGCATTTTGCATCAAATTAAAAGGGAATCTGGTTAAAAACCAGAACTGTTCCCGCAACTGTAAGCTATTAAGCTTGTAACTAATTCTTTAACCACTGTTTTATTCTAATTATAGAGAAATGGGAAGGTTTGTTACAAGACGCAAGTCAGGAAACCTGCCCAAATCATGTGTAAAAACTTTCGGGAGAAAAGTTAGTGTACTTACATTTCGTACTCAATTTATCCTGATTTATTGTATAAATCAAATTTATTAAAATGAAAAAACAATTATTAATTGTTAGTGTTTTGGCATGTAGTTTTGTCAGCACAAGTCTTTTTGCTCAAAAAAACGAAAAGCAAAAAGAAAAAGTAGAAAAGTTAGATGAGGTTGTAGTAACAGCAACAAAATTTAAACTTAAAAAAGAGAACACTGGTAAGGTAATTCAGGTAATTTCTCAAAAACAACTTCAGCAAAATGCAGGGAAATCTGTAATTGAAATTCTAAATACTGTTGTGGGTATAGATGTTAGAGGTGTAAATACTAATGCTTCTGAGCCAAAAAGTATTAATATTAGAGGTGGAAGAAGTAGGCAAATTTTAGTTTTGATTGATGGAGTGCCTGTAACTGATCAATCTGGAATTAATCAAGAATTTGATTTACGTTTATTAGCTGTTAGTCAGATTGAAAAAATTGAAGTTCTAAAAGGAGCTTCATCTACATTATATGGTTCTGGTGCTGCAAGTGCAGTAATTAATGTAATATTAAAGAAAGCTACTAAAAATAGAATTTCTGGTTCTTTTGAAACAAGTTTAGGTACAAATAATACTGCAAACACGTCAGAAAGTAGTTTATCTGATAGAAACCAAAATGTTGCTATTAATGGAAATATTGGAAAGTTTAATTTCTTAGGAACATTTAGTTTAACTGGAGTTGATGGAATGTCATCAGCAAAAAATAAAACAAATACACTTTTTGAAGAAGATTCTTTTTATAGTAGAAACGGATTGTTAAAGTTAGGTTACAACATCAACAAAAAAATAGCTATTGAAGTTTTTTTAAATTATGATGAATTTGATTATGATTTTGATGCTGGTGCATTTTCTGATAGTGATGTAAATACAGGAAATCAAGAACAGTTAAGAGTGGGAATTAAACCTACTTATAATTATGAAAACGGACAAGTTTATGTATTAGCTTCTGCAAATGTGGTAGAAAGAGATGTTAATCAATATAATGCTTTTGGAGGTACGTTAGATAATTATCAATTTACTGGTAGAAGTTTAAATGTAGACTTAGTAAATAGGTATGATTTTAAAAATCTAAACATCCAATTAATTACTGGTGTTAACTATCAAGAACATAGCAATAATACGGTAACTCCTTTTGGAGGAATTGATAAAAGTATCGCTAATTTTAACACTATAGATCCTTATGCAAGTTTGGTTTATATTTCAGATTTCGGATTAAGTGCAAATGCAGGAGGAAGGTTAAATATTCATAATGTTTATGGAAATCACTTTGTGTATGATGTTAATGTAGCTCAGAATATTTTGAAGAATGATGATGCAACAGTAAAATTATTATCTTCTTACAGTACAGCTTTTATTACGCCAAGTTTGTATCAATTATATGATGGATTTGGAGGAAATATTGATTTAAATCCAGAATCGAACAAAACATTAGAAATTGGTTTTGATGTAAATTATCAAGATTGGTTAAAAGTGGATGCTGTTTATTTTAATAGAAGTGAGGATGATGCCATTATTTATGATAATTCAACTTTTAAGTATGCAAATGGTTCTTCTGACGCTAATGGATTTGAAGTGAATTCTTCAATAACTCCAACAGATTATTTAAAACTAAATCTTTCTTACACTTTTGTAGATAAAAAAGATATAGAAGATTTCAATGATTACATTCCTAAGAATAAAATTGTTGCAGGCATAGATCTTACTGCTATACAAAATGCTTTTTTTAATCTTACATACAGAAATGTAAGTGAAAGAACTATTTACGATAGATATGGTAGCTTTGGAGCAGCTGGTATAGATGTAATTTTACCAAGTTATCAAGTTTTAGATTTTTCTACCAATTATAAATTGTTAGATGAAACAGTAATAATTTTTGCTGCTGTAACTAATATTTTAGATGAAGATTACGATGATGTTTTAGGATATTCTACTCGTGGAAGAAATTATAAAGTAGGAGTAAGACTACAATTTTAAAGGTATTAAATATAGATTGAAAAAGAAGGAAGAAAAAAGGCTGTCTGAAAAGGCAGCCTTTTTTTTTATAATAATTTCTTTACTTCGTTTTTTATAAAAGAAATAGCAGTTTCTGTTGGTGGTATGTTTTTAGAGTAATCCATTAAAACAGTTTCTCTTAATTCATTTGCAGATTTAGAATTTTCTGCAACTAGTTTTAATTTATTCATAATTGCACTTTTAGATGCTACAATTGCTGTCCAAGAATCATTAGAAATATAAATTTGTTGTACTAAATTATGCTCAAATTCTTGTTCTATACTTGCTATTAAAAGCTGTAAATATTCTTGTGTATTTTCTGATAGCGGTTTAATTCTAATCAACATTTTAACAGGATTAATACGCTCACAGAACAACATCATACGTTCATAAGCCTGTAACTTTATAGGTAAAGATTCTTTCTTTTTTTGTGCTAATAACTCAAGTTTCTTTTCAGAATTCTGTTGTTTTATGAATCCGTTAAACATATAATATGCAACAGTTCCTGTAACTACAGCAGGTAAAATATATGCAATGCTTTCTAAGATTTTATCTTCCATGAATTAAAGTAAATTTAAAGTATACAAATATAGAATACCAATTAATAGTGCCAACCCAAAACTTAATAAAGTACCTATTAAAATATACTCTGTTAGTTTTCTGTCTTTTGATGAAGTTAAATCTCCAAATCTAAAAACAGATTTTGCTGCTAATAAAAAACCAATTGCTTCCCAATGATTTGTAACAACAAATATAAATACAAACAGACGTTCTAAAATACCTATATAACGACCTGCTTTTGCTAAAGAATCATCATTTTCTTTTTTACTTTCAGGATTCCATTGTGTAATAATTATTTTAATAATAATGGCAGAAACATAGGTTGTTAAAAGGATTGAAACAAGTAGTAAAAGTATTTTATCGGTTAAAAAAGTATCTAAAGAAAATGAGAAATCGGTATATAAAAGTGATGCTAATACTAAAATTATAATGTGTAATAGCTGATCTATAAAAAACCAAACTCGTTTATTATTTTTATTTTGAGCATAGATTTTAAGTACATCAAAACTATAATGTGAAATGATAATCAAAAGAACTCCTAACCAATATTGAGTAATATCAAATTGAAGAAAAAGGAGTAACAGAATTAAATGAATGGCTACATGAAAATATAGTTTACTCGATTTTACCTTCTTTTTTTCTTTGTCTTTTACCCAACTTTCTGGTTGTAATAAAAAATCACCTAATAAATGTGCTAATAGTAGTTTTAGAAATAAAATCATTATTGCAAATTATTTTGTTGTTGAATTAATTTTCTAAAACGCTTTTCTAATTTCATAATTTCATCAAAACCTGCTCTTTTTCTGCGTTCACTTGCGCTACTTTGAGAAATATGTAAATATTCTGCAATTTCTTTTTGATTAAAATTTGGTTTATCCAAAGAGGTTTTAACAAACTCAGCCGAATTTTGTGTCCAATTATCCATAACCAATAAAGCAAGACTTAAACCAATGTTTATTTCTTCATTGATTTCATTCCATGGAGATTTTAATGCCAAATTTTGCTTTTTAAGTAAGTTATCAAAAGCAAAACCAGAATTGATAAAAGCTTCTCCATTTGCTTCATTAACAGTATCTGCCTCAAAGTTTTTAGAACCAATTCCTATGGCCATTCTTACATCAATTTCTTTAATCATCTTAAGGCTAGATTTTATATAAATTGCCGTTAAAAGTGATGTTGATGCATCTTCAATTTCTATTTGAAAACTATCTCCTCTATAAATTTGACCTGCGTTTAATTTTTTTAAAACTGACTTTAAAGGTTTTAACCAAACTTCATTAGAAGTATTTCTAGAATTAATAACATCTCCTGTAATTACACTTGTCATAGAATTATATAATTTAAGTAAATATAGTTCTAAAGTTTCAAACAACCAAAAATATCGGGTTTTAAGCCGAATTTATTAAATATCGGTTTTAGAGCCGAATTATTAATATATCGGATTTTAAGCCGAATAAAAGTGAAATAAATCTGTGAATAAAAATTCTAAATCTAGTAGGAAAAAAAGGAATAGTTTGGCTAAATTGTCGCTTTAATTTCTTCAAAAATAATAGCTCTTGAACGATTACTTAGATTCTTTAAACGAAGCTCAGAAACAAGCTGTTTTACAGAAAGACGGACCAATGATTATTATTGCGGGTGCAGGTTCTGGTAAAACACGTGTATTAACATATAGAATTGCCCATTTAATGAAACAGGGCGTAGATTCTTTTAATATTTTGTCACTAACATTTACAAATAAAGCGGCAAGAGAAATGAAAGAAAGAATTGCAAGTGTAGTAGGCGCAAGTGAAGCAAAAAATCTTTGGATGGGAACTTTTCACTCTGTTTTTGCCCGTATTTTACGTTCTGAAGCAGACAAGTTAGGTTTTCCTTCAAACTTTACAATTTACGATTCTCAAGATTCTGTTCGTTTAATTTCTGCAATTATTAAAGAGAAGAATCTAAATAAAGAACAATACAAGGCAAAACAGATTTTAAATAGAATTTCATCATTTAAAAACAGTTTAATTACAGTAAGAGCATATTTTAATAATTCTGATTTACAAGAAGCAGATTTACATGCAAGCAGACCAGAAGTTGGTAATATTTATAAAGAATATGTAGACAGATGTTTTAAAGCAGGTGCGATGGATTTTGACGATTTATTGTTAAGAACAAATGAATTATTAGCTCGTTTTCCAGAATCTTTAGCAAAATATCAAAATCGATTTAGATATATAATGGTAGATGAGTATCAAGATACAAATCACTCTCAATATCTTATTGTAAAAGCATTAGCAGATCGTTTTCAGAACATTTGTGTTGTAGGAGATGATTCTCAGAGTATTTATAGTTTTAGAGGGGCAAATATTCAGAATATTTTAAGCTTTCAGAAAGATTATCCAGAAGTAAAAACCTTTAAATTAGAGCAAAATTATAGATCTACAAGTAATATTGTAAATGCAGCAAACTCTGTAATAGCAAGAAATAAAACAAAATTAGATAAAGAAGTTTGGACAAGTAACGATGCTGGAGATAGCATTAACGTAATGCGAACAATTTCAGATGGTGAAGAAGGAAGATTTGTAGCACAATCTATTTGGGAAAACAAAATGAATCATCAATTAAAAAATGATCAATTTGCTGTTTTGTATAGAACAAATTCTCAATCTAGAGCTATAGAAGATGCGTTACGTAAAAAGAGTATAGAGTATAAAATTTATGGTGGAATTTCCTTTTATCAGAGAAAAGAAATAAAAGATATTTTATCTTATTTACGCATTTTAATCAATCCAAATGATGAAGAAGCGTTAAAGAGAATTATAAATTATCCTGCTCGTGGAATTGGCGCAACAACTATAGATAAGCTTACTATTGCTGCAAATCATTATAAAAAATCAATCTTCGATATTTTAAAATATATTGATAAAATAGATTTGAAAATAAATTCTGGAACAAAAACAAAACTTCAGAATTTTGTAAATATGATGCAGCGTTTTCAAATTGAAAGTCAAACCAAAAATGCTTTTGAAATTGCAGAAACTGTTGTAAAACAAACATTATTAATTAAAGATTTAGAAAAAGACGGAACTCCTGAAGCGGTTAGTAAAGTTGAAAATGTTCAAGAATTATTAAACGGAATAAAAGATTTTATTACAGATAAAATTGAACAAGGAGAAGATGCTTCTTTAACTACATTTTTAGAAGATGTTGCATTAGCTACAGATTTCGATTCTAAAAAAGATGATGAAAAACCAAGTGTATCTTTAATGACAATTCATCAATCTAAAGGATTAGAATATTCGCATGTGTATGTTGTTGGTTTAGAAGAAAATTTATTTCCTTCTGCAATGAGTATGAATACAAGAAGTGAACTTGAAGAAGAGCGCAGATTGTTTTACGTTGCATTAACAAGAGCAGAAAATGTAGCGTATTTAAGTTATGCGCAAACACGTTACAGATGGGGTAAATTAGTAGATGCAGAACCTAGTAGGTTTTTAGAAGAAATAGATGATCAATACTTGTATTATATAACTCCAAAAGTTCCAGAACCTTCTGTAAATAGATTTGTAGATAAAAGTTTATTTGATGATGCTCCTAAAGGAATTCGTTTTCAAAAACCAATTCAACGTAAAAAGATGGAACGTGATTTGGCTAAAAAGAAAGAAATTATTGTTCCTAAAAACTTAAAGAAAGTATCACAAGCATCAGCTACAACTAATTTGTTTGACAATAATATTGTTCCAGGAAATATTATAGAACATGAACGTTTTGGTAGAGGAGAAGTACTCTCTTTAGAAGGTAAAGGTCCAGATAAAAAAGCAATGATTCAATTTGGTACAGCAGGAAAGAAAAATCTTTTATTGCGTTTTGTAAAGCTAAAAATCATTGGATAATACCCTTTTTTTAATTCTTTCAAAATCATTAAAATAAACTAAAAATAAATTGCTATTTTGCAACGTTTAATAACTACAAATAGTAACTTGTCAGTTCGAGTGTTTTCTTTTGATAAAAAAGAAAAAGAAAATGTGTCGAAAACACTTCAAAAAACATAAAATGACATTCGATTTAGAATACAATTCAGAAAGACCGTTAATGATAATTCCAGAATACGGCAGACATATACAAAAATTAGTAGACCATTGTTTAGCTTTAGAAACTAAAGAAGAGCGTGATAAAATGGCAAAAGCTATTGTAGATGTTATGGGAAATTTGCAACCACATTTACGTGATGTTCCAGATTTTAAACACAAATTATGGGATCAGCTATACATTATGGCAGATTTTAAATTAGATGCAGAATCTCCTTATCCTCAACCTTCAAAAGAAGAATTACAAGAAAAACCAGAAGCATTGCCTTATCCTAAATCAGCTTCAAGATATCGATATTATGGTAATAATATTCAAACCATGATAGATATTGCTTTAAGTTGGGAAGATGGAGAAAAAAAGGAAGCATTGGTTTTTACGATTGCAAATCATATGAAAAAATGTTATTTAAATTGGAATAAAGATACAGTAGATGATGCTGTTATTTTTAAACATTTATTCGATGTATCTGACGGAAAATTAGATTTAACCAATACAGAAGAAGCACTTTCTGAAAGTAAAAATTTATTGAGAAAAAGAAATTCTCAAGGTCAGAATAATTCTAAGACAAATTACAAGAAACCACACCACAATAATCAAAATAAGTACAAAAAAAGATAAGAGTTAATGGCATCATTTAAAATAGAAGGAGGACATAAATTAGGCGGAACAATAACTCCTCAAGGAGCAAAAAACGAAGTATTACAAATTTTGTGTGCTGTTTTATTGACACCAGAAAGAGTAGTTGTAAATAATGTTCCAGATATTATAGATGTAAATAAACTTATTTTTATTCTTGGAGAATTGGGTGTAAAAGTAGAAAAGTTATCTAGAAATTCTTATGCTTTTCAAGCAGATGAAGTAAATCTAGAATATTTAGAATCTGCAGATTTTAAAAGAGACGGAAGTTCTTTACGTGGTTCAATTATGATTGTTGGTCCATTATTATCACGTTTTGGTCGTGGTTATATTCCACGTCCAGGAGGAGATAAAATTGGTAGAAGAAGATTAGATACTCATTTTGAAGGTTTTATTAGATTAGGTGCAAAATTTAGATATAATAAAGAAGAACATTTTTACGGAGTTGAAGCACCAGAAGGCTTAACAGGTATAGAAATGTTGTTAGATGAAGCTTCTGTTACTGGTACTGCTAATATATTAATGGCAGCAGTTTTAGCAAAAGGAATTACAAAAATTTATAACGCAGCTTGTGAACCTTATATTCAGCAATTATCTAAAATGTTGAATTCTATGGGAGCTAAAATATCTGGAGTTGGTTCAAATTTATTAATTATAGAAGGAGTAGATGCTTTAGGTGGTTGTGAGCATACAGTTTTACCAGATATGATTGAAATTGGTTCTTGGATTGGTGTTGCTGTTATGACACGTTCAGAATTAACAATTAAAAATGTAAGTTGGGAAAACTTAGGTCAAATACCAAATGTATTTAGAAAACTAGGAATTCAATTAGAAAAAAGAGGCGATGATATTTACATTCCAGAACAAGAAAGCTACGAAATTCAGAATTACATAGATGGTTCTGTTTTAACTGTAGCAGATGCACCTTGGCCTGGTTTTACACCAGATTTATTAAGTATTGTTTTGGTTATTGCAACACAAGCTAAAGGAACCGTTTTAATTCATCAAAAGATGTTTGAAAGCCGTTTGTTTTTTGTTGATAAATTAATAGATATGGGAGCAAAAGTTATTTTGTGTGATCCTCATAGAGCAACAGTAATTGGGCAAAATTTTGAAAGCTCTTTAAAAGCCACAAAAATGACTTCACCAGATATTAGAGCAGGAATATCTTTATTAATTGCTGCATTATCTGCGAGTGGAACAAGTATTATCAATAATATAGAACAAATAGATAGAGGTTATGAGAATATAGAAGCTCGTTTAAAATCTATCGGAGCAAAAATTGAAAGAATAGAAGATTAATTTCAAATAAATATAATTTTAAAAAATAGTGTCAGTTTGACACTATTTTTTTATTGGCAATATTTTTGCTTAATAAATGAAGATAATATAACGATTACAAAGAAATGAGTAAGAAAGAAGATATAAAAGATCAAGAAATAAATAATGCAGAAGAAACTTCGCAAGTTGAAGAAAATCAAGAAGTTGAAGTTGAAATTGTAAAAGAAGAGCCAACTGCAGAAGAGTTACTTCAAGCAGAAAAAGATAAATTTTTACGTCTTTTTGCAGAGTTCGAAAACTATAAAAAAAGAACTACTAGAGAACGTGTAGAGTTATTTAAGACAGCAGGACAAGAAGTTATGACATCTTTACTGCCAGTTGTAGATGATTTCGAACGCGCTTTGTCACATATAGAAGAAGACAAAGAAGCAGAAGAATTAAGAAAAGGAGTGTTGTTAATTTATCAAAAATTCTATAATACACTAGAACAAAAAGGTTTATCAAAAATTGAAACCAGACAAGGTGATGTTTTTGATGCTGAAATTCATGAAGCTATTACACAAATTCCTGCACCTTCAGATGATTTAAAAGGAAAAATTATAGACTGTGTAGAGAAAGGGTATAAGTTAGGTGATAAAATTATACGTTATCCAAAAGTAGTAATAGGGCAGTAAATAAATTACAATTAACATTTTACAATTACCAATGATCATTGATTACTGTTAATTGATATTTGAAAGAGTATGGCAAAACAAGATTTTTACGAAATATTAGGAGTTTCTAAATCTGCTTCACAGGCAGAAATTAAAAAAGGCTACAGAAAGATGGCAATAAAATATCATCCAGATAAAAATCCAGATGATAAAACTGCCGAAGAAAACTTTAAAAAGGCAGCTGAAGCTTATGAAATATTAAGTGATGATAATAAAAAAGCACGTTATGATCAGTATGGTCATGCAGCCTTTGACGGTCCACAAGGTGGCGGAGGCGGTTTTGGAGGCGGCGGAATGAACATGGATGATATATTTAGTCAATTTGGAGACATTTTTGGCGGAGGTGGAGGCGGTTTCGGAGGCGGCTTTGGTGGTTTTGGCGGAGGAGGTCAAAGACAAGCTAGAGTTAAAGGAAGTAATATGCGAATTCGTGTAAAACTTACTTTAGAAGAAATTGCAAATGGAGTAGAGAAAAAAGTTAAAGTTAGAAGAAAAGTTCAGGCAGAAGGAGTAACGTATAAAACGTGTTCAACTTGTAATGGTTCTGGTCAGCAAATGCGTGTAACCAACACTATTTTGGGTAGAATGCAAACAGCAACAACTTGTAGCACTTGTTCTGGGGCAGGAGAAATGTTAAACAGTAAACCAAATGGAGCAGATGCTCAAGGTTTAATTGTAAAAGAAGAAACAGTTTCAATTAATATTCCAGCTGGAGTTACAGAGGGAGTTCAATTAAAAGTTGGAGGAAAAGGAAATGATGCTCCTGGTAAAAATTCTATTTCTGGTGATTTATTAGTATTAATTGAAGAAATTCAACATGAAACTCTAAAAAGAGAAGGTACAAATATTCATTATGATTTATATGTTAACTTTTCGGAGGCTGTTTTAGGAACTAGTAAAGAAGTTGATACAGTTACAGGTAAAGTAAAAATTAAAATTGAAGCTGGTACACAATCTGGTAAAATATTAAGACTAAAAGGTAAAGGTTTACCAAGCATAGAAAGATACGGAACAGGAGATTTCTTAATTCATATTAATGTTTGGACACCACAAGAATTAAACAAAGAGCAAAAACAGTTTTTTGATAAAATGTCTGATAATGAGAATTTTAAGCCAAATCCGAATACATCAGATAAATCATTTTTTGAAAAAGTAAAAGATATGTTTTCTTAAAAATGTAAAAAGTAGAGAATATATTTAGAATATTTTATGAATTTATTTTTTTATATCATATTTTAATATATATTTGTAATGTTGTTGAGCAATCAGCAACACTTTTTCTTTTTCATAGCAATTTTTCCCACTCATTTATGAGTGGGTTTTTTTATGTCTAAAGAATGTATATTTACAAATAATAGATTTAAAACAGACTTATCTTATCGACTTGTTTTTTATAACAAGTAGGAAAGTCCGGACACCAAAGAGTAAGCATTGCGGATAACATCCGTCCAACGTGAGTTGAGGACAAGTGCAACAGAAAGCAAGTACAGTTCGGCTGTAGTGAAACCAGGTAAACTCAATGCGGTGCAATGCCATGTATATTAGAGATTGAGAGCTACTCGCTCGATTCTAAAGGGTAGGCAGATTGATTCTAAAAGTAATTTTAGAACTAGATAAATGATAAGAGCCTTTTATTAGGTACAGAATTCGGCTTATTAGTCTGTTTTTTCTATTTTATTTTATGATATATTCATAATTTTATGCAAATACCTCTTTTTTATTGATTTATATTCATCAAATTTCAAAATAACTTTTATTTATTCATTAATTACACCAATCTATTATTTATCTTTTAATATTTGATATAAAAAATGTAGTTTTGTTCGAATTAAAAATTAACAAAAACTATATACAGTATAGCTTTATTACATTTTTTTAATAAAAAACTTTACCGTAATTAAATAATTCTTTCATGAACATTTATCAAGATTATATCAAGCAGATTGAAGATCGAAAAGATCAAGGACTTCATCCACAACCAATTGATGGAGCTGAATTACTTAGCAAAATTATTGAGCAAATTAAAGATTTAAATAATGAGTACAGAGAAGATTCTCTGAACTTCTTTATTTATAATGTTTTACCTGGAACAACAAGTGCTGCTGGTGTAAAAGCAAAGTTTTTAAAAGAGATTATTCTTGGTGAAACTAAAGTAGAAGAAATTTCTACCGAATTTGCTTTTGAGCAATTATCACATATGAAAGGTGGACCTTCAGTTGAAGTTTTGTTAGACTTAGCTCTTGGTAATGATGTTTCAATAGCAACAGAAGCTGCCAAAGTATTAAAAACTCTTGTGTTTTTATATGAAGCGGATACAGAAAAATTAGAAAAAGCATACAAAGCAGGAAATTCTAATGCAAAGGAATTATTAGAAAGTTATTCCAAAGCAGAATTTTTTACAAAATTACCAGAGGTTGAAGAAGAAATTGAAATTGTAACATTCGTAGCTGGTGTAGGTGATATTTCTACTGATTTATTATCTCCAGGTGCAGATGCACATTCTAGATCGGATCGTGAATTACACGGTCAGTGTATGTTTGAGCATAATAAAGATATGCAAAATGAATTATTAGCTTTAAAAGAAAAACATCCTGACAAGCGTGTAATGTTGATCGCTGATAAAGGAACAATGGGAGTTGGTTCTTCAAGAATGTCAGGTGTAAATAACGTAGCGTTATGGACTGGTGTTCCTTTTAGTCCATACGTACCTTTTATTAACTTTGCTCCAGTAATTGCTGGTACTAATGGTATAGCCCCAATTTTCTTAACAACTGTTGGAGTAACTGGTGGTATTGGTATTGATTTAAAAAACTGGGTAAAGCAAAAAGATGCTGATGGAAACACTATTGTTGATGAAGATGGAGAAGCAATATTAAAAGAAGAGTATTCTGTTGCAACAGGTACAGTTCTTACTATAAATACAAAAACAAAGAAATTATATAACGGAGACAAAGAGTTAAAAGATATCTCTGCAGCTTTAACGCCACCAAAAATGGAATTTATTAAAGCTGGAGGTTCTTATGCAGTTGTCTTCGGTAAAAAACTACAAACAATAGCTTGTAAAATTTTAGGAATAGATATTCCTCAAGTATATGCTACTTCAAAAGAAGTTTCTATAGAAGGACAAGGTTTAACTGCTGTTGAGAAAATTTTTAACAGAAACGCAGTAGGAACTACACCGGGTAAAACATTACATGCTGGTTCTAACGTTAGAGTAGAAGTAAATATTGTGGGTTCTCAAGATACTACAGGATTAATGACTTCTCAAGAATTAGAGATGATGGCTGCTACAGTAATCTCTCCAATTGTTGATTGTGGTTACCAATCAGGATGTCATACGGCTTCTGTATGGGATGATAAGTCTAAAGCTAACATTCCAAGATTAATGAAGTTTATGAATGACTTCGGATTAGTTACTGCACGTGACCCTAAAGGGAAATATCATGCAATGACTGATGTAATTCATAAAGTATTAAACGATTTAGCAGTAGATGATTGGGATGTAATTATTGGTGGAGATTCACACACACGTATGGCAAAAGGAGTTGCTTTTGGAGCAGATTCAGGAACCGTTGCTTTAGCATTAGCTACAGGTGAGGCTACTATGCCAATACCAGAGTCTGTAAAGGTTACTTTTAAAGGAGAAATGAAATCTTATATGGATTTCCGTGATGTGGTTCATGCTACGCAAGAACAAATGCTAAATCAATTTGATGGAGAGAATGTTTTTCAAGGAAAGATTATTGAAGTACATATTGGTACTTTAACTTCTGACCAAGCATTTACATTTACAGATTGGACGGCTGAGATGAAAGCAAAAGCATCTATTTGTATTTCAGAAGATGAGACTTTAATTGAATCATTAGAAATTTCTAGAGATCGTATTCAAATTATGATTGATAAGGGAATGGATAACCCTAAGCAAGATCTTAAAGGGTTAGTTGATAAAGCTAATGATCGTATTATAGAAATTAAAACAGGAACTAAATCGGCTTTAAAGCCAGATTCAGATGCTAAATACTATGCAGATGTTGTTATTGATTTAGATAAGATTATAGAACCAATGATTGCTGATCCTGATGTAAATAATGAAGATGTATCTAAGCGTTATACACACGATAATATACAACCATTATCTTTCTACGGAGGTACTAAAAAAGTAGATTTAGGATTTATTGGATCTTGTATGATTCATAAAGGAGATATGCAAATCTTAGCTCAAATGCTAAAGAATATTGAAGAGCAACATGGTAAAGTAGAGTTTAAGGCTCCTTTAGTAGTTGCGCCTCCAACATATAACATTGTTGATGAGTTGAAAGCAGAAGGAGATTGGGATATATTAGTAAAATACTCAGGCTTCGAATTTGACGATAACGCGCCAAAAGGAGCTGCACGTACAAAATATGAGAATATGTTGTACTTAGAGCGTCCAGGATGTAACTTATGTATGGGTAACCAAGAAAAAGCAGAAGCAGGTGATACTGTAATGGCTACTTCTACTCGTTTATTCCAAGGTCGTGTAGTAAGAGACACAAATGAGAAAAAAGGAGAATCTTTATTGTCTTCTACACCAGTAGTAGTATTATCTACAGTATTGGGTAGAACTCCAACAATAGAAGAATATCAAGCTGCAGTTAAAGGTATTGTTTTAACTAAATTTAAGCCATCACAAAAGAAATTAGTTAGCTAAACAATAATCAAATTATAATTTTAAAGCCCAAGTTTTTACTTGGGCTTTTTTATGAATTTATGTAAAGCTATCTGTTATAATTCATTTATTATCAATTTTAAAATTAATATCATAAACTCCTTAAAAAAAGAGAAAAGATTTTTAAAAACCATTTTAACTTTTTTTGAATATTTTCTACTTTTTTAGTCATTTTATATTTTGTACATTGGAGTACTTAAAAATTTAATAACAAATAATATATAATTCTTATGGCTTTTGATATTGATATGATTAAAAAAGTGTATTCAAACGTTGTAAAACGTGTTGATGCAGCTCGTGAAGTTACTGGTAAACCTTTAACATTAGCAGAGAAAATATTATATTCACATTTATGGGACGGATCTCCAAAAACAGCATTTGTTAGGGGAAAAGATTATGTAGATTTTGCTCCAGATAGAATTGCACTTCAAGATGCAACTGCACAAATGGCGCTTTTGCAATTTATGCAAGCAGGTAAAAGTAAAGTAGCTGTTCCAACAACTACACATTGTGATCACTTAATTCAAGCAAAAAACGGAGCAAGTTCTGATTTACAAACTGCTTTAAATACAAGTAATGAAGTTTTTAATTTTTTAGAATCTGTTTCTAATAAATACGGATTAGGTTTTTGGAAACCAGGAGCAGGAATTATTCATCAAGTTGTTTTAGAAAATTATGCATTTCCAGGGGGAATGATGATTGGTACTGATTCTCATACTGTAAATGCAGGAGGATTAGGAATGGTTGCTATTGGTGTTGGTGGTGCAGATGCTGTAGATGTTATGGCAGGTATGGCTTGGGAGTTAAAGTTCCCAAAATTGATTGGTGTTAAGTTAACAGGAAAATTATCTGGTTGGACTGCACCAAAAGATGTTATTTTAAAAGTTGCTGGAATCGTTTCTGCAAAAGGAGGAACAGGTGCAATTGTAGAATATTTTGGAGAAGGAGCAACAGGAATGTCTTGTACTGGTAAAGGTACCATTTGTAATATGGGAGCAGAAATTGGAGCAACAACTTCAACTTTTGGATATGATGATTCTATGGAACGTTATTTACGTGCTACTGATAGAGATGATGTAGCTGATGCTGCAAATAAAGTAAAAGAATATTTAACAGGTGATGCAGAAGTATATGCAAATCCAGAACAATATTTTGACCAAGTAATTGAAATTAATTTATCTGAATTAAGTCCTTTATTAAATGGACCTTTTACACCAGATTTATCAACAAAGGCTGGTTCAGACATGACAGCAATTGCAAATAAAAATGATTGGCCATTAAAAATAGAATGGGGTTTAATTGGTTCTTGTACAAATTCATCTTATGAAGATTTGTCAAGAGCAGCTTCAATTGCGCAACAAGCTATTGATAAAAATTTAGGAATAAAAGCAGAGTTTGGAATTAATCCAGGTTCTGAGAAAGTAAGATATACTGCAGAAAGAGATGGAATTTTAAAAGTATTTGAAGATTTAGACGCTAAGATTTTTACAAATGCTTGTGGACCTTGTATTGGTCAATGGGCTCGTTATAAAGATCCTAAAAATGCACCTAAAAATAGTATTATTCATTCTTTTAATAGAAATTTTGCAAAACGTGCAGATGGTAATCCAAATACACATGCATTTGTAGCTTCACCAGAAATGGTTGCAGCCGTTACAATCGCAGGGCGTTTAGATTTTAATCCTATTACAGATTCTTTAATCAATAAAAACGGAGAAAAAGTAATGTTAGATGAACCAACTGGTTGGGAATTACCTCCTAATGGTTTTGATGTAAAAGATGATGGATATTTAGCTCCAGAAGAAGATGGAAGTGGAGTAGAAATAAAAGTAAATCCAGATTCAGATAGATTAGAATTATTAACACCATTTACTCCTTTAGGAAATGATTTAAAAGGTGTTAAATTATTAATTAAAGCGCATGGAAAATGTACAACCGATCATATTTCTATGGCAGGACCTTGGTTGCGTTATAGAGGTCATTTAGATAATATTTCTAATAATTGTTTAATTGGAGCGGTAAATGCTTACAATATGAAAACAAACTTTGTAAAGAGTCAGTTAGACGGAGAATATGATGCTGTGCCAAAAACTGCACGAGCTTATAAAGCAGCCAATATAAAATCAATCGTAGTTGGAGATCATAATTATGGTGAAGGTTCTTCTAGAGAACATGCCGCTATGGAGCCTCGCCATTTAGGAGTTGCTGCTGTTTTAGTAAAATCTTTTGCAAGAATTCATGAAACAAACCTTAAAAAACAAGGAATGTTAGGATTAACTTTTGCAAATGAATCTGATTTTGATTTAATTCAAGAAGATGATACTTTTAATTTTATAGATTTAAATGAGTTTGCTCCAGGTAAACCTTTAACCATAGAAGTTGTTCATTCAGATGGAACTAAAGATACTATTATTGCAAATCACACCTACAATCAAGGTCAAATTGAATGGTATAATGAAGGTTCTGCATTGAATTTAATAAAAAAACAAAACGCATAATATTTAAGTTTTTTAATATAAAACTCTCGATGAAATTCGAGAGTTTTCCTTTTATATAAATGATGGATACAACATGTTTTAATCAATTTTTAAATCAGCTTTCTACAAAACCATTAAAGGTTATAGACACAACAATTTATAAACAAGATTATATCTCCATAGATATTTCTGAAGTTAATAAAGATCTATTAAGTTTTGATATTTCTTCATCAAATGAATGGGAAACGTATATAAATACGCATCTAATTAACAATGAAGCCAAAGTTGCTTTTGGTGGTTATTTAGAAAAAAGAAATTTATACGATAGAAGTGATTATTTTAAAAATCAATTAGAAAACGAAAAAAGAAACATTCATTTAGGAGTAGATTTATGGTGTAAAAAAGATACCAAAGTTTTAGCCGTTTTAAAAGGTAAAGTGCATAGTTTTAAATTTAATAAAAACTATGGTGATTATGGACCAACAATTATTTTAGAGCATCTATTTAATGATGAAAAATTCTATACTTTATATGGACATTTATCCTTGTCATCAATAGAAAACATCAAAGTAGGAGATGTTTTTGAAGAAGAATCTACTATAGGGTATTTGGGTGGTTCTGATATTAATGGAGATTATGCACCTCATTTACACTTTCAAATTATAAAAGATTTAGAAGATAATTTTGGAGATTATCCAGGAGTTTCATCCGAAGAAAATATTGATTTTTATAAAAATAATTGTCCAAATCCGAATCTTCTATTAAAAATAAAATAGAAAGATTAATGATTTTAGTGTAAGTGTAGCTGAGTTTTATAGACTTATCAATTATATCTTTAATCTCAATATAATGAAGTCTCTCTGGTTTTTCGAAAACGTAAATTTATTCAATCTTCTTTGTCCTCATAAATTTAAAGAATATAAAGAATGTCACACTTTTGATCAATATAAAAAGAGTGATTATATCTATTTTGAAGAAGATGCAGCCAATAAAGTTTTTTTAATTGAAAAAGGAAAAGTGAAAATTGGATATTATACAGAAGAAGGAGATGAAATCGTTAAAGCGATTCTTACCAAAGGAGAAATTTTTGGAGAAAAAGCAATTCTAGGTGAAGAAATTAGAAATGAATTTGCTCAATCTACAGATAATAAAACGTCTATTTGCCCAATTGATGTAGATACAATGCATGATATAATGAGGAATAATAAAACGTTTAGTTTAAAAATTTATAAATTTTTAGGAATGCGTTTTAAAAAATTAGAAAGAAGATTGCAACTTATTTTATTTAAAGACACCAAAACAAGGTTTTTAGAATTTATAAATGAGTTATGTTCTGATTATGGTTATGATTGTGATAAAACAGGAGATAAAATAATTGTACATCCATATACACAGAAAGATATTGCATCTTTAATTGGTACTTCTAGATCTAATCTAAATGTCTTAATGAATGAATTGAAAGATGAAAAAATGATTAGTTTTAATAGAAAAGAATTAAGATTACTACAAAAAACTGCTTAAGTGTTCGCTAGCTAACATTTCAAACCATTTTTAGGGAATAACTTTGTCATCAACATTAAAAATAATTAATAAGATGAAAAAAGTTTTAAATTTAGCATTAGCATTTACAATTGCAACTTTATTTGTTGCTTGTAGTGATGACAACGAGCCAGTTGCAACAACTGGAGAATTAACAGTAGATCTAACAGGTTTAGAAGAATTAGGATCAGATTTCGTTTACGAAGGATGGTTAATAGTAAATGGAAGTCCAGTAAGTACAGGTACTTTTACAAGCGTATCTTTTCCACAAACTTATACTGTAGGAATTAGTGATTTACAAACAGCTACAAAATTTGTATTATCTATAGAACCTGCAGTAGATTCTGATCCTGCACCAGCAGCAACTAAAATTTTAGCTGGTGATTTTTCTGGAAACTCTGCAAGTGTAAATTCTGATAATATTGTTTTAGATGCTAGTGGAGATATAAAAACTTTAGGAGATTCTTGGGGAAAATATATTTTAGCAACACCTACAGATTCAGACGATACAAATGAAGCAAGTGGAGTTTGGTTTTTAGATAATACAGATGCTCCAACAGTTGTTGCAGGTTTAGGATTACCTACATTATCTGCAGGATGGAAATATGAAGGTTGGGTTGTTTTAGATGGTACACCAGTTAGTACAGGAACTTTTATATCTACTGATATGGTTGATGAAAATTCTGCAACTTCACCATATAAAGGAGCTACTGGAAATGGACCAGGTTTTCCAGGAGAAGATTATGTAATGGGATCTGCAGCAGGTGTTGATTTTCCTACAGATTTAAAAGGAGCTACAGTAGTTATTTCTGTTGAACCAAGTCCAGATAATAGTCCAGCACCATTTACTTTAAAGCCTTTGGCACATGTTGTTCCTTTAGATGCAATGAATCATACAGTAATATCTATGGGATCAGGACCCGCAGTATCTTTGTCAGGTACAGTAAGTAGATAAATAAAATTAGAAATTAAAGTATAATTAAAAAAGTACAGTCAATTATTTGATTGTACTTTTTTATGTTAATCACTTCTCTTAAAGTTCTGTTAAACTGAAATTAGATTGTAACACATACTATAAAATGTCGTCTTATAAGTAATTAAAATATATAAAAATGACATCAATTAGCCATATTAAAAAAGAAAATAAAAATAATAGTTCTACAGAAATTATTCAGTCAAAAAGATATACTTGGAACACAAGAAGAAAGTATAACTATAAATACATTACAACCGTATTTTAGTTATTTATTAGTTAGTTTTTAATAGTTGATTAGGGTCAAAAGTTTTGCTTTTGACCCTTTTTTGGTATTTAATTTTTGACAGGAATTTTATTACGCTCAATTTTTCCTTTTTTAAGCGCTTTATAATTTTCATAACAATCTAGTACAGCTTCAATCATTTGTAAGTCAGAAGCTTTTTTTATAAAATATTCAGAATAATTACAGTCAGTCAACAACTCAGAAAGTTCTTGTCTATCCATATCTAAATATTCCATCATTACTTCTCTATCAAATTTACCAGCAAGCATTTTACGTAAATTATCCTCCTTTTTTAATTTCTGTAATTTTTTAAGTTGTTTTGGTTTTTTACCAAATAGATTATATAAAAAATCTACGGGCTGAAATAATGCTGCAATAGGAGAGGAGTAGTCTTTTCCTTTAGGTTTGCCAACTTCATAAGTTTGTGGTAAACCATTTATATGAATTCTTGTAAATCTATCTTTAGGAACCTGTTTTACATCAACTTCTAAAACACCAATTAGTTTTGTAGACCTTATAACAACTTCTCTAATTTCTTCAGGTTTTTCATACAAAGCAATTAATAATTCATTTCCTTTTAATAAATCATTAGTTACTTTTAATTTAATAGAAGCATAACCCAAATACGAAACTAAAATGGTATCATTAGCCCTTGTTGGGAGTTGAAAAAAACCTTTATCATTTGTAATGGTTCCTTGTACTGTATTTAAATTTAAAATATGTGCAGCACTTAAAGCACGTTTACTTTCGGCATGAATAATTTGACCTTTTAAATTAGTAACTCTAATACTATCCTTCTGAGAAAATGTACTTAAAGAAACCAATAAGCACAAAATAAATATAATTCTTTGCATATTGCAATAATAGTAATAATAGTGTTTAGAAAGGTTAATTTTTTGTGAAACCCTATACTTTTTTTACAGATAAATTTAAGATGGCGTAAAAATTAAAGATGAAGAAGATAAAAGTGCGCACGAGAAGATTCGAACTTCCACGAACTTGCGTTCACAGCCCCCTCAAGGCTGCGCGTCTACCAATTTCGCCACGTGCGCATTTATGTAAAGCAAAAAAAGTTAAGCGATGCTTAACTTTTTCTTTGTGACCGGGCTGGGGCTCGAACCCAGGACCCTCTCCTTAAAAGGGAGATGCT
>CBDUHF010000038.1:0-26849 GCA_965367085.1 uncultured Polaribacter sp.
TTTCAACTTTTTAAACGGCGAAGATAACTACGCTTTAGCTGCTTAATCCGAATTATAGTAGGATTAGCCTCGGCACACTAGGTGTGCAAGCTTTATGTCCACGAAAAGCCCTGATTTACGGCGTTTCACTTTTGGGCATCGTAAAAGTAAATATAGAAAATCTGGAACTTTGACGGGTTTTTGAAACTAAAGAAGTTAAGCTAAAGGCAGGTTGTTCTTAACCAACTTTTAGTCGAAAATTAAGAAAGAACTAAGTATGTAGAAAGCTTTTTGGCTGCTTGTTTGGACCCGAGTTCGATTCTCGGCGTCTCCACTAAAAACCCTATAAACAACTAATTTATAGGGTTTTATTTTTTAAACTTAAAATTTATTCTTCAAATTTTATTATTTACTCTTTCTTATTAGCCATTTTAGTTAGATTATACTGTACTTTTATTTATCTCGTAATAATAAATTTTTTCATTCCTAAATATTCTCCAGATTCAAGTACTAACATATAAAACCCTGTGGATAAATCAGCAACATTAATTTGATTCTGGTTTTTCTTCAGTGTCTTCGAACGAATTAACTGACCGTTTATATTATAAATTTTCACTTTTGATGCTATTTTATTTCCTAGTTCAACATCCAAAGTAATAATATCTGAAACAGGATTTGGATAGAGCTTAAATAGATTGTCATTATTATTTGAATCTTCAATTCCTAAAGTAAGAGATCCTGATAGTTTAAACTGGTACCCTTCAGTAGAATACCCGTTACCACAATGTAAACGCAAGTAGTATTTACCTGCTGCTGGAATATTGATAGTAATTGGTGTACTTCCAATAAGCGCAGCATAAGGACTTGCTCCTATAGCGTTTTCATATTCGTCATAAATAAAAAGTCTGTCATAATTTGTCCCCCAATTTAGAATTTGAATCCAACCGTCTAACGTTAATATATATTCCCCTGCACTCTCAGCATTAAAATAATAATAGTCTTCATCATCTGCTACATTCATAGAGCTATCTATTGAGCGCCATTCGTAAGCTTGATGCCAAACATCTGCTTCAGAAATCAATTTAGCTGTTGCAAAATTATCATTGGGTTCATAAATGTCATTAGCAGGTGTTAATGAAGTAGTAAAATGATAGGGAGTTGTACTTGTTGTTGACCCTGCATGAAATCGTAAATAGTAATCTCCTTCATGTGATAAATTCATTTCAATAACTACTGGATCTGTATCTGTGCCTCCACCCATCATCCAATAATAAAAATCGTTACCGCCAGCAAAACCAATAGATTCTCCTTCCGAATTGTAAACAAATAATCGATCATAATTTGAAGACCAATTGTATAAGGCAATCCAATCAACTAATTCAATTTTTAATATACCTGGTGAATTTATCGTCACTTTATACCAATCTTCATCGTCTTGAATTTCCTCAGTATTTATTTGTCTCCATTGAAATGCGTTAATATTACTACCTAAAGAAATTGTTGAAGCAGAAGCAAAATCATCGTTTGGCTCATATGCATCATCACAATATACTGTGGTCACTTTCATTTCAAATTCATGTGAGCCAGATGTATCCCAACCCCATTTTTCACCTGAATGAACAGAAATAGTATAAGTATCACCTTGACCAACATTAAAAGTCAAGTCATCATTGCTTTCTATCATGTGAAATAGAAAAGGATCTGATTCCGTTGCAAATGAATTTCCTTTTAATGGAATATTATCGCTATTATAAACGTAAATTCTATCAAAATCTAGGTCCCAATTGTAGGTTGATTCCCAATTGTTAATATGGATTTTGATTTCTCCTGGAGAAGCTATAGTTATCTGGTAATTAACAGTACTAGAAGGTTCTTGAACAAAACTATACAACTCTCCAACCTCAATTGTAGTTTGTGCATTTATATTATTAAAATTTAGCCCAAAGAAAATAAGGAAAAAACTAAAACTTAGAATTTGTTTTTTGATGTTTGTAAACTTTTCCATCGTAGTTATTATTTAAATTAATAATTTTTTTATGGGGGTATTACAAATCTTTTAATAGTCACTGTAAAGAAATGGTCTTTGAAAAACAGAATATTTATAAAGTATAAAACTAGAACGTATTACAGGATTATAGCTGTATTTAGGCTATTAAATTAATGAAATATTTCACAGTATTCTATGATACTTGTCAGTTTCTAAAAGAATTATAATTTTCTAAAAAATAATAAAATATGATCTTTATTTTTAAATTCTACTTCTTAATTATTATTCCAAAAAAAAGGATAAACTCTAAATAGAATTTACCCTTTTAATTTTCATAACAATACTCCCAGTGCTAATTTCCTTTCCTATAATCTTCTAAAAATTTTGCCAAACCACTATCTGTTAATGGGTGATTTAATAAACCTATAATTGATGATAATGGTCCCGTCATTACATCTGAACCTAATTTTGCACAATTGATAACATGCATTGTATTTCTTACAGATGCTGCTAAAATTTGAGATTCAAATCCATAATTATCATAAATTAATCTCATTTCTGAAATTAAGTTTAAACCATCTGTAGAAATATCATCTAATCTTCCTAAAAACGGAGAAACATACGTTGCTCCTGCTTTTGCTGCCAATAATGCTTGTCCTGCAGAAAATATTAAGGTTACATTCGTTTTAATTCCTTTATCAGAAAAGAATTTACACGCTTTTACACCATCTGCAATCATAGGTAATTTCACTACAATTTGTGGATGCAAAGCTGCTAAAGCTTCTCCTTCTTTTACCATACCTTCAAAATCTGTGGCAATCACTTCTGCAGAAACATCTCCTTCTACAAGATCACAAATCTTTTTGTAATGATTTAAGATGTTTTCGGCTCCTGTAATACCTTCTTTTGCCATTAAAGATGGATTTGTTGTAACTCCATCTAAAACTCCTAAAGCTTCTGCTTCTGCAATATCATTCAAATTTGCTGTGTCAATAAAAAATTTCATACGTCTCGTTTTATACTGTTTTTAAATATTCTAATACTTGTTGACTTACTTTTTCTCCGGTAAAGCCAAATTTATCATCTAGAATTGTAGCTGGTGCTGAATACCCAAAATGGTCTAATCCAAATACTTTTCCATTGTCACCAACTAAACCTTCTAAGTTTACTGGTAATCCTGCTGTTAATCCAAATAAAGGCTTGCTTTTTGGAATTACACTATTTTGATATGCCGCAGATTGTAATCTAAAAACTCCTTCAGAAATAACAGAAGCAATATTTACTTTTAATCCGTTTTCTGCTTCCAAAATTTCTGCTGCTGCTACTAAAGTGGCTACTTCAGAACCGTTTGCCACCAAAACTACATCTGGGTTTTCTACTTCTTTCACCAAATACCCTCCTTTTTCTGCAGCTAAAGCATCTTGATATCTAGATGTTCCTTTGATTGGTAAATCTTTAATTCCTTGTCTAGAAAGAATCAAACCTGTTGGTGTATTTTTATTTTCCAAAGCCATTTTCCAAGCCACACTTGTTTCTGCAGAATCTGCAGGACGTAAAGCTAAGAAACTCGGATTTCCACTATGATTCTTTAATTTTTCTAACAAACGAATCTGTGCTTCTTGCTCAATAGGTTGATGTGTTGGTCCATCTTCACCCACTCTAAAAGCATCATGTGTCCAAACATATTTCACACCCAATTCTTGAATTCCACTCAAACGAATGGCAGGTTTCATATAATCTGAAAACACAAAGAACGTAGCTACAACAGGAATAATTCCTCCATGTAATGCAATACCATTTGCAATACAAGCCATTGTTAATTCTGCAACACCTGCTTGTAAAAATGATCCGCTAAAATCCCCTTTTTTAAGCGCATGTGTTTTCTTTAAAAATCCGTCTGTTTTATCTGAATTTGATAAATCTGCAGATGAAACAATCATATTTTCTACATTTTCAGCTAAATATGCTAATACTCCAGAAGAAGCTGCTCTTGATGCTAATCCTGCTTTGTGTTCAATAGCTTCGAAATCTAATTCTGGTAATTTACCTGATAAGAAAAAATCTAATTTTTTAGCTTTTTCAGGATTATTATCTCTCCAAATAGAAATCTCAACTTTTTTATCTCTTGCTTCTACTGTTTTTCTTTGTAATAAGTCTTCATAAAACGAACTTACATCCTCATAAATATCAAAAGGATTCTCAGGATTTGCTCCTAGATTTAATAATGTTTTTGTATAATCTGCTCCTGTATGACCAATGGGTTGACCATGCAATTCGCATTCACCTTCAAAAGTTTTTCCTTCTGATGTTACACAACCTTTACCCATAATGGTTTTTCCAATAATTAAGGTTGGTTTTTCTGTTTCGTTATTGGCATCTTTTAATGCTTTTCTTATTTCATCGTGATTATGTCCATCAATTGTAACTACTTTCCATCCCCAAGATTCATATTTCATGGCTGTATCTTCAGTAGTAACTTCATCAGTTGGTGTAGATAACTGAATATCATTTGAATCGTAGAACATGATAAAATTGTTCAATCCTAAATGACCAGCAATTCTTCCTGCACCTTGAGAAATTTCTTCTTGAACTCCTCCATCAGAAATAAAACCATATACTTTATGATTCATCCAATCTCCAAAACGTGCTCCTAAGAATTTAGCTGCAATAGCTGCTCCAACTCCCATGGTATGCCCCTGACCTAAAGGACCAGAGGTGTTTTCTATTCCTCTTTTTACATCTACTTCTGGATGTCCAGGAGTGATAGAACCCCATTGTCTAAAGTTAGCTACATCTTCTTTCTTATAGTTTCCTAACAAATAATATTGTGCATACATTAGGGTAGATAAATGTCCTGCATCCATAAAGAAACGATCTCTGAATGCCCAAGTCATATCTGATGGATCGAAATTAAAGAATTCTGAATATAAGATGTGCATAAAATCTGCACCTCCCATAGGTCCTCCAGGATGCCCAGAGTTTGCTTTTTCTACCATTGCAACCGCTAAAGCTCTTATATTATCAGCCGATTGTTGGTCTATTTTTTTGTTCATTTTTTTTAATTTATAAATGAACCCAATTGATTTTTTGCTTTTCAATTGGGTTTGTATTTTTTTCTATTTTTATTTAGATTATTTCTTTTTCCAAAGACCTTCCATTTCTTCTAAAGTTTTACCCTTCGTCTCTGGAACAAATTTCATGATAAATAACATTGCTAAAACACTCATGATTCCATATACCCAATATGCAAAACCATGATTAAATAGTCCTGTTAAATAAGAATTATCATTCATCATTGGGAAAGTTAATGACACTAAGTAGTTAGAAATCCATTGTGCTGCCACTGCAATTGCCAATGCTCTTCCTCTAATTTTATTTGGAAAAATCTCTGCTAACAACACCCAAGTTACAGGTCCCCAACTCATGGCAAAACTTGCTACATATAACATCATACAAAACAATGCTAAATAACCAGTTGCTCCTGAATAAAACACAAAACCTAAGCTTAACATAGCTACTGCCATACCTGCAGCTCCAATTATCATTAATGGCTTTCTACCATATTTATCTACGGTTCTTACAGCAATAATGGTGAATAAGAAGTTTACAACACCTACTATAATGGTCATTAATAATGCACTATCTGTACCAGATGAAATGGTTTTAAAAATTTCTGGAGCGTAATACAACACGACATTAATCCCTACAAATTGTTGAAAAATAGACAATAAAACTCCAATGATAATGACCAACCAACCAAAAGATAAAAGATGTCCTGAAGTTTTTTCATTCATAGAAGCTTCTATTTCTGTCAAAACTCTATTCCCTTCTTCTTCTCCATTTACTTTGATTAAAACATCTAAAGCTGCTGCTGGTTTGTTACGCAACATTAAAGAACGAGGAGTGTCTGGCACAAAAAACAATAAGCCTAAAAATAAACCTGCAGGAATTACTTCTGATGCAAACATCCATCTCCATCCAACTTCATTTAACCACTCATCTGAACCACCACTTCTAGAGATAAAATAGTTTACAAAATAAACCACCATAAAACCACCAACTATTGCCAATTGATTAAATGAAACTAATTTTCCTCTACTTTTTGCAGGAGCAATTTCTGCAATGTATAGAGGTGATAACATTGAAGCTAAACCAACTCCAACACCCCCAATAATTCTATAAACAATAAATATTGTTGAATATGTATGATCTAATTCGCCTAAAGTTCCAATAAACATTTCTGGCATGGCAGAACCTAATGCTGAAATTAAAAATAAAATGGCAGCAAGTACCAATCCTTTTTTTCTCCCAAGTTTTTTACTGACTAATCCTCCAAAAACACCACCAATAATACAACCTATTAATGCACTTGAAACTAAAAAACCTTTAAATGCACTAGCTGCTGTTTCTGACAAGCCTTTTGGCAGTACAAAAAAACTATCCAAAGAGCCCACGGTTCCTGAAATGACACCCGTATCATATCCAAATAATAAACCTCCTAAAGTAGCTACTAATGTTAATTTGATCAGATATCCTGAATTTGTTGATTTTCCCATAGTTATGTGTTAATTAATTATTTTATTGATGAAATTTTAATTCAAAAAGACCTTTCAAAAATAAAGGTTGAAAGGTCTCTTAGTTATTATATATGTTGATTGATAATATTTTCAAACAACTCTTGTTTACCACTTTGTAAACTTAATTCTCCATTTTCTTGAGCAATGTTGTATAGATCTTTCAATTCTAATTTTCCTGCTTCAAAATCTTTTCCTTGTCCTGCATCAAAAGAACTGTATCTTTTTTCTCTTAAAGAATTATAAGCAGAAGAAGTCATAATTTTATCAGCAGTAATTAAAGCTCTTGCAAACGTATCTGCTCCTCCAATATGTGCATGAAAAACATCCTCCATATCAGTTGAGTTTCTTCTGATTTTTGCATCAAAATTAACACCTCCCCCTTGTAAACCTCCTGCTTCTAAGAAAACTAACATTGCTTCCGTAGTTTCTTGAATGTTGTTTGGAAATTGATCTGTATCCCAACCGTTTTGGTAATCTCCTCTATTAGCATCTATACTTCCTAACATTCCTGCTTTTGCTGCAACTGCCATTTCGTGTTGCATTGTATGTTGTGCTAAAGTTGCGTGATTTACTTCGATATTCATTTTGAAATCTTTGTCTAAACCATACTCTTTTAAGAAACCAATTGCAGTAGCTGAATCAAAATCGTATTGATGCTTCATTGGCTCCATTGGTTTTGGCTCTATAAAGAAAGTTCCTTTAAAACCTTGTGCCCTTGCATAATCTCTTGCCATGGTTAAAAATTGAGCCATGTGGTCTAATTCACGTCCCATATCTGTGTTTAGTAAAGACATGTAACCTTCTCTTCCTCCCCAGAATACGTAATTTTCTCCACCTAATTTAATGGTTGCATCTAAAGCCAATTTAACTTGACCTCCTGCTCTTGCAACTACATTAAAATCTGGATTGGTAGAAGCTCCGTTCATGTAACGTGGATTTGAAAAACAGTTTGCTGTTCCCCATAATAATTTCACGCCGCTTTCTGCTTGTTTCCCTTTGATGTAATCTGTAATGGTATTTAATCTTGCTTCCGATTCTGCAAATGTTGCCCCTTCCTGAATTAAATCGTAATCATGGAAACAGAAATAATCAAATCCCATTTTGTTGATAAATTCAAAAGCTGCATCTGCTTTGTCTTTTGCTGCTTGCACTGCATCTGTGGATTTGTCCCAACCAAAACTTTGTGTTCCTGGTCCAAATGGATCTCCTCCTTGACCACAGAATGTATGCCAGTATGCGATTGAAAATTTAAACCAATCTTTCATTTTTTTTCCTGCAACCACTTGCTCTGGGTTGTAGTATTTAAATGCTAAGGGATTGTCTGACTCTCTTCCTTCGAATTGTATTTTATTGATTCCTTTAAAATATTCCATTTTTATACTATTTAATTGTTTATGTGTTTAATCGTGTAATTGTTTTGAGTGCTACTTTTGCGTTAGGGATTGAAGCATCTGTTTGAGCTCTTTTTTACTTTTTTAAGTAAAAAAAGCGAGTGCGTAAAGCCCGACCTTTTTAGGGAACGCCCAAATACTATTTATTTAAAATTAATTCTAATTCTTTTTTCCAATTTTGATACGCTTCTAAGTATGACTTTTTATCTTTAAATGGCATAAATGTCATTACGTGATCGTTGTCCATAATTACTTTCCCAAAAGTTTCAAAATCGCCTTTATGCAAGTTTGCTGCTCTTGCTGCACCAATTGCTCCTGTTGTATTGTAGATTTCGATTTCTTGCTCTATTAGTGTTGCCACTGTATTTGCAAAAATTTCTGAACGGAATAAATTGTCATTTCCTGCTCTTAAAACGCTTGGTTGAATTCCGTCTGATTTCATGATTTCCATTCCGTATACAAAAGAAAAAGCGATGCCTTCTAAAGCTGCTCTGCACATATGTCCTTTATGGTGATTATTCAGGTTCATGTTTACAATACGAGTACCAATTTCTTTGTTATTTAGCATGCGTTCTGCTCCGTTACCAAAAGGAATTAAGCAAACTCCGTCAGATCCTACAGGGATTTCTGATGCCAAATTATTCATCTCTTCGTAAGAATTTACTGCCAAATTGTTTAGCAACCAACGATATTGGATTCCTGCACCATTGATACACAGTAATTTACCAATTCTTGCCGCTGCTCCTTTTTGATAATTTACGTGTGCAAAATTGTTAACTCGTGAACTTTCTTTAGCTGATAAGCTGTCTGTTACTGCATACACAACGCCTGAGGTTCCACCTGTTGCAGCAACTTCTCCTGGATTAAATACGTTTAATGACAATGCATTATTTGGTTGATCTCCTGCTCTGTAGTAAATTGGAGTTCCTGCTGCGATTCCGCTTTCTTCTTCTCCTTTTGCATCTACTAATGATTGAACGCCAAAAGTGTCTACAATATCTGGAACTAAATCTTTGTGAATTCCATAATATTCTAACAAAAAATCTGCTACAGAATCATTTTTAAAGTCCCAAAAAACCCCTTCTGAAAGTCCTGAAATAGTCGTATTAATGGTGTTTGAAAACTTATAAGCCACAAAATCTCCAGGTAACATAAATTTATAAGCCTGATTGTAAATATCTGGCTCGTTTTCTTTTACCCATTTTAATTTTGATGCTGTAAAGTTTGCTGGAGAATTTAATAATTGTGAAGCACATTTATCTTCTCCAATTTCTGAAAAAGCCTTGTTTCCTGTAGCTACTGCTCTACTATCGCACCAAATAATACTCTTTCTAAGTGGTTCTCCTTCTTTATCAACCAAAACCAAACCGTGCATTTGATAAGAAATACCAATCCCTTTTATTTGGGTTCTACTGATGTTATATTCTTTTTTTAATTTAGTAATTGCGTTGCAAATGTGCAGCCACCAATCATTTGGTTTTTGTTCTGCCCATCCATTTTTTTGAGCAAACATCCCCATTTCTTCTTTGGGCTCTTGTACAACGCCTAAACTTTTTCCCGTTTCTACTTCTACTAATGCTGCTTTTATAGAAGAACTCCCAATGTCTAATCCTAAATAATAATTCATTATAACGATTCTCTTAATGTTATTGTTGTTGGAACGTAATACTGCATTGGCTTATCTTGAAGCACAAATTCTGCAGCTTTTGTTCCTATTTCTCTAAAATCTGTTGATACAACAGAAATTCCTTTGTATATAAATTTTTTCATAGGCGTGTCATTATAAGAAAGGAAACCTACATGAACACCAGGCTCATAATTTTTATTTCTACATTGCTCTAAAAAAGTACCTAACATTCTATCACTAGTACTTATGTAAGCAATATTTTCTTCTATTTGAAAAGTATTTGGATCTGTTATAATCTCATAATTAAAATGAAATTGTTCGCAATATTTTTTAAAAAAAACAAGTGTTTCTTTAGGGTGATCTGTAAAATTCGGATATATAAAAACTAACTTTTTATATTTTTTAAATACATCCAAAGCTTCTTTTAGAGATTCAAAAAAAGCTTTTCCAAAGTCTTGAAATATATAATTATGAGTGCTGTTTGAATGCACTCCCCAATCTAAAAGCAATAATTTTTCGTTGTCCATATCAGACAAAACTGAAGGTACTTCATTATTACTAAAAGGCATTACAATGTATTTATAATACTTACCTTTACTATTATTTAAAATAACTTTAAAATTATCTATATTATAATGATGAAACTGAATATCAACTGTAATATTATCTGGTAAATTGTTTACAAAAGAATGATACAAAACTTCTTTATATGCTTTAAAAGTATCTAAGACTAATAATACTTTTTTTGTTTGATTAGCTATATAGTATCCTTTGTTTGGAACAGAATCTATAATTCCATTTTCTTTTAAAATTGTATATGCTTTAAAGACTGTATCTCTAGAAACTTTACTTGAAATACATATTTTATTTACAGATGGTAAAGCATCACCTATCTGTAATAGGTTTTCTCCAATCGCATTATTTACAGCATTTACTAATTGTTGATATTTTGGAATACCAATATTATGATTCATAGTAAATGAAAATAATTTTTTACTCATACTGTTCTGTTCTGTATTGCTTATGTAAACAAACTATCTAATTGTCATTATTCAAATTTATAGATTTAATATTCTGCTTCTGTACTGTACTATCCTGATATGGTGTAAATAAAAACAGTTTTTTAAAATAACCAACTAATAGTATATAAATGCATTTTAACAAATACTCACAAATAGTTAGTCTTGGATATAGATTTTAGTTAAAAATTCTATATCCAAGACTTTATTATTTATTAAAGTTTAGACAGTCACTATTTGTAATTAATGAAAGTGACAAAAAAAACAACTAAAAGATTAGCACATCTTCTTATTAATTAAAAGGTTAAAAAACTCATTAAATATTTTTTTATAAGTTTTTTAGTTTTTCTTTTTTTCCCCTTAGTTATCTCAAAAGGAAGAGACATAGCTAAACCAATAATTTTTAAAGGTATCTTAATTTTTTTCAAAGCAACTTTTTATTAGATTATTTTTGATAATATTTACTAAAAACTAAAAACAACACTCCACACAATAACCAAGCAGGAAGTGTTACAAAGGATAAGAAAACATCGAATTGAATTGATATAAAATAGAAAATCCCAAAACTTATAGCCCAAGCCATAAAAACAGATTTATTAAAAGATAAATTTGCTACTTCTGCATAATTTTTAACGATTCCTGCTTTTTTATGGAAGAAATGTTCAAAAACAATAATTGCTCCAAAAGGCGCTAATATAAATCCATAAAGAGCTACAAAACCTAATAACTTCATTGCAAATGCAGGAAACAAACCTGCTATGGTAGCAATTGCTCCAGCTAAAATTGTAACTTTTGCAGTTGATAGTTTTGGTAAAATTGCTTGAAAAGCTAAACCTGCTCTGTAAATAGTTGGGTTTGCAGTTGTCCAACCAGCTAAAACCACAGCAATTATTCCAAATACACCTATTGCATTATAAGCCATTGGTCCTGGTGCAACTGGAGGAGCAGAGTTTGTTGATAAAAATACTTGTGCTTCTGGAGATTTTAAATAAACCGCATATAATAATGCTGCAGCTATCCAAGCCATATAATGACCTACATACATTCCTGCTGCTGTTGCCCAACCTGCTTTGGCTTCTTTTGCAAATCTAAATACTGATAAATCTGACATACCAATATGCATTGCTCCATTAGCAAACCAAGACCAAATTACAACGTGCCAAAATGTAAATTTTGTTTGACCTGGAAAAGGTTCTCCACCTTCACCCCATATATCCCAAAATTTTGAAAAACTATCTACTCCTAACTGACTAAGAGCAACAATACCACAAGCAATAAATGCTAATACAATAAAAGGAGACATCCAATTGGCTGCTTTAGTAACTGTATCATAACCTCGAGCAGCAATTATAGAAATTACAGCACCAATAGCAATTACAATTATAACCCAAGTCATTCCATTTGGTAATGTATCATCTAATTTAGGCATTGGCATATCAAAAGGAATACCAACTGCAGTTGCAGATACTGTAATCATAGAACCCGCTAAAAAGCAAAAAAGAATACCATTGGCTAAATTGTAACCTGTAACTAATTTTTTACCACATATTTTTTCTAATTGAAAGTATAAAGTAAGTCTATTTTTTATAGCTATTTCTGCAGTTAAAAACCTCCAACTCAAAACCGCCAAAAGATTACCTATTAATAAACCTACAATTAAATCGAAAGCACTAACACCAGCAGTTAGAAATAAAGGTCCAATCATAAACTCTGTTCCAGCGGCATGCTCTCCTGCATACATACCAATAAAACTTTTCCATCCTTTTAATTTAGATTTTGGTACCGGAGTTCTTTCAAATTCTCCTCCTGAGATATCTTCTAGAGTGTCTTCTTCACGATGATATTGTGTCATAATTATGCTTTAGTTCGTTTTTAGTTCTTAAGTTCTATAATTCTAAGTTGAAATTATCAAATAATACTGACGAAAATAACTAGTTAAAAATAGTATTCTATCCTGTACTGTGTGGTAATTTTTTACAACTACTCAATCCAATAATTGTTTGTTTACTATTATTATTAACAAAAAAATAAAAATACATTTATTTTAAACAAACTAATCTTTATCAGGTCAGAACAGGACAGATTTTTATGAATCCAGCATTAATTTTAACTTATATTATATTTTAAAACTAAGATGGAGAAACTAAAAGTAGGTTTATTTATACCTTGTTATGTAAACCAATTATATCCTCAAGTAGCAATAGCTACATTAGAGTTATTAGAAAAACTTGATGTTGATGTGTATTATCCTCAAGGGCAAACATGTTGTGGACAACCTTTAGGAAATTCTGGATATGAAGATGATTCTAAAGGAGCTTGTAAACTATTTGTTGAAAACTTTAAGGAATATGACTACATTGTTGGTCCTTCAGGAAGTTGTATTTATCATGTAAAACATCATTTTGACATTTTAGAACAAACTCCTGAAGTTATAAAGGTTAGAAATAATGCCTATGAACTTTGTGAATTTATTGTAAAAATACTAGGAAAAACAGATTTAGGCGCTTCGTTTCCACATAAAGTAGGTTTACATAAAAGTTGCCACGGATTAAGAGGTCTTAAACTAGGTTCATGTTCTGAAGTTGTTGGAGCACATTTTTCTACAGAAGAAGATTTACTAAACAAAGTAAAAGGACTAGAATTAATGCCTTTAAACAGAAAAGATGAATGCTGTGGTTTTGGAGGAACTTTTGCCGTTTTTGAAGAAGCAATTTCAGTAAAAATGGGAAAAGACAGAGTTCAAGATCATTTAGATAGCGATGTTGAAGTACTAACTGGTGCAGATCATTCTTGTTTAATGCATTTAGAAGGATTAATAAACCGAAATAAAAAACCTTTAAAGGTAATGCATATTGCCGAAATTTTAAACAGCAGCTTATAAAAATGAATCACGCAAAAAAAGCAGAAGAATTTAACAAAGATGAAGCTAAAGTTAATTGGCATGATAAAGCTTTATGGTACGTTAGAGAAAAAAGAGATAAATCTGCACATAATGTTCAAGGATGGGAATATCTAAGAGAATTAGGTTCTGCAATAAAAGCAAATGTTTTATCTAATTTAGATGAATATTTAATTCAATTCGAAACAAATGCTAAAAAGAATGGTATACATGTTCATTGGGCTTCTAATGCAGAAGAACACAATAAAATTGTAGGAAGTATTCTTGACAAACACAATGCAAAAAAAGTTGTTAAGAGTAAATCTATGCTTACTGAAGAATGTCATTTAAATCCATTTTTAGAAGAGAAGGGAATTGAAGTGATTGATACAGATTTAGGAGAACGTATTGTTCAATTAGCAAAAGAACCACCAAGTCATATTGTACTTCCTGCAATTCATAAAACAAAAGAAGATGTTGATGTTTTATTTCAAGAACATCTGGGTACAAAACCAAGTCAAGGAAATCCAGAATATTTAGTTAGTGAAGCAAGAAAACATTTAAGAGATAAATTTTTAAAAGCAGATGTTGCAATTACTGGAGTAAATTTTGCAGTTGCTGGCACAGGAGGTTTTGTTGTTTGTACTAATGAAGGTAACGCAGATATGGGTGTTCATTTATCTAAAGTACACATTGCTTGCATGGGAATTGAAAAAATTATTCCTAAAGAAAAACATTTAGGTGTTTTTTTAAGATTACTAGCAAGAAGCGCAACAGGGCAACCAATAACAACCTATTCTTCTCATTTTAACAAACCAGAAGAAGGAAAAGAAATGCATATTGTTATTGTTGATAATGGAAGAACTGAGCAATTAAGTAGGGAAGATTTTAGAGCATCTCTTCATTGTATTCGTTGTGGAGCCTGTATGAATACCTGTCCTATTTACAGAAGAAGTGGTGGTCATAGTTACGATTATACAATTCCTGGACCAATTGGATCTATTTTATCTCCTGGAAAAGATTTAAAAAAACACAGTTCATTACCTTTTGCATCTACACTTTGTGGTTCCTGCTCTAATGTATGTCCTGTAAAAATTAATATTCATGAACAACTTTATAAATGGCGTCAAGTTATTGTTAAGGAAGAAAAACAACCTGTTGTAAAAAAGTCTATTTTAAAAGTTGCTGGTGTCGTTTTATCGAAACCAAAATTATATGGCATTGCAGGAAAATCAGCAAGATTTGCTTTAAAACACTTACCCAAATTTATGATTTACAACAAATTAAATGCTTGGGGTAAAGCTAGAGATTTACCTGAGATAAAAAATGAAAGTTTTGATGAATGGTTTAAAAAAAATAAAAATGGGTAGAGAAGCTATTTTACAATCAATAAAGGAAAATAAACCAGATTTGTTACCAGTTCCACAAATCGATGAAGATAAATTTGCTGAAGTTATTGATCTAAAAGATGTATTTAAAAATAGTATTTCTTTGGTTGGTGGTACTGTAAAAGAAATTGAAAGTAATGCTATTGATACAGAAATCAAAGCAATTTACTTAAATGCCAAACGTATTGTTTCTGTTACAGAAAAATCTTCTTTAGGAACCATTTCTGTTACTCAAAAAACAGACCCTCATACTTTAGAAGATATAGATCTTGCAATTGTTGAAGGAGAATTAGGCGTTTCTGAAAATGGTGCAATTTGGGTAACAGCAAACAACAGTATTGTACGTGCACTTCCTTTTATTACTAATGATTTGGTTATTATACTTAATAAGGAAAAAATTTGTTTACATATGCTAAATGCTTATGACATCATAAGTACAAGAAAAAGAGATTTTGGCGTATTTATTTCAGGACCATCTAAAACAGCAGATATAGAACAATGTTTGGTTGTTGGTGCTCATGGAGCTATGAGTTTAACTGTACTTCTAGTCTAATTTTAGACTTTTATAAAAACAAAAAAACTCAGCTAAATTTAGCTGAGTTTTTTTGTTTTAACATAATTTATTACTAATAATACTTAGCATAAACTACACGTGTGTGTAAGTATTCTTCCATACCATGTTTACCATCTGCTCCTCCTACACCAGATTTTTTCCAACCTGCATGGAAACCTTGAATAGCTTCAAAATGTTCTCTATTCACATACGTTTCTCCAAAATGTAATCCATTGGTAGCACGCATAATATTGTTGTAATTTTCAGAGAATATAGATGATGTTAATCCGAATTGACAATCATTAGACAATGCTATGGCTTCATCTAACGTATCAAACTTCATAACTGGTAATACTGGTCCAAAAACTTCTTCTTGAATAATTTCTGATTGTTGAGAAACATTTGTTAAAAGAGTTGGTTCATAGAAAAACCCTCTATCAAATCCTTCATGACGCTTTCCTCCAACTAAAACTTCAGCACCTTCTTTTTTGGCAAATTCTACCATCTCAGAAATCTTGTCTATTTGAGATTTAGAAACCAAACTACTCATATCTGCATTCGTTCCTGTTAAAGCATCTTCAACAGTAACTTCGCTCATTTTTTTAGTAATTTTTTCAACAAATTCATCATAAATGCTATCTTCTACATAAACACGTTCTGCACAATTACAAACTTGTCCGCTAAAAATAACTTTAGAAGCTACAATAGAATTTATAGCCAAATCCATATTTGCATCTGCACAAACAATTGCAGGTGCTTTACCTCCTAACTCTAAAGAAACTTTTGTAATATTTTCTGCAGCTGCCATCATAATTTTCTGACCTGCACCAACACTACCTGTTAAACTAATAATACCAGTAATAGGGCTTTTAGAAAGTGCATTACCCACAGTTCTTCCTGCTCCACAAACAAAATTTAAAACACCTGCTGGCAATTCTATTTTTTGAATAAAATCTGCAAACTCCATCACTGTATTTGGTGCTTCAGAACTTGGTTTAATCACACAAGTATTACCTGTAATTAAGGATGCCGCAACTTTACGAGCCATCACAAAAAACGGAAAATTCCAAGGACAAATACCTACTGCTACTCCAATTGGAGCTTTATGAAGATAAATATGTTCTTTTTCTCTATCACTTTGAATAATTTCTCCTTCAATTCTTCTAGCCCAACCTGCATTATAGTCAAAATAATCTGCTGTAACATCAATTTCTACTTGAGCCAAACCAATAACTTTAGCTTGTTCTTTAGATAATGTTTCTGCTAAGAAAACTCTATTTTCTCTAATTACATCAGCCATTTTATGTAAAAAAGCAGCTCTTTGAATTGCAGGTAAAGCTTCCCAAGCTGGTTGTGCTGCTTGTGCTGCTTCTAAAGCATGATTTGCATCTTCTACAGTACCAGATGATATTGTACTAAGAACTTCTTCGGTACAAGGATTTATAATTTCTATTACAGATGTAGCTTTAGAAGCTACAAATTGTCCGTTTATGTATTGCTTATAATGTTTCATAAAATAAGTTAGTTAAAGGTTTTTTTGATTAAACTTAGAATAGCATTTACGCTAAAAATTTTTTTCTTAAATCTTCTACTTGTTCATCATTTATTGGAACCATTTCTCCTAAAGAATTTCCTAATACTATAGATTTTGCGCTAAACTCTGCCACTTCTAAATAATCGAAAGTTTGCAATAATTTATCACCTGTAATAATAATAGAATCATTCTCTATAATTAATGCAGTTGCGCAATTATCTACCATTTCTGTATTATTGTTATTTCTAAAATGATCTCCATATTTTACAGTATTAATATCTTGTAAAAAGATCCAACTTTCTGGAATAGTTCTTACATTTAAATACTCTCCAGTTACACCAAAAGCCATTAAATAAGGTGATTGTGTCATAATTATAGAATTTACATTTGGGTTTCTATTGTAAATTTCTTGATGAATCCAAGAAGCTCTACTTGGTATTTTTCCTGCTTCTCTTTTACCATCTTTAATTTGAACAACATCATCAATATCTAAATCCCAACGATTAACTCCTGTAGGTGTAATCAAAAAGTCATTTTCATTCCATCTCATAGATACTGTTCCGTAAGAACTTATCATTAAACCTTGCTCACAAGAACGTTTTACGATTTCACATATTTCTAAACGCTTTTCTACTTCATCAGAAGTATACACAGTACTCTCCATTTCTGGAAGCACGCCAGTTGCTTGTGCTTCAAATTGATCTATTTGAGCATCTGTTAAGTAATTTGGCTTTCCTATTTGCGAACCATATAAAATTGTGCTAGCACAAAATTCTAAAGCTTCAAAACGCTCATAAGCATCTGTTAAATCACTTCCTCCTAAAACGGTTCCATGATTTTCCATGATGATAGCTTTAAAACCTTTTTTAAATTCTTCTCCAATAACATCCCCTAAATCATCACTTCCAGGAAGTCTATATTCTGCATAACCAATAGGTCCACAAATATGTTTTGCTTGCGAGATAATATTGGTATTAGGAATTTGACGTACAATACTAAAAGATACTAATGCAGGTGGATGTGCATGGATTACCGATTTAATATCTGGTCTAGATTCATAAATAGCTTTATGAAATGGAAATTCTGAAGAAGGCTTATGCTTTCCTATAATTGTTCCATCTTTTTTTACACAGATAATATCCGATGATCTTAAAGATCCTTTATCTACAGCTGAAGGAGTTACCCAAATATCTCCTTGTTCATCAATAATAGAAATGTTACCACCAGAAGTTGTAGTCATTCCTCTTTTATAAATTCTACTGATAACTTCTGTAATTTGATCTCTAGGGTGAATTAATTTAATGTTTTTTGACATTTTGTTTATTTGTAAATGAAATAACTCTTTTGAGTTATTTGTAAATATTATTTTTTTGTTTGATAAAACTAACCGCTAATTATAAACGGTACATGCTTTTTTAATGCGTAATTCTTTTTTAAAAATTTCGAATTTAGTTTAGTGTCGGAAATAGAAATTGCAGCCCCAAGTGCAGAACCTAATGATGCATTGGTTGTTCTTAACTGAATATCTCTAAAATAATGTGACAATAATTTTATATAAACATCATTATCACTAAATCCTCCATCAACATAAAGTCTAGATATTGTATCACCTCCTTTAGCTTCTTTAATGCATTTAATTTGCAACAAAACTAATTCTGTCATTAATTGATGATAAGCATCTTCATAAGAATCAAAAGATTTATTGGTTTTTTCAGGCATATCTTCATCAGATATACTTTCCCATTTATAACTGTATGAAAAATCCTCTATAAGTTTTGAATACGTATCATAATTAAACTTCACACTTCTGTGATAATCATCATTTACACCAAATAATTGATCTAATTTTTCTACTTGAACTTTATATTCATTTCCTAAAAACAAACGAGAAGCTTTTACAGGTTTACCATTGATACGCATATAATTAATGGCGTCTTTGTTATTTGGATCGTCTGAAATTGGTTTTTCTGTAAACGGATTAAAACTAATACTCCAAGTTCCTGTAGAGATTAATATAAATTTCTTTTTTATACTTCTTACATATGGCAACAATGCAGCAGAACTATCGTGAATTCCAACTCCAATTTTAATACGATTACCATTGTAATTCATATTAATACTTGTTTCTGTTGATACTATTGTAGGCAAAATCTCATTAATCCCTTCTTTATAAACCCAATGATGATAATCTTTTTTATTATAATCCCATAAAGCTGTATGACAACCAATACTAGTATATTCACTTAAAGGAACACCAGTAAAAACATAACTCAAATATTGTGGTAAATGCAGCGAATATTTTATTTGTTTAAAGATTTCTGGTTTTGTTAATTTTAACCAATACAATTGTAATCCAGAATTTAACATACTTAAATCTGCACAACCTGTATTCTTTAGAAACTCTTCTTTTGGCCCATATTTTTCAAAAAAGGAATTCGCCACATTTTCTGGCAATTCTTTTGTGTAATTGTATAAAGGAGTTAAAGGATTTCCGTTTTTATCTAAATGAACAAAACTTGCTCCATAAGTAGAGAAATTAATTGCTTTAACATTAAATTCTTTTGCTTCTAGAATTCTATCAAAAACTTCTTTTAACCATTTTTGTAATGCAGGTAGGTTCTCTGTAGGGTGCCCATCTTCGTCAACAATTTCATCAAAAGAAATATACTCTTTATGAACTTCTTGAAAATCTTTATCAAATAGAAAAAACTTTTTATTTGTTTTTCCTATATCAAAAACTGCTGTTACTTTTTGTTTCATAACTTTTAATTATAGACCCGTTGCAACAGTATTTCTACCTCTTTCTTTTATTAGTTGATTTCTAACTCCTAAATTTCTGTAAGCGTTTATTGGACTAATAACTCCACCAACATTTAAACGCGCTTTTTCAATTAAAGGACGAACATCTGTTCTGTAAGAAGTTTGTAAAATTTCTTGACATTTTACCACATCATTATCTAATTGTGCTGCTTTTAGTTCTACTTGATCAATCAACAATGCTTTTGCATATGCTTCTTGAATGGCTTCTAAAGATTGAATTAAATCTTCTAAAGGATCTTTTACATTGTGACTTGCATCTATCATCCACGCTAAGTCAGGGTTTTGAGGATTGTTTTCCATTCCGTACACTAATTCATTAAAGATTAAGAATAAAGCATAAGGTTTGATACTTCCAACAGTTAAATCATCATCACCATATTTACTATCGTTAAAGTGGAATCCACCTAATTTACCTTTTAATTGTAAAATAGAAACAATTTGTTCGATGTTACTATTTGGTAAATGGTGTCCTAAATCTACTAAAGTATAAGCTTTATCACCACAACCATTTGCTAACATTAAAGAAGCTCCCCAATCTTGAATTACAGTACTGTAAAAATTTGGTTCATAAGGTTTGTATTCTATTAACATTTTCCAGTCATCTGGTAAACCTTTATAAATATCTTTTAAACTGTCTTGTGTATTTTGAAAAGCAGTTTGAAAATTATTTTGTCCAGGAAAACATGATCCATCTGCCAACCAAACCGTTAAACTTTTAGAACCTAATTTGTTTCCAATATTAATTACATCTATATTATGCTGAATAGCCTGATCTCTTACCGCTTTACTTACGTTACTTAATGAACCATATTTATAGCTTTCTTCTGCATTTTTTTGATCTTGAAACGTATTAGAATTTACAGAGTCAAATTTAATATTTAAAGAATCTGCTTGTTCTTTTATTGCAGCATAATCTGAAGGGATATCCCAAGGAATGTGAAGAGAGACGGCTCCTGCAGTTTGAGTTAGACTGTGTAGAACACCTACATCTTCTAACTTTTGCTCAAGGCTTGAAGGTTCTCCATAAAAAGAAAAACGCCCAAAGCGCGTTCCTCCAGCACCTAATGCCCAACTTGGTATTGCTACCTGAAATTCTGATAATTTGGACACAATTTCTGTTACATCGTGACCGTTTTTACCTAATTTGTTTGCCAGAAAATCAAAATCTTCATTATGATTCTGTAAACCTTTCTTATTAAAATCTAAGAGTTGTTCTTTTTGTATTTTCATACTTTCTACTTCTTGTAAAAAAGACTTTTATAAATACTACATTTATAAAAGTCTTTTTTTTTTATTTATAAATTGTTTTTATTTAGTTATCTAACAAAAGCATTTGCCATACCTCCATCTACATTAATAATGTTTCCTGTAGATTTGTCTAAAATTCCTACTAAAGTAAATACACCATTTGCAATATCATCTGGAGTAATTATTTCATTTAATAGATTTCTTTTTGCATAAAATGCTGGCAATTCTTCCACTGTAATTCCATTTGCTTTGGCTCTACCTTCTGCCCAAGCGCCTTCCCAAATTTTACTTCCTACAATAACTCCATCAGGATTTACCGTATTTACTCTTACTTTATCTTTAGCTAATTCTGCTGCTAATAAACGTACCATGTGTTGTTGTGCTGCTTTTGCAGTTCCATAAGCTACGTTATTAGGACCAGCTACTAACCCGTTTTTACTAGCAATTGCAATATAGTCTCCGCCTAAACCTTGTTTACGAACAATAATAGCAAATTGTTTAGCCAAATCAAACTGTCCTTTTACTAAAATGCTTTGTAAGATATTCCAATCTTTATCAGTTGTTTCTGTTAATGGTTTTGAAATTGCTAAACCGGCACTGTGTACAATCATATCTACACCACCAAACTCTAAAATAGCTTTTTTATATGCACTTGCAATAGATTCTGTACTTGTAACATCACAGATTGCATACGAAGACACATCTCTTGCATAGGTACCATTAGCTTTAATTAAAGAATCTTCATTAATATCTGTAAGCACAACATTAGCACCTTCAGCAGCTAATTTATCTGCTATAGCTTTACCAATTCCACCACCTGCACCAGTAACTAAAGCTACTTTACGAGATAACGGTTTTTCTTTTGGCATACGTTGCAATTTAGCCTCTTCTAATAACCAATATTCAATATCAAAAGCTTCTTGTCTTGGCAATGAAGTGTATTCTGTAATAGCTTCTGCTCCACGCATTACATTAATTGCATTGATATAAAACTCACTTGCTACACGAGTAGTTTGTTTGTTTTTTGCAAAACTAAACATACCAACTCCTGGGTAAATAATAATTACTGGGTTTGCATCACGTATTGCAGGGCTATTGTCTTTTTTACATGTATTATAATAATCTGCATATTCTTGACGATAAGCTTCAAACGCTGGTTCTAATTTAGTTAAAATAGTTTCAGCATCAGATAAATCTTCATTTTTATCTAAGTTTAAAACAAGAGGTTGAATTTTAGTTCTTAAGAAGTGATCAGGACAAGATGTTCCCATTGGAGCCAATCTTTCTAAATCATTACTATTAATATATTGCATTACAACATCAGTATCAGAAAAATGACCTATCATTCTATTTTCTGAAGAACACAATCCTCTTAATAAAGGCATTAATTGAGCTGCTTTTTCTATACGTTCTTCTTTTGGCAAGCTTTCTACTTTTTGCCCACCAAAAATTTCACCTTGTTCTTGTAATTTTTGTTCTATATATTCAGAAGCCATTTCAATAACCTCTAAACTGTTCATATAACATTCATATGATGTATTTCCCCAAGTAAATAAACCATGACTACCTAATACAATTCCTCTAATTCCAGGATTATCAGCTAAACATTTTTCTAGCTGTAAACCTAAATCGAAACCTGGTTTTTGCCAAGGAACCCACCCCATAGTATCTCCCCAAATTTCTTTGGTTACTTTTTCGCTATCTTTTGCTGCAGCAACAGCAATTAAAGCATCTGGGTGTAAGTGATCTATATGAGCAAATGGCAACAAACCATGTAATGGAGTATCTATAGATGGAGCTTTACTGTCTAAATCATAAATACAATGATTAAATAAACCCACCATTCTATCTTCATCATGTAAGCCTTGATATACATTTTTTAAATCTCTAAGTCTTCCTGTATATAAGCCTGCAATACCTGAACGTGTTAACGTACCTATATCTCCACCAGAACCTTTAACCCACATTACTTCAACATCTTCATTTGTTAAGGGGTCTTTTTCTATGGTTTTACAACTTGTATTACCTCCTCCATAATTGGTGATTCTTAAATCTGCACCTAAAATATTAGAACGGTATAAAAATAATTCAACTTGATTATCTCCTAATGATAACGCTTTTTGATCGTCCCATAAATAATCTACGTATTTAAAAGTTTTAGTCATTTGCTTCATGTTATGTATGTAATATTATTGAATCAAAAGTATACTTGTATTTAAACTTTTGTATCCTGTACTATACTGCAAGACTTTTAATAGGTAATTAAGTTTTCGTTTTTTACTTTTAATAAATTCTGTATCCTTATTTTATTAAAATTGCTTATAAGAAACCATAACAGGATAGTACAGGATGATTTTGTATAAGTTTTATTAAAACTTTGTTTTAATAAAAATATGATACGCAAAATAGCACTATTTATACCCTAATTTTGAATTTTCACACACCGTTATCATTATAGTTTTGAATAATTAATCTTTAAATAGTATATTTATTTAATAAAGTGTTCTATTTAAAGAATGTAAAACAAAAATTAAAAGTTGTATGTTTAAATTTATCAATATTAATGAAAACTCTAGAGTGCCAAAGTATCAACAAATTATTGATTCTATTATCCATAATATCTCTAATGGGAATTTAAAAATTGATCAAAAAATTCCTTCAATTAATATGTTTAGTGAAGAGTTTTACTTATCTCGTGACACTGTAGAAAAAGCATATAGTATATTAAAAGACCGTAAAATAATAACTTCTATAAGAGGTAAAGGTTTTTACATATCTAGAACTAAATTAATTTCTAAGGTTAACATTTTATTTTTGGTGAATAAACTTAGTTCTTATAAGATGAGAACCTACAATCATTTTATTAATGCTATTGGTGCTAATTCTCATACAGATTTACATATTTATCATTGCGATGAAACTTTATTTTTAAATTTATTAGATAAGAATAAATCGGCCTATGATTATTATGTAATAATGCCTCATTTTAAAACAGAAACACTAACACATGTGAGTTTTACCGAAAATGTAGTTAAGGCAATAAAAAAAATTCCAGAAGAAAAATTAATTATTTTAGATAATGTAAAAGAGCATATTAATTTTAAAGGTGTTGAAATTTTTCAAGATTTTGAAAATGATATTTATTCTGCATTAAAAAAAGGGTTGTCTAAAATAAAAAAGTATAAAAAGTTAATGCTTATTTATCCTGAAAAAGCAGTGTATCCTTACCCTAGAAGAATACTTCATGGATTTCGAAAATTTTGTATAGAATATAAACTAGATTTTGAAATTTTAAATAAAGTTTATGATGACATGATTCTAAAGAAAGGAGATTTATTTATCACTATTGAAGAATCTGACTTAGTAAGTTTAGTAAAACAAGTAAGAGAAGATGAATATGTATTAGGGAAAGATATTGGTATTATTTCTTATAATGACACACCGTTAAAAGAACTATTAGGCATTACAGTAATGTCTACTGATTTTAAAGTAATGGGTGAAACAGCAGCTAATATGATTTTAAATAAGAAAAAAGGCAAAGTAAAAGTTCCTTTTAATTTTATTGTAAGAGAATCTCTATAAAAATCGATAATTTCAATCCATTTTAAAGCTTTAAAAAAAATAGTTTATTTATTTGAAAATTTTGTAAGGCTTTCTGTTTTACTTGTTAAAAATGAATTATTTTTTAAGATAATTCTTAAAATAAGAATTCTTTGAATCTGTTATAATTTCTTGGTTTTTGTATATCAACTTTTCACCATCTCCGATATAAATACTTTTTAATTGTTGCTTATTATTTAAAGTAATAATAGCAAAAGTTCCTTTGAAATAAATAGACAAATTCTTATTTTCAAAAATTTGATTTTTAGATTGAGTAATAACAAATTGAGTTAATTCTTCTGTAGGTGTTTTACTAACTATTTTTAATCCTTTGTATATACCATTTTGCTCAATTTTTGAAACAGATTGTATTGTTGCTTTTTCTTTTTCATTAAATGATTCATAGACTACAACAAAAGGATTTTTCCAAGCTTCTCCGTTATTTCTAATCACTAAAGTTGGTGTTGGTAGGGTATTGTATGGTTCTGGTGATTCAAAAGTTATTGGAGCTTTTACTTTTGTGTAACTTCTATTTTTAAAACTTGGTATATGTAATTGCATAAAAACAACTCCTTTTTTTATTTTTTTTAATTGAAACGTTGCTTTTACATCCTTATCGTACTTCTTTGAGGTTTTTACATTTTTAAAAAAATGCCAACCTGGATTTCTATAAGCTTTATTATGTTTCCAAGTAGCTTTAGCATTTGCCATAAATCTGTTTGGCGTTTTTTTAAAACTCATATCCTTGTTTTCGAAAACCAACTTATCTCCAATATTATGATATAAATAATCGTGATATTCATTGGGTAATTTCGATTTTGAACGAAAAACATCTACATAATAACCTGTTGTTGGTGAGGTTCTAACCAAAGCCAATGTACGTTCTTGAGTTGCTTCTGCTTTATCTCCTTTGTCATCTTCAAAACTTGTTTGACTGAAAGAATGATAAGGTGAAATTCCATCATCTCCAACTTTAGGTTCCATAGCAATTAGCTGAACAGCATTGATGCCTAAATTTACCCAACCTCCTTCTCCTTGAGAACTTCCATTAACAATTACTGTATTGTGAGCTGCAAAAATTCTTGAGTAATTTTCATGTAAATCTTTTCCATATTTTTTTCTACCATGATCTGCACCTAAAACTTGCCCTTCTCCATACAATTCCATGTTCATACCTTCTGCATGACCATGCACCATATGTGCACCTCCTACAAAACCCATTAATCCATCTTTAGGATTATTAGTTGTACTTAAATTTCTTTGCAATACAATACCTGCATGATAAACCCTATCTGTTCTTGATAGCTTAATTTTGTTGGATTCTCCGTAAATGGCGTCATCATACCAAAATAAAGCCTCTATATTTTTTCTTGTATATTTTCCTTTATCTATTGCATTTTTTAACAACGGAGCAAATTTATTTTGTAAATACTTTAAGCTATCCATCTTCGCCAAAACATAAGCATTTTCGTAAGCCTGATAAGAACCATGTTGTCTTCTATGACCATCTCCCCAACGTATAATTTCGTGATTTGGATATACCAAATCATCCAACCTAGGTAATGCAAATAATATATTTGGATATCTAGCTCCTAATTTTAACGAAGATTTATATTTATTAATAACCAATAATAGTTTGGTTAAAATTTCTGTAGAATGATTTAAATACTGTGATGTTTCTGGCCAAATATCACCTTGGTTTTTATAGTTTTTCGCCATTATTGGCAAAGCATCTTGGTTTTGTGTACTTTCAGTTAAGAAATAAGACAACCATTTTTCTCGTTCTTTAACATCATCCATAGCCAGTGCATTATACACCAAACTTGGCGATTCTAATACAGAGTGATTGGAACCTGTCTGTCCATAATTCACAGTAATATTGGCATAGGTTTTAAAAACATTTTGAGCTTCATTTATTGAAAAACTTACTTTTTGATTTTTAATAATATCAAAAGCTTTTCCTTCGTTTTTTAAGTAGGAAGCAATAAAATCATAAATTAATGGCAGTCTGTAGCCAATTACACGAACTTCCCTAAAACCATCATAAGGAAATAGTAAACCTCCTCTTCCTTTCCAAATAGACATTTTTGATTTCTGGACAGATTTTGTAAAAGAATATAAAATACTACTTGCTACATAGGCGTATTTTTCTTCTTGTGTGATATAATACATATATCCACATTCCAAAGCAACTTGTAAATATTCTATTAAAAGTGCTGCAGGTTTCCATTCTTTTTCAGTGGCATTG
>CBDUHF010000039.1:0-26512 GCA_965367085.1 uncultured Polaribacter sp.
AAGGGTAGGACAGAAGATTTAACGGACGCTTCAAGTTTAATGAAAACAAAAAGAAACTTCACTAAAAACACGAAATCTAAAAAAAGTAGTAATACTCGCAACCGTAAACGTTACTAATTTAAATGAAAACATTCAAGTAGATATTTTTTTCCATCATTTTAATAACTCAATTTTTAACAAGTTAATAAATGACAATTTAGGTGATTATAGTGGATATATAATTATGCCTGCAAATTTAAAAAACACCAATCAGGTTATACAAAACCTACCAAAAGACAAAGTATATATTTTAGATCAGATTCATGAAGATTTGAAAGAATATCCGGCCATTTATCAAGATTTCGAAAAAGCAATTTATAATAATCTTACTAAAGTATCTCATCTTATAGATAACTACAAAAAGCTAGTATTAGTGTTTTCAGAAGAGAAACAACCAGTTGGAATGAAAAAAGGTTTTACAAAGTTTTCTCACGAAAAAAATATCTCTTTTGAGATTATAGATTCACTTGAAAACAAAACTCTTGAAAAAGGTGAATTATACATTATTCCTGAAGACAAAAACTTACTTAGAATCATAAAGAAAATGAAAAGTTTAGACTTGTCTCTTAAAAATGATATAGGTATTATTTCTTACAATGAAACTTTGTTAAAAGAAATTGTTGAAGGAGGAATAACAACTATTTCTACAGATTTTAAAATGATGGGAAAACGATTGGCAGAAATGATATTAAATAAAGAACAAATAAAAATAGAGAACCCTAATGACATTATCATTAGAAACTCTCTCTAATAAAAAAATGTAATGTATAAAATAAAGCATAACCAAGATTCAAACACTTTAGAGGTAAGAAACACTCAGAATAGTGTGTTTGGAAAAATTTACTTAAACTTAGGAGCTAGTTTACAGGAATTAACTTTAAACGGACACGCAATTATTCAAGATTTAAGTCCTTTAGCATATGAATCTACATATGCTTCTTCTATTTTATTTCCATTTGCAAATAGAATTAAAGACGGAATTTATTCTTTTAATAACAGTAAGTTTGAATTAGAAACTAATCAGCAAGAAGAACAAAATGCACTTCATGGTTTTGTTTTTGACAAAACATTTAATATTAAAAATACTTCAGAATCAGAAAACACTGCTTCTATTACATTAGAATATATAGAAAAAAATAAAACCGAAGGTTTTCCATACACGTATTCTATTTCTGTAACCTATATTTTTACTGAACAAAGTATTAGTTTACAATTAAACGTTAAAAACACAGATGCCAAAACCTTCCCTTTCACACTTGGGTGGCATCCTTATTTTATTAGTGAAGATTTAACAAAAAGCTCCTTAAATTTGGATTGTACTCAAAAACTAATCATTGGAGATAGAAACATAACAACAGGTGTAGAGGAAATTAAACCAGAAGAAAGATTCGAAATTAAAGACAAACAATTAGATGATTGTTGGATTTTAAACTCTGATATAGTAAAATTTAATACACCAAAATACCAACTATCTTTTGAATCTTCTGTAAAAGAAAATTTCCTGCAAGCTTATACACCACCTAGAAAAAACACAATTGCAATAGAACCTACTACAGGCGTTTCAGATAGTTTTAATAATAAAATAGGCTTACAAACTCTTCAACCTAATGAAGAATACAGTATTTCTTGGAAAATTAATATAAATAGCAATAAACTCAACTAAAATGAGCGCAATACTAATTAAAGATGTTCAAAAAACATTCATAGAAAAATTTAAAACTGATCCTTTATTAATTTTTTCTCCAGGTAGAATAAATATCATTGGAGAACATACAGATTATAATGATGGTTATGTTTTCCCTGCAGCTGTAGATAAAGGAATCGCAGCTGCAATACATAAAAGTAATTCTGGTAAATGTACAGCTATAGCACTAGACCTTGATAGTACTATAGAGTTTGAATTAGACAAACTAAAGCCTTCAAAAGAAGGAAGTTGGGAAAACTATGTTTTAGGTGTCGTTGCAGAAATTCAAAACAGAAATAAAGTAATTGGAGATTTTAATGCCGTTTTTAAAGGTAATATTCCTGGAGGTGCAGGTATGTCTTCTTCTGCTGCATTAGAAAACAGCGTTGTTTTTGGTTTAAATGAATTGTTTGATTTAGGTTTAACGAAACACGAAATGATTTTAATTTCACAAAAAGCAGAGCATAATTACGTTGGTGTTAACTGTGGTATTATGGATCAATATGCGAGCATGTTTGGTATTAAAGATAATGCCCTTCATTTAGATTGCAGAACCGTAGAATCTAAACCTTATAAGATAGATTTTAAAGATCATCAATTAATGTTGATAAATACAAACGTAAAACATAGTTTATCTGATAGTGCATATAATGATAGACGCTCTGCATGCGAAAGTATTTCTAAATTATTAGGAATAAAAGCTCTTAGAGATGCTACAGAAGCAGATTTAGAAACTATAATTGATAAAGTTACACCCGCTAATTATCAAAAAGGATTATTTGTAATTCAAGAAAACACAAGAACTCTTAAAGCTGCTAAAGCCATTGAAGATGGAGATTTAGTTACGCTAGGTTCTTTAATTTATCAATCTCACGAAGGATTATCTAATCAGTACAAAGTTAGTTGTGATGAATTAGATTTTCTTGTTGAACAAGCTAAGAAAAATAAAGACGTTTTAGGAGCAAGAATGATGGGTGGAGGTTTTGGTGGCTGTACTATTAATTTAATAGCAAAAACCGAAGCTAAAGCGTTTGGAGAAACAGCTTCTAAAGCTTATAAAAATAAATTTGACAAAGATTGTTCTGTATATTTTATTGAACTTTCTGAAGGAACCCATATCGTAAAATAATTAACTACAAAAAAACAAAATGAGTAATACAAATTTACAAGACTATTCTCACAAACGATTTAATATCTTAACTGGAGAATGGGTTTTAGTTTCTCCTCACAGAGCTAAAAGACCTTGGCAAGGACAAAATGAAGCTGTTAATAATGAAAAAAGACCTACTCATGATCCTTCTTGCTATTTATGTGCAGGAAACACTAGAATTAACGGAGAAATAAATCCTAAATATACAGATGCTTTTGTTTTTACAAATGATTTTGCAGCTTTACAAAATGACTCACCTACTTTTAATGTAAATGATGGTCTTTTAAAAGCACAAAGTGAAACTGGTGTTTGTAAGGTTATTTGTTTTAGTCCAGACCACTCCAAAAGTTTAGCAGACATGTCTACAACTGATATACAGAAAGTAGTTTATACATGGCAAAAAGAGTACAACGAGTTATCTGAAAATCCTAACATTAATTACGTACAGATTTTTGAAAATAAAGGTGCGGTTATGGGATGTAGTAATCCTCATCCTCATGGACAAATCTGGAGTCAATCTACATTACCTAATGAGGTTGATAAAAAAGACAAACAACAATTAGCATATTACAAAGAGAATAACAGAAGTTTATTAGAAGATTATCTAAAACAAGAACTTGATGCAAAAGAACGAATTATTTTTGAAAATGATGATTTTGTTGTTTTGACTCCTTTTTGGGCTATTTGGCCATTTGAAGTGATGATTGCTCCTAAAAAAAGTCAGAAAAACATTTCTGAAATGAGTGAAACTGAAACATTAAATTTTTCTGAAGCAATTTCTAAAATTACAAAAGCTTATGATGCATTATTTGAATGTTCTTTTCCTTACTCTTCAGGGATACACCAATCTCCAACAGATGGAAAAGATAATGATCATTGGCATTGGCACATGAGTTTTTATCCTCCTTTATTAAGAAGTGCAACAGTAAAAAAATTTATGGTTGGTTATGAAATGTTTGGTTCTCCTCAACGAGACATTACAGCTGAACAAGCCGCAACAAGATTGAATACATTAATTGAATAAAGTTTTATAGTTTTAGATAAAATTCATTTTTTCAAATGATTTGTTTAAAATTGTACGATGATCTACTTGCAGCCATTTATCTAAAATGGTTGCATAGATAGATCTAAAATCTACTGTATGAATCAAATCTCCATTTTTATCTAAATTGGCAAGGTTTGGCGCATTATTATAAAACCCTTTGGTTTTTAAATTTTCTCCAATAAGAAATACATTATTTGCTGCTCCATGATCTGTACCTCCACCAGCATTTTGTTGTACACGTCTTCCAAATTCTGAAAAAGTAAGAATAAGCGTGTCTTTAAAAGTATTATGTTGTTTTAAATCATTAACAAACACTTCCATTGTATTGCTATAGGTTGATAATAATTTATTTTGTCTGTTTACTTGATTTGCATGCGTATCAAAACCTCCCATAGAAACGTAATACACTTTACTTTCTAAGTTAGAATTAATAAATTCTGCAGTAGTTTTTAACTGTTTTCCAAAAGGATTGTTTGGGTATTCTAATTTACTTTTATAAGTTTTAGAAGTATCATAAATGTATTTTGCAGAAGACTTTGCTTCTATCATTGTTTTATACAAGTATCCCAAATTATGTTCACTTAAATGTTTATCACTTTGAGAATCTAATACTTTTTTAAAATATGGTGTCTGCGTATTTCCATATAAAATTTTTGCACTTTTTGTTGCTATTCCATTCATGTTTTGTCCTTTCATTATTAAGGATAAACTATCATCTAATTCAATTCCTGAATAAGGAATCTTTCCGTATTTTTCTAGGTATCTTCCAACCCAACCTGTATCTAAGAACTGTTTAGAATCGCTAGCAGTTTGCCAAATATCCGTAGATCTAAAATGTGATCTGTTTGGATTTGGATATCCAACATTATTTATGATTGATAAAAATCCTTGATCATATAAATTTTTTAAAGGCGCTAAATTTTTATGAAAACCTAACTCATCTGTTGCTTTTAATAAGTTATTTTTAGCAATAGAAAGTTGTGGTCTATTGCTATAATAAATATCATTGGTATATGGTATTATCGAGTTTAAGCCATCGTTTCCACCAGATAATTGTACAATTACTAGTTTTTTATTTCCCAAAGAATTTTTTGTAAAATTTTCAAACTCTTTTACAAAACTTGGAACAAAAAATAAACTGCTTGCTAATGTACTTTGCTTTAAAAAATCTCTTCTTTTCATCTGTTAGTTTAACAAAGTTGATATTCTGGAATCGACATTAATTGAATACAAAAATCTTTATTTGATGTTACTATTAAATCATTTAAAAAAGCTTCTGTATCTTTATCTAACTTAGGCTGAATTAAAATTTCTTTTAATTCACTAGGTTTTAGTTTACCATAATTTTCTATAAAAACATCCCAATTCTTGGTTGTTTTAATATATATATTTCGATTTCTTTCTTTTCTATAATATTCTTCAAATGAATCTTCAAAATTTCCTTTTTCTTCTAAATTGATAACGGCATTATTTAAAACTAAAGACGCTAACTTCATTCTAAACATTAATGTGTTAGAGTCAATCCAATTTTTATCACCTTTCCAACCAGAAACGTTGTCTGGATACAATAAAACTTGACCCATCATTTTTTGCAAATAATTTAGCTGCTTCTGTTTCTTATAAGTTACAGGCACTGTTTTATGTATACCTACCAATAACTCTATAGGAGATTTTATTTTAGCCCCAATATTTTCATCCTTATAAAACCATCTAGAATTAAAAATATGCAACATCAAATTTTTGATATTGTAATCTTTGTAAAATAACTCTGTAAGTTCCTCAAGTCTATCATTGTTTACCATCGGATTTACAAAGTATTTATAAATCTTTGTACAAATGAATCTTGCACATTGTTTTTGTTCTAAAATAATATCTATAATTTCATCTCCATCAAAATTACCTGTTTTACCAAAGAATGTTTTTTCGCCGAAATCGTGTTGATTTTTTCTTAATTTAAAATCTCCATTTTTTTCAAAAGACCAACCCGTAAAAGCTCTTGCCGATTCTTTTATATCTGTTTCGGTATAATTCCCAACACCTAGAGTAAAAAGCTCCATTAATTCTCGTCCAAAATTTTCATTTGGCTTTCTCTTTACATTCTGCTTGTTATTTAAATATTTACTCATAGAAGCTTGCTTAGAAATTGCTTTTACAAAACTTCTAAAATCGCCTAATGCATGTTTTCTTAGTGCATTATTATATTGTTGAATATGGAAAATATGGTTATCTCTACAAACAAATACATTTGCCCAAAATAAAGTCATTTTTTCGCGTAAAATGCTTTCAGAATTATTCAACCTTTCTATCCAAGCAAAATTTAAATCTCTTACTTTCTTTTGAGCTTTTTTCTGTAGAATATTTAATTTCTCTTCTCCTAATTCTTTCTTTAAAGTTTTTTTTGATTTTTCTTTTAAAGGAAGTATATCTAGAAGATCGAGTTCTAATGGAACGTAATTTTCAGAAGCTAAAAAAAGAGAATCCACAATATTTGATTTTGATTTTGATTGAATTTTCTCTAGTTCAGAAATACCAATTCCAAAACCAGCTCTCCAATACAAGTGTTGTATCTGCTTCTGTTTCATGTCCTTTTGACTCTAATTTATATAAAAGGTTTAAATTAAGAATAGTCTAATTTACTTAAAATAAGATATTCCATCATCTTTTTCACAGACATTTAAAAATTATATGATGAAATTTTTTAAAAAAATAAAAGCGCCTAAAAACTAATTTTTAGACGCTTTTATTTTTATCTCAATTAAATTTTACCAGAATAAACTATATAAAACAACTAGTAAAATACATATAACTATAGATCCAATATTAAACAACGGAGTCGTTTTAAATAAATCTTTTGTAATTTCAATACCTTTAGAATCATCTGCTCCTTTATTCTGTAAATGACTTAATACCATAATAATAATCATAGTTAGCACAGCTGTAATTCCCATCTGATGCATCCAAGGTTCTAAACCAGGAATTGGAATAAATTTAAGTGCTAACGCAATTGGAATAGATAAAACTGCTCCCCAAATTGCTGCATTATTAGTTGTTTTCTTCCAAAATAGGCCTAAAATAAATACAGCTAATATCCCAGGACTTACCATTCCTGTAAATTCTTGAATATATTGAAATGCTTGATCTAAACCACTTAACATTGGTGCTATTATAACAGCAATGATTAAAGCAACTGCAGCAGAAATACGACCAACATTAACTGTTTTTTTATCATTTGCATTTTTGTCTATATACTGTTTGTAAATATCCATTGTAAATATTGTAGATGTAGAATTTAACATAGATGCTAAAGAAGAAACAACTGCCGCCGCTAAAGCAGCAAAAGCAACACCTTTAAGACCAGTAGGTAAAAATTGTAATAACCAAGGATATGCTTTATCTGCTTGATCAGCAGAAGGTGTATTTAACATTCCAGCTCCTCCTAAATTAGCCATAATATCTGGATCATTTACCATAACATAAGCTGCAATACCTGGTACTACAACAATTAAAGGAATTATCAACTTTAAAAATGCAGCTAATAAAATACCCTTTTGAGATTCTTTTAATGATTTAGCTGCTAAAGTTCTTTGAATAATATATTGATTGAAACCCCAATAATATAAATTTGCAACCCATAAACCACCAACTAAAACCCAAATACCGGGCAAGTTTATGTAGTTATCGTTCGATTCATCTAATATCATATGAAATTTTTCTGGTGCTGCTTCCCAAACTTTAGAAAAACCAGCAAGCATACCTTCACCTCCAGAAACTGTATTTAACGCCAAATATGTAGTGACTAAACCACCAAGAACTAAGAATACAACCTGTATAACATCTGTCCATGCTACAGCAGACAAACCACCATATAAAGAATAAGCTGCAGCAAATAATGCTAGACCCATTACAGCATAAATCATATCTACACCCATTATGGTTTCAATAGCTAAACCACCTAAATATAAAACAGAAGTTAGATTTACAAATATGTAAAGTGCTAACCAAAATACTGCTAAAATAGTTTTAAGATTTGTTGAAAATCGTTTTTCAACAAACTCCGGAATTGTATACAATCCTTTTTCTATAAAAATGGGTAAAAAATATTTACCAACAATAATTAAGGTTAATGCTGCCATCCATTCATAAGAGGCAATTGCAATACCTAGAGCAAATCCTGATCCTGACATTCCAATAAACTGTTCTGCTGAAATATTTGCTGCAATTAAAGATGTACCAATCGCCCACCAAGGTAAAGACTTACTCGCTAAAAAATAATCTTCTGCGTTTTTTTGATGTCCTTTTTTGTCTCTAGAAACCCATAATCCTACTCCCAAAATTAAAATGGCGTAAGAAACAAAGACTACGTAGTCCAAAATTTCAAATCCTGCTGTCATAATATAAATTAAGTTAAATTAGTTAATTTTATGTCTCAAATATAAGGATATAATCCCAAGGAATGTAGCTATAAGATTATGGAGATGTCTTCCTGAGTAAATTTCTATCAAACCAGTAGGGTTAGGTAGTTTTTTTTTATAGAAAAGTCAAAATTAATGAAGTATTAAAATAATCGATGTCTGTTTGAAAAACAACAAACTACTCAAAATAAAAAAAGCTTCTCATAATGAGAAGCTTTTTTTTTGTACAGGCGGAGAGACTCGAACTCTCACACCTCGCGGCACTAGATCCTAAGTCTAGCGTGTCTACCAATTCCACCACGCCTGCAACTTTCCAATTAAATTGGGATGCAAATATAAACAATACTTACAAACTGCAAAGGAGTTCATTATTATTTTTCTACTTTTGAATAGAAATTAAAAAATATCTAATGAATACAATTCAATCTTATATAAAAGACAATAAAGAACGCTTCTTAAATGAATTAATAGATTTATTAAAAATACCTTCTGTAAGTGCAGATTCTGCTTACAAAAAAGACGTTCTTCTTACTGCTGATTTTGTTCTAGAAAGCCTAAAAAAAGCAGGCTGTGATAACGTAGAAATGTGCGAAACTCCTGGGTATCCTATTATTTATGGAGAAAAAATCATCGATAAAAGCTTACCAACAGTTTTAGTGTATGGTCATTATGATGTGCAACCGGCAGATCCTATAGAATTATGGACTTCTCCTCCTTTTGAGCCTGTTATTAAAAAAACAGATATTCATCCTGAAGGTGCAATTTTTGCAAGAGGCGCTTGTGATGATAAAGGACAAATGTTTATGCACGTTAAAGCCTTAGAATATATGACATCTACAGGAAACTTACCTTGTAATGTAAAGTTTATGATTGAAGGTGAAGAAGAAGTTGGTTCAGAAAGTTTAGCTTGGTTTGTGCCAAGAAACAAAGAAAAATTAGCCAACGATGTAATTTTAATTTCTGATACAGGAATGATTGCCAACGATATTCCTTCAATAACAACAGGTTTACGTGGGTTGAGTTATGTTGAAGTTGAAGTAACAGGACCTAATAGAGATTTACATTCTGGTTTGTATGGAGGTGCAGTTGCAAATCCTATTAATATTTTAACCAAAATGATTGCTTCTTTACATGATGAAAATAATCATATTACCATACCTGGTTTTTACGATAAAGTAGAAGAATTATCAAAAGATGAAAGAACAGAAATGGCTAAAGCACCATTTTCTTTAGAAAATTATAAAGATGCTTTAAAAATTAATGATGTTCATGGAGAAAAAGGTTATTCTACCAACGAACGTAATTCTATTAGACCAACTTTAGATGTAAACGGAATTTGGGGTGGTTATACTGGTGAAGGAGCAAAAACGGTAATTGCAAGTAAAGCTTTTGCAAAAATTTCTATGCGTTTAGTTCCTAATCAAGATTGGAAAGAAATAACAGAATTATTTAAAAATCACTTTGAAAGTATAGCTCCTAAATCTGTAAAAGTAGTTGTAAAACCACATCATGGAGGACAAGGTTATGTAACACCAATTGATAATATTGGTTACAAAGCAGCAAGTAAAGCTTATGAAACAAGTTTTGGTAAAACTCCTATACCACAAAGAAGTGGTGGTAGTATTCCTATTGTTGCATTATTTGAACAAGAATTAAAAAGCAAAACTATTTTAATGGGCTTTGGTTTAGATTCTGATGCAATTCACTCGCCAAATGAACATTTTGGTGTTTGGAATTACTTAAAAGGAATAGAAACAATTCCATATTTTTATAAATATTTTACAGAGTTTTCAAAATAAATAATGAAACATCCTTTTTACCTTTTTCTATTTTTATCAACCTTATCTCTAAATTCTTTTTCACAAGGATTAATGAGTGAGAAAAACAAATTTACAAAACAAGATACTTTAAGAGGTTCTATTACTCCAGAAAGAATTTGGTGGGATTTAACTTATTATCATTTAGATATTGAAGTAAATCCTGATAAAAAGTTTATTTCTGGTAAAAATACCATAAAATACAAAGTATTAAAACCATATATATCACTTCAAATTGATTTACAACCTCCATTAAAAATTACAAAAGTTACACAAGATGGAAAAGAATTAAAAGTAATTCATGATGGAAATGCACACTTTGTTCAACTGACAAAAAACCAAAAAATTGGCAATACAGAAACTGTTATTGTACATTATCAAGGTTATCCAAAAGAAGCTAAAAATGCTCCTTGGGATGGAGGTTTTTCATGGAAAAAAGATAAAAACGGAAATCATTTTGTAGCAACTTCTTGCCAAGGTTTAGGGGCAAGTGTTTGGTGGCCTTGTAAAGATCATATGTATGATGAAGTAGAAAATATGCGAATTAGTGTTACAGTACCATCGCATTTAACAGATGTTTCTAATGGTAAATTAGAAAGTATTGAAGATCATGGAAAAACTAAAACTTACAATTGGTTTGTAAACAATCCTATCAATAATTATGGAGTAAATGTAAATATTGGAAATTATGCTCACTTTTCTGAAATTTATAAAGGTGAAAAAGGAGATTTAGATATGGATTATTATGTACTTAAAGGTAATGTAGAAAAAGCTAAAGAACATTTTAAAGATGCTCCTAAAATGATGAAAGCTTTTGAACATTGGTTTGGACCTTATCCTTTTTACGAAGATGGTTTTAAATTGGTAGAAGTACCCTATTTAGGTATGGAACATCAAAGTTCTGTTACCTATGGAAATCAATATAAAAAAGGATATTTAGGAACAGATTTATCTAAAACTGGTTGGGGTTTAAAGTTCGATTTTATCATTATTCATGAAACTGGTCATGAGTGGTTTGCTAATAATATTACAAATAAAGATATTGCTGATATGTGGATTCATGAAAGCTTTACAAATTATTCTGAAAGCTTATTTTTAGATTATTATTATGGCAAAAAAGCAGCTTCTGAATATGTAATTGGCTTACGCAAATCAATTAGAAACAAAAAAACAATTATTGGTGCATATAATGTAAATAATGAAGGTTCTGGAGATATGTATAACAAAGGTGGAAACTTTTTACATACATTAAGACAATTAATAGACAACGATGAAAAATGGCGTTTAATCCTTAGAAAAATGAACGAACAGTTTTATCATCAAACAGTAACCACACAGCAAATTGAAGATTTTTTATGTAAAGAAACAGGTTTTGATTTAAGTGCTTTTTTTAATCAATATTTAAGAGATGTTAGAATTCCAACTTTAGAATATATTATCTCCAAAAACGAGATAAAATACAGATGGAATAATGTGGTGTCTCAATTTAAAATGCCTATAAGAGTAATTATTAATGATACTACTGAATGGATTTATCCAACAGAAAATTGGAGAAAAAAGCAAGTTAAATACAGTAATTTTAATTTAAATGTAGATCTTAATTTTTATGTTAATTCAACTGAAATAAAATAAAAAACATGATATTAACAAGAGAGAAAAAAGAAATCTGGAATTTATTTGAAAAAATAAGCTTCAGGTTTTTGTTTTTGTATTTTACACTTTATGTTTTATCAATATTCACAGCAAGTTTATGGGAACCAGTTATTCAATGGATAGGAACTTCTATTTTTAATATTGAATATGATTTTTCATCAAACGGAAGAGGAAGTGGAGATACAACCTATGCCTACTTATTACTCTTTTTATTTTTCTGTATTTCTTCTTTGGGAAGTATAATTTGGTCATTTATTGATGCAAAAAGAATGTCTTACAATCAATTACAATATGGATTTTTGGTTAGTATTCGAGTTGTTCTTATCTTTTTTTTATTTCAATATGGAATTATAAAAATGTTCCATTTACAAATGTCTCCAATTTCTAACTCAGATTTAATCCAAACTTTTGGCTCAAAATCTCCAATGGGATTAGCATGGAAATTTATAGGTTTTTCATCAACGTATAGTTTTTTTGCTGGTTTATCTGAAGTAATTGCAGGACTCTTATTAATTTCTAGAAGGACACAAACGTATGGAGCAATTGCAACAATTGTAGTGATGTTAAATGTTTTTATGATGAATTTGTGCTTTGATATTCCTGTAAAAATATTTTCTTTTCACTTAATGTTATTGGGTTCTTTAATCCTTTTTGCTGATTTTAAAAGAGTTTTTGGAGTATTAATTCAAAATAAAAATATTGGAGATTATGTTTTGTATCCGCAGTTAAAAAAAGGAGATAGAACTATTATTATCATTGCCAAATTTGTATTATTATTTGTAATTTCTGCACTATTCATCTTTACGAGTTATCCTAGATATAAAAAAAACTATGTAAACTCTAAAACTGCTTTATATGGTATTTGGGAAGTTTCAGATTATAAGAAAGGAACAGAGACAAATCCTAAGAAGCAGTGGAAATATATTGCTATAGACCAAGCTAAGTTTGCAAGTATTAAAACATTAGATGACACACAATCTTATTATAAATTTAAAGTAGATACACTTACAAACACTATTTTATTTGCTGATAGAAGCAATGAAATTGTAGATACTTTAACTTTTAAAAAAATGGGTAATAATCTTTTTGTTTCTGGAATAATAGAAAACGATAGTATATTAGTTCATCTAAAAAAGAAACCAAAAACAGATTTCTTACTCACTTCAAGAGGTTTTAACTGGATAAATGAGTACCCATTAAACAAATAATTATTTTTTTAAAATATATGCTTTTATAATGTAATCTACTTTGGGGTATTTCTCCCTTAAAAAAGTATTTCCATCTTTATTAATTTTACCTTGTTGTCTGCCTAAGTTATCGCCATAACCACTGTAAAATTTCAACACATTTTCTTTCCCTTCAATTACTTTTGCAATTACAGGAAAACCAGAAACACCAGAATACGTTAATTTATCTAAACGATAATTATCTTTTAAATTGATAAAAATTTGGTTTGATCTTGTTTCTACTCCACCTCTTGCAAATGCCAGTGTCATTGCATCATTTTTTTGAATTACAGGTTCATCTTGAATTCCTTTTTGCCAACTTTTATTGATTAAAGAATCATTATGAATTCCAAATTGAGCAACAAAATCAGGCACTACTCTATAAATGGCAACATCATCATAATATCCATATTTTATCAATTGATAAAATCTATCTACACCTTTTGGAGACCATTCTCTGATTGCTTCGATATCAAAGTTTCCTTGTGTGGTTTCAAACCTAGCTTTAAAAGTTGCTGGTGACTCTTTTAATAACCATTTTTCTTTAAACTTTTTTGTAGCACAAGAAGTAAAAAGTACAAAAGTTGCTATTAATAGAATTTTATTTTTCATTTTTTTTTGCTGATTTTCTCTATATAATTGGGTAAATATACCAAAATATTGATTCAAAATTCAACTCTACATTTGTAGAATACAATTTTTTATTCTATGTTTGTAGAGCAAAAAAGAATCAAATGATACAATTATCTAAAACAGAAGAACAACTGATGCAATATTTATGGAAGCGCGAAAAAGCTTTTATGAAAGATTTGTTAGAAGATTTTCCAGAACCAAAACCGGCAACTACAACAGTTGCAACGTTATTAAAAAGAATAACTGACAAAGGTTTTATTGGATATAATTTGTTCGGAAAATCGAGAGAATATTACCCTATTATTAAGAAAACAGACTATTTTTCTAAACATGTAAATGGGTTGATTAAAAACTTCTTTAATGATTCTGCAAGTCAGTTTGCTTCTTTTTTTACTAGAGAAACTAATTTAACAAATGAAGAATTAGAAGATTTGAAAAAAATAATTGACAATCAAATTAAACAACAACAATAATGATAATCTATCTTTTAAAATCTGCTGGTTGTTTAGCATTGTTACTTGCTTTCTATCATTTAGTTTTAGAACGCGAGAAAATGCATAAATTCAATCGTTTCTTTTTATTAGGAAGTGTGTTGTTTTCTTTTTTAGCTCCTGCTTTTGTTATTTATGTTGAAGCTATTCCTAGTATTATTGAATCAACGCATTCAATGAACATTTCTACTGTAGAAAGTCCTATTGAAAAAGAGGTAAATTACACATTTATACTGTCTAGTATTTATTTTTTAATTTCAAGTATTTTTACCTTTAGATTTGGTAGAAACTTATTTAAAATAATTTCAAAAATTAAAAGAAATGAGCATCAAAAATTAAAGTACGCAACGCTTGTTTTAGTAGATGACAAGATCTTACCTCATTCCTTTTTGAACTATATTTTTATCAATAAAGAAGAATATAATACAGACAAAATTGAACCAGAATTATTAACGCACGAATTAACGCACGTTACTCAAAAACATACAATTGATATATTGCTAATGGAGTTTCTATTCATTCTATTTTGGATAAACCCATTATTTATCATTCTTAAAAAAGCAATACAATTAAATCATGAATTTTTAGCCGATAACAAAGTTATTGCTACTTATAAAAACACTTCTCAATATCAGCAATTACTATTAGGTAAAGCTGCTTGGAACAACGAATATTACTTGGCCAATAATTTGAATTATTCACTTACTAAAAAAAGATTAACAATGATGACAACAAAGAGTTCAAACTCAAAAATAGTATTAAAAAAACTCGCTATTATTCCATTATTAGCAGGATTTATATTCCTTTTTGCAAAAAGAGTTGAAGCAAATAACGTAAGTTTAATATCAGCTTCTGATTTAAAATTTAATGAGATCAAAAAAGACACAATTCCTTCAAATGTTGAAATAAAATACGAGAAACTATCAGCTACAAAATCTGAAATTAGAGAATATAAAAAGTTATTAGCGAAAGGAAAAAAGAATAAAATATTTAAACAGAGAGATGTTTTAAAAATGCAGTATTTGTATAAAGTGATGTCTAAAGAACAAAAAAAATCTGTAGAAAATGTTTTTGATGTCATTCCACCTCCTCCAGCTCCTAAAAAGATAATGATTGTTGAAGAAATTAAAAGAGTAGATGACAGTGAAGAAGCAGAAGAAAGTGAAGAAGAAATAGAAATTACAGAAGTCTTGTATAATACTCCTCCAGTTTCTCCTTTAGATCATGTTATAAAAATGGCGAAAAAAGATGCAACTTTTTATTTTGAAGCTAAAGAAATTAATTCTGACAAAGCAATTGAATTATTAAAGAAAAATAAAAGCTTAAATATTGATACAAGAAGAAAAGATTCAAAAAAACCAATTGTTAGAATTTCTGAAAAACCAATAACATTTAAAAATGTAAAAAAGGGTGAACCAACAATTTATTTAGATGGTGAAGTGATTACAAAAAAAGAAATGGAAAAAATTGAATCTTATAAAATAAAAAGTGTAAACGTTGTAAAAGGTAAAAAAGGTGGAAAAAATGGTTCCATTTATATAATTTCTAAACAATAAGAATACTTCTTAAAATGTTAAAAGCCTCACAATGTGAGGCTTTTTTTGTAACAATTATATATTCTTTTCGTTGGTATAGTATACCAAATATTTAAATGATGCTTAAAAATTTCTTTCATACCTGTTCTGGAGTCGATAAAAACTTAATTGATGCTTGTTCTAACGGAGAACAAAACAAATACGTTGGTATTGGCGCTACTGTGTTTTTTACAGCAGTGATGGCAACCATTGCAGGTAGCTATGCATTATTTACTGTCTTTGATAATTTGTATGCTGCTATTTTCTTTGGATTGATTTGGGGATTATTAATTTTTAATCTTGACAGATTTATTGTTTCAACCATTAAAAAATCTGATTCTAAATGGAAAGAATTTTCACAAGCTTCACCAAGAATTTTATTAGCCGTTATTATCGCCATTGTAATTTCTAAACCTTTGGAATTAAAGTTGTTTGAAAAAGAAATCAATCAGGTTTTATTGACGGAGAAGAACCAAATGACTTTGGATAATAAAACACAAATTGCAGCACAATTTAACCCAGAAATTACTGAAATAAATAATGAAATTGAAGCGTTAAAACAAGAAATCAACAAACAAGAAGCTAAAACCAATGCTTTGTATGAAACGTATATATCTGAAGCTGAAGGTAGAAAAGGAACCAAATTATTAGGTAAAGGTCCTGTTTATAAAGAGAAAAGAGAAAAACACGATGCAGCTTTAGCTGAGTTGAATCAATTAAAGAAAGACAATGCTGCAAAAATAAGCACCAAGGAAACAGCAATTATAGACTTACAAAAAAAGCAAGAAGTATACGAGGCAAAAACACAACCTATCATTGCTAATTTTGATGGATTAATGGCAAGAATTAATGCACTTGGTAAATTACCTTGGCTACCATCCTTCTTTATATTTTTATTGTTTTTGGCCATAGAAACATCACCTATTTTTGCAAAATTAATTTCGCCAAAAGGTGAGTATGACTTTAAATTAGAAGATAATGAAACTGCTGTAAAAACTTGGGTACAACAACAAGTTCAACAAAGAGAAGAAATGTTGAAAGCAGATATAAGCATTAACAAAAAAGTATATAAAGATATTACTGAAGAGGAAGAAATCTATGCTTATAAACAAAAAATGGCTCGCGATTTAATGAAATTGCAAGCCGATTCTTTTTATAAAAAACAACAAAAAATGTTGTAATGTTATTTGATAATTAACAATCAATCTGAAAAATTAAATTTTGTTGAAGTAAATGACACAAAAGTTTATTTTTTTTATATTAGAGCATTCTTTAATTTTAAATTCGAAAAAAATGAAAAATTTTGTTTTGTTTGTTTTTTTAGGTTTTTTCTCATCTAACCTTATAGCTCAAAAAACTTATTGGAAAAAGAAATTTAATAACGGAACTTTATATGTGTCTGTTAATAAAACAAATGGTAAACATGGGCATCACATAAGAGAATACTTTACTGGTACTAGTGAAGGTACTTTAGTAGCTTTTAAAAAATCAAATTATTCAAATAAATATAAATTACAAACAAAAAGAGGTTGGTCTGGTAAAAGTTACTTTTATTTTGAAGATTCTTATATGTTTTATAGAAACAATAAAATGGGCAAAACATTAAAATTAACTAGAATTTCTAGATCAGATGTACCAAGATACATAAGGGAAGATGCCTACTATAAAAGATTTTATGTCAGAGATTAAAACTACTCCTTTTCTGCCATTTTCTTAACGTAATCTGTAATAATTACAATTTGAGTGGGTCCAACTTTACCCTCAATATATTTAGCATTTTCATGATCTAAAGAAATTCTACGAACTGCAGTTCCTTGTTTTGCAACCATGCTAGAACCTTTTACTTTTAAATCTTTAATTAAAACCACAGAATCTCCTGCTTGTAAAATGGCCCCATTGGCATCTCTATGAATAATTTTTTCGCTTTCGTCTAAATGATCTCCAGATTCTTTGGCAAAACGTAATTCATCATCTTCTAAATACATCATATCTAGTAAATCTTGTGGCCAACCTTCTTTTCTTAAACGAGATAACATTCTCCAAGCAACTACTTTTACAGCTCTGTGCTCACTCCACATAGAATCGTTTAAACAACGCCAATGATTTGCATCTGTTTCTTCTGGATTTTCGATCTGAGTTGTACAAGTTTCACAAGCTAATAAGCTTCCATCTACACCTCCACCACCTGTTAAAGTAGGTTTTACTTCGTATATTGAAACATTATCTTTTGATGCACATAATTCGCATTGATTTCCACTTCTATTTTCTAAATCTTCTTGTAAACTCATAATTGTATTTTTGTTGAACAAAAGTACATTTTTAAAGTAAAACTCATTATTTTTATTGGATGAAATTAGAAAGCAAAAGACTTATTATTAGAGATATTGACATAAAAGATGCATCATTTTATTTTGAATTGTTTAATGATCCAGATTGGATTCGGTTTATAAGTGATAAAAAATTAAAATCTGTTGATGAAACTGCAGCATACCTTAAAAAAATGAAAGTCGACAATTCTAAATTAGGCGGACTTGGATTTTTTACAGTAATCTTAAAAGAAACTAATGAAGCAATTGGTGTTTCTACAGCGTTGCAAAGAGACAATTTAGAGTTTGTAGATATTGGATATGGGTTTTTACCCAAAGCCAGAGGAAAAGGATATGCACAAGAGGCTACAAAACTAATTATAGAGTTTGTGCGTGAAAAATTTAAGCAAACAAAAGTGTTAGCTTTTACTATGCCCGAAAATGAGAATTCTCAAAAGTTATTGAGAAAACTAGATTTTCAATTTGTTGGAAATAAAGTTATTTTTGATGGTGAAATAGATGCTGTTTTTGAGTATGTTTTTTAGAAGCTATTTCCTGCTTTCCGCTATATCTTTTTATTTCTTTCATTGCGAAGTTTACTTTTTTGTAAACTGTGGCAATCTCTAAATCCGAAAGAGATTACTTCGTTCCTCGTAATGACGCTTATTTAAAGTGGCTATAAAAAGGTTAAGAATATCCACAGATATTCGAACGGCTTCAATCAGGGCTAATCTTGTTTGCTAGCTTATTGTTATATCTCTAATGAAGTAAATTGAAAAGAAGTTCCATCAAACAAACCTTTGTCAGATAATTTTAAAGACGGAATTACCAACAACGCCATAAAAGACAAGCTCATATAAGGCGCTCTTAATTTACTTCCCATTTGTTTCGCCATTTTATCTAACTCAGCGTATGATTTACCAATTTCTTCAGCAGGTTTGTCAGACATGATTCCTGCAACTGGCAAGGAAACTATTTTTTCTTCGGTTGCATTTACAGCACAAACTCCTCCTCTATTTTTTATAATTAAATTTACGGCTCTACAAATATCTTCATCAGAAACTCCTACTGCAATAATGTTATGAGAATCGTGACCAACAGAACTTGCAATGGCGCCTTCATTTAATCCAAAATTTTTAATAAATGCAATTGCTGGTTCATCGTTTTGATAACGATTTACAACTGTCATTTTTAAAACATCAGTTGCTGTATTAGAAACTAAATTTCCATTAACAATTAATGAATCTGCCTCAATTTGATTGGTTACTAATTCGCCATCTAACGCTTCTATGACTCTAATCTTTTCTGAGCTAGAATCAAATCTAAAATCTGATATGTTCTTTTTATCTGTATCAAAATTATTCAACACTTCAAAACCTACATGTTTTACAAAACTCTTTCCGTTTTTAGCAACCAATTCGCCATTTATATAGGTTTCTAAAACATTGAATTTTTCTAAATTATCAACTATAATAAAATCTGCATCGTCTCCTTTTTGCATTAAACCAACATCTAAATTGTAATGTTTTACAGGGTTTACACAAGCAGCTTGTAATACTTTATAAACATCAATTCCTTTGGCAACTGCTCTTTCACACAATTGATTGATATGACCTAATAACAAATCATCTGGATGTTTATCATCGGAACAAAACATCATATTTTCAAAATGATCTGGTAATAAATTGATTAAAGCTTCAAAGTTTTTTGCTGCAGAACCTTCTCTAATAATTACTTTCATTCCTTTTTGCAATTTTTCTAAAGCTTCATCATAAGAAAAACACTCATGATCTGTAGAAATTCCTGCAGAAATATATTTGGTAACATCATCTCCTCTTAATCCTGGAGCATGACCATCTATAGGTTTGTTGTTATTTTTTGCATGTTGAATTTTAGCTAAAACCTCAGCATCATCAAATAAAACACCAGGATAATTCATCATTTCTGCTAAATACTTGATATCAGGATTTTCCATCATCAATTTAATATCTTCAGCATCGATAATTGCTCCAGCACTTTCAAAAGAAGTTGCAGGTACACAACTTGGAGCACCAAAATTGAATTTCAACGGAACTTTCTTTCCGTTTTCAATCATGAATTCTACACCTTTTACGCCTAAAACATTCGCAATTTCATGCGGATCAGAAACGGTTGCAACTGTACCATGTTTTACAGCAATTTTAGCAAATTCAGACGGAACCAACATAGAACTTTCTATATGAATATGTGCATCTACAAAACCTGGTAAAATGTAATTTTCTTGGTTGTGATTTACCTCTTTTAAAGAAGCTATTTTCCCGTTTACAATTTCAATTTCTCCTTTGTAAATTCGTTTGTTCTGTATATCAACTATATTTCCTTGTACAATCATTGCTTTCTGTTTCTAAAACAAATTTACAAAGAATAAACACGATTCTTAAATTTTACTTAGGATAGATTACTTGGTGTAAAGGAACATCAAATTCATTAACATCTTCAATAGAATCAATTGGTTTAAAGAAGTTTAACCCAATCATTTTAGCATCTTTTCTGCAGTTTGTTAAAAAGCGATCGTAAAATCCTTTTCCATAACCTACTCTAAAGTTTTTTTTATCAGATATTAATAAAGGAACAAAAACAATATCAAGTTCACTTTCTGAAACTTGTATAGCATTTACTGGTTCTGGTACACCAAATTTATTCAGTTCCAAAACCGTGTTTTGTTTTAAATAAAAATGAGAAAGGGTATTATCTTTAAAGTTACAGGTACTTACAACAATGTTCTTATTCTTACTTCTAAAAAAATTAATAATTGGTTGTGTATCTATTTCTTTAAACTTTCTTAAGGAAAGGAATAAATGTATGGTTTTTACTTCAGAAATATCTAAATCATAAATTTGTTCATAGATATTCTTTTGCAATTTTCCTATCTGTTCTTCAGTTAAATCTTTACGCTTTTGCTTATAAATTTCTCTAAGTTCTTGTTTCTTCATGCTACAAATTTGCTAATTCTTTTTGTAGTTTTTTTGTTAATCCTTTTACAACCATATCGTAAGAATGCGTAATCAACTCTCTAACTAAATCGTCAGAAACATCACTAGAATTAATAGTAACAGTATTCCAAAGTCTTTTGTTCATGTGCCAACCAGGATAAATTCCTTCATATTCTCCACGTAATTCTTCAGACCAATCAGGATCACACTTTAAATTGATTTTCTGCTCACCTTTTTCCCAATTATGTAATCCTGTAAGTGCAAACATTTTGTTCATCACTTTAAACACAAGGGTTACATCATCAAAAGGAAAATGTTCGGTAACTCCTTTTTTGGCCATACAAAAATCTCTTAATTGTTCTATGTGCATTGGTTGTTATTCTTTAAGTGATAAAAATTATTTTTATTATCAATATAAAAAGTATCTTTATCTATCAAATTTACAAATTTTTTCAAAATGAAAAATCAATTTTTAGACAACACAACTATTATAAGTTATTCTGATAAAAATTATGAAAAGACCAATTTTTCTACAATTTCAGAGATTGAATTGACAAAGAAAAATGGTTTAATTAAATGGTTAAACACTTATGGAATTAATTTTAAAGATGAGTTTAAAACAATTGTAAATAATAATAATTTAGATGATTTTTTAATTAAATTATTGATGGATGAAGACCATCCGAACAAAGTAATTTTATTAGAAGATTTGTTGTTTATAACCATACGTGTATTAAAAACTGAAAATCAAACTTTTGATTCTGAACAAATGATTTTTATAGTTACTTCTGATTTTCTGTGGTCTATTCAAGAAAAATCTGGAGATTATTTTGGTTGGATTCGTGAACGTTTAGAAGGTAATAAAGGTATTGTTAGAAAGAAAAGTGCCGATTATTTATTGTTTTTAATTCTTGAATCTATTATTGATAATTACCAAGACACATATCAAGAAAATGCTGAATTAAGTTCAGACAGACTAAGTTCTGGCAATATAAAACCAACTCCAGAATTTACATCTTTGGTTGAAAAAAGAAAGCAAGAATTATTCAACTTTAAAAAAGCTACAATTAGTTTAAAAGATGTAATTATTAAGCTAGAAAAAACAGAAATCAAAGACTTAGACACCAAGTATTTTAGCGAATTAAAAGAACAAACGAATAACTTAATTTCTAATATCGATTTTGAATTGCAAGAGTTAGAAAGCAAAATAAATTTAATTTTCAGTATTCAAGGACATCGTTTAAATGAAGTTATGAAAACGCTTACAATTTTGTCTGTAGTGTTTATTCCATTAACTTTTTTAGCAGGAATTTACGGAATGAATTTCGAAAATATTCCCGAATTAAAATTTAAGTATAGCTATTTTATACTCTTAGGAGTTATGGTAATTATTACCATTATTTCTGTTTGGTATTTTAAACGTAAGAAATGGTTTTAAAATCAATTTAATCCAACAACTTCTTTTCTGTGTCAGGAATTTCTAATGCAGAAGTATCTACTTTCCAACCAATTGTTTCTGCTAAACTTTGCATTAATAAAATTGCTTGTAAAGCTTCTTTATTTGCTGTTTTTAATAAATTACTAGCAGGTATTTTTTTTAAAACATGTTCTTTAGCTTCTTTATTTAATTCTGTTAAATCTGCCGAATCAAATTTATTTAACAAGCCATTTTGAATATCATAATATTTTAAATCTGTTTCTAAAGAAATAACTTCTGGCTGAGGAAATTCAGTTAAAAAAACTTTCTTTTCAGCTACATCAGAAGTCATTTTTATTTTCCTAAAATCGAATCCAATGTGAGTTTTTGCATTAATTAAAATCAATGCTTTTTTCTTGCTAGAGAACAATCCTAAGAAATTTTCTTTGGTATTTTCATGATGATAAATTTCTGCAAACTCACCTTCTACTGTTACTAATTTGCAAACGCTTTTAATTTTTTCTAGTAATAAAACAGATTGTTTTTCTGCGATATTTTTTTTACCAGAATAAATAAATTTCTTAGCTGCAAAAAAAGAAATACCAAGCCCAATTATCAATCCTAAAAAAAGTAATTCCATTCTATAAAGTTAATATGTATGATTGTTTAAAAAATTATTTAAAAGCTGCAAACTCTCTACTGGGTTTTCTTCCATAGGAACGTGTCCAGAATTCTCTAAAACCACTAATCTAGAGTTTGGTAAAATAGCATGCATTCTTTTTCCATTGTCTAAAGGAATCCAGGTATCTTTTGCTCCCCAAATTAAAAGTGTTGGTATTTGTATGCTTTTTAACTTCTCTAAATTTGTTTTTGCTCCTAATTTAAAATCCACTTTAGCTCTATCTATAAAAGCCTGTCTATTGCCAACCCTTAATGCCATTTTATGATAACGTGTAATTAAATCGTCTGTAATTTTAGCATTATCTGCATATACTTCTTCCATGTTTTTTTTGATAAACATCTTTGGAGTTATATATAAAAATAGCGAATTTAAAACGGGTGTTTTTGCCATTTTAAAGATAGCTGGTTGTGGTTTATTCGTTGGCAAACCACTTGCATCTACTAATATTAATTTTTCAATTTGCTTAGGGTTTTCTGCTGTATAGTTCCATGCAATATTTCCTCCTAAAGAATTTCCTGCTAAATAGAATTTTTCTAGCTTCAGTTTTGCAAGAAATTTCTTTAAAAAACCTGTATACGCTTTAATTGAATATTCTCTACTTTTATTAGGGCCTGTTAACCCAAAAGCAGGCAAATCCATTCTAATGACTCTATACTCTTTTTTGAGATTATTTGTCCAATCATTCCAAGTGTGTAAAGAAGAAGCAGTACCATGAATTAAAACAATTGGAAATCCTTTTCCTTCATCTCTATAATGAACATTCATTCCATCAATTTCAATAAATTTAGAAGACGTATTTGCATACGTGTCTTTTAATTCTTCAACAGAAATATCTGCATAAGAACCATTGTAAATCAAAACTAGAAGAATAATTATGATTCCGTAAAAAATTCTTTTTTTATTGAAGATTTTCATCATCAATTTACTTTATAATTTTATATAAAACGGGTTTACTTGGTGTTGCGTCATTTTCAAAAGGCGCAATCATTAAATTCAATAAATACTCACCATCTTCTACATGATTTGGCACAAAAATAAACTCTGTAATGGTAGCATTCATTCTTAATTTACCTGCAGTATTCCAAAAAGCATTATGCGCCAAAAGTTCTCCACCATCTTTTTCCTTATCTACTGAAGGCATGTCAATTAACAAATGTTTTATTCCTTTTTCTCTTAAATAAATCGCAGCTTCTTCTAATAAATAAGGTGGATTTGTATTAAAATAATGAGCTGATTTTTTATCTGATAAATTAGGTAAGGTTCTTATTACAATTGCATCTCTTTTCTTGTTCTGTAAAGCAGTTTTTAATTGTTTTTCTGATATATAAAAATCTTCACCATTGCTCTCAGGGACCACTGTAACCACCTCAGCTAGAAAAATAAAATATTTTAAATTTTGATTTACAGAATGTACTTCTTTTGTAATATGTCCAACACATTCTGTATGCGTAATATGAGAATGTGGATTAAATTTTATGCTATTAAAATTTACAACGGCTCCATTGGCAACACTTACTTCATAATCGTCGTAAGTTTCTGGCGCTATTTTTGGAGCGTCTATTCCCCACGCATTTATATTCTTTTTAGTGACATCTATTGGGATAGAAATATCTATAGGATTAGATATATTTACTTCTATTTTTCTTGAATTATATTCTACAATTGCTTTCATCTTTATGCTGAACTTGTTTCAGTATCTTTTAATTTTAACTATAATTTCAAATATAAGTTTTTTAAATTAGGATTATGAGATTTTATCTAATTCCGTTTTCAAACTTTATGCCAATTTCTTAAGCCACAAAGCCAATTATATTTTGAAAATAAAATATATATTTAGAAAACAGACAAACAGCTACTAAAACTAGTTCAGCATAAATAAATCTGATGCGATTCCATCTGATAAAAACTTACCTTTTTGAGTAGTTTTTAAAATTTTATTTTCAATATACAACAAATCTTGTTCTATATATTTTTTAGATTGATTTTCTAAATATTTCACAAAATTTGTTCCAAAATCTCGTTCTATTTTTTCAATAGAAACTCCCCAAATAGTTCTTAAACCCGTCATAATATATTCATTATAACCATCCGTTTTTGTCAACGTTTCTCGTTCTATAGGTAGTGTGTTTTCTTGAATGAATTTGATATACTTAGTATTGTTTCTTACATTCCAACTTCGTGTTTTACCATCAAAAGAATGTGCAGAAGGACCAATTCCTATATATTTTTTACCCAACCAATATGCTGTGTTATTTTTACTAAAATAATTTTCTTTTCCGAAATTAGAAAGTTCGTAATGCACAAAATCATGCTTATCTAATACTTCTGTTAAGATATGAAATTGCTCTTCTGCTAATTCATCATCAACATTTTTAATTTTTCCTTTTTTAATCAGGGAAGACAACGCTGTCTTTGGTTCTACTGTTAATGCATAACTAGAAATATGTGGAACTCCAAAACTCAATGCCATTTCAATATTTTCTTTCCATTCTTCATTTGACAAATCTGGAATTCCGTAAATTAAATCCACAGAAATATTATCAAAGTGGCGAATCGCCACAGATAATGAATCTTTAGCTTCTGATGAAGAATGCGCTCTGTTCATCAATTTTAAATCCTTTTCAAAAAAAGATTGTACACCAATGCTTAATCTGTTAATCGGGCTTTTAGAAAATGCTATTATTTTTTCTTCTGATAAATCATCAGGATTTGCTTCTAGTGTAATTTCTGGATTCTCAACTACTGAGTGATGCTCATAAACTGCAGTAACCAGCATTTGAATTTCTTCGACTGATAAAACACTTGGTGTTCCACCTCCAAAATAAATAGTTTCTATAATTTCATTTTGGCTTTCGTCTTTTCTGATTTCGATTTCACGAATTAAAGCAGCAATCATTTCCTGTTTTTTCTTCAACGAAGTAGAAAAATGAAAATCGCAATAAAAACATGCTTGTTTACAAAATGGAATATGGATATAGATTCCTGACAAAATAGTTTTCAGTTTTCAGTTTCAGTTTGCAGCTAATTAGCTCCAAATTTACTTGGGTTATTAATCATATAATTTATGAGCTTACCAGCTTCTAAATTTTCGGCAGATAAGTTTTCAAATGTATTTTTATCTAAATAATCACATTTTAATGCAAATAGTAACCAAGTTAAGGTTTCAGAATTTTCTGCATCAGAATCGCTTAATTTACTAGCAAAATGTTTTGGATATTGTCTTTTTCTGTAAGCCTCAGAAATAATAGCAGAAACACTTCTAGAAGATCTTCTTATTTGATCAGTTAATGCATACTTTTCTTCTTTAGGAAAAGATTTTGAAACTTCAAAAATCTTCATTGCTAAAGAAAATGATTTTTTAAATGCTAATAAATCTCTAAAACTCATTTTTTTATTTCTTTTACTGCTACT
>CBDUHF010000040.1:0-26306 GCA_965367085.1 uncultured Polaribacter sp.
GATAGATCCAGGTAATTATGAAGAAATGATAGTTATTAAGAGTAAAAATGTTACTTTAAAAAATGCTTCTTCAAACCCTAGTATTGCACTTGCAAATAAAGGAGTAGATATTGATGCTGAAGCCGTAAGAATTACATCTTATTATGGTTATGGATATCATTATTATAGTCAAGGAACAGATAATAAATGGAACGAAGATGTTTTAGCAGTAAATAAAGCAAATGGATCTCAACCTTATAATAACGTTTCTGGTTCTACAAATGGTTCTTATTGGAATGCAACTATGGTTGTGTATAGTGAAGGTTTTGTAGCCGATAATTTAATTATTGAGAATTCATTTAATCAATATATATCTAAAAAAGAATCTGAAGATGTTGTGGTTTTAGGAAGTGGTAATAAAGGAACAAGACCAACCACATTAGGCAGTACAACTGTACAAGACAGAGGTTTTGTAGAAAGAGCTGCTGCAATTGGTATTGCTAATAATACAGATAAAGTAATTTTAAATAACTGTAGAATTGTTGGTCGTCAAGATTCTTTTTATGGTGGTTCAGGTTCTAGAGTAGTTATTTACAAAGGAGCAATGATGGGTGCAGTGGATTATATATTTGGAGGTATGACAGCTGTATTTTATAAAACTGATTTTGTTTTAAACACAAGTGATGTTTCTAGTGATGCTGCATACATTACTGCAGCACAACAATCTACCGGTAGAGGTTTTTTAATGTATGAATGTACTGTTAAATCTACAATTCCTGGTGTTGAGACTGCTTCTGTAAATAGTTCTAAACCTGGTTATTTTGGTCGTCCTTGGTTGGCAACAACTAGTGAAGTGGTATTTTATAATACAACAATAGATGAATCATCTTTTCCTGGAAATGAAGGCCAATCTTTAATTTCACCAATTGGTTGGACAAATACTTTAGGAGGAGAGTCTGCAAGTATGTATGAATATGGAACAACAGAGAACGCAACAGGAGTTGATAACTCTGGTACTAGAGCTTCTTGGTGTACTGTTTTAGCAACACCAACATTAACAGACGGAACTGCTATAACAACTTTCAATTTTACAAAAGGTACTGATGACTGGGATCCAATAACAGAGTTAAATACATTAAAGGTTGGTTCTTTTGACTTAAAAGAAAACAATGTACATGTTAAAGCTTATAATAAAAGAATTTTCATATCAAATGTAAATTCAAGCACAAGAATTAACATTTACAGTATTAATGGAGGATTAATTAAGTCTATAGAAACTAAAGTTGATACCAATTTCAGTTTTAAAAATGGTCTTTGGATAATTGCTGTAGAAAATAAAGATGGAAGAAATATAACTAAACTTTTAGCTCATTAAAAAGGACTTTAATAACAAGGAAAGGACAATAAAGCTCTTTTCTTGTTATTTTTTATAAAAATAATCGATTACATTAAATATTTTTCTTAATTTAGGCAATCGATTACATTAATTAACATTAACTAAAATTTTTTAAAATGAAACAAAAATTACTTTTATTAACTTTATTATTAGTAGCAAGTATTGCTACAACAAATGCTCAAACTAAAGTTTGGGATTTTGGTGGAGATGCAGAATATACAAGTTCTGAACAAATTGCTATGTGGCCAGTAGTTGCTTTTAATGCAGCAGAAGCTACAACCATAGAAAAAGATAATTTATTTTTAGTAGGAGATAGCTCTGGTGATAAATTTGGTCAAATTGAAAATTCTGGAGGTAAAACTTGGGATGCTGGAACTGCTGATGAATATAAAGCAATAAATCGTTTTAAATTTAATGGAGGTTCATCTCCAGATGAAAATGGACTTAATCCAACTCAAAGTTATTTATATTTTCCTGTTTCTGGACCAGTTACAGTAAAAGTATGGTTTAGATCTGGTAGTAGTAGTGCAAATCGTACTCTTTATATTTCAGACAACACCACTCTTTTGAATTCTTTTGATGCTATTGTAGATAATACAGACCCAGAAACTATGACAGCAGAATACACAGGAACTGGAGGAAATATTTATATTTATGATTCTAATTCTTTTAATCTTTATAAAATTGAAGTGACAGGTACTGGTGCAGATGTTTTAGATGTAAATGAATTTCAAGGAGCTATTAATACCACAGTTAAATCTATTGGAAATAGAATTTATGTTTCTAATGTAGAAAAAAACACAGAAATTAGTATTTACAGTATTACTGGTGCTTTGGTTAAAAAAGTAAACACAAATAAAGATACAGATTTCACAATGAAAACAGGTTTATGGTTAGCTAAAATAAAAACTGATAAAGGAATTAAGTCTTTAAAATTAATAACTGAATAATTATAAAAAGCTTTAATAATTTAGAAAGGATATGCTACAATCATATCCTTTTTTTGACTTAAAAAAAAACACATAGATTTTATACTATAATGATTTTATCAATGAATAACTTAACTAAATTTTTTGCATTTATAATTTGCTCAGTTTTAATCACTGCTTGTGGTAGTGATTCAACAGATGATATTCTAGATGGAGAATTAATAAAATCAATCTCTATTGAAGGGAATAACATTACAGATGGAGGAACCAGTCAATTAAGAGCAGTTATAACTCCAAATAATGCTGTTAATAAAGAAGTTTCATGGAGCATAGATAAAACATCTATTGCAACAATATCTCAAGCAGGATTGCTAACAGCTGTTTCTAATGGAGAAGTTAAAATAGTGGTGAGAGCAAAAGATGGTTCTGGAGTAAAAAGTGAAAAAAGCTTTGTTATTTCTGGTGTTATTTCTGCAAATATTTTAGTGGAAAGTATCACTATTAATGCAAGTAATATAACAGATGGAGGTTCACAGCAATTATCCGCAACAATTTTGCCAAATAATGCATCTAATAAAACAGTTAATTGGTCTGTATCTGATACTTCTATTGCAGAAATTTCTAGTGATGGATTATTATCTCCAAAAGCAAACGGAACAATAACAATAACTGCAAGTTCAATTGATGGAAGTGGAATATCTGGAGAAATACAAATAGACATTTCGGGTATAAACTCAAACGTAAATGGAGCTGTAGTTAATACTTCACAAGAACTTTTAAATGCTATTAACAGTGTAAGTGCAGGTGAAAATATTTATATAAAAAGTGGAAGTTATACTTTTACTTCTACAATAAGAATTACAAAAGATGGAACTTCTTCAAACTTAATTAATTTACTTCCTCACCCAGATAATACTACAAGACCAAAATTAGATTTTTCTTCTATGTCTGAAAATTCTTCGAACAGAGGAATTTCTTTAGAAGGAGATTATTGGTATATTAAGGGTATTGATGTATACGCTGCTGGTGATAATGGGATGTATATTAAAGGAAATAACAATTTAATAGAACATTGCTCTTTTAGTGAAAATAAAGATACTGGTTTACAGATAGGAAATGGAGGAAGTAACAATACAATCTTAAATTGCGATTCTTTTTATAATGCAGATTCTTCTCTAGAAAACGCAGATGGTTTTGCATGTAAATTAGATGCAGGAACAGGAAATAAGTTTAAAGGTTGTAGAGCATGGAACAATCTTGATGATGGTTGGGATGGTTACATGAGAGGAAATGATAATATTACTACAACTTATGAAAACTGTTGGGCATTTAACAATGGTTATTTAAAAGATGGCTCTAAAGGTGCTGGAGATGGAAATGGTTTTAAAACTGGTGGTAGTGATGATAAGCAATTAAAACACAATGCCATTTATAAAAACTGTATTGCAGCAGGTAATATTTACGATGGTTTTGATCATAATAGCAATAGGGGAGATGTTGAGATCTATAATTGTATTTCTTATAAAAATGGGAGAAATATTAATTTTGGCAGCTCTAATATTGCAAGCTCTCTTACCATTAAAAATACAGCCAGTTTTTCTGGAGATAATAGTGATAGTTATAAGGCAACAACTTTAGACATCACTAATAATGGTTGGCAGAATGGTATTACAACAAATGCTAGTGATTTTAGTAGTGTAGATATTAATTTATTGGCTAGTTCTAGAGATTCAGAAGGAAACTTGCCAACTATAGATTTTTTAAATTTAGTTTCTGGAAGTGATTTAATTGATGCAGGTGTAGATGTTGGATTATCTTTTAAAGGATCAGCACCAGATATTGGAGCTTTTGAAAAAGAATAATTAAAAAATTAAAAACCCCTAAAATGATTTATCATTTTAGGGGTTTTTAATAAAATATATTAATAACTACTTCATTTTAATTAGCTAAAGAATTAGCATAAACTTCAATATTGCTGTAGTTTTTATTTAATGTTTTTAAAGTAGCATCATTTTTATTGGGGTTTAATTTATTTTTTTTCTCCCAGCAATCTGGCATTCCATCATTATCAGAATCTTTTTTCTCTATTTTAGATTTTATTAGTGGCCAACCTCCAACATCTTCTTGCGAATCTATAATACCATATTTAAAATCTACTTTTCCTTTTTGTGTGTTTTTAACAATTCTAATATCCACTTTATCTCTTTTAATACTTGCCCCTGCAGATTTTAAAACTTGATTAAAAGCAATTAAAGCAGAACTTGTTTTGATGTTATTTGAGATATTTATTTCGTTAGATAATTTTGTGTCAATTAAATTATCACATTGTACACCACCATTCCAATTGTTTTTTGAGATTTCGGTAAAGCCATATACAAAATTACCATCAACAAAAAATTTTCCATAAGGTTTAGAAGGACTTACTATTCTGTCTAATTTAGATGAAGTGGTTGCTGGTCCAGATTTAAAATAGTTGTTTACTAAATTGTAAGTGCCATTTTCACCACCGTATATATTATTTGCTCCCCAATTGTAAATTACATTATTTCTAAAATCTACAAATTCATTTTCAGCGTTTTTTGTGGTTTTTGATCCTGAAAATCTTGGATTTCTGCTGTTGTTACTTACTAATAAATTATGATGAAAAGAAGCATTTACTCCACCCCAAATTCCACCATAACCATGGTCACCTTTTTTGTGTACAGATTTGTTTAAAGCTTCAGAAATAATACACCATTGTAAGGTAAAATTTTTATTATTGTAAAAAGAAGCATTTTCATCTGTACCCCAACTTATAGAACAATGGTCTATAATAACATTTTCTGTTTTTGCACAACCTAAAGCATCACCTTGAAATTTGTTAACGTCACCCATTCTAAATCTTAAATAACGAATAATTACATTGTTTGCTTTTATTGTAAATGGATATCCTTTAATAGTAATTCCTTTTCCAGGAGCTGTTTGTCCTAGAATAGTTACATCACCTTTTCCTTTGTTAATATCTAATTTAGACTTAAGTTCAATGGTTCCTGAAACTGCAAAAACAATAGTTCTTGCTCCTTTCTTTTTTATTCCTTTTCTAAAACTTCCTTCACCATCATCATTAAGGTTTGTTACTTTATAAATAACACCACTTCTACCACCAGTTGCATATTTACCAAAACCTTCTGCTGAAGGAAAAGCAAGTTGTTGCCCAAAATTAGCAGTATAAGTTAGAAAAAATATCATTAAAAAAACGAATATCCTTTTAGTCATTTCTTATATTTTAGTATTAAAAAAGAGGTAAACATTGTTTTGAATACCTCTTTTAATTTTTTGGGGGAGATTAATTCAATTTAATTGATCCATCTTGGATCTCCAACTATATTGTCTTTTAAAGTTTGATTTGTAATTGTAAAATCTCCTGTAAAAGGATCTACAAAACCAGGGTCTAATTCTGTATGAGTTCCAGATGCATCATATCTTGGTACTGAAGAGTCAAATAGTGTTGGAGCATTAAAGTAATTATTATTGCTAAAAATTATATCTTCATCTGTTCTAGATTGATCTGAGAAACCTTCTACATCTGTATCTGTAATTAAAGTGTTGTGTACTTCAATTTCATTATCTTCAAATCTAACATAAAGTAATCTTTTACTGTTTTTGTTAGAGCAAGCATATATGGTACAGCTGTTAATAGTAACATTACTTATGTTTGCTGGATCTTGTGATGCTAATGTACCTTCATCATCAATTCTAATAAAATCACGAGCTGGAGCACAGTTATTAAAAGTACTTGTATTTATATGTAAGTTTAAGACATCAGATTTTCTAAAATCAAGAAAATCTCCTCCATTTGTAACTACGTTTGTAACTATACAATTTTCAACAGTAACATTTTGTACAATAGCATCTGTTGTATTACCAGCAATAAATGATCTATCATAATCATGTACAATACAATCGCTAACTAATAAAGAATTGTAATTACCAGCACCAGTATATCTTACTAAATCTTGTACAATAGCTTTTCCATCGAATTCTATATTAATTAAACTAACATCAGCAGCTCCATCATTTAATTGAAAATTAATGTTCACTTTAGGTTTATCATAACTTAATAATCCTCTAATAACAATAGATTTTTCTAAGTTTGCTGTACCTACTTGATTTGTGTAATCTCCAGGTTCTATAATTAGAGTATCTCCAAAATTTGCATTTAATATCATTGAAAGTAAATCGTCACTTGATTTTACTAAAGTACCAGTTGCTGGATCTACCTCTGTTTTAATTGAAGAAAATCCTCTTGGTTTATCGTTATTTAATAACGTAACTTCATAATTTGATAAACTGTTTAAGCCAGTAACAGTAGCCATACCGTTCGTTTTTTCTTGATCAGTAATAGTGTGAGTAACGTCTCCTGGTTGTAAAACTATTTGTGTTACATTAATTCCTGCTTCCCATCTAAAAGTTGCTTCATTATATGATACATCTCCATTTATTGAGGGTAACATCAATTGTTCACTTAAAGTAGTTGCACTTACAACTGCCCACTTAGAATCTTCTAAACCAATATCACTTTTTGCTTTTACTCTAATTGAGTAAACAGTTAAACCTTCTAATTTAATTTGAACAGGTAATTGGTCTGAAGTAACCTCAACTGTCTTAAAAATTGTTGTAAAAGTTGGGTCATCTGCACTAAATTCTACCACATAGTTATTAACTTCATCACGTATCGTCCAATTTAACTCTACTGTGGTTTGATTTCTAACTCTTGCGGTTAATTCTATAGGTGAAAATTCTCTACTTACAGAAAGGGTTTCTATAATTTCTTCATCATAATTTGTAATATCACAACCAGTAATACTAATCGTTAACAGTACTGTAAAAAGCACTTTAATTAAATTTTTTATCTTCATAATAAGCTCTTATTGATTGTTCTTAATATCCGTAATCGTTTACTAGTATACCATTACTACTATCTATAAATACTTGCCAAATAGGCCAAAATTGTCTATCATCTGGATTTACACCTTCTTTAAAAAGTGAGTTTATCACGTCATCTTCAATTACTGTCCAGTCTTTTGCAGAATATTCTGCTCCAGGATTAGTGGTTTCACCTCTATTTAAACCATAAATTTCTAGGGTCTCATTATCTGCTTCATATTTATAGTACAATGTTGTAGGAACATCTGCATATTCTCCAGTTCTATTTTTTAAATCTGCCATTTTTTGTTTAGCTGATGTTAAGTTAGAACCAAGTTTATTCCAACGAATTAATGCTTGTTTACGTTCCATTTCTCCAGTAAATTCATATTTATGCTCTTGTACAATTGCATTAAACATATCTTCTTTAGAAGTTAAACTATTTACATATGCATCTACTTTTGTAGCATGATCTGCAGCATCAAATGCTCTTCTTCTAATTTGTTTTAAATACGGTGCAGCAGCAGATGCTCCTTCTAATTCATTAGCAGCTTCTGCAGCCATTAAAAGAATTTCTGCATAACGCATATACATTTTATTTATACCATCGTCATTAGAAGAAGTTACATAACGAGTCATCCACTCATATCTATATTTTCCAAAATACCAGATATCTAATCCAACCAATTCTTGTTTAGATAAACCATTTACTGCAGTTCCCCATTGATAAGGAACACATGTAATATCTCTTCTTATATCAGCTTCATCATAATCATAAAAAACAGTTGGTAAAGGACCTGCAATACCACCTCTTGCCTGACCTGTATGTTGATCTACACTTCTATGACGAATAGCAAAAGAGAAATTTACACGACCACGACCATCAGAAAACGGCATTTCCCATAAAGACTCACCACCTGCACTTATATTTTCTTCATTTAATTTTCTCCATACAGTTTCAAAATTAGGTTCTAATTGAGCAGTACCACTTCCAATAATTGAACGACACTCATCTAAAGCTATTTTATACATTTTAGCTACAGATAACTCAGGATCATTACTTCTACGAACACCTTCATTAGGAAATTGTTGAAAACCACTAGCTGCTAATGCAATTCTTGCTCTTAAACCTTTTACAAAGGCTTTGTTCACTTTTTCTACAGAAGTTGTAGCAGATGTTTCATTTGGCCATGCAACTAAGTCAGAAGCTTCGCCTAAGTCTGCAATTATTTGTTTGTAAACAACATTTCTACTAGATTTAGAATAATCAGTTTCAGATGAAACAGGCACAAAAATAGCAGGAACATCTCCCCAAGTTTTAACTAAGTCACTATAATACATAGCTCTAAGCGTTAATGCTTCACCTAATAATTGTCCCATTTCATTCCCAGGTTCAGGGTTTCCATAAGTTCGTATTCCATTGATACATATATTTGCTCTTTCAATACCTCTATAAATCATTGCCCAAGAACTATTAGTTCTGTTCATTTGAGTATTATTGGATTTTGCATCATATATCATTAAGTCTCCAGTAGCATTTCCTACAGACGATGAATTATAATTCCACTCTGTGTCTGTATTAAAACCATAAAAAGGAATATGTCTACCTCTATATGAGTTAGTTTGTCCTATTGGTTCTAAAATACCATCTATTGCTCCTCTAGCTAATCCAGCTTTTGAAAAAATTAGAGCTTCATCAAGAGTCGATTTTGCAGGTGCTTCTAAAAAATCGTCTTCAAATTCTTTACAAGAACTGAAAACACCCATTATTAGTACTGCTAATATTATTATTGATTTTATATTTTTCATTTTCTAAAGATTATGTTGTTAAAAATTTAGGTTTAAACCAAAAACAAACTGTCTGCTTCTAGGGTAGGCAGAGTTATCTACAGCAGGTGTTAAAGGAGTATTTCTTCTTGTTGATACTTCTGGATCTGAACCAGAGTAATTAGTAAGAACAAATAAATTATTAGCCGTTATGTAAAACCTTAAATTAGACACGCCAATATGTTTAATAACATCTCCTGGTAGCGTATATCCTAAAGTAACTGTATTTAACCTTAAAAAAGATCCATCTTCTACAGCCCAATCACTAAATACATATCTAGACATATATGGAGACCACATAGTAGTATTTGAATTTAGAGCTTCTAATTGTGCAGGGTCTGTAACAAGTAAACCACTAGCAGGATCTAAATTTGTCCATCTATTACCAACTGCCATAATACCACTTAAGTTTCTATATTGTCCATTATCATTAGAAGTAGTAAATTCTATTTTGTCTGCATTATAAATATCATTTCCAATGCTAAAATTAAATGCTGCAGAAAAATCAAAACCATATGCATGTGCATTTAAAACAATACCACCAGTTACATCTGGGTTTGCATCTCCAATAATTTCTTGGTCATTTACATCAACAATTCCATCTCCAGTAATATCTTTTAATTTCATGGTTCCTGGACCTACATTGTCTAGCCATTGATTTTCTACTACACCAGATTTTAAAGTATAACTATTAGTAGTAACATCATAATCAAAATCTGATACTTCATATCTTCCATCATTTCTAAAACCGAACATACTTCCTAAAGATTCTCCTTCACGTACTACATAATCATCTCCAATTTGAGAAGAAGCCCAGTTTGTGTTCTGGCTTAAATCACCCCCTCCTAAAGAATTAATAGTATTCTCGTTAGAACTGGCATTTACAGCAAGGCTTAGTCCATAGTTTTCTTCGTCTAAAATAGAATAGTTTATAGAACCCTCTATACCTTTATTTTGAATCTCTCCTAAATTTTTAAATTGTGAGGCATATCCTGAAGATTCATTAACACGAGATCTAAATAATAAATCTTGAGTAAGGTTTTTATAAGCTTCAACGCTACCTGTTACTTTTCCATTAAATAAATTAAAATCTACACCAATATTTTGAGTAACAGTAGTTTCCCATTTTAAACCTGGATTTACCATAGTAGAAGGTGCAGCCCAGTAATTAGTAATATCATTTAAGTAAGTAGTAGTGTTAGATTGAAATACTCTAACTGTTTGACCTACTGGAATATTGTTATTCCCAGCTTCACCATAACTAAATCTTACCTTTAATAAATCAATCCATTCTATATCTTCTAAAAATTTTTCTTCTGAAATTTTCCAGGCTAATGCAGCAGAAGGAAAATAACCCCAAACATTATCACCTAAAAATTTACTAGATCCATCTGCTCTAAAAGTAGCAGTAAATAAATACCTGTTTTTGTAATCATAATTTACACGACCAAAGAAAGAAAGTAGTTTGTTATCTGGACTATAAAAGTTATTTACAGTTTGTGGTGTTCCTTGAGAAGAAAGTATTTTTGCAGTTTCAAAATCAAAGAATTTAGGATAACCATGAATTTCTGTAGTTAAAGTATTTGTTTTAGTAACAATCATTTCTTCTCCTAAAAGTAATTTAAGTTCATGATCATCGCTATTAATTATATTTTTAAAATTATAATTTAAAGTATTTGCATTTCTAAAACGAACTTCATCTCTATCTCTAGATAAAGTTGCTGGTAAACCTTGATTATCTGCAGATGGTCTGTTATTTGCATAATATGAAGAGCGCCCATAGAAACGAGAATCTAGATCTGTTCTATTATCTAACCCTAAATCCATTTTATATTTTAAATCTTCTAAAATTTTCCAAGAAAAACTTCCTACCATATTAAAGTTTTTTCTTGTTTTTTGACGCTGTGCATCTTCAATAGCAACAAATGGATTTACTAAATAACTAGAAAGAGCTTCATCAGTATCATCTGTTGTTAATCCTGGTAATGGAATTGGAGAATACCCAACAACATGCTTTAAACGTGAATCTCTAGAAGAAACTTCATTTTGTTCATTAGCACCACCACCATTAACTTCTGTATCAGAATAACGTAGCGTAAAAGAAAGGTCTACTTTATCGCTAGCCTTACTTTTAATAGATGCAGATAAGTTATTTCTTTTATAATTAGAGCCTAGCATAATTGCTTTAGCATCATATAAAGCATAGTTAAGGTTAAATTTAAATCTTTCTGAACCTCCTCGAACGGATAAATCTCGACTTTCAACATTACCCATTCTACCATAGACTTGTTGTTGCCAATTAGTACTTGGTTGTCCTTTATATTGATCAAAGTCTTGCCATTGACCAAAGTATTGTTCATAGCTTTCTAGTCTATCTCTAAGTAGTGCATATTCATATTGCCATTTTACAAAATCATCAGCCTCTAAAACATCTACCGTTTTAGCAATGCTACTAACTCCGTAAAACATATTAAAATTTGCACTTATTTTACCATCTTTTCCACTTTTGGTGGTAATAATTATAACACCATTAGCACCTCTAGAACCATAAATTGCAGTAGAAGAAGCATCTTTTAATACAGTAATATTTTCAATGTCTGAAGAAGACACATCACTAATAGTATTTACAGGAAACCCATCTACAATAACTAACGGAGAACTATCTTGAGTAAGAGATCCTCCACCACGAACTCTAATATTTATGTCAGAATCTGGAGAACCTTCTGAAGATACAATTTGAACCCCTGCCAAACGACCACTTAAAGCTTCACCTACATTAGATATTGGTTGTTTAACTAAGTCAGCTCCAGAAATGTTAACTACAGAACCTGTTAAATCAGATTTTTTAGAAGTCCCATAACCAATTACAACAATTTCATCTAACTGTTCTAGGTCTGGCAGAAGTGAAACGTTTACTATGTTTTTTCCGTTTACTTTAACTTCTTTTAGTTTGTAACCTAAGTAAGAAAAAATTAAAATGTCTTCTTGTTTTTCAACAGAAATATTAAACTTTCCATCGAAATCAGTTTGAGTACCTTTAGATGTTCCTTTAATAATTATTGAAACTCCAGGTAAAACACTTCCTTCTACGCTGTCTGTAACTGTTCCAGAAACTTTGATGCTTTGTGAAAACATGCTACCTGATAATACAAGTATAAAGACAATAAAGTAATTTTTAATGTTTCTTTCGAAGGAGAAAAAAACTTTTTGCGGTTTTAGGAGTAAACAACTTTTTGCGTAATTTCCCATAAATAGTTTGATTAATTTGTTAATTCAGTTATTAATTTCAGTCGTTAAATTTATCTTAAATTGTAATCGATTACACAAATATATATATAATTTTTTGTTTTCAAAAATTATTTAATAGCAAAATTATCAATTAAGATAAAAATAAGGTATTAATTTATTGAAATATGATTTTACTACAATTAATATTATTGATACAAGTTGTTGTAGATTTAAGTTTGTGTAATTTTTTTAATATTTAAATTTCTACTTAATATTAAAAAGAATACTTTTTGTTATTATTAGCTTGTAGGTTTTATTGTATAGTTATTGGATTTATACTAGCCTAAAGTAAAATAGTAATAAAAAATATTGTTTTTTGATTACACAATATATATATTTGTAATCGATTACATTTTTACAAACCATTCTAAATTTCAATTTAAATAATGTTTTTTAATCAAATAAGAATAGTACCATTTTTAACTTTTTTAATATGCATTTCTTTAACTTCATGTAGTACTAAAAAAGAAAAAGTTTCAGAAAACTCAAATGACGTTTGGAAGAAAATGTCAGAAATTATTAAGAACGTAAAAAAACCTGTTTTTTCTGAAAACACATATAATATTTTAGATTTTGGAGCAATATCAGATGGTAAAACAGATAATACATTAGCTTTTAGAAAAGCAATTAAAAAATGTACAGAAAATGGCGGAGGAAAGGTTTTAGTACCAGGAGGTAAGTATTTTACAGGACCTATTCATTTAGATAATAATGTGAATCTACATTTAATGAAAGGAGCTGAAATACTTTTTAGTACAAATCCTAAAGATTATTACCCATTGGTTCCAACAGCTTATGAAGGAATTGAGTTAATGAATTATTCTCCATTAATATATGCTTATAAAAAATCGAATGTTGCTGTTACAGGAGAAGGAATCTTAAACGGGCAAGCATCTACTGAAAACTGGTGGCCTTGGTGTGGTAAAGACACCTATGGTTGGAAAAAAGGAACTCCAATGCAAAGAGATAGTTTAAACTTACCTAGCTTAATGAATATGGGAGAAATAGGAACTCCTCTAAAAGATAGAGTTTTTGGTGATAATCATTATTTACGCCCAAATTTTATAGAATTTTATGAAAGTAAAAACATACTTTTAAAAGGTGTTAAAATTATTAATGCTCCATTTTGGGTAATTCATCCATTTAAATCTAATAATATTATTATAGATGGTGTAACTGTTGAAAGTCATGGGCCAAATAATGATGGCTGTGATCCAGAATATTCAAAAAACGTAATTATTAAAAATTGTACGTTTAATACAGGTGATGATTGTATCGCTATTAAAGCAGGAAGAGATGGAGATGGAAGAAGAGTAGCCATAAAAACAGAAAATATTGTTGTACAAAATTGTAAAATGATTGACGGACATGGAGGCGTTGTTATTGGCAGTGAAATGTCTGCAGGAGTTAGTAATGTTTTTGTTGAAAATTGCACAATGGATAGTCCAAATTTAGATCGAGCAATCAGAATAAAAACTAATTCTAAAAGAGGCGGTGTTGTAGATGGAGTTTATGTTAGAGACATACAGGTTGGTCAGGTTAAAGAAGCGGTTTTAAAAGTAAACATGCATTATGCAACTTATAAAAATCAAACAGGAAATTTTATTCCTAAAATAAAAAACATTCTTTTAGAGAATATTACAGTAAAAGATGGAGGCCATTATGGAATTTTAGCAAAAGGTTATAAAGAATCTACAATTGAAAATATAAGGTTTAAAAATGTAATAATTGAAAAGGTAGATGAGGCTTTTTCTCTTGAAAACGTTACAAACTTAGTGCTTATTGATACCTATATAAATGGATCTCTAATGCAGAGTCCTAACTAAATGTAAGATTGTGTTTAATTTAAGTTAGCTATTTATTAATATTTAAGTAATTATGAAAATTAGAAATTGTGTTGTTAGATTTTGTTTTATTCTAAGTGCAGTTTCTCTTTTTGGACAAGAAATTCAAAAAGACACTTCTTATACTATAACTAGCTCTTTTAAAAAATATAAAAAGAAGTTTCCAAAAATTAAGATTGTAGTTCCAAAAGCGTTTTCTAATGTTAGTGAAATTGAAAGCCTTACATACAAAACAATCGGCAATAGAAAACTTATATTAGATGCTTTTATAAATACTTCAGAAAATAATCCTGCAGTTGTTTTAATTCATGGAGGTGGTTGGAAATCTGGAAATAAAAACCATATGAAACCTTTAGCTCAATATATTTCTTCAAAAGGATATTCTTGTTTTACAATAGAATACAGATTGTCTGGTGAAGCTAAATATCCAGAAGGAGTTTATGATATAAAAGAAGCAATTCAATTTATAAAATTTAATACGAATAAATTCAATATTGATACAACCAAAACAGCTGTTTTAGGAGCTTCATCAGGAGCACAAATGGCAACATTGGTTGGTGTCACAAATAATAATTCAAAGTTTGAAATACAAACGAACTATAAAACTAATTCAACTGTTCAGGCAATTATCAATTTAGACGGTATTTTGGCATTTCATCACCCAGAATCTAAAGAAGGAAAAGTTGCAAGTTTATGGTTAGGCGGAACTTATAAAGAAAAACCAGCTTTATGGAAAGACGCTTCAGCTTTAACACATACTAATAAAAATACGCCACCAATTTTATTCATAAATAGCCAGTTTGAACGTTTTCATGCAGGTAGAGATGATATGATTAAATTTTTAGATAAACATCAAATTTATTCTCAAGTAGAAACAATACCAAATAGTCCGCACACTTTTTGGTTATTTCATCCATATTTTAAAGATACAGTCAATTATATTACCCAATTTTTAGATAATACCCTCAAAAACAATTAAAATGAAAACAATTAGAAGAATAGCTATTTTACTTTGTGTAGTTTCAATTATAGCTTGCAAATCAGAAAAAAAGGAAGATATTAAAAAAGAGACTATTACGCAAAAAGCTGTTATATCTCCAAAAACTTATGCAGAAATTTCTATTGCTGAAGGAGGAAAATGGATAGATGGTTCTAGAGGGCATAAAGAGTATGATGGAAGAACATCTTTTAAAAATGTTAACCAATTAAGAGTACCAGATAATCATACAGATCATACTTGGTATTTAAGATATGAAGGTCCAGGTTGGGAAAGTAATAAAGTAGGGTATAGATTGTATCTAGATTGGAGAAATGCTATAGATATTTTTGGTAAAACAACAGATTCTATGGTGCTTTCTAAAGTAGGTCAAGATGGATTTGATTCTTATCACGAACCACAATCTTGGGGACAAGATATTTTAAAAGTTGGCAAAGGATTAGGAATTGGATCAATTGGAAGATTGGTTAATAATAAAGTACTTCATTTTAAAGAAGTAGATTCAACTTCGGCATCTATAGAAAATACATTAAGTGAATCTTCAATAATTATAAATTATAAAGGTTGGAAAACAGGTGATGATAAGATTGATTTAAAATCGATATTAAGTATAAAACCAGACACAAGAATTACAAATCATACAGTTATACCATCAAAAGAAATTAAAGGAATTGTTACAGGAATTGTAAATCATAATGTTGATTATTTTAAAAAAGAAAGCGACAACAAAAAGTGGGGTTATATTGCTACTTATGGTAAACAAACACTAGTGCCAGATAATTTAGGAATGGCAATTTTTTATGAAGTTGCAACAACTACAGAAGTTAAAAAAGGTGAATTCGATTATCTAATAGAATTTAAACCTACTACAAAATCTATTTCATATTATTTTTTAGGTGCTTGGGAACAAGAAGTTGATGGCATAAAAACTCAAGAGAATTTTATAAAATATTTAGATACTAAATTGGCAAAACTAAACAACCAAAACTCTCTTTAAAATGAAGTTATTATCTAAAAATATTCAAGTTTTAATAAGTTTTTGTTTAATTATATTCGTTTATCAAACTACTAGTTCACAAGAGAAAGTTTTCACTATTGAGAATTGTGTAAATACCTTTAATAAAGAAAAAGCGAATCCAACAAAAGTAGGCTATCAATATTGGTTTGCAGATAAAAATTTTTTAGACGGACGAACTATAAAAATGAGTGCAGTTGCTCCAGGAAAATCAACACATGCTCCACACAAACATCTAGAAGATGAGTTCTTCTATGTTTTAGAAGGAACCGCAAAATTCTATTTAAACGGAAAAGAAGTTACAGTTGAAAAAAATACAAGTTTATATTGTCCATCAAATAGTATGCATGGAATTAGTAATGTTGGAAAAACCGAGTTAAAATATTTAGTAATAAAGAAATACAATAAGAAATAAATATAGCGAAATGAAAAAAATAGCATTAATAACACTAATAATTTTAGGCATTTTTACGAATTGTAAAGAGAGTAAAAAGGAAATTAAGAAAGCAGATGTTTCTAAAGAAATTACTATTTCTAAAGATTTAAAATGGTCTGAAAGAATGGCAAAGTCTATTATGAAACGATTTCCAAAAGCAAGTGATGTAGACAATCATAAAAAAATAAACTGGAATTACAAGCATGGTTTATTGGCTTTATCTTTTGAAAAATTATATCAAAAAACTGGAGATGAAAAATATTTTGAATACGAAAAAGGATATGCTGATGATTTAATTGATAGCTCTGGAGTAATTTTAGGCTATAAAATGGAAAAATATAATATAGATAATATCAACGCTGGAAAAATTCTTTTTTTTATGTATGAAAAAACAAAAGACGAAAGATATTTAACAGCTATTAAAACATTAAGAAAGCAATTAGATAATCATCCAAGAACAAATTCTGGTGGTCTTTGGCATAAGAAAATTTATCCGTATCAAATGTGGTTAGATGGTTTGTATATGGGACAACCATTTTATGCTAGATATATTTCTGAATATGAAGATGGTAAAAACTTTGATGATGTTGCACACCAATTCGAGGTATGTTACAAGCAAACCTTCGATGAAAAAACAGGATTGTTATTACACGCTTGGGATGAAAGCAAACAAATGGGTTGGGCAGATAAAAAGACTGGTAAATCTCCAAATTTCTGGTCTCGATCATTAGGTTGGTATGTAATGGCTTTGGTAGATGTGCTTGATTATTTTCCACAAGATCATCCCAAAAGAGATATGTTAATTCAACAATTAAACGATTTGTCTACTGCTTTATTAAAAGTGCAAGATGCGTCTGGTATTTGGTATCAAGTTCCTAATTTTCCTAATAGAGAAGGTAATTATTTAGAGTCATCTGGTACAGCAATGTTTGCATATGCATTTTCAAAAGGAGTTCGTAAAGGATATTTACCAGAAAGTTTTAAAGTGGCTGCCAACAAAGCGTTTGACGGTCTTGTTAAAGAATTAGTTACAGTGGATGAAGATGGAGAAATTCATCTTACTCAAACCTGTAAAGGTGCTGGTTTAGGTGGAAATCCATACAGAGATGCTTCTTATGAGTATTACATAAGCGAAGCTAAAAGAGTAAATAATTTACATGGTACAGGTCCATTTATTTTGGCTGCTTTAGAATTAAACAGATAAAAAATTAAATATGAAATCAATAAATACAGCATTATGTTCTTTTGGTATGAGTGGTCATTTATTTCACGCACCTTTTATTGATGTCAATCCAAAATTTAATTTATATGGTGTTGTAGAACGTTCTAAGAATTTAGCAAAAGCAAAATATCCGAATATTAAAACCTTTCGTTCGCTTGAAGATTTACTTAAAGACAAAACCATTGATTTGGTTATTGTAAATACGCCAAATATTACGCATTACGATTTTACTAAAAGAATTATAGAAGCAGGAAAACATGTTGTGGTAGAAAAACCTTTTACAGTAACTTCTTCCGAAGCTCAAGAACTAATCGATTTAGCAGAAAAGCAGAATGTAAAACTTTCTGTATACCATAATAGAAGATGGGATAGTGATTTTAAAACAGTTCAAAAGATTATAAATAATGGGGTTTTAGGCGATATTGTTGATGCTGAATTTCATTATGATCGTTTTGAGCCAGAATTAAGTTACAAAAAACATAAAGAGGTGCCAACTGAAGGTGTTGGTAGTTTATATGATTTAGGTTCTCATTTAATAGATCAAGTATTGCAATTATTCGGCATGCCAAATAGTGTGTTTGCATGTTTAGATAGTTTTAGAGATAATTCTAAAGTTGGAGATTATTTTGATGTGAAATTCTATTATAAATCACATTATGTAACTTTAAAATCGAGTTATTTTGTTTTAGAACCTCTACCAGCTTATAGTATTCACGGAACAAAAGGTTCGTTTATAAAATCTAAAGGAGATATTCAAGAATCAGAACTTCAGAAAGAAATTAAACCAAATACTAAAAATTGGGGAATAGAACCAGATTCAGAAAAAGGTTTGCTTCATATTATAAAAAACGGTAAGTCAACTAAAGAATTTATCAACACAGAAACTGGTAATTATATGAAATATTATGATGGTATGTATGAAGCTATTCAGAATAACAAACCTGTACCAGTTTCTCCGTCTGAAGCGATGCAAGTAATTCAAGTTATAGAAGCTATAAAGCAAAGTAATTCAGAAAAAAAAGTAATTCATTTATGAGAACTATTTTAATTGCATTTGGCTTGTTGTCTATTTTCAGTTTATCAGCTCAAGATAAAACTGTTTCCAAAGTTTGGGTTTCAGATAATGGTGATGGTACATATACAAATCCTATTTTACATGCAGATTATTCAGATCCAGATGTTGTAAGAGTTGGAGATGATTATTATATGACAGCATCGTCTTTTAATGCTGCACCAAGTTTACCAATTTTACATTCTAAAGATTTGGTGAATTGGGAATTGGTAAATTATGCACTTAAAAAACAAATTCCTTTAGACGTATTTGATAAACCACAACATGGAAATGGAGTTTGGGCTCCATGTATAAGGTTTCATAATGACGAATATTACATTTATTATCCAGATCCAGATTATGGAATCTATATGATTAAAACCAAGAATCCTAAAAGTTCTTGGTCTGAACCTATATTAGTAAAAGGAGGAAAAGGATTAATTGATCCAACACCACTTTGGGATGATGATGGAAAAGTATATTTAGCTTATGCATTTGCAGGAAGTAGAGCAAGTATTAAAAGTTTATTAGTAATTGTAACAATGAATGCAGAAGGAACTAAAACTAATGATGATGAAGTTATGATTATTGATGGTCATAAAGATGAATCTACTATAGAAGGCCCTAAATTTTATAAACGAAATGGTTACTATTATATTTTTGCTCCAGCAGGAGGTGTTTCTACAGGTTGGCAAACTATTTTAAGATCAAAATCTGTTTATGGACCTTATGAGAAGAAAACAGTTTTGCATCAAGGAAATACTGATATTAATGGACCACATCAAGGGGCTTGGGTAACTACACAAACAGATGAAGATTGGTTTTTTCATTTTCAAGATAAAGACGCTTATGGTCGTGTTGTTCATTTACAACCTATGAAATGGGAAAATGATTGGCCAGTTATGGGAGTTGATCAAAATAATGATGGAATTGGAGAGCCAGTTTCAACCTATAAAAAACCAAATGTTGGAAAATCGCACCCAATTGTCACTCCACCAGAATCAGACGAATTTAATCAACCAAAATTAGGATTGCAATGGCAATGGCACGCTAACCCTAAAGTGTATTATGGTTTTCCAACATCTATGGGGCATTTTACAATGTATTGCAGACCAATGCCAGACAACGCTATTAATTTATATAATGTTCCTAATTTATTGTTGCAAAAATTTCCTTCTGATGAATTTATAGCAACTACAAAAATGACATTTAATGCTCGTTTTGATGGTGAAAAAACAGGCTTGTTAATTATGGGATTAGATTATACTTATCTTCAGGTAAAACAAGAAAACGGTCAGTTAGTTTTATCACAAGTTACTTGTGAGAAAGCAGATAAAAAAGGAAAAGAAATTGTAGTTGAATCAAAAAAAATAAAATCAAATACGTTTTACTTAAGAGCAAAAATAAGTAAAGGCGGAGTTTGTAATTTATTTTATAGTGAAAACGGAAAGAAATTTAAATCCATAGGAAATAGCTTTATTGCAAGAGAAGGAAAATGGATAGGTGCTAAAATAGGATTTTTAGCTTTGCGTGAAGGCGTAATTAATGATTCTGGAAGTGTAGATATAGATTGGTTTAGAATTAGTAAATAATATAATTTAAACAACATTTATTATGAAATATCATTTCAACAAATCTATTATTATAATGGTAGTTATGTTGAGTAGTTTTTTAATGACTGCTCAAGAAAAAGTAGAGCAATGGAACCGTTTTGAAATTAGTTTAAAACATAAAACAAAAGGAAATCCGTTTCAAGATGTAAAACTTTCTGCTAAATTTTCTAATGCTGATACAACTTTCGTTGTCAAAGGATTCTATGATGGAAATAACGTTTTTAAAATTCGTTTTATGCCACAGCAAATAGGAAAATGGAATTATATAATATCGAGTTCTATTGAAAAATTTAATACAAAAATAGGAAGTTTTAATTGTATTAAAGCATCAGTTGACAATCATGGAATGGTAAAAGTTAGTGAAACTTATCATTTTAAATATTCTGATGGTAAAAATTACTATCCTTTTGGTACAACTGCTTATGCATGGACACATATGAAAGAGGAGCTTCAAGAGGAAACTTTAAAAACATTAGAAAAAGCAGATTTCAATAAAGTAAGAATGTGTGTATTTCCTAAAAACTACGATTTAGTTAAAGAAGAGCCTAAAGTATATCCTTTTAAATTTAAAAAAGTAGTAACCAATGCTAAAGGTGATAAAATTTTTACTTGGAATTTTGATGAATTTGATCCTGAATTTTTTCAACATTTAGAAAAAAGAATTGACGATTTAAATAAAATTGGTGTTCAAGCAGATTTAATACTCTTTCATCCATACGATGGAGGTCGTTGGGGATTTGATTCTATGCCTCATAATGTAAATGAAAAATATCTAGAATATATTACTGCTCGATTATCATCATTTAAAAATGTGTGGTGGTCTTTAGCAAACGAATGGAATTATGTGGATGCTAAAACGGTTTCAGATTGGGATGCTTTAACAGAAACTGTTGTAAATAATGATCCATACAGACATTTATGTTCTATTCATGGAGCAACATCGAGTTATTATAATTATTTAAAACCAGCATACACTCACGTTAGCATTCAAGATGAAGCACCAGTATTAAACTCATATTCATCTGCTACTTTAAGAAATATATTTAAAAAGCCAATTGTTTTAGATGAAGTTGGTTATGAAGGTAATTTAGAAAGACGATGGGGAAGATTAAGTCCAGAAAAAATGACCCATTTAGTTTGGAATGGCGTGATTGCAGGAGCTTATGTAACACATGGCGAAGTTTATAGATATCATACAAAAGAAGATACTTTTTTTTGGGCAGATGGAGGTTCTTTAAAAGGAACGAGTTGGAAACGGATTAAATTTTTAAAATCTATTTTAGAAGACGCTCCAGAACCATTATTTATGACGGATATTAGTAGAGATTTAAAAACGGCTTCTTCAGGAAAAGGTTTTTATTTCCTTTATTTTGGAGAAGAAATATCAGAATCTTGGGCATTTAATTTGCCAAAGAAAAACGGTGATTTAGAGAAACTCAAAGAAGACGTAAAATTTAAAGTAGAAATTATTGATACTTGGGATATGACCATTACTAAAGTTCCAGGAGTTTTCGAAACTCAAAAAGTAAAAGATAATTATCGCTTATATGATAAAAATTTACAAGAGGTAAGATTACCTTACAAACCATACATCGCTTTAAGAATAACGGAAATTAATTAAAAGATGAAGACAAAATCTATTATACAACTAGTTGTAATTTGCTTAATTTTTATAACAGGTTGCTCACAATCTAAAGAAAAAGAAGTTCCTCAAACTTATGAAAATTATAAGAACATTGAGTTTGAAATGAAAATAATTCAAGAACCTCAAATTCCTAACAATACAGTTAATATTAAAGATTTTGGTGCTGTTGATGGAGGACAAGTTCTAAATACAAAAGCTTTTGAAAAAGCAATAGAAGTTGTTTCAGAAAAAGGAGGAGGAAAAGTTATAATTCCTGCTGGTATTTGGTTAACAGGGCCCATTATTTTAAAAAGTAAGTTAGAATTACATGCAGAAGCTGGTGCATTAATTAAGTTTTCTACAAATAAAGATTTATATCCTATTATAGAAACAAATTTCGAAGGCTTAAATACATGGCGTTGTTTGTCTCCAATTTATGGTAAAAACTTAGAAGATGTTGCGTTTACTGGCCCGGGTGTTTGGGATGGTTCTGGCGATGCATGGCGTCAAGTTAAAAAATCAAAAATTACAGAAAGGCATTGGAAGAAATTAGTAGCTTCTGGTGGTTTTGTAGGTGATAAAAATAGGATATGGTATCCATCAGAACAATTTAAAAATGCGTCAAAAAATGCAGAGTTAAATGTTAGAAAAGATTTAAAAACAAAAGAAGAGTTTCAAAAAATTAAAGATTTTTTAAGACCTGTAATGGTAAGTATCCAGAACAGTAAACGAGTTATGTTTAGCGGTTCTGTTTTTCAAAACTCTCCTGCTTGGTGTATTCACCCTTTAATGGTGGAGGATTTAATCGTAAAAAATATTACAGTACGTAATCCTCATTATTCACAAAATGGAGATGGAATTGATATTGAATCTTGTAAAAATGTAATTGTAGAAAATTCAAATTTTGATGTTGGTGATGATGCAATTTGTATTAAATCAGGGAAAGATAAAGATGGTAGAGATCGTAATTTTCCTTGTGAGAATCTTATCATAAGAAATAATATTGTTTATCATGGACATGGTGGAGTAACAGTTGGTAGCGAAATGTCTAGCGGAGTTAAAAACATGCATGTTTCTAATTGTACATTTATAGGAACAGATGTTGGTCTTCGTTTTAAAAGTAAAAGAGGACGTGGAGGTGTTGTAGAGAACATTTTTATTTCAGATGTAAGAATGACGGATATTCCTACAAATGCTATTTCTTTTAATTTATATTATGGTGGTTTGTCGGTTTCTGAAATGTTAGAAAAAGCAAAAAATAACAAAACTGTTGCCAAAGTTGTTCCTGTATCAGAAACAACTCCTCAGTTTAAAAATATAATTATAAAAAATGTAGTTATAGATGGGGCGCATCAAGCAGTGTTTTTACAAGGTTTACCAGAAATGAATTTAGAAAATATTAAAATCAGTAATCTACTTGGTAAAGCAGATAAAGGGTTTTCTATTATTGATGCAAATGGAGTAGAAATAAATAATGTTTCTTTTGAAATTAAAGAAGAGACTGTCTTTAATATTTTTAATTCTAAAAATTTAGATGTAAGTAATATTGAATTTAATTCAACTGCCAAAAATGCAATTATGATTAATGGTAAAGCTTCTGAAAATATTCAGTTAAAATCCTCTAGTAAAACAGATTTTACTAAAAGTACTTTTATTGGAGAAACTGTTGGTAAAAATGTTGTAACATTTGAATAAAAATGATAAAATTTAAAGCAAATACTGTCCTTCTAATTTTTGTTAGTTTTATTTTAATTGCTTGTAATTTATCAAAAAAAGAACAAAATGATATTCCTGAAAAAGATTGGATACTTGCCAATTTACTTGAAGAAAAATCAGAAAATATTAAAATCCATGGAAACCCTATAGTTGTAAAATCACCTTATGGAAAAGCTGTTTATTTTGATGGAATAGATGATGCTATATTTTTAGATCAAATGCCACTTAAAGGAGCAACATCATTTACAATAGAAATGATTTTTAATCCTTCTGATGTTGAAGCTTCTTTTGAGCAAAGAATTGTCCATCTAGGAGAAGTTTCTAAAGACAGAATGTTACTAGAAATTAGAGCTGTTAAAAATAATTGGTATTTTGATGGTTTTGTTGCATCAGAAAATAATAAAAAAGCACTTATAGATGAAAAATTAGTTCATCCTTTAGGAAAATGGTATCATGTAGCTTTAGTAGTTACACCTGCTACTATTACTACTTATGTAAATGGAAAAAAAGAATTGCAAGATGCTTTCCCTTTTAAACCTTTTAACAGCGGAAAAAGTTCTTTAGGTGTTCGGTTAAACAAAAGATCTTGGTTTAAAGGAAGTGTATTTAAGGTAAGAATTAGTTCAAAAGCACTTCATCCAAATAATTTTATTTCTTTAGAAAAACTTATAAAATGAAAATTCATAAAATAATATTTTTTTTAAGCGCTATTATTCTATTAGGTATAGATGTGAATGCTCAAGTTCATAACAAATCTTGGAGAGATATAGCTAATAAGAAAGAGGGAGTTTGGTTTGCTAGTTCTGAAGCAAAACAAATTGCAGAAAATGTTTTATTGTACCAACGAAATATTGGAGGTTGGCATAAAAATATACAAATGCAAAAGCCACTTTCAGAAGCAAAAAAAAATGAATTAATTGCATCAAAATCTAAAGCTAAAGGCTGCACAACAGATAATGGAGCAACGTGTCAAGAAATGTTGTTCCTTTCTAAAGTTTACAGACAACAACCAGATAAAAGATATAAAGAAGCATTTTTAAAAGGTGTTAATTATTTATTAGAAGCTCAATATGAAAATGGAGGTTGGCCTCAGTTTTACCCTTTAAGAAAAGGATATTATACACATATAACTTATAATGATGATTCTATGGTAAACATTCTTTTTGCCTTAAAAAACATCAAAGATAAAACAGGTTATTACTCAATACAACCTTCAGATGAAGTACTTAAAAAGGTGGAAGTCGCTTTTCAAAAAGGAATTAATTGTATTTTAAAAACACAGTATAAACAAAATGGAATTTTAACTTCTTGGTGTGCACAACACGATGAAAATACTTTACTACCAGCAAAAGCAAGGTCCTATGAGTTACCTTCTTTAAGTGGTGCAGAATCTGCTCATATCGTTTTATTGTTAATGTCTATAGAAAATCCTTCTAATAAAATTATAACAGCTATAAATAGTGCAGTTTCTTGGTTTGAAAAAGTAAAAATTACTGGTTTGCGTAAAGACAGAGTTTATAATCGCGTCGGAAAAACGATTAATAAAAGAATGATTCCTGATAAAAATGCTCCTGCAATTTGGGCACGTTTTATGAATTTGGAAGATAATAAACCATTTTTTTGCGATAGAGATGGTATTAAAAAACCAACGTTAGCAGAGATTGGAGAAGAGCGTAGAAATGGGTATGCTTGGTATAAAACAGATCCTCAAAAAGTATTAGATAAGTATCCAAAATGGAAAAAAGAGAATAATTCTAAAGTTATAAAAAAACCCAAAAATCCGTTTAAAGTTGTTGTTGCAAAAGATGGTAGTGGAGATTATACTAGTATTCAAGAAGCAATTAATGGAGCAAAATCTTTTCCTTATGATAAGATTATCGTTTTTATAAAAAATGGTGTGTATTATGAAAAGGTAAAAATTCATGAGTGGAACCCAAACATTTCTTTAATTGGTGAGAGTAAAGAAAATACCATAATTACGTATGATGATTATTTTAACAAACTAGGTTTAGGAAGAAATACCACATTTTATACCTACACATTATTGGTAGAAGCAAATAATGTTGTTCTTAAGAACTTAACTATTGAAAACTCTTCAGGAGAAGTTGGTCAAGCAGTAGCTTTGTCTATATTTTCAGATGAAGTAGCAGTTGTTAATTGTAAGCTTTTGGGAAATCAAGACACATTGTATGCTTCAGGAAAAGGAAAGCAATATTACAAAGATTCTTATATTGAAGGTACTACAGATTTCATCTTTGGAAGCGCAACTGCGTTTTTTGAAAACTGCCAAATTCACAGTAAAAAAGATTCTTATATTACAGCAGCTTCAACACCTAAAGACTCATTATTTGGGTATGTTTTTAAAAACTGCAAGTTAACTGCTAATCAAAATGTATCTGAAGTTTACTTAGGAAGACCTTGGCGAATTTATGCGAAAACTGTTTTTATTAATTGTGAATTAGGA
>CBDUHF010000041.1:0-24503 GCA_965367085.1 uncultured Polaribacter sp.
TGTCAATTTTTAATAAATAAACTCCTTTAGATAGTTGAGATACATTTATAGAATTATTTACATTTCTAATAACTTTTACTTTTTTACCTAGAAGATTATATATCTCTATTTTATTAATTTTTGAATCTAAAGATTTCTTAATAAAAATTATATCTTCAACTGGATTAGGGTATAATTTAAATGAATTTACAAAATTTTCATCTTCAACTGATAATGAAGTATCGTAAGTCATTGTAATATTCTCTGACTGTATTATTAAATTTGATACTATTTTACTTGTTACTTTACAATAATAATACCCATTATCGGCTGCTGTTGCATTTGTTATTTCTAAAGTTTTATTAGTTGCTCCATTTATTGGGCTTCCATATCTATACCACTGATATTCATTATTAGCTCCACTAACATCTACTTCTAAAGTAAAACCTGAATCGCCAAAAGTTTTTTCTTCTTCTAAACCAACTTTAGCTTGTGAGCCATAACCAAACGAGCTTAAGTTTTGATATGCTGTAAACTCATCTTCAAAATCTCCAAACTGATATTTATTTGAACTAATATATAGTGTGTTAAGTGTAGTTATTACTGAAAAATTAGGCAGTTGTCCAGAAAGTTCATTATTTTGAAAATAGGCTGTTTCTATATTACTTAAATTACTTAATTCTGTTGGTAAAGCCCCTATTAAATCATTTGAAGATAAATTTAATGTTTTTACTTTGGTTAAGTTTCCTAAACTTGTAGATATGGTTCCTTTTAAATTATTATTTCCTAAATTAATTTGAGTAATGTGTTTTCCACCATCTACTATTTTTGTTGTAACTCCATGCCATTTTGTAACATTATAAGGTATATTATTTTCAACTTTTGCTAATCCAGACTCCCAATTTGTATTGCTTGTCCAATTTGAACCTTCTAAATTATTATACATATCTTTTAAAGCTTGTAATTCTGTTGAAGGTACATTATTATAAGCAGTACAATCTTGCCCCCAAACAATATTAGGATACCTAATTGCAAAATCTGTAGTCTCCCAATCTGAAATAGTATTTTGAGGAACACCAATACAATTTAAATAAGTATTGTATAAAGAATGGCTTTTATAATAATTACTTTCTACGTTTCTAGAACCATCAAAAGCATTAGGAGAAACTCCAATTTTTAACCCTGTAATTTGATTATAAGAAACATTTAAAGATTCTAAATTAACCAAATTAGAAAAATCTAAATTTCCTTCTATAATATTTCCATTTATCACTAATCTCTTTAAAGAAGTAATATTGTTTAATTCTGTAGGAATCTCTTTTAAAACATACTCACTATTAATTATTTGACTAGACATAGTTAGTTGTTCTAAATTATTTAATTCTCCTATATCTTTTGATATTTCAGATATTCCATTACTATTTACTTCAAGCTCTTTTAATTGTGTTAAATTTTTAATTTCTGATGGTATTTTACCTGCTAATTGGTTAGAATTTAACTCAATTTTTGTTACATGCTTTTGTCCATTTATTATAGCAGTTGTAACACCATACCAAGAACCTACATTTCTTTTCTTCAATATATCATTTACCCAAGTTACTCCATTATATGATGTAGTTAAATCGTTTTTCCAATTTGCTCCTTTTGTATTGTTATAAAAAGCTATTAATGCTTCTCTTTCTATATCCGGAATAGAGTTTGTAGTTACTGCACTACAGTTATCTGAATATACAACTCCATTATCTAAAATACCACCTTCTTGATTGTAATTAGATAGTTTCCATGCAACTAATTCATCACTAGGTACTTCTACACATCCTAAAGCATTTCTTTTTAAACGTAACCTGTTTCCTGAAGCGTTTGTATTTGTTCCAAAAATTGTTGGAGCTACCGCAATTTTTAATTCTGAAATATTATTATAATCTGCTCTAAAATCTTTTAAAACTTCAGAATTACCTAGATTTAATACTCCAGAAATTTTATTATTTTGAATATTAAAATATTCTAAGTTTGATAAGTTTGTAATTGTACTTGGTAAAACTGTTAATGTATTATTATTTAAATACAATTTTTCTAAGCTTGTAATATTACCAATCTCATCTGGTAAACTTGCTAAGGTATAGGTTATTTGATATCTAACAGGACTTGTATTTTGATATTGTAGTTTTAATTCTTTTAAGTTTGTAAAGTTTCCAATGCCTGATGGCAAACTCGTCAATCCATTATAACTTAAATCTAACTTCTCTAAAGTAGCTATATTTCCTATTTCGTCTGGTAAACTTGTTAAAGTTGCTGTATACTGACTTGTATTGATATTTTCTCTTTGACTTGTTAAATTTAACTCTACTAAACTCGTAAAATTACCTATTCCTACAGGTAAACCTGTTAATTTGTTACTCGATAAATTCAAATACGTTAATTTACTCAAATCGCCTATTTCTGTAGCAAGTTTAGTTATACCACCATTTGATAAATCTAATCGGGTTAACTCAGTTAAATCTTTGATCTCTTTAGGTATACTTCCTGATAGGTTTTTAGAATATGTCATCTCTATCTTTGTTACATGCTTTTGTCCATTGATTAACTCTGTTGTTACCCCTTCCCAAGAACCAACATTGGTCAACTCTGTGGCATCTGAACTCCAATTGGTTCCTACCCAAGTAACTCCTGTTGTAGCGTCTATTTTTTCTCCTCCATTGGTAGAAATATAAAATGCTACCAAAGCTTCTCTTTCTGATTGTGGAACTCTAAATCCTGTACAACTATCGCTAAAAGCAATTCCATTATCTGCAATACCAGAAACTTCAGAATATCTTGTTTCCCAATTTGTCACTTCTGAAGTAGGCACTTCTACACAACTGATATAAGGGTTATTACTAATGTTAAAATAATATGTTGGATTTGAATATCTATTAAAATTTGATACAGGTGCATCAATCTTTAAATCGGTAATCTTATTATTATTTAATTGCAATCTTGTTAACTTGGTTACATTGGTTAAATCTACCAATCCTTCTATGCCACTATTAGACGCTTCTAAAACCTCTAAATTCGTTAACTTGTTCATCGTACTTGGTAAACTAGTTAGATAATAAGTATAAATCCCGTTTTCATAAGAACGCATATTCTCTATATAAAGCTCTTTTAAACTTGATAAATCGCCTATCTCATCTGGTAAACTTGTTAACTTATTATTACTACTCGATTGTGATAAATGCAACTTCTCTAAACTTGTTAAACCTCCTATTGTTGTTGGTAAAACCGTTAACTCATTACCTTGTAATTGTAATTCTATTAAACTCGTTAAACCATTGATTGTACTTGGTAAAGCTGTTAATGTATTATTATTTAAATACAATTTTTCTAAGCTTGTAATACTACCTATCTCATCTGGTAAACTTACTAATGTATAAGTTGGCTGACCTCTAACAGGACTTGTACTTTGATATTGAAGTTTTAATTCTTTTAAGTTTGTAAAGTTTCCAATGCCTGATGGCAAACTCGTCAATCCATTATAACTTAAATCTAACTTCTCTAAAGTAGCTATATTTCCTATTTCGTCTGGTAAACTTGTTAAAGTTGCTGTATACTGACTTGTATTGATATTTTCTCTTTGACTTGTTAAATTTAACTCTACTAAACTCGTAAAATTACCTATTCCTACAGGTAAACCTGTTAATTTGTTACTCGATAAATTCAAATACGTTAATTTACTCAAATCGCCTATTTCTGTAGCAAGTTTAGTTATACCACCATTTGATAAATCTAATCGGGTTAACTCAGTTAAATCTTTGATCTCTTTAGGTATACTTCCTGATAGGTTTTTAGAATATGTCATCTCTATCTTTGTTACATGCTTTTGTCCATTGATTAACTCTGTTGTTACCCCTTCCCAAGAACCAACATTGGTCAACTCTGTGGCATCTGAACTCCAATTGGTTCCTACCCAAGTAACTCCTGTTGTAGCGTCTATTTTTTCTCCTCCATTGGTAGAAATATAAAATGCTACCAAAGCTTCTCTTTCTGATTGTGGAACTCTAAATCCTGTACAACTATCGCTAAAAGCAATTCCATTATCTGCAATACCAGAAACTTCAGAATATCTTGTTTCCCAATTTGTCACTTCTGAAGTAGGCACTTCTACACAACTGATATAAGGGTTATTACTAATGTTAAAATAATATGTTGGATTTGAATATCTATTAAAATTTGATACAGGTGCATCAATCTTTAAATCGGTAATCTTATTATTATTTAATTGCAATCTTGTTAACTTGGTTACATTGGTTAAATCTACCAATCCTTCTATGCCACTATTAGACGCTTCTAAAACCTCTAAATTCGTTAACTTGTTCATCGTACTTGGTAAACTAGTTAGATAATAAGTATAAATCCCGTTTTCATAAGAACGCATATTCTCTATATAAAGCTCTTTTAAACTTGATAAATCGCCTATCTCATCTGGTAAACTTGTTAACTTATTATTACTACTCGATTGTGATAAATGCAACTTCTCTAAACTTGTTAAACCTCCTATTGTTGTTGGTAAAACTGTTAACTCATTACCTTGTAATTGTAATTCTATTAAACTCGTTAAACCATTTATGGTACTTGGTAAAGCTGTTAATCTGTTGTTATACAATTTTAATGATGTTAATTTATTTAAATTCCCAATATTAGTAGGTAATTTTGTTATTTGATTGTTATAAAGTGTTAACTCTTCTAAAAGTGCCAAATCACTTAAATCTTCAGGTAAATCAGTATTAAAACTTTGATTATCTTCTCCTAATCTATTATTATGTAAACGCAAGTGTTTTAGCTTAGTAAAACCACCTAAACCAGCTACTACTTGTAATTCATTATTGTTTAAATACAAAGTTTCAAGTTCTTTTAAATTAGCAAAAGCTGCTGGAGTATTTGATAATTGACAATTGGCAAAATCTAAATAAGTTAGTTTCGTTAACAAACCTAATTCTGTTGGAATACTTGCAATATTATTTGGTGCTGCAACCAATCTTGTTAACTCTGTTAAATTTCCAATTTCTGGAGGCAAAAGCGTAATTACTGTGTTACCAAATTCTAATTTTTTTAATTTAGATAAATTACCAATTGTTGTTGGTAACAAATCAATTTTAGTTTTATTAAAAGTTAAAGAATTAAGTTCAGACAAATCACCAATACTTGTTGGCAAAGTTGTTATACTATTATTAATATCTAAATTTAAAAGTGTTAAGTTAGAGATGTTTCCTATTTCAGTTGGTAAATTATTTATGGAATTGGATGATAAATTCAATTCTAACAACTCAGTGAAATCATCAATTTCTTGAGGAATAGCTCCATTTAATCCCATACCTGACAAGTAAAATTTGGTTATTTTTCTCACACCATTAAATTCTGCTGTTTCAAATCCTTTTGTGTCTGTTGGTGAAGCTCCAGATGTTAATTCTGTACTAGAGTATGTTCTGTATGACCATGAATCTCCATTAGTTGCCACATAAATTGCTTGTAAAGCAGCTCTTTCTGAATCATCTAATTTTGACATACCAGTACAATTATCTGTAATTTTTACACCTAAATCAAAATTATCCATAGAAAGATTATAATAATGATTTAACGATGTTTCGGGTACTTCTACACAATTTAAGTTGGGAGTATCTTTAATATTTAAATTTAAATTTTTGTGTAGTTTCAAACTGTTAATTCCAGTTTCATTTAAATATAAATGTGTTATGCCATTTGAATATCCTACTAGATTAATAGCTCCTGTTATCAAAGTGTTTTTAGAAAAGTCTAAATTTATCAATCTAGAAAGATCAACTAAGCTAGAAATAGTACCATTTAAATTATTTTCAGATACATTAATTGCTGTAATATAATCTTGTCCGGATATTTCTGTTACAGTAACTCCATGCCATGTAGAAACATCGGAAGTTGAGTTTAGATCTGTATCCCAGTTTGTATTATTGGTCCAGTTATCACCATTTGTAGCATTGTAAAAATCTATTAAGGCTTGTCTTTCTGTTTGCGGTATTTGAGCACTAATTGATATAGAAATCAGTGCAAATAATAAAAATAGTTTTGTTTTCATGATCGTTAGTTTTAATAATTTTCAAATATAACACTCAAATAACCTCATGTCTGTACCTACTTTTAGGTATATTTTAATAATTATAAAGGTTAAATAACAATATTAAAATTCTATAAACTTTAACTCAAAAAAAGTATCTTTGTTTCTTTAGTTAAAGACTTTATTCGCATAATAATATATTTAAGATGATGAAAAGCAATGTTGCCGATATTTTAGAAACTGGCACTATTTTACAAGAAATACAATTAAATGGTTGGGTTAGAACTTTTAGAAGTAATCGATTTATTGCTTTAAATGATGGGTCAACTATTCATAATATTCAATGTGTTATCGATTTTGATAATACTTCAGAAGAAACTTTAAAAAGAATAACAACTGGTGCTGCAATTTCTGTTAAAGGAGTTTTAGCTGAAAGTCAAGGAAAAGGTCAATCTGTAGAAATACAAGTTTCAGATATTGAAATTTTGGGTGATTCTAACCCAGATGAATATCCTATTCAACCTAAAAAACATAGTTTCGAATTCTTAAGAGAAAATGCACATTTGCGTGTAAGAACAAATACTTTTGGGGCTATAATGCGTGTACGTTCTAAACTCTCTTTTGCAGTTCATAAATATTTTCAAGAAAACGGTTTTAACTATGTAAACACACCAATAATTACTGGTTCAGATGCTGAAGGAGCTGGTGAAATGTTTAGAGTTACTACTTTTGAAGATAATAAAGCTCCTGTTACTGAAGATGGAAAGATTGATTTCTCTAAAGATTTCTTCGGAAAAGAAACAAACCTTACTGTTTCTGGACAATTAGAAGCAGAAACTTTTGCAATGGCTTTAGGTAAAGCATATACTTTTGGTCCAACTTTTAGAGCAGAAAACTCAAATACAACTCGTCATTTAGCAGAATTCTGGATGATAGAACCTGAGGTTGCATTTATGGATTTAGATGGAAACATGGATTTATCTGAAGACTTTATCAAGTCTGTTTTAAGTTATGTGTTAGAACATTGTAAAGATGATTTAGCTTTCTTAGACCAACGTTTAACACAAGAAGAAAGTAAATTACCACAAGCTCAAAGAAGTGAAATGAGCTTATTAGAAAAATTAAAATTTGTTGTAGACAATAACTTTAAAAGAGTTTCATACACAGAAGCAATAGATATTCTACGTAATTCAAAACCAAATAAAAAGAAGAAATTTCAATACCCAATTAATGAATGGGGAGCAGATTTACAGTCTGAACATGAACGTTTCTTAGTAGAAAAACATTTTAAATGTCCGGTAATATTATTTGATTATCCTGCAGATATAAAAGCATTTTATATGCGTTTAAATGATGATGGAAAAACGGTAAGAGCTATGGATGTTTTATTCCCTGGAATTGGAGAAATTGTTGGTGGATCTCAAAGAGAAGAGCGCTATGATGTTTTAATTGAAAAAATTAAAGCTATGGGAATTGATGAAAAAGAAGTTTGGTGGTATTTAGATTTACGTAAATTCGGAACAGCAGTTCACTCTGGTTTTGGTTTAGGATTTGAACGTTTAGTACAATTTACTACAGGAATGGGAAATATTAGAGACGTAATTCCGTTTCCAAGAACTCCACAAAACGCAGAATTTTAAAATTATTTTTGTATCATTAACTATATGCTAAAGCAAAGTTTACAATATAAACTCTTACAAAAACTATCTCCTCAACAAATTCAGTTGATGAAACTAATTCAATTGCCAACTCAGGCTTTTGAAGAACGTTTAAAGCAAGAAATTGAGGAAAATCCTGCACTAGAAACAGGTAAAGATGAATCTGATTCTTTTGATGAAGATTTATCTAATGAGTTTGATGATACTGGTAATGAAAAAATAGAAGCTGAAGATATTAATATAGATGAGTATTTAAGTGATGATGAAATACCAAACTATAAAACTCAAGCCAATAATTACTCTTCAGATGATGATGAAAAAACAATGCCTTATGCAGCAGGAACTACATTTCATCAATCTTTAAAAAACCAATTAAACACCTTCCGTTTAGACGAAGAAGAACGTTCTATTGCAGAATTTCTTGTTGGTAGTATTGATGATAGTGGATATATTAGAAGAGATATTATTGATTTAGTTGATGATTTGGCTTTTACTGCCAATGTTTTTACTACAGAAGAAAAAGTAATATTAATTTTAAAGACTGTTGTGCATACTCTAGACCCAATAGGAGTTGGTGCTAGAGATTTAAAAGAATGCTTAGTAAATCAATTAAGAGCTAAGGAGAGCAATAAAATTAGAAGCTTAGCTATAAGTATTTTAGAAACTGCTTTTGATCATTTTGTTAAAAAACATTATGTAAAACTTCAAGATAAATTTAATATTTCTGAGGAAGAATTAAAAGAGATAAACAAAGAAATTTCTAAATTAAACCCAAAACCAGGTAGTTCTTATGCTGGTAATAATAAAATTGCAGAACAAATTGTTCCAGATTTTTCTATAAAATTAATAGACGGAGAATTAGATTTAACATTAAATTCTAGAAACGCTCCTCAATTACATATTTCTAGGGAATATAACAACATGTTAAAAGGCTATCAAGAAGCAACTACAAAAAGTAAATCGCAAAAAGATGCCGTTTTCTTTATCAAACAGAAATTAGATTCTGCAAAATGGTTTATTGATGCAATTGTGCAACGTCAGCAAACTTTATTGATTACAATGAATACAATTATGCATTATCAATATGATTATTTTTTAACAGGCGATGAACGCAGGTTAAAACCTATGATTTTAAAAGATATTGCAGATAAAATAAATATGGATGTTTCTACCGTTTCTAGGGTAGCAAATAGTAAATATGTATCTACACCTTATGGAACAAAATTGATTAAAGAATTCTTCTCTGAATCAATGAAAAACGATCAAGGTGAAGATGTTTCAACTAAGGAAATAAAAAAAATACTAGAAACAGTAGTTTTAGAAGAAAACAAGAAAAAACCTTTAACTGACGAAAAATTAGCAAAAATTTTAAAAGAAAAAGGGTATCCAATTGCTAGAAGAACAGTTGCTAAATATAGAGAACAATTAGATTTACCAGTAGCACGATTACGTAAAGAGATTTAATGAAGTTTTATAAATACTTATCTGTAATTTTACATCCTATTGTAATTCCTACAATAGGTATTCTACTTTATTTTTTATTGATACCTAATAACCTTGGTAGCAGACAAGAGCTAGGGGTTTTAGGGTTGATCTTTGCCACTACTTATCTTATTCCTTTATTCATTTTAATATTATTTAAAAAATTAAAACTGATAAAATCTTTTAATGTTACAACAATAAAGGAAAGAAAGATACCTGTAGCAATGATGATTGTGCTGTTTTATTTGCTAGGAAATACACTTTACAATGTGCCAAATTTAAGAGATATAGGACTATTATTTTATGCAACAACTTGTGGCTTAGTATTTATTTATATACTTTTTAGTTTTCAAATAAAAACAAGCATTCATTTATTATCTCTTGGTATTTTTACAGGATTTTTTATCGTTTTAGGAATCATCTATTCAAAAAGTTTTATTGCAGTTATTGTAATAGCTATTTTACTATCTGGGCTACTTGCTACTTCAAGATTAAATTTAAAAGCTCATAGTACCAAAGAAATCTATTTAGGTTACTTTCTAGGCTTTATATCTCCTTTTATTATTTTCTATTTATTATAATATATAAAATATAAGCCCAAATTTTATAATTTTTGTGTCTACTATTTCTCCATTGATATTGGCATTATTAAAAATTGGAGTTAAACCATAAAAAACATTTATATTAAATTTATCATAACCTGCAGAAAGTGTTAGTCCATATTGCAAATTATTATAGGAAGACACATTTGAGTATTTAAAATCTGTATTATTTGCATCTATATATTGGAAGGAGTTAGATAAATTATAAATAAATTTTACACCTGCATAAACTCTCCAAAAATTAAATTTATTAGCAGTTGATGTTCTCCACCTTAACTCAATGGGTAATTCTAAATTAAGTGATTTAAAAATATTAGAGGTTATCGTATTATCACTACTAAAAAGGGTTGCATTATTGCTCTCTTCTACTTTTAATTCATGGTTAAAAAAATCATATCCAAAACCAACTCCAGCAGCAAAAGAAACACTTCCTTGTTTGTTTAATATAATATCTTTGAGAAAACCAGTAGAAATTCCGTATGAGAAATTACTTTTAGTAATTGTGGAAGGTTGATTAAAAAATTGAGTATAAGAAACAGATGCATATATTTGGTCATCTGCATATCTACTACCTAATTTCAAAGAATCTTTTTGAGAGTATGAATTAGTAGTAATTAAAATAAAAAATAAAAAAAATATAATTCTATTCATTGTTTAATAAAACGAAGTATACATATACTTTATTATTATAAAGATAAATTAAATAAGACAATTAAAAGCCTAAATGAATTGAAAAATTAGTTCATAAAAAAAAGGATAATTCAAATGAATTATCCTTTTTTTCGCTTAATACTATTATATAATTAATTAGAAGCTTTTGAAGCTGAATAACTAATCTTAAGAGCATTTACATCTCTTAATTTTAATCTAATATCTGTAATAGCACCTACATTAGATTCTTTATCTGCTTTTATAGAAGTTGTCATGAAAGGAACTTCTGCTTCAGAAACTTTAGATCTTGCATTTATTATAAATGCAGGCACATCGTCTGCACTAGCTATCTTATCATTTAACTGAATTCTATTATAACCAACACCATGCTTTGGATCTTTAGACTTTCCAACGTAAATTGTACTAACTAAACTTTTGTGCTCTAACTTCTTTACTTCAGAAGCCGATGGTAATCTTGGATTATCAATTTTTAAATCAGTCTCTCTCATGGTTGTAGTAACCATAAAGAAAAATAACAACATAAAAACGATGTCTGGTAATGCTGCAGTATTAACTGCTGGCATTCCTTTTTTCTTTTTTCTAAATTTAGACATATTGTTCTGTTTTTAAAAATTAGTTTGTTGGTTCTGCATCAGAAATAATTTGAGGGTAACTAGATTTAATTAGCTCAACTTTTTTCTTTAGATCCTCATTATTCTTATCATCTTTATAAGATTCTTCTAACTCAGCAAAAGGAATTCTATATTTCTCTAAACTAAGTCTATTTCTTAACTCGCCATAAGCTCTTAACAGTTCATTCTGTACTTTTATATAAGTACCATATTCTGTAAGCCTATCACTTTGCACAGAAATAATAGCTTTATTGGGATGATCTGAAGAAGAAGCGCTTCTTTCACCTTTACAATATGTACAAGGTCCTGTAGCTACTCCGTTTTCAACTTTACCATCTCCACCACCATTATCTATAAATTTGATAGCAGCATCTTTTAAATCTTTAACATCCATTCTTTCGCCTTCTACTAAAAGCTCATTATTTCTGTTAATATTAACCTCAAAGATGTTTTTTTCTTTAATAACTGGCGGTACATAATCTGCCGGTGGTTTTTCAGATAGTTTTTTTGAAACTCCTGAATCCACATTCATTGTAGTAGTTACTAAGAAAAAAATCAATAACAAGAAGGCAATATCTGCCATAGAACCTGCATTAATTTCGGGATTCTCTCTTCTTGCCATAAGTTTATGATTTTACTAATCCTTTTAATAAATCGTATACAAAGAATGCACTTGCTACTAAACCTAGCGCAATGCTATAATATATACCTGTACCAACCCATTTATTAGTTGCTGTACCTGCTTCTCCACCTTCAAGAACTGCTCCTGTAGTGTCTAAAACTGCATTATCATCTGCCATAAAATAAGCTCCGACTAATACAACTGCTAAAACAGCAATACCTAATAAGGTCTTTTTTAAATTTTCCGGATTTCTTATCATGCTCCATAATGAAAGCACTAATGCTATAACAACAGCAGCTATAAATAAGAAAGTAGAAAAATAAATAATTGGGCTAATTACACCGTTTTGAAGGTCAACATCAGTTTTAAATGCTTCCGCATCTTCCACCATGAAGATTCTAATAAATAGAAAACCTCCAATTACAGCAATAACCGCAATTAAAATATTTAATATTTTATTATTTTTCATAATTATTATTATTTTTTATATTTTACTAATAAATCGATTAATTGAATAGAAGAGTCTTCCATATTATTAACGATACTATCAATTTTAGAAACGATATAATTATAAAAAATCTGTAAGATAATTGCAACAATTAAACCAAATACTGTTGTTAATAATGCAATTTTAATACCACCTGCAACTACTGCTGGAGAAATATCATTTGCTACAGCAATTCTATCAAAAGCATCAATCATACCAATTACAGTTCCCATGAAACCTAACATCGGTGCTAATGCAATAAATAAAGATAACCATGATACATTTTTCTCTAAAAGTCCCATTTGAACTCCTCCATAAGAAACTACTGCTTTTTCAGCTGCATCAACTCCTTCATCTACTCTATCTAATCCTTGGTAAAAGATAGATGCTACTGGTCCTTTTGAGTTTCTACAAACTTCTTTTGCAGCTTCAATACCACCAGAACTTAAAGCATCATCTACACTAGCTACTAATTTCTTAGTGTTAGTTGTTGCCATGTTTAAATAAATAATTCTTTCAATTGCGATAGCTAAACCTAATATTAAGGCTACTAATACAATCCCCATGAATCCTGGGTCACCTTCAATAAAACGAAGTTTTAATTCTTGGTGAAAAGTTCTTGATTCTTCTGCTGCTTCTTGTGCGAAAGTTGATTGAATAGCTCCAAAAAACATAAATCCTGTTACAGATAGGACATTTACTACTTTTTTCATCTTTGTTATAATTAATTTTAATAGTTAACGGGTTAAAGATATAAATTTTCAACTCAAAAAAATAATATGAAAGCTAAATTAACTATAATTAGCTCCATTTACGGTTTTGAGAGTGCCAAGTAACAAAAAAATATTGAGCAATTAAAAAAAATTTCAATCTATTTATTCCAACAAAGTTGATTTTATTCAATTATAGATTAAAAAATGATATTTATCAGTTATTTCACCTCTTAATGGTTTTTCGAAGAAAAATTTGAATTCTTCTGCAGACAAGTCTTCATTTAACAAATACATTAGTTTTGCAACAGCAGATTCTGTTGTAATATCTCTACCATTTATAACACCTATCTCTTTAAGTAATAGACTTGTATCATAATGCCCCATCATAACACTTCCACTTTTACATTGTGTAACATTTATTATTTTTACACCTTTATTTATAGCTTTTTTTAATAAATCAATAAAATTCTTATGATTTGGTGCATTTCCAGCTCCATAAGTTTCTAAGACAACTCCTTTTAAATTTGGGATATTTAAAATACTTTGAACAACTAATTTTGAAATTCCAGGAAATAATTTTAAAATGACTATTTCATCAACTAAATTCTTTCTAACAATTAATTTTTTTTCTTTTTTTTCTGGCTGAATAACTAAATGTTCGTTGAAATTTAAATGAACTCCACTTTCTGCAAGTGGTGGAAAATTCATAGAGGTAAAAGCCTCAAACTGTTCTGAACTTATTTTTGTTGTTCTATTTGCTCTGTATAGTTTATATTCAAAATACAAACATACCTCAGAAATTATTGGATTGCCATTTTTGTATGCACATGCAATTTCTATAGAAGTTATTAAGTTTTCTTTAGCATCTGTTCTTAAATCTCCTATAGGTAATTGAGATCCTGTAAATACTATAGGTTTTTGCAAGTTCTCTAACATAAAACTAATTGCAGAAGAGGTATAAGACATGGTATCTGAACCTGTAAGCACAACAAAACCATCAAACTTATTATAGTTTTCTTCAATTATTTCTACAATGTTTACATAATAAGCTGTGTTCATATTAGATGAATCTATAGGTTCATCAAAACAAATACTTTCTATTTTACAATTCAACTGTTGTAACTCTGGTATATTCTTAACAATCTGACTAAAATCGAATGCTTTTAATGCATTGGTTTTATAATCCTTTACCATTCCTATTGTTCCTCCAGTGTAAACTAATAATATTTTCGGTTTGTTTGTCATTTTGTCATTTTTCTGTTATTTTTTTATCAAAAAATAAACTTGGAATAATTTATGTTGTAAATTTATCAAACAAAGTTGATATAAAAATTTAAAACAATATAAATTATGATGGGATTCTATATTTTAATCGGTGCTATTTCTTTAGTAAGCTGGTTAGTTAGTAATAAATTAAAAAGTAAATTTAAAAAATACTCTAAAGTTCAATTAAGAAACGGAATGAGTGGTGCTGAAATTGCAACGAAAATGCTAACTGATAATGGTATTTTTGATGTGAAAGTAATTTCTACACCTGGTAGATTAACAGATCATTACAATCCAAGAGATAAAACTGTTAATTTAAGTGAATCTGTTTACAGCCAAAGAAATGCTGCTGCTGCTGCTGTTGCTGCTCATGAAGTTGGGCACGCAGTTCAACATGCTAAAGCATATAGTTATTTAACATTACGTTCTCAATTAGTACCAATTGTAAGTGTTACTTCTAAATTTTCTCAATGGTTAGTAATTGGTGGTTTAGTTTTAGGTGCTGCTTCTGGTGCTGGTGGAGTTGGGTTTTACATTGCAATTGCAGGTTTAATAATGATGGGTTTTGCAACACTTTTTAGTTTTGTTACGTTACCTGTAGAATATGACGCTAGTAACAGAGCCTTAGCTTGGTTAAAAAATAAGAATATGGTTTCTCAAGAGGAATTAGCTGGTGCAACAGACGCGCTTAAATGGGCTGCAAGAACCTATTTGGTTGCTGCTTTAGGTTCTTTAGCAATGCTATTGTACTGGGGACTACAAATTTTAGGGGGAAAAGATTAATTTCTTAAACACTTTTAAGTATTTACCTCTTTTAAAAAAAAGTAATAAAAAGCTCCAATATTGTTAATATTGGAGCTTTTTATTTTTTGCAATTAGGGTATTGAGGTTTAAGTTGAGCATTAATTTGAAAGGAATGACATTATGTTTATAAATAAACATAGCCCTGATTGAAATGGCATCCTTTTTTTGTTTTCTCAAAAAAAGATATAATGGAAAGCAGGTAATAGCTTCAAATAAAAAACCTTCTTGATTTCTCAAAAGGGTTCTGTTTTGTATCTTGGTTCTAAAAATCTAGGAATCTAAATTTTAATCATTCAACTTTAAAACTGCCATAAATGCTTCTTGTGGAATTTCTACATTACCAACCTGACGCATTCTTTTCTTTCCTTTTTTCTGCTTTTCTAATAATTTACGTTTACGTGAAATATCTCCACCATAACATTTTGCAGTTACATCTTTACGCAATGCTTTGGTAGTTTCACGCGCAATAATTTTTGCTCCAATTGCTGCCTGAATAGGAATATCAAACTGTTGTCTTGGAATTAATTGCTTTAACTTTTCTACTATTTTTTTACCAATTGTATAAGCATTATCTGCATGTAAAAGTGCAGAAAGCGCATCTACTGGTTGCCCATTTAATAAAATATCTACACGTACTAATTTCGATTCTCTCATACCAATTGGAGAATAATCGAAAGATGCGTATCCTTTAGAAACTGTTTTTAATCGATCGTAAAAATCGAAAACAATTTCTGCCAAAGGCATATCAAAAGTTAATTCTACTCTTTCTGTTGTTAAATAGGTTTGATTTGTAATTTCTCCACGTTTTTCTATACACAAACTCATTACTTGACCAACAAAATCTGATTTTGTAATGATAGAAGCTTTAATAAAAGGCTCTTCTACTCTATCTAATCTTGATGGATCTGGTAAATCTGTTGGATTGTTCAACAGAATCATTTCATCTGGGTTCTTCTTTGTATACGCGTGGTAAGAAACATTGGGAACTGTTGTAATAACAGTCATGTTAAACTCACGCTCTAAACGTTCTTGAATAATTTCCATGTGCAACATTCCTAAGAATCCACAACGAAAACCAAAACCTAATGCTGCAGAACTTTCTGGCACAAATACTAAAGAAGCATCATTTAATTGCAATTTTTCCATAGAATAACGCAATTCTTCAAAGTCTTCTGTATCTACAGGATAAATTCCTGCAAAAACCATAGGCTTTACATCTTCAAAACCATCTATAATTTCTGTAGTTGGGTTTTCTGCATCTGTAATTGTATCTCCTACTTTTACTTCTTTTGCAGTTTTAATTCCTGTAATTAAATATCCAACATCACCTGCTTTTACAGATTTCCTTACAACTTGCTCTAGTTTTAAAGTACCTACTTCATCAGCAAAATACTCATTACCAGTCGCCATAAATTTAATACGCTGCCCTTTTTTAATTTCTCCGTTTAAAACACGGAAATATGTTTCTATTCCTCTGTAAGAATTGTATACTGAGTCAAAAATTAAGGCTTGTAATGGTGCATCAACATCTCCTGTTGGCGCAGGAATTCTATCAATAATTGCCTCTAAAATATCTCCAACACCAAAACCTGTTTTTCCACTTGCATGAATAACATCTTCTGGGTCGCACCCTAATAAGTCTACAATATCATCTGTAACTTCTTCTGGATTTGCAGAAGGTAAATCTACTTTATTTAAAACAGGAATAATTTCTAAATCGTTCTCTAAAGCTAAGTATAAGTTAGAAATTGTTTGAGCCTGTATGCTTTGTGCTGCATCTACAATTAACAACGCTCCTTCACAAGCAGCAATAGACCTAGAAACCTCATAAGAGAAATCTACATGACCTGGAGTATCAATTAAATTTAAAACATATTGTTCTCCTTTATGTATAAAATCCATTTGAATTGCGTGCGATTTAATGGTAATACCACGTTCTCGCTCTAAATCCATACTATCTAGTAACTGTGCTTTTTGCTCACGAGCAGTTACAGAGCCAGTATAATCTAACAATCTGTCTGCTAATGTACTTTTACCATGATCAATATGTGCGATAATGCAAAAGTTTCTTATGTTCTTCATTCTTCGTTTTCTAACTGCGTTCAACTCGCAAAGATATGTTATTTACAGACCTTGCCAAATAAAAAAAAGTACAATGAAAACTCATTGTACTTTTTTAATAAAATTGTTATGAATTATAAATCTCTTTCTAATTCTTCAATTGCTACTTTAAACTCTTCCCAACTTATTGTATCATCACTAGATTTGTCATAACCTTTTAATAATTCGTTAGCAACAACACCTCTTAAGAAACCACTTATTTCTGCGCTTCTTAATAATTTTTTTATTTCAGATTTTCTTAATCTACCATCTTTATCAGAGTCAAAAAAACTAAAAGCTTCTTCTGGAGAGTCAAATTGATTTGTAATTAAAATTCTTATTTTTCTTAAAATATTCTCTTTAGCACCCATTTTTTATTGTTAATTAATACTTATTTTTTTCATACTGTAATATACAAAATGAAATCATAAACTATGCCATTTTAAAAAGTTTCTTAGTCTTGCCATTCTGCAATAAACAAGTTGGTATCATGACTTGTGGTATTTCAGAATATCAATCCTGTTAGTCTTGCCATTCTGCAATAAACAAGTTGGTATCATGACCACCTCCATTATTTCTATTTGATGAAAAGATTAACTTTTTACCATCATTGGAGAACACAGGAAAAGCATCAAAAGTTTCTCCATGAGTTACTCTTTCTAAATTTTTTCCATCTAAATCAATCATATATAAATTAAAAGGAAATCCTCTTTCTGATTCAAAATTTGAAGAAAATAAAATTTTCTTTCCAGAAGGGTGAAAAAACGGACTCCAGTTTGCATTTCCTAAATCTGTTAATTGTCTTAATTCAGAGCCGTCTGCATTACATATATACAATTCCATTTCTGTTGGTTGAACTAACCCTTCTTTTAATAAATCTTGATACTCTTTAATTGCTGCTTCCGTTTTTGGTCTAGAAGAACGAAAAATTAATTTTGTTCCATCAGGAGAGAAAAATGCACCTCCATCATACCCTAATTGATCTGTAATTTGTTTAACATCTGTACCATCAATATTCATTGTAAATAATTCTAAATCTCCTGTTCTCATAGATGTAAAAACAATTTTATCTCCTTTTGGAGAAACAGTTGCTTCTGCATCATAACCTGGTTCTGTAGTTAATTGTTTGGTAATATTACCCTCTAAATCGGCTACAAAAATATCATACGTTTCATAAATTGGCCAAACATATTTTCCTTCTCTTCTTAATGGTGCAGGAGGGCATTCCTTACCTCCTAAATGAGTAGAACCATACACATAACTTTTATTATCTGGCAAAAAATATGCACAAGTTGTACGACCTAAACCAGTACTAATCATTGGTGGTTTAGAATCTTTAAAAGTTTCATCTACATTCATTAAAAACATCTGATCACACTCTACTCCCCAATTTTTATTATTAGATTGAAAAATAAGTTGTTTATCATCAAAACTCCAATATGCTTCTGCATTATCTCCTCCAAACGTAATTTGTTTCATTGTTTTAAAATGAATTTCTTCTGGATAAATTAATCCACCTTCCCATTTTTTTGTTTCGCCAGAAGCAGCGTCAGATTTATCTTTTTTATTGGTTTTACATGCTCCAAAAGCTAATGATATAGCTAGAAAATAAAGTATTTTAAATTTCATTTTTATATGATTCAAGAAGTGATATTAATTCTCTAATTTTGCTAAAATAATATTTATCATCATGAGAAACATTGTAATTTTAATCTTTTTATCATTTTTAATTTCTTGTAAACAAGAAGTTAACCAAGAAAATCGTATTCAAGAAGATGCTATATTTTTAGCTTCAGATAAATTAGAAGGAAGACAAACAGGAACAAAAGGAGAAATTGAAGCTTCCAACTATATTACAAAAAGATTTAAAGAAATAGGATTAGACCCTAAAGGAACAAAAGGATATATTCAACCTTTTACTTTTAAACCAAAAACAAATCCTCATGATGAAGTAAAATTTGATGTAAATGGAGATGGAACAATTACGGGTAATAATGTAATTGGTTTTATAAATAACAGAGCAAAAAACACCGTAATAATTGGTGCACATTATGATCATCTTGGTTATGGAGGCGAAGGTTCATTATACAGAGATTCTATAAAAGCAATTCATAATGGAGCAGATGATAATGCTTCTGGAGTTGCAGTTTTATTAAATTTAGCAGCAAAACTAAAAAAGAAAAACACGAGTAATAATTATCTTTTTATTACTTTTTCTGGTGAAGAAATGGGATTATTAGGTTCTAATTATTTTGTAAAAAACCCAACAATAGATACCAAAAAAGTTTCTTACATGATTAATATGGATATGGTTGGTCGTCTAAAAAAAGATTCTGCTTTAGCAGTTTATGGAACTGGAACTTCTCCAATTTTTAAACAAACTTTAAAATCTCATAATGATAATTTTAAATTAATTCAGAAAGAATCTGGAGTTGGACCAAGTGATCACACTAGTTTTTATTTAGCAGATATTCCTGTTTTACATTTCTTTACTGGACAACATGAAGACTATCATAAACCTGGAGATGATTCAGAGAAACTGAATTATGAAGGCATGGAAACTATTAGCAAATACATCTTTAATATTATTACAGACCTAAATGACAATGGGAAACTTCCTTTTAGAAAAACTAAAAATGAAAGTGAAGAAACACCAAGATTTAAAGTTGGTTTGGGTGTAATTCCAGATTATATGTTTGATGGAGAAGGAATGAGAATTGATGGAATTTCTGAAGAAAAGCCAGCACAAAAGGCAGGTTTACAAAAAGGAGATATTGTTATTGAGTTAGGTGGTAAAAAAGTTACTGACATGATGAGCTACATGAAAGCTTTAGCTGTATTTAATAAAGGTGATAAATCTACCGTTAAAGTAAAAAGAGGAGATGATATTGTAGAAAAAGAAATCAACTTTTAATTTAAAATGATAAAAACAAAACAGGATTTTATTCATAAAATACATTTAATCATTTCAGTTTTAATTGTAGTTCCTGTTTCAATATTTTATGGATTTGAACCAGATTCTCAATTTGACATTCATTTAAATACAATTGATGAACATAATTTCTTTAAAGCAATTATGGGTTTGTATTTAGGATTTTCAACTCTATGGATTTTAGGAATTTTTAAACCAACCTTTTTAAAAACTGCAATCTTAACAAATATGATTTTTATGTTAGGACTTGGATTTGGAAGAGCAATTAGTCTGTTTTTAGACGGAACTCCAACTTTTGGTTATCAATTTGGAACTTTTGCAGAAATATTTTTAGGATTCTATAGTTTTTGGCTTCTGACAAATAAAAACACTAATTTTGCAAAAAATTAAATTACTTTGGTAAAAATAGGCAACATAGAACTTCCAGATTTCCCATTATTATTAGCACCAATGGAAGATGTATCTGACCCACCATTTAGAGCTTTGTGTAAAGAACAAGGAGCAGATGTTGTATATACAGAATTTATATCTTCAGAAGGTTTAATTCGTGATGCTGCAAAGAGCGTTATGAAACTAGACATCTATGAAAAGGAACGTCCTGTAGGAATTCAAATTTTTGGAGCAAATTTAGAATCGATGTTAAAAACTATTGAGATTGTTGAAAAATCGAATCCAGATATTATTGATATTAATTTTGGCTGTCCTGTAAAAAAAGTAGTTTCTAAAGGTGCAGGAGCAGGTATTTTAAAAGACATCGACTTAATGGTATCTTTAACTGAAGCTATGGTAAAACACACTAATTTACCAATTACAGTTAAAACTCGTTTGGGTTGGGATCATGATTCTATTAGAATTGTTGAAGTTGCAGAACGTTTGCAAGATGTGGGTTGTAAAGCAATTTCTATTCATGGAAGAACACGTGCTCAAATGTATAAAGGTAGTGCAGATTGGAAGCCTATTGCTGATGTAAAAAACAACCAAAGAATGCATATTCCTGTTTTTGGAAATGGAGATATTACTTCACCAGAAAGAGCGATGGAAATGCGAGATAAATATGGTTTAGATGGCGCAATGATTGGAAGAGCTGCAATTGGTTATCCTTGGTTTTTTAATGAAGTAAAACATTATTTTAAAACTGACACATATTTAACCAAACCAACAATTGGTCAACGAGTAGAAATGGCAAGAAGACATTTACAAATGGCGATTGATTGGAAAGGACCAATTTTAGGTGTTTTTGAAACTAGAAGACATTATACCAATTATTTTAAAGGAATTCCACATTTTAAAGAGCACAGAATGAAAATGGTAACTTCTGATGATGCAAAAGATGTTTTTGCAGCTTTTGATGAAGTTGAGGCTAAATTTGGGAATATGATTATTCCTAATTATGAATAGTTTTTAATTTTCAATAAAATCTTTCGAAATTCTACTACTTGCAATTTTTGATGCAATAAAACCTAATATTGTTATGGTAACAATAACTATGAATAGGTTAAAAAATTGAAACTCTACTGGATAGGCTAAATTTTCTGTTATCATAAATAACCCAAACTCTTTCTGAAGAAGAACTAATAATATTCCTAAAGACAAACCTATTATCATTCCAAAAAATGTAAGTAAAAAACCTTGAAGAACAAATACTTTCTTAATCTCTTTTACGGTTGCTCCTAAACTAAAAAGTGTTTTTAAATTATCCTTTTTATCAATTATCATCATAATTATTGCTCCAATTACATTGAATAAAGCTATAATTACAATCAACGTAAAAATTAAATAAGACACAAAGTTCTCTGTATTTATTACTTTATAAAAAACTTCATTTAATTGCTCTTTTGTCTGTACTCTATAACTGTTTCCCAATTGTTGTTGCAATTGTTCAGAAATATCATCTACATCAGCATCATTAAAGAGCTTTAATTCTATTCCTGTAATTTTATTTTCTGGATAATTTAATAAATTTTGTGCTTCAGAAAGTTTTACAAAAACAAACTTACTTTCAAATTCTTCTGTTCCCGAATAAACACCTACAATTTGCGCATTCATTTTAAAAAATGCATTTCTAGGGTTAAGAAATCCTGTTCCTGGTTTTGGAACTAAGATTGATAATGGCTCTCCAAAATTATGAATTCCCAATGAGAGTTTTCTAGAAATTCCGTTTCCAATTACAGCTGTATTAACAAATTCAGAATCTAGCCAAGTCCCAACATAAATTGCAGAATCTATTTGTGTAATATTAGAATAATTAGAAGCAACACCTTTTATATAAGCAATCTCTTGCTTATCATTATATTCTAAAAAAACACGTTCTTCAATAATTTTTGAACTCGCTTTTATGTTTGAATTATTTTCTAAAATTTGCTGAATATCATCAGTAAATAAAAAAGACTTTCCTTTAACCGATGATATTTTAATATCAGGATCTGAAACATCTAATAAACTATAACTAAAAGTACGTAAACCAGAAAAACCAGAAAGGATAATAAACAATGCTAATGAACCAACAATAACTCCAAATGAAGCAATTATTGTAATAATGTTTATAGCATTATTACTGGTTTTTGTAAATAAATATCTTTTGGCTATGTATAGAGGAAAACTCAAATTAAGAAACTTGAATTTATCGTTTTTGACGTTTTGGTAAAACATCTGGATTTTTTATAGGATTGTTATCCTCTCCTTTTAAAGATTTATCAATTTCTTCAATATAATCTAGAGTATCATCACCAAAAAACAATAATTCTGGCATTCTACGTAATTGATTTCGAGTTCTTTTTGCCATTTCATGACGAATTAATGGAGTATTAGATACCACACCTTTAATTAACTCATCTCTTTCACTAGAAGGAAATATGCTTAAATATACTTTTGCAACACCTAAATCTGAAGTTACATGAACTTTAGAAACAGAGATAATAATCCCTTTCATTCCATCTTGCGCCGCTTTTTGCAATACATCTACCAAATCTTTTTGTAGAACACCTGCAATTTTTCTCTGTCTGTTAGTTTCTTCCATGCTGCAAATTTACACTTTTTTTATGGAGTGTAAATTTTATTTTTTATTGCATACATAACAAGTCCAACTCTATTTTTTACATTCAGTTTTGTAAATAAAACATCTCTATAACCATCTATAGTTTTTGGACTTAAACACATTCTGTCTGCAATTTCTTTATACGTTAATTCTGTACATGCATATTTCATAAAAGTAAGCTCTCTTTCTTTAAAAATTTGTTCTTCTTTACCATTTCCAGAAATAGAATTCATTAATAAAGTAGTTACACTTTTTGTGTGAAAAAAACCGTTTTCTACAACTTCTATCAGTGCTTTTTCTAACACAGACTTTTCTGTATCTTTAAGTAAATAACCTATGGCTCCTACTCTTAACATTTTAAGAATAGTACTATCTTCATCTTCTACAGAAAGCCCCATAACATTAACTTCTGGATGATTTTTTGTAACCCAATCTGTAGTCTCTATTCCATTCATAATTGGCATATTAATATCCATTAACACAACATCTGGAATAAATTCTGCTGATTTAGAAAACTTATCTATTAACTCTTGACCGTTTTTACAAGTATATAGTACTTTAAACTTATCAAAAGTATTTACCATTCCTGCAATGGCTTGAGAAAGTAATGTATGATCATCAACAACTACAACTGTATATTTTATCATAATTTATAAATTATATGTAAGGTTGTTCCTTTGTTTTTTTCTGATGTAAAAACAGCAGATGCACCTATTAATTTTGCTCTGTTTTCTATATTTATTAAACCAATTCCTTTGTCTAAATTTTCTGATGATGAAAAACCAATTCCATTATCTGAAGCAGAAATATCTAAACTATCATCTGTATATTTTAATACAACTTTTAATTTAGATGCTTTTGAATGTTTTATTGTATTAGAAAAGAATTCTTGTAAAATTCTAAAAATTATTATGGTTGCCTTTTCATCTATTTTAAGTTTATTACCAATAACTTCTAAGTTAGAATCAATAAAATTTAAACGATTAAATCTATCGATCTCTAATTGAATTGCTTTTTCTAATTGAATATTTTTTATTGCTTCTGGATTAATTAACTTAGACAATGATCTAACTTCTTTTAAACCTTTAGAGATAGTTTCTGATACTTCTGAAATATTGTCAACAGTTGCATTTTGTAATTGAATTTTGGCCAACGTTAACAACTGACCTATATTATCGTGTAATTCCCAACTAATATTTCGTAAGGTCTCTTCTCTAATCTCAATTTGAGTTTCTGCAATTTCTCTTTCAAATCGTTTTATTGCATCTTTTTGTTCTTGTAATAGTATATTTTTTCTTTTTTGAAAAACACTAAACAAGAGAATTATAAATACAACAACTAACACAATAATAATAGTTGTTGCAAAAAGTATTATCTGACTTTCTTCTGAATCCATAATGCCCCTAATATAAAACAACTATAAATAAAAATTGATAATGTAACTTGTATTCTAAACAAATAAACTATTAATGTT
>CBDUHF010000042.1:0-24231 GCA_965367085.1 uncultured Polaribacter sp.
AGAATAATTGTGATAGAAAAAGTAGAAGTAAAAAATCCTCATTTCTTTATAAGAAATGAGGCTTTTTAATTATTTAAATTATATTTTTTTATTATTTATTAAAAGTATAACTAACGCCAAACATCACCATACTTGTTGTCATTTCATAACCAACTTTAGATCCTGTAATTGCTCCATAAGGATTTGTAGGAGATGCTAACATAGGATTCATTATTTCACCTTCAGTTTTACCATCACTTGCACCATAATGATACACACCATTCAACATTAAATTATCAGTTATTGGGTAACTTAAACCAAATTGAAAAGCATTTGCTATAACTGCTGTTGCTGGAGATGAGTAAAAAGCCAATTCATCATCAATAGGATTGCTACTAAAAGTATACCCTACTCTTAAAGGTAATTTTTCAATTCCTTTATATTGTAAACCAACTGAAACTATGTTAATATTTTTCCATCCAAAACCTGCTACAGATCCTGTACTTGTCCATCCTTTTTCTGAAAATCCATCTGTATTTTCATAATCAACATATCTGTAATCTAATGCCAAATCGAAATCAGCTTTAGAATACCCAACACCAAATGATAATATTGCAGGATAATCCATATTAAATGCATTTTCAGTAACAGCATTATCTAAGTGCGTATTTTTAAATTCTAAATCACTAAAAGATTGTGTTGTTTTGTATGAAAGACCAAACTTCAATCCTTTTTGAGTGTCATAAAATACACCTAATTGAGCTCCAAATCCCATTGCAGATGCTTTATCACTTATACCATAACCAGCTAAATTAGGGCTTGCTGTTGGGTTTGGTGCTAATTCTAAAGCGGCATAATTAATAGTTGGCTGTACACCAATTGATAAATTATTAGTAATCTCATAAGCCCATGTTAAACCAACTTGTAACAACATATAATCAGATTCTAAATGTCCAAATCCTCCTGCTGCTTGAGGATAATTCATTGGGTTAGAATTTAGAGTTGGGTTAAACGTGGGACTCATTGGATTATTAGCTTCTTCTGGAAAAGTAACTCCAAAACCGCTAATTCCAAATGCTGATACTCCAAATGTGTGTTTACTATCTTCTTTACCCCAAACCATAGCTAAAGCTGGCATAGGAGAAACACCTCTATCATCTTTTGTAATTCCTGAAACAGCTGGAGCTCCAGGACCTAACATTCCAGCTGGTAAACTTCCACTTAATTCTGGAGAAGAAAAGAAAGCTCCAATATTAAAATCTATTATTTTATTGTCAAATGTAGATATTGCTGCAGGATTCCATTGTAAAGCACCTGAAATATCTAATGGTTGTGCAGTTGCTGCTCCACCCATTGACATATTGACTGCTCCTACACCTTGCATAACATGGCCTGCTTGTCCGTAAACTAATGCTGAAAACATTAGAAACACAAGTTTTAAAAAATTTTTATTCATAATATTCATATTAAATTAGTACTGTGAAAATTTAAATTATACGATTCAATAAAAATATGTATAACCCTCAATTTCAACTATGACATTAGTCATAAATAACAGTACTAATTCAATAAAAAGATATAAATATTATCTAATCAATTTTCTATATTTAATACGTTTTGGCATTAAGTCTCCACCTAAACGTTTCTTTTTGTTTTCTTCATATTCAGAGAAACCTCCTTCAAAAAAGTAAACCTCACTATTTCCTTCAAAAGCTAATATATGTGTACAAACTCTATCTAAAAACCATCTATCGTGACTAATTACTACTGCACAACCAGCAAAATTTTCTAAACCTTCTTCTAAAGCTCTTAACGTATTAACATCCAAGTCGTTTGTTGGCTCATCTAATAGTAAAACATTACCTTCTTCTTTTAAAGTCATTGCTAAATGTAAACGATTACGTTCTCCTCCAGATAACGTATTTACTTTTTTGTTTTGCTCACTTCCAGAAAAATTAAAACGACTTAAATATGCACGAGAATTTACTTGCTTACCTCCCATCATTACTAAATCTTGACCATCAGAAAAGTTTTCCCAAATTGTTTTTTCAGGATTAATATCTGAATGAGCTTGATCTACATATGCAATTTTAGCAGTTTCACCTACATTAAAATTACCAGCATCTGGCTTTTCTTCACCCATAATCATTTTAAAAATTGTTGTTTTACCAGCACCATTTGGACCAATAATTCCTACAATTCCTGCTTGAGGAAGATTAAACTCTAAATTATCATATAATAACTTATCTCCATAAGCTTTAGAAACACCAGTAGCTTCAATAACATTTGTACCTAAACGAGGTCCATTTGGAATGTAAATTTCTAGTTTTTCATCAACTTGTTTCTGATCTTGACTCATTAACTTATCATAATTCTTCAAACGCGCTTTTTGCTTTGTTTGACGACCTTTAGCTCCTTGACGAACCCAATCTAATTCACGTTCTAATGTTTTCTGACGTTTAGAAGCTGTTTTGCTTTCTTGTGCCATTCTTTGAGATTTTTGATCTAACCAAGAAGAATAGTTTCCTTTCCAAGGAATTCCTTCACCTCTATCTAATTCAAGAATCCAACCAGCAACATTATCTAAGAAATATCTATCATGCGTTACAGCAATAACAGTTCCTTTATATTGTGCTAAATGATGTTCTAACCAATGTACAGATTCTGCATCCAAGTGATTGGTAGGCTCATCTAATAATAAAATTTCAGGTTCTTGTAATAATAACCTACATAAAGCAACACGTCTTTTTTCACCACCAGAAAGTACTACAATTTTCTTATCAGAATCTGGTGTTCTTAAAGCATCCATGGCAATTTCTAATTTGGTATCTAATTCCCAAGCATTTGCAGCATCTATTTTATCTTGTAATTCTGCTTGTTGGTTCATTAACTTTTCCATCTTATCTGCATCAGAATAGACTTCTTCTAGACCAAACATGTCGTTTATTTTATTGTACTCATCTAAAATTGCAACCGTTTCTGCAACTCCTTCTTTTACAATTTCTAAAACCGTTTTTTCTGGATCTAATTGTGGTTCTTGTTCTAAGTAACCTACTTTATAACCAGGTGAAAAAGTAACATCTCCTTGAAAATTCTTTTCTACACCAGCAATAATTTTTAATAATGTTGATTTACCAGATCCATTTAAACCTAGAATACCAATTTTGGCTCCATAGAAGAAACTTAAATAAATATCTTTTAAAACTTGTTTTCCTGTTGATTGATAAGTTTTAGATAACTTATTCATCGAAAAGATTACTTTCTTATCGTCGCTCATTTTTTATACTTTTTATGTTTTATATACTGAAATTACTACTAAAAGATAGTAGATTATAATTTTAAACTCTTCCTTTTAAGGCATTAAACACCCAAGCAATTGCAAAAAAACCTGCTCCAACTGCTCCAAAACCCCAACCAGACACATCTCTATATCTAAAAACACCTAATGCAATTAAGCCTAATCCTACAATTATCATTATAAAAGTTGCCCAGCCTAAAACTGTATTTTTATTCATTCCCATAATTCTTTCTATTTGTTAGTTTGATGACAAATATCGGTTTTTATTTGATTCTTTCAAATTATAAAAATCAGTAAAAAAAATCTCGCTAAAAAGCGAGATTAAATTCTATATATTCTTTAAATTTTTAACTTCTACCTAATTTACGTAAAGCTACCCATTGTTTCATTTTTTCTCTAGAATCACAAGCAGGATACCCAACTACAGTTTGTCCAGCTGCAACATCGCTAATTACTCCTGAACACGCGCCTACTTTAGCTCCAGAATGAATTGTTGTATGATCTTTAATTGATGCACTACCACCAATAATAACTCCATCTCCCAAAGTAACAGAACCTGCCAAACCACTATTTCCTGCCATAATACAAGAACGTCCTAAAACAGAATTATGACCAATTTGAACCAAGTTATCTATTTTACATCCATCGCCTAAAATAGTAGAACTAAATTTACCTCTATCAATACATGAATTGGCTCCAACTTCTACACCATTACCAATTACAACATTACCAATATGCTTTATCTTTACTAAACCTCTTCCATCTTCTCTTGGTCTATAACCAAAACCATCTGCTCCAATACTTACATTACAATGAAAAATACAATGGCTTCCAATTTCACTTCTTTCTCTAATTACTGTTCCAGACCAAATTGTTGTATTGTTTCCAATAGTAGTTTCATCAAAAATTGAAACATTAGGATACACTATAACATTATCTCCTAAAACAACATCTTTTCCTATATAAGAATTAGCACCAACTTTACAGTTATTTCCTAAAGTTACAGATTTATCAATTACCGCAGTAGGGTGAATGTCATCTTCAAAATGAGGCGCTTCTGGTTCAAAAGCTTCTAATAAAGTTGCCATTGCTAAATCTGGATTTTTTACTTTTATAAATGCTTTTCCTTCTCCTGGTTCTATTTTTATACTTTCATACACTACAGCAACACTTGCGTTAGAGCTACTCCATAACTTTGCGTATTTAGAGTTTCCAATAAAAGTAATATTTCCTTCTTCTGACTTTTCTATTTGCTCTGGCGCATGAATTTGATGTTCACAGTTCCCTTCTAATTCTCCTTTAACAATTGTATTAATTTCTTGTACAGTAAATGTTCTCATTCAATTTTTTTAGTTTGATAAAAATAGTATTTATTTATTAAAGAACATTTTACCTTAATAAAATAATGTAAATCAACAACTTACACCTTTAGTTTAATTAAAAACAATTTGACTTCTAGTTAGGATTCAAAACACTAAACCCCATTAAAATATAGGATTTATTTATATTATTGCCTCCTTGAACCTCTTTCACCACCTCTTTGTCTAGAATTATTATTTCCTCTGTTTTCTGGTTTTTGGGGCTGTAAACTTTCTTTCTTCTTCTTTTGGTATTTATACCATTTCTTTAGGTTTTTTTCTGATAAGAAAGTTTTAAAAACAGAATTAAGTTCCATTTCATTTTCACGAACTTTTTCTCTTATAGGTCTCAATACAACTTCAACCTTTTTCCGCATTTCCCTTCTGTCTTCAACATTATTGCTTTTAGACATTGAATTTACAGCGAGATCAAAATCTGAAAACTTTGTAGCATTTAAAAAAGAAATTTCTTTAATTTTAAAATTATAGTTTTTTAAAGCTTTTTTTATTTGATATTGCTCCTTATCATCTTTAATTTTTAATTTTTTTATGACTTCTTCTATATCATAATAAAAAATACCTGCAGCATCTTTTGAACTAAACTTCTTTACTTTTTTAGGTTGTTCATTTTGTGAACCATTTCCTTGTTGTCTTCTACCTCCACCCGCTGGAGGGTGCGCAAAAAGATTAGAATTTAAAAATATTATTAAGATAAAAAGTAGTTTCTTCATAATTGTATATGTTTTTTGTGTTTACTTTTTATTTAGATGCAATTTCAATTAAAAACTTGTAAAATTATAGATGATTTTATTTGAAAATAAATTATAATTTGGCTGCCAATCTACTTCCTTGATCTATAGCTCTTTTAGCATCTAATTCTGATGCAAAATCTGCACCTCCAATAACATGTACATTTTTACCAGCATCTAATAAAGGTTGATACAATTCTTTAAACGGGGTTTGACCTGCACAAATAACTATATTATCTACCTCTAAAACTTGAGGCTTTTCATCTTTTATATAATGCAAACCTTTGTCGTCTATTTTGGTATAAGAAACTTCACCAATGAATTGTACATTTTTCTTTTTTAGAGTAGATCTATGAATCCAACCTGTAGTTTTACCAAGCTTACCACCAAATTTACCTTTACTTCTCTTAAACATGAATATTTCTCTAGGAGATGGATGAATTTCAGCTTTCATACCTTCTATTCCACTTCTGGCTTCCAAAGATTTATCAATTCCCCATTCTTTTAACCAAGCATCTATATTTTGTGATGTAGATTCTCCTTCATGAGCTAAATATTCTGAAACATCAAAACCGATTCCTCCCGCTCCAATAACTGCTACTTTTTTTCCTACAGGTGTTTTGTGCTTTAACACATCAATATAACTCAACACTTTATCATTTTCAATTCCTTCAATCTTTAATTCTCTTGGTTTTATTCCTGTTGCTAAAACAATTTCTTCAAAATCTGATTTTAACAAATCTTCTGTAGACACTCTAGTATTTAGTTTTACGGTAACACTATGTAATTCAATTTGCTTGTTAAAGTATCTTATAGTTTCATAAAACTCTTCTTTACCTGGTATTTGTTTCGCGATGTTAAATTGCCCTCCGACCTCTTTGTCAGCATCAAAAAGAGTAACATCATGACCTCTTTGTGCTGCAATTGTGGCTGCTGCTAAACCTGCAGGACCCGCTCCAATAACTGCAACTTTTTTCTTATTATCAGTTTTATTATAATTCAATTCTGTTTCATGACAAGCTCTTGGATTTACCAAACAACTTGCTACTTTTTGTTGAAAAACATGATCTAAACACGCTTGATTACAGCCAATACATGTATTTATTTCATCCGATTTTTCTTGAGCTGCTTTATTTACCCATTCTGGATCTGCCAAAAAAGGACGCGCCATTGAAATCATATCTGCATCTCCATCTGCCAACACTTTTTCAGCAGTTTCTGGCATGTTTATTCTGTTAGAAGTAATTAAAGGAATTTTAATTTCCTCTTTCATTTTCTTTGTTACCCATGTAAAAGCTGCCCTTGGAACTGATGTTGCAATTGTAGGAATTCTTGCTTCGTGCCAACCAATACCTGTATTTATAATTGTAGCTCCAGCTTTTTCAATTTCTTTTCCTAGTTGAACAACTTCTTCCCAAGAACTTCCATTTTCTACTAAATCTAACATTGACAAACGATAAATAATAATAAATTCTTCTCCAACGGCTTCTCTAGTTTGTTTTACCAATTCTATTGGCAAACGCATTCTATTTTCATAATCTCCACCCCAAGAATCTGTTCTTTTATTGGTTCTTTTTGCAATAAATTGATTAATTAAATAACCTTCTGAACCCATAATTTCTATTCCATCATAACCAGCTACTTTAGATAATTTTGCACAGTTTACAAAATCTTTAATTGTACGTTTAATTCCCGATTCTCTTAATTTAAAAGGTTTAAATGGAGTTATTGGAGATTTTATTGCGGAAGCTGAAACGTTAAAAGGATGATAACCATAACGCCCAGAATGTAAAATTTGCATACAAATCTTACCACCTTCTTTGTGAACTGCTTCTGTTATTTTTTGATGATGTTTTGCGTGTTTGTTGGTAGACATTCTTGCAGAAAATGGCGCTGTCCAACCTTGTATATTTGGAGATATACCTCCAGTTACAATTAATCCTACTCCTCCTTTTGCTCTTTCTGCATAATAGGTTGCAATTCTATCTATTCCATCTTTTTCTTCTTCTAAACCTGTATGCATAGAGCCCATTAAAATTCTATTCTTTAAGGTTGTAAAACCTAAATCTAATGGCTCAAAAATATGTTTGTATTTCATAGTATCTCAAATTATTTATTATGCACGCATAACATATTGCAATATATGGTTATTTTCTGAATAGAAAAAGCCCCAAAAAAAATGATTTTTTGAGGCTTTAACAAGAAGTTTATTAACTCTATTACATGGGAACTTCTATACATAAAAGTTCTGATTTTGATGATGCTTTTATTTCAAAACTATCAGTGTCATAAATTCCTATAGCGTCTCTTTCACTTAGATTTTCTGAATCAATTTCTAATTCTCCAGAAATACTCATTACATACACTCCATGGTTTTTAGATTTTAATTGATACTTAAATGTTTTATTTTCATCTAAATCAATTCTAGAAATTTGTGCATCTTGATAAATTTTTAAACCACTATCTTCAGAATTAAAAGAACTTACCAAAATTTGTAATTTATTTTTTCTATCAACTTCATTAAATTCTACTTGATCATATCTTGGTTCTACTCCATTTTTCTCTGGAATAATCCAAATTTGAAATAAGCTCAAATGTTCATTTGCAGAACCATTAATTTCTGAATGATAAACACCTGTTCCTGCAGACATTACTTGAACTTCTCCTGGCGAAACTGAAATCCAATCATTTGCCATATTATCTTTATGTTTTAAAACACCTTTTAATGGAATAGTAATAATTTCCATATTGTTATGTGGATGTGTTCCAAAACCCATACTTGGTGCAATTAAATCATCATTTAAAACTCTTAAAGCTCCAAATTGTGTTCTTTCTGGGTCATAAAAATTTGCAAAACTAAATGAATGATTTGCTTGTAACCAACCATGATTTGCAGAACCTCTAGAATCTGCTTTATGAATTATTTTTTCCATTTTAAATTCTAATTAAATTAATATAAATACCCCATTTTCCCTTGATTAAAATCTCTCATTGCTTCAAGAATTTCAGTCTGTGTATTCATTACATAAGGACCATATTGAGTAACTTTTTCTTTAATGGGTTCTCCTGAAAGAATCAATAAAGTACTTGATGATTTAGCTTCAAATTGAACTGCATTTCCATCTTGGTTAAAGGTTAACATTTGATTTTCACCTTTCTTTATAATTACAGAATTGTTTACCAAAACCTCACCTTCTAAAAGATAAATTAATGATTGATGTCTTTCTGGAATATCAATTTTCATTTTACCACCTTCATCAGCATTCACTGTAAAAACATTAACTGCTGTTTGGGTTTTAATTAATCCTGATTCTTCTAATTGATCACCAGCAATAATGTTTAATTGCACCTTTTTATCATCAGAAAATAGTTTTGGTATCTGCTTTTCTTCTAAATGTTGATAATTAGGAGGCATCATTTTATCTTTTGCAGGAAGGTTTAACCACAACTGAATTCCTTCTAAATCTCCTCCTTTTTTCACGAATTCTTTTGTTGGCGCTTCTGCGTGAATAATTCCACGTCCAGCTGTTGTCCATTGAACTCCACCTGCTTTTACAACCATCTCATTTCCTAAAGAATCTCTATGTAATTGTTCTCCTTTAAAAAGCAATGTTATTGGCTCAAAACCTCTGTGAGGATGTGGACCTAAATCAAACGGATTGTTGAATTCTGAAATTGCATAAGGTCCATAATGATGTAATAGTATAAATGGATCTACATTTTCTATGCCTTCTGTTGGTAAGGGTTGACGCAATCTTATTGGCCCCATATTTACCAAAGGACTTGCAACTTTATGCTGTATTGTTTTTAGTGTTTTCATTTTATTTGTATTCCATATATTTTCCAAGGAAAATATATGAGGAAATTTTTTTACCTTATTTTATCTAACAAATCACTTAAAATTAAAGCTTCTTCATCTGTTAAGTTATCTAAAAAGGTTAGGTTTTTATTTTCATCAATAGTTGTTAATAAATCTAAACCTGGTTTTGTTATTTTTACATAAACTACTCTTCTGTCATGCTCACAACGCTCTCTTTCTATAAATAATTTATCACACAGTTTGTCCATTAAACGTGTTGCATTGGGCGCACGTTCAATCATTCTATCTTTTACAATCTGAACCTTAATTTTATCTTTTGCGCCTCGTAAAATTCTTAAAATATTGTATTGCTGGGGCGAAATTCCATAAGGTTTAAAAAATTCATTTTCCTTACTATTTAACCAATTAGAAGTATATTTTATATTGATTAAAGCTTTTAATTTATCACTTTTAAACTTAGAGTTGATGTCTTTAGAAATATCTCCCATAATTAAGCTCTTAATTTTAAATCTTGCATTATTTTATTGAATTCTTCTGTTGTTGGTGTTAAATACACATCATCATTTACAAACAAAGTTGGAAATTTCACGACTCCTTCATATAATTCTTTACTATGATTTCTGGCTTCAGCATCTTTAGAAATATCTTTATAAATGTAAGGTACGTCCGTTGAATTTAAAAAATTTTTAAAAGCAACAGTGTATGCGTGTCCTGGTTTTCCGTATAAAGTAATTTTCATTTTTTATTGATTAACGAAGTTTTCAAACTTGTTTACTTCTTGTTTTAAAGCTTTAAGTAACTCTTCATTAACAATTACTCCATCTTTAAAATTATCATAAAAACTAGGAAAAGAAAAAGAAACTAACGCTTTTGCTCCCATTCTTGAAAATCTTTCAGAACCTGCTTCTAAAACAGATTGACCTCCTCTTGCTCCTGGTGAAGTAGCCATTAGTAATAATGGTTTGTCTCTAAAAACTTTCGCTTCAACTCTAGAACTCCAATCAAATATATTCTTAAAAGCAGCTGCATAAGAACCATTGTGTTCTGCTAATGACAAAATAAAACCATCATAATTATCTAATAAAGAACTGAACTTTTTAGCGTCTTCTGGAAAACCATTCTTTTCTTCGTCTTCACTAAAAATTGGTAATTTAAAATCTCTTAAATCAATTACATCGAAAGAAGTATTTTCTAAATTTTCTGCAGCAAAAGTTGCTAATTTTTTATTTATTGATGTAGAACTTGTGCTTCCTGCAAATGCTAATATTTTTTTCATAATTTAAAACTTGTTTATTCGGTTAATTGTTTAAAAGTTGAATCGTAAAAACTGTTGATTAATAATCCAATTATTTTTTTGATTACATAGTTCTCAACAGCGCTCGAACGGACAACTAATTACTGAATACTGGTTACTATATTTGTTTCCCCTTTTACCATTTTTGCAACAGGACATTTACCTGCAATATTTAACAAACGTTTTCTTTGTTCTTCTGTAACTTCTTTTTCGAAAGAAATTTCTTCAGTTAAAGATCTTTGGTTATTCTCTATTATTTGAGAAACATTTACTGTTATTTTACCTACATCCCAACCTTTTCTTTCTGCATACATTCTTAAGGTGATTGAAACACAGCCTCCAATTGCTGTTAATAAATATTCTACCGGTGTTGGTCCATTATCATCTCCTCCTGCTGAAACTGGTTCGTCAATTACAGAAAAATGATTTCTCATTTTTGCTTCTGCTAGATATTTTTTATTAGATAAAACGACTTTTGAGTGTGCCATTATTTTAGTTTTTTATAAGTTATATAAGAAGTTATTAAAAATATCATTGCTAAAATTGCGCCCATTTGTTCTCCATCTGAAATCATTACATGTGCAAAAAAAGCGAAGATAAATGCAAAGAAAAAACCTGCATACGCCCATTCTTTAATAGTTTTATTGCCAACAAACCAAATTGCTGACAAACCTAATAATTTAGCAATTGCATATGGATAAATAATATATGTTGGATATCCAAAGCTAGTAAACATTGTTGCTACTTCTGCATGATTAAAAAAATACATTCCTGCAGAAAAAAGCATTAATAATGTTAATAATCCTGTTGAAACGTAATATATAATCTTTGTTGTTTTCATCTTTATCTTTTTAAATTCTAGACAAAGTTACAAAAATTAAGTTTATTTACCAAGGAAAATAAATCCAAGGAAATATTAGCAAATGCTTTTAAAAAAATACCATAGTGTTTTATAAAAAATTCAGATAGCTAAGCTACATAGAAAACATAAGTTTTCATTTATTTTCTATAAGCTGGTAAAAAAGTTTAGCCCTGATTGAAACGGTATCCTTTTTTGTTTTTCACAAAAAAGATATAGTGGAAAGCAGGAAATAGCTTCTTAAAAAATTAATTATTATTTTTAATAGAATCTATTTGTCTTTGAAGTTTTTCTATTTCTTTTTTACTTTTTTCTTGCTTAGAAATCAGTTTAATAGAATCTAAAATTTGTCTGTTCTTTTCTAGAATATTTTTTTCGTTTTTAAAATACACATTGATATTTTCACTAGAACGCCATGCTTCATTTAGTTGGTCATACACTTCTACATTCCAAGTACTTGGTTTTTTAGCATTTATCCAAACAACATCTCTATATTCACTATCTACCAACGCTAAATCTGGTGTTGCAGAACCATCAAATTGTTCTGGATTATTAGCACTAATTGTAGAAACTGTTCCTAGAAAAAACATACGTTTTCTACCTGCAATATTTTTAATATAAGGTCTAAATTCTACTGGAGTATTTGAGTTCCAATCGTATTCTTTTTTAGATTCTTTTACTTTTAAAGGCATTGCTGAAACACCTGCATAACCTTGTTTTTTAGATGCATGATCGTAATAATACATGATATCTGTTCCATCTGCAGGAATAAAAACACTATAACTTAAACTGGTTCTTTCATTGCCAACCGGCTCTAAGCCAAACCAATGATATAAACCACTGTACCCATTTGTTTTTGTATCTGAAAAATCAAAATCTGTTACATATGGCTGAGAGTTTTGATCTTTTGGCACAGATGGAATTTTAACAGCACTTTCCATATTCCAAGGAAGTGGATCTGAAAAACCTGCTAAAAATTTTAAACTTTCTGCTTGTAAGCGAGACACTCTTTCTGACAACGTATTCTGTCTTGTTAAATATGGATACTTTTTCATTTCTTCAGGTGAAATATAAGTTCCTTTTCCTATTAAAACACGTTCTATATAATCTGTAAAATTGTGTTCTCCATTATCAATTACCATTACACCTCCAAAAGTTGGATATGGAAAAAAGAAACCTTTCCACTTAATTAAACTTACAACTTCTACCCAAGCACCTTTGTCATTTTTCATGTAAAAAGTATCACTTGGCTCGTAATTAAATAACATCCAAGGGTTTAAACGCTGCACAACAGCATTATATGTATTTCTACTAAACTTTAAAGATTCTCCTATTGAAAATGTAACTGAAATTCTATTTTCTGATGAAAAACGAGGAAATGGTGTTGTGCTAGAAACTGCAAAAACCTCTTCTGTATTGTCTTTAATTCCTTGCCAAACATATTTTTCTGTTGGCTGAATTGCCATTGTCCATTTATTAATAGAATCTACTCTTACCAAATGAGGAAGTGATACATCTTTTGTTTCACCAACACTCTCATTTGCCATTGAAAAGATATTTCTTAATGGTTGAATTCTCTCATTCTGAGTTAATGGTAGTTCGTTAATTTCTACTCTATTTAAATTATTAAAAACGTTATAGGTTTTCATATAATCGTACATTTTAAAATGCCAACCTACAAAATACAATCCGCCAAAAAACAATGCAAGCAAAAATAAAACTCCTATTCTACTTCCTGCACTTGGAGATTTTCTAAACCTTCTTAAACCTAAAAATAAGACTGTACAACTTAATACTATTATGAAAATAAACTTTCTTACAAACAGTAAAGCAGGTTGATAATCATCTCTTAAAAAGAATAGTAAAAGCACTACAATAAATGCAAATAAAAATACTCTTTTTTTCTGTTTACTTCCTTTATTCCAATAGTTTTTAAGCATAATTTTTTATGTTAGAAGTATGCGTTAGAAGTTTGAAGTTCCGCACTCATACTTAATGTTTTAATATATTTTTCTACTTTATCAGGTGTTTCTTCTTACTTTAAAAAACCTTTATCTTTTAATCTTTCTCTTGCACTTTTTTCTGGTACTTTTATTTCTTCTTCTACTTTTTTACTTTCTACAACCTCAACATCTTTTGTTTGAAAATCTTCAATAAAATCTTTTCCTTTTTCTATAACTTCATCAAATTTGTCTTCTATATTTTCAGTTTGTTCTTCAATTATTTCTGAAGACTTAAAAATAAAATTAGCTACATAAGTACCAACGATTGTTCCAAATATCATAGATGCAAAAATAGAAATTGTTGCCAAATCAATTGGAATTAAAAAACGAGTAATTAAAATTCCGATTAAGAAAAAAGACGACACAAATATCAATCGTAATAAAAAAGATTGCTGATACACAAATCCTTTTTTGTCTTTAGTTTTCATCTGTAATTCTTTGGAATTCATTATTTTATTAAAAAAACGATACACTCCATTTGCTTGAGACTCTCTCCAATACAAAAAGATTCCAAATACTATTGATGCAATAAATATGATGAGTTCTAGTGTCATGATTTTCAACTTTTAACCTTCTTATAAAGTTAGTATATTTTATTAAATGTTATTACTAATTGTTTCTACAACCCATTCTTTCATTGAATCTTCCAAAGTTTTAAATTTTTTGAAAAAATCTTCTTTATCATACCAATACAAAAATAACACATCTTTTGGCGCTATATTTATTAATAGCTTCCAAATTAAATCTTGATGATGTGCTTTTAAAGATGAATGTGGTTTGTGCAAAGCAAAATAGAATTCTTGATCTACAACATCTGAAATTCTAATGCCTTTTGAATTCTTAAATTTTTCTAGATAAATCTCAACTCCCATTACTTTTTTACGTGACTGAATATCAATTTTATTTAAATAACTCTTAAACAAGATTGGATCGTCTAAAATATTTTTAACTGGATGAGAAGTTTCTTTTAAATATGATGAAAAAATGTATTTTTTAATTCTATGATACCTTTTTTCTGATGCTTCTTCTTCTAAATCACATTCAATAATTAAATGACTTTTAAGTTTATCTATTAATTCTGGATGCAAAATATGATACATTAAAACATCATGAATGGTGTCTTTTATAGCTTCTTTATACGTTGCTTCTTTTTCGAAAATTAAAATTGGTTCAATAAAATCTCTTAACAAATAAATTCCTCCAAAAGCTTTGGTATAAAAGGAATCTGTTCTAAAAATCACTTCTTCTAAATCGAGCGTTCTATCTCTTAAATCGCCATGTTTTTTTGCTGATGTTAATAATTGTTGATGAATATCTTCATCGATAAAATTATTGCCTTTATGAAACTCTTCTATTAATTTTAATTGCTCAGCTTTTGCTTTATTAAGATTGTCTATTAAATGGAATCTAATAATTACATCTTTGTATTTAAGAACATCTAAAGGTTCATAAAAGACATCTATATTTTGATCAAAATCTAAACAAATGGCAGAATCTCTGGTAATATCCTGAATTTTATCTTCATGTTTTTTAAACACAGTTTTCATCATTTCTTTGTCAAAAGAATGAAAAGAATTGTAAACTGGTAATCCCTTTTGTAAAGGCGTTATTATAATTCCGTGAAGATTTGCTTCTCCATTATTTAAGTAATCTAAATTCTATTTTTCTTCAGATATTTCTGGACTCCAACCAATTCCGTCAATTGAAAACGACTGTAATTTGGTTGCTGTAAAACCTAATTTTACTAAACATTTATTATAACGTTCTACCAATTTCCCACTGACAGGAATTAGTTCGCTTCTATATAAATTTGCTTGTTTTAGTTTTTGCATTTTTAATCTACTAACTTATGAATTTGTGCATATTGTAATAAAACAATCGTTCTAGTATCTACAATTTCTCCGTTTTCTAACATTCTAACAGCTTCTGTAAAAGGCATTTCTAAGACTTCAATATCTTCTGTTTCACTTGCCAAACCTCCACCTTCAGAAACTTTCATGTCATCTGTGTATTCACCTACAAAAAAGTGCATTTTCTCTGTTAAAACTCCTGGAGAAGAATAACCTTCATAAACTTTTTTAACTGATGTTAAACGAATTCCAACTTCTTCTTCTGTTTCTCTAATAATACATTTCTCAGGATTATCTTCATCCAATAAACCTGCAGGAATTTCAATTAAAAACCCATCTTTATTATCATGTAAATAGGTTGGCATTCTAAATTGTTTAATCAGAATTACTGTTTTTTTAGTTGTATTGTACAACAAAATTCCAGCTCCATGACCTCGTTCATATACTTCACGCATTTGATTTACCCAACTTCCATCTGGCATTTGGTAATCGAAATTTAATTTATGAAGCGTATAATAATTATTTGACAGTAATGTCTTTTTAATATTTTTGATTTGATTCTTACTCATTACCAAATGTTTTTCTTGCTTCTAAATCTATATTTAATTGATTGACTCTTGCATCTACTTTTCTCTTAAAATCTGTATCTGCAATTGTTGCAACATTGTCAAGATATCTTACCACTTCTTGTCTTCTAATTTCTGAAAAGTTTAAACCTTTCATATTACCTTTCATCAATTCTTGTAACATATTAAACTTTGTTTGATAATCTTTTTTGAAATACGTTTCAGGATTCTCAAACCAATCTTGTTCTAAATCAAAATCTGTTAATCGTAATGAAATTGCAGATTGAATGTTACGAACATCTCTTGATGAAAAGAATGGAAATATTTTCTGAATTTCTTTATATAGTATAGCAAAAAATAAATGCTCATTTGATCGATGATTTTTTTCTGCTTTATCATATGCTTCTAAAACTCTTTCTTCAGATGGTTTTTCTACAGAGCTTAAAATATCTCCCATACTTTTTGCCAATCCTTGATCTTTTAAGAATTCGTAATTTGAAGGGTTTTGCATGTTCACAAAATCGGGCATTGTTTTCTCAAACTTTTTCCACCAAATATAATCTTGATCTAGAAAATCGTGTTCTGTTCTTGCTCCATCAATTTTAAATCTACCTTGTACTCTAGAAATTACAGCTTTGTCTAACATTTCTGGTAAATTGGTAAATAATCCGATAGAACTATTTCCATAATTTACAGCATAAGCGCCTTCTGTATAACGTAAGAAAACTCCAATAACTTCTTTAACTCCAGCAGAAACTCCTTGTGCCGTTCTTTCTTGTAAATTATTTTCTGCATCATCAATTGGTGCAAAAATTAATTTTGTAGGATCTTGCATTGGCTTCATCCATTCTACCATTTTTTCTGCAGAACCTCCTTGAAAAGTAGAGATTAACGTATCTGGCATTGGATGAAATAAAAACGGAATATCTAAATTATCTGAATGCTCTTTTAAACGCGTTGCAATTGCTGCAATTAACATCGATTTTCCTGTTCCTGGAATTCCATAACCCATAAAAACCGGCATAAATCCTCCTAATTCTTGAAACGGGTTTTTCTTTGCTGTAAAATCGTAACTCAACATACGTTCTGTTAATCTACGTGCAAAGTGTTTTGCATCTCTGTTACCTACAATTTGTTCAAACTGAATTTTATTAAATTCAATACTTTTTGCGGTTCCAGAAAAAACATTGCTCCAACCTGAGATTGCAAATTCAGAATTTTCTAACTTATACGATCTGTCTTCTATGGTTTCTGTATATTCTAAACTGCTTTTTCTAAGCTGAATTTCATCAATTAACGCTTCAAAATAAACAACTGTAAAATCGATTACATCTTTGTCTGATTTTACAATTTCTGGATGTCCTAAATATTTATCGTAATAAAATAAAGTACACGCAATTCCTTTTAAAGGCGACATAAAAGATACTTCTGGAATACCTGCAAACTTTTGCTTCATTACAGATAAATCATCTGAAGCATGAGGTTTTAAATCGTGTAAAATTTTATAGGCAACTGCAAATATCTGAAAAGCTGTTGCCGTATGTAATTTACTTTCATATTCTCGTTTTCCACTAGAATCTAAAGCTGATTTACGCTGATTTAAGGCTGATAAACCTGAAGAGTCATAATAACTATCTTTTGTCCAAATTCCTAAAGTAAGACCTTCTTGAACTGCATATAATGTCTGATTTAAAAAAACAGGAATTGCAATTGAATCTGGTAACAATCTCTTTTTTAACGCCAAAATTGTTCTAGAAACAGATGTAATTTCTACATTGCTTCCACTATTTGCTCTAGACAAATACAATAAAATTGAATCGTCTTTTGCTTCTTTATCTTTGTTTTTTGCTCTCTGACTTTGCTCCCATTGAATACTTTTTAAATATCCAGAAGCTTCATCGCGAAGCATATCTAATTCGTTTTGCTTTATTGGAAAAGTTGAATTGTGTTCCATAATTAAATGAGTTTGCAGTCATCAGTAGGCAGTTTTCAGTTCACTCTGCTTTTCTTACTCTGCTTGTTAATTTTTTATTTTTCTTTTTTAACTTTTTTTTTTAAATCTCACAATCTTGCTGACTGTAAACTATTTACTATAATCACTTGAATTTATCTGGGTTATTCATCATATAATATAAAAGTTTTCCTACTTCTTCACTTTTATTTTGCAATTCTAATTTCTTTTCTTCCGAAATATATTCACAAGCTAATGCAAAATCTAGCCATAATTGAGTTTCAGAATTTTCACTATCGGCATCAGACATTTTACTTTTAAAATGCTTTTCATATTGCCTTTTTCTATACCCTTCAGAAATATTTGAACAACAGAACGACTAGAACGAACAATTAGAGAAGTTAAACTAAACAATTCTTCTTTGGGAAATGTTTTAGTAAGTTGAAAAATCTCCATCGCCAAAGTAAATCCCTTTTGATACGCTAATAAAGTTTTAAAACTCATAATTCATTTGGCAGTATTCAGTTAGTCGTTTTTACTCCGACTCTAATACTTTCTAATTGTTTTACTTAATTCCTTTAATCTATATACATCTTTTTATTATTACACTGACTGCAAACTGCCTACTGAAGACTGTTTACTTTTAAAGAGCTCATCTCAATTGGTGGTTTTGCTAATTTATTTAAAACTTCTGGAGTTCTATTATGCAGTAATTGTATAATTCTATGTGGTGCAAAAACATATTTCTGAGAAACTACTTCACTCCATTTTTGCATTGTTTTTTTTGTAAAAAAACCTCCTTCTTTAAATGTATCTCCAGAGAAAACGGCATCTATTTTTAATGATAAAGCATACGATTCTAAAGGGATTTCTTTTTTCGAAATCCCACTTAAAATTGCGTGCGTAATTTCATTTTCATCTTTGGCAAATACATTATGTAAAGGCCCTAAATCTATTCTCTTGATATGTTTTGGCTGAATTTCTGATAATTTTCTATCTATACTATATGCCATTGTATCTAAAGACATTTCTCTATCTGCACTTTCTTTTAATGCTTGATATATTTTCTCTCTGTCATTTAACGCATTTTTACCTTCATAATTAAAATACATATAGCAAATAAATGGTCTGTTCTGACTTACATCATAAAAGCTCCAACTTGTTAAATATTCATACGCAGATTCTTCTGGTAATTCTAAAATTTTACCTTGTACAAAACGATTGAAAATGTATTTTTTCTCAACAGAAGTGTAATATATAATTGAAGACGCTTTAAATAAATCTGTTCTTTTTATTGGCTCCTTTTTTCGTAAAAGGGTATCTAAAAAAGCCGTTTTTAAAGAAGTTGTGTCTACTAATTTGTCTAAATATTCTTTTCGTAATTCTAAATCATTATACAAATATCTGAATTCTAAATAATTAGGAAATCCAGAATCTGTTAAATCTACTTTCATATTTTCTTCTTCATCATACATATATTTAATACGCATTGCTTCTATAGAATATAATAATAAGTCTGAATATTGTTTGAAAATAATGAGTTCTTGCTGACTACATAATTGCTTTTGTTGCACACTTACAATGAGTTCTTTTAACACAAAATCTACCATTCTGTGATAAAAAACGTATTGCTCTTTGGAATTTAAAACAGCTGAATCTAAAGGTGTTGTGATCATATTTCTGTGGCAGTATTCAGTAGGCAGTATTCAGTCGGACTGACAACTGAGTACTGCTCACTGCTTACTTTTTTAAGACAGTAAATCATCGTTATCTGATGCTGGTTTTTCTTCCTTTGTCGGTTCATCATCATTCTTTGCTGGCGCATTTGGATCTGCCTTGTAATAGTCTTCGAAAATCTCTTTCATGTCTATTCCATATCTGTTTGCAAAGTTCTTTTGAATATCGATATCTTTTTCTCTAATTTCATGTAAAGCCTCTGCATATGTACTATACACACCTTTCATTACTTTTTCATGAACAGGAATATTGTCCATCATTTCTTGACGAGCTCTCGCACTTGCAGAATGCATTGATGCTAAAGTTTCTCCAATATGTTCATCTGTTTTTACACCTAAATGTTCTAAGATTGCAGCAAATTCTTGATCTGTTCTTGCTTTTAAAGCAACTACATAACCATCATAATATTTTAATCTCTCTTCAGTATCTGACTTTAATTTTGCTCTGTGAGTTTGTAGGTTAGAACGTAAAGAAGTTAATACTTTAATGGTTAAATTATGCTTGTGTACAAAACTATCTTTACTTGCTGCTAATGTTGTATAGGCATTTTTAAGTCCTTCTAATTCTTCTACTTTTTGCTCTATGGTTGTAACTTTACCAACTGCCTCAGAATATGCTGTAGATTGTTTGTCTGCAATTTCATCTAATTCTTGTCGAGATTGTTTTAACAATGCATATTGTTCTTCTAGTTTGTCTTCTACTTCTTTCTTCTTTTCTAAAGCTTTTGTATGATTTTTAGAAGCTTCTACAATTGCATCTTTTAGTTTTTATTCTACTTCCTTAATTTCTACTTCTCTATTTTTTAAACGTGTAACTGCTGCTTGAGACTTATAAGAAAGTTCACTCAACAAAGTTTGAATATCTGCACTTTCTATGCGCTCTTGAAACATTGCTTTTGCTTTATTATCTGCTCCAGCACGTACTTTTTCTGCTGCAGCAAATTCTGCTTGCTCTTTTTTAATTTTAGATTTTCTTCCCCAAAGATTATTCCACCAAGTATCTGGTTTGTTTTCTGCATCTTCTAATTCTATTCTTGCTCTTTCTAATGCTTTTTGTGCATCATCAATCACTTTTTGTTCGGTTGCATTTAATGAAGAAAATTTTTCAAACATAATACCAACTTCATCTTGGTAATCTGTTAAATCTTTAATTGCATCTAAAAGAGTAGTTCTATCTTTTTCTGCCATATGCACAACATCATCTAATGTTGCATTTAAAATTTTTTGACGCGATTGGGGGTCTTCTTCTTGTGCTAATTTAGACTTCATAGTGTCTATAGCTTTTCCCCAGTTTACATCTACTTTTTCAGTTTTTTCGTTTGAACTTGTTTCTAGTAAATCAAAATCATCAGACATAGTTATTTTTTGTTTTTAAAGATTGAACAATTTTAAGACAAGCAATTTCGTTAAAAATTTTGAAATAAAATAAAAATTACTCTAATTATATGTAGCTATTAAACCTTATTTGTTACAAGAAGTCTAATAAATTTAAAACTAATATGAATAATCAGCGTTATTCTTGTTATTTTTAACAATTAATTCCCTTTTTTCAAGTACCCTATATGTTTAAATATAAATTTTCTTATATAACTTTAGCTTTAATTAGCTTAGTTTTTATTAAAAATGCAAATGCTCAACTGAGTAAAAAACATTTTATTCCTCCCTTAACATATGCTGAAACTGGAAATGCAAATCCAGAAAACCAATACTTTTATATTTCAACACCAAGCTCACATAATGTAACTTTTACAATTAAACAAATAGGGCAACCTAGTAATGATATAACTGGTATAGTATCTAATAATGCTCCTCAAGAAAGATTTATTGGTAACGGAGATTCACAACTTTTTGTAGATTCTAGAGTAACAAGTGTTGTTCATTCAGACAAAGGTTATATTATTGAAGCTGATGACGTAATTTATGTTTCTATTAGAGTTTTAGCTGGTGGAGGCGCACAAGCTGGATCCCTAGTTAGTAAGGGTTCTTCAGCTTTAGGAACAACTTTTAGGGCAGGTATGTTTACTAATGAAAATCCACAAACAAATTATTTAAACTTTATTTCTGTGATGGCTACAGAAGATAATACTCTTGTAAACTTTAATGATTTACCTACAGGGATTTCTATAAAAAATTATTCTGGTTCTTTACCTATAACTAATATTCTTTTAAACGAAGGTGAAAGCTATGTTGTAGCTACAAATGCAGCTGATAATACAATTAATAGAGATGGTTTAATTGGTACTTCAATAACATCAGACAAACCTATTGTTGTAAACGCTGGTTCTGCAAATGGTAGTTTTCATAATGGTGGTGGTAGAGATTATGGAATAGATCAAATTGTTGGTATTGATAAATTAATTATTAAAGGTCAAACTGGTAATGATTATATTTTTGTAAAAGGTGATGGTTCTAATGGTTGGGAAAACGTTTTAATAGTTGCTCATGAAGATGGTACTTCTGTACGTATTAATGGAAACACAAATTTAGCTACAACCCTAGATGCTGGTGAATATTATTTAATTGAAGGAGCTAGTTTTAATAGTAATGGAAACCTATTTGTACAAACCTCAAAACCCGCTTTTGCTTATCAAGGAATTGGAGCAAATAATAGTGAAGCAAATCAAGGATTATTTTTTGTACCTCCTTTAAGTTGCGAAAACAGAGGAAAAGTAGACAACATACCTACAATAGAAAACATTGGAACTGTTACTTTTACTGGAGGAATAACAATAGTTACAAATAAAAACGCAACTGTAAATATTAACAACCAACCTATAGCAGACTTTTCTTCTTCTGGCCCTTTTAATGTTGATGGGAATACAAATTACGTAACTTATAAAGTAACAAACTTAACAGGAGATATTTCTATTGATAGTAGTGGTGAATTATATTGTGCTTACTTTAACCAAAATGGTGCTGCTTCTTCAGGTAGTTTTTATTCAGGATTTCCTTCTGCACCAGAAATTAACTTTGATACAACAGTTCAAACTTTAGGAAATTGTATTCCAAATATTACTTTAAAAGCAGCAAATACAAATCTTTTTGATGAATTTGAATGGTTTTTTGACGATGAAACTGGTGGTGGTTTTACTTCAACAGGAAATAAAAATTCAAATTACACCCCAACAATTCCTGGTAGATACCAATTAGTTGGAAAAATAACATGTTCTGGATCAACTTTTAAATCTATTGAAGTTCCTGTAAGTATTTGTCCTGATGATTTTGATGGAGATTTAATTATAGATAACGTTGATGTAGATATTGATAATGATGGAATTCTAAACTGTGAAGAATCTTTAGGAAATGCGAATTTAGATTTAACAGACTTTTCTATTCCTGTTGTTATTTTTCAAGATAATTCAACAAATAATTCTATTGCATCAGGTGCTGAAAATCAAAGTGGAAATTTAAATGGAGGAAATTCATTTGTTGGTCAAAAGAATGGAGATTTTACTACTACGGTAAATTCTAGTAACAATTCAAATATAAATTATGAAATTAATTTTACCCAAAATGTAAACATAAAATTTACAGAAGCTAACGTAACAACTCACACCATAGAAAACGGAGAATCTTTTGTTTTAAAGATTGGTCCAAATACTAAAAATCTAACTTTGTTAGATCCTGATGATTTATTACTTATCGACACAAATTTTGATGGAGAATATGAAACTGGAGTTACCAATTTTTCTGCTTCTGAAATTCACTTCATCTTTAATCCTTCTCCAACAGGAACAACACCTTTTCAATTTGTAGCAAATCATGTTAAAAAATTAGTCTTTGAACATAAAACAAATAATACTACAGCAACTTCAACCTTTAACGGTAATATTTCTTTAACGTGTTTCAGTTTAGATTCAGATGGAGATGGAATAGAAAATATGTTTGATCTAGATTCTGATAATGATGGTATTCCAGATATAAGTGAAGCTTTTTCTCAACCAATTAGTATTTCTAATTCTGATATTGATTTAGATGGATTAGATGATGTTTTTAATAATGCATCTATTAATTTAGACATCGATAGTGATGGAATTTTAAACTACATCGATCTTGATTCTGATAATGATGGAATATTTGATTCTACAGAAGCAGGTCATAATCTAGATACTGATTTTGATGGAGTTGTGGACAATGCAAATGCCATTGTTGGTATAAATGGCTTGGTTAATTCTTTAGAAATTGTTACAGATTCAAAAATACTAGCTCTAAATTATACTATTGCTAATACAGATGGTGATATAGAATTTGATTTTGTTGAGTTAGATGCTGATAATGATGATTGTTATGATATAATTGAAGCTGGTTTTACAGATATCAATAATAATGGTAAACTTGGTAACAATCCTATTCAAGTAGATGCAAAAGGAAAAGTTATAAATACTACAGATGGTTACACAACCCCTAATGCAAATTACATTACAAGTGCCCCAATTATTTTAAATACACCGTTTGTAGATGTTACGTTTTGTGAAGACTCAACAGACACTATTACCATAGATTCTAACGCAGATAGTTTTCAATGGGAAGTTTCTACAGATGGAACAACTTGGACTACAATTACAGATAATAGCATTTATAATGGCTCAACAACAACTACTTTAGAAATAATTGATGTTCCAATATCTTATAACAATTATCAATACAAAGTAATTTTAAATAAAAGCGGAAACTCTTGTGGAATAACATCTAATGAAATTTCATTAAAAATAAATCCATTACCTATAATAAAAAATCCTAATCCAGCTGAAATTAGACAATGTGTAAA
>CBDUHF010000043.1:0-22290 GCA_965367085.1 uncultured Polaribacter sp.
ATAATATCATCCATATGTTTTTGGAATAACGGACGCATAATGTCTTTTAATTCTTCAGAAAGTCTAAAAGCTTCTACTTTTGCAGGATTAGACAACCTATCCATCATATTCGTAATTCCTCCGTGCTTTAATGCTTCTGTTACAGTTTCCCAACCATATTGAATTAATTTAGCAGCATAACCTGGCTCAATTCCTTCTTCAACCATTTTATCAAAAGATAAAATTGCCCCTGTTTGTAACAAACCACATAAAATAGTTTGTTCTCCCATTAAATCTGATTTTACCTCAGCCACAAATGAAGATTGTAAAACTCCTGCTTTATGACCTCCTGTTGCAACTGCATACGCTTTTGCTTGCGCCCAACCTTTTCCTTCTGGATCATTTTCTGGGTGAACAGCAATTAATGTTGGTACTCCAAATCCTCTTTTATATTCTTCACGAACTTCAGATCCTGGAGATTTTGGTGCCACCATAATTACAGTTAAATCTTCACGAACTTTCATTCCTTCTTCCACAATATTAAAACCGTGAGAATACGATAAAGTTGCTCCTTTTTTCATTAAAGGCATTACTGCTTTTACAACATTTGTATGTTGCTTATCTGGAGTTAAATTAATTACTACATCTGCACTTGGCAACATATCTTCATAAGAACCAACTTCAAAATTATTAGAACTTGCATTGATGAAAGATTGTCTTTTTTGATCGATAGCAGCTTGTCTTAAAGTATAAGAAATATCTAAACCAGATTCTCTCATATTTAAACCTTGGTTTAAACCTTGGGCACCACAACCCACAATAACAATTTTCTTTCCGGTTAATGCATTTACTCCGTCTTCAAATTCTGAAGCGTCCATAAATCTACATTTACCTAATTGCTCTAATTTTTCTCTTAATGTTAATGTGTTAAAATAATTTGACATTTCTATTTATTTAGTTGTTGTATGTTTCTAACAATGTTGATATTTTCATTTCTTCTTTTGTAATAGCAATTCTTCCAGAACGAGTGTACTGCATAATTCCAAAAACACTTAATTGTTCATGCAATTCTACAATCTCTTCTTTTCTTCCAGATTTTTCTAAAACAAAAAACTCAGTATTTACAGTTACAATTCTTGCGTTACTTTCTTTTATGATATTCTGAATTTGAGGTTCTTCAAATAATAATTCAGACTTTATCTTATATAAACCAGAAACTTGATAAATAGTTTCTTCATCATTATGAAAATAAGCTTTAATTACCTCTACTTGTTTTTCTATCTGACCAATAATTTTCTTAGTATTTACTTCTGTCATATAAACAACAATTGTAAACTTAGAAACACCCTCTATTTCTGAAGGAGAAGTATTTAAACTTTCTATATTGATGTGTCTTCTTTGGAAGATTGCCGAAATTCTATTCAACAATCCTATATTATTTTCAGTATAAATTGATACTGTATATAATTGTTTTTCTTCACTCATACTATTCTAATCTTATATCTGAAACACTTGCTCCTGAAGGAACCATTGGAAATACATTCCCTTCTTTTTCTACACAAACTTCTAAGAAATAGGCTTCTTTACTTTCCATCATTTCCTTAACTGCTTCTGCTAATTCTTCACGTTTAGTAACTTTTCTTGCTTTTATATAATAACCTTCGGCAATTGCTACAAAATTTGGATTTATCATTTCTGTTGATGCATAACGTTTATCAAAAAACAACTGCTGCCATTGACGCACCATTCCTAAAAATTCGTTATTTAAAACCACCACTTTTACAGCTGCTTTTTGCTGAAAAATAGTACCCAACTCTTGTATTGTCATTTGATAACCTCCATCACCAGAAATAGAAACTACTTCACGTTCTGGAGCCGCCATTTTAGCACCTATTGCTGCAGGCAAACCAAAGCCCATTGTTCCTAATCCACCAGAAGTTATGTTACTCTTAGTTTTATTAAATTCTGCATATCTACAAGCAATCATTTGGTGCTGACCAACATCTGATACAATGGCAGCTTCACCTTTACTTTCGATATTTATTTGATTTAAAACTTCACCCATTGTTAAACCTTCTTTGGTTGGATGCAAGTCATTTTTTATTACCTTCTCAAACTCTATAGCATATAAATCTTTAAATTTTTGATGCCATTCTGTATGAGAATTTTTATTTATTAAAGGAAGAATTGCTTCTAAGCTTGCTTTTGCATCACCTAAAACAGCAACATCCGTTTTTACATTTTTATCAATTTCTGCAGGATCAATTTCAAAATGAATCACTTTTGCTTGTGTTGCATATTCATCTAATTTCCCAGTAACACGATCATCAAAACGCATTCCGATTGCAATTAAAACATCACATTCATTTGTTAAAATATTTGGCGCATAATTACCGTGCATACCAACCATACCAACATTTAAAGGATGAGAAGTAGGAATAGCAGAAGCTCCTAAAATTGTCCAAGCAGAAGGAATTCCCGCTTTTTCAATTACTGCTTTAAATGCTTCTTCAGCTTCACTTAAAATTACTCCTTGACCCCAAACTATAAATGGTTTTTTAGCTTCATTTATTAATTTTGCAGCTGCTTCTAGAGATTTCTCATCTGTTTTAGGAACTGGAACATAACTTCTTACTTTGGTGCATTTTTCATATGAAAAATCGAATTCTTCAAACTGTGCATCTTTAGTAATATCTACCAAAACAGGTCCTGGTCTTCCGCTTCTTGCAATGTAAAATGCTTTTGCCAAAGCTTCTGGAATCTCAGATGCTTTAGTAACTTGACAATTCCATTTTGTAACTGGCGTAGAAATACCTACAATATCTGTTTCTTGAAAAGCATCACTTCCTAATAAATGAGAAGGAACTTGACCAGTAATACATACCATTGGTGTAGAATCTATTTGAGCATCTGCAATACCAGTAATTAAATTTGTTGCACCTGGTCCAGAAGTTGCAATTGCAACACCAACTTTACCAGAAATTCTTGCAAAACCTTGTGCAGAATGTGTTGCACCCTGCTCATGACGTGTTAATACGTGATGAATTTTATCTTGATATTTATATAATTCATCATACACTGGCATAATTGCTCCACCAGGATAACCGTAAATTATTTTTACATCTTCTTCAATTAAACACCTAACAATAGCTTCACTACCAGAAATACGTTCTGTAACTTTAGTAGATGTTTCTTTATTTTTTATGGTTTGAGTTTCCATAGTATTTATATTTTAAGCATCAGTTATACATCCTTTTGAAGCAGATGCAACTGTTTTTGCGTATTTGTATAAGATTCCTTTTTTATGCTTTAAAGCTGGAGCAACCCATTTTGCTTTTCTTTCAGCTAATTCTTCTTCAGATAATAAAACATTAATTGAATTGTCTTCTGCGCTAATTCTAATTTTATCTCCTGTTTCTATTAAACCAATTGCTCCTCCAGATTGTGCTTCTGGGGTTATATGTCCGACCACAAAACCATGAGTTCCTCCAGAAAAACGTCCATCGGTAATTAATGCTACCGATTTACCTAAACCTGCTCCCATAATTAAAGAAGTTGGCTTTAACATTTCTGGCATTCCTGGTCCTCCTTTAGGTCCAACATACCTAATGACGACTACATCTCCTCTTTCTACTTCTCCGTTTGAAATACCTGTATTAGCCGCTTGCTCACCATCGTAAACAACTGCTTTTCCTTCAAAAAGTAAACCTTCATTTCCCGAAATTTTTGCTACAGCTCCTTCTGTTGCAAGATTACCATATATGATTTGAATGTTTCCAGATGATTTTAATGCCTTATCTTTTGGATAAATTACATCTTGATCTTCAAATTCCATTGCTTCAACATTTTCTAAATTTTCTGCTAATGTTTTACCTGTAACTGTCATACAATCTCCATGTAAATATCCATTGTCTAATAAATATTTCATAATTGCTGGTGTTCCTCCTACTCCATGAACATCTTCCATTAAGTATTTTCCTGAAGGTTTTAAATCTGCAATTAATGGAGTTCTGTCTGAAACTTTTTGAAAATCTTCTAGCGTAAACTCAATATCTGCAGCATGTGCAATTGCTAAAAAGTGTAATACTGCATTTGTAGAACCTCCTAAAGCGTTTACAATTGCAATAGCATTTTCTAAAGATTTTTTAGAAATGATATCTAATGGTTTTAAATCTAATTCTAATAAATTTTTAATTGCCAAAGCTGTTCTTTCTGCTTCAGATAATTTATTAGGATTTTCTGCAGGAATTGATGAATTGTAAGGTAATGCAAAACCCATACATTCTATAGCAGATGCCATTGTATTTGCTGTATACATTCCTCCACAAGCTCCTGCTCCTGGAATTGCTCTTTTTATAATTTCTCTATATTCTTCTTCTTCTATTTCTCCTGCTACTTTTTGCCCTAAAGCCTCAAAAGCAGAAACAATATTTAATTTTCTTCCTTTGTAATTTCCTGATGCAATAGTACCACCATACATCATAATTGATGGACGATTTAAACGCAACATAGCAATAACTGCTCCTGGCATATTTTTATCACATCCAACAACAGAAACCAATGCATCATAACTTTGTGCATTCATCACTGTTTCTATAGAATCTGCAATTATATCTCTAGAAGCTAATGAATAATTCATTCCAGAAGTTCCCATAGAAATACCATCTGAAACACCAATAGTATTAAATCCTAAACCAACTAAACCTGCAATTTTACTTTCAACTTTTACCTCTGCCGCTAAGTTGTTTAAATGCATGTTACATGGATTACCATCATAACCAGTACTTGCAATACCAACTTGAGCTTTACTCATGTCTTCATCTGTTAAACCAACTGCATATAACATTGCCTGTGATGCTGGCTGAGACTCATCTTGAGTTAATCTACTACTGTGTTTATTTAATTCCATCTATTTTATTACTACTTTAAGTGACTAAATTAGTTTGTTTCCTTTTTTTTGATGCTATTTTTTTTCAAAACTCTTTAAACTCATGTATTAAAAATAACTTGCAAAACATTTATTATCAATTATTTAACTATTTTTAAACACGATGTTCAATCCTTGAAATAATTTCATAAAAAAACCTTCCAATTTACAGGAAGGTTCTATTTTAAAATCAAAAATACCACTTCCTTATCATGTCGTAATTATTACGATGACAATAATTGAAATAATATTTATAATCTGTTTTCTCATTTGAACGACAAATATTGGAAATTTAAATTTACTAATAAAAATAAATCTCACTTTTTATTTATTGATAAAGCTTGCAAACTAGTTTAGCCCAGATTAACTCCGCTTTAATATTTCTTTTGAGTCGTTGAATACTCTAGATTTGAAACGGTCTGTTTGAGCTCTTTTAACTCTTTTTTGAGACAAAAAGCTAGTAATGAAAGCTGGAAATGGCTTCTAAAAAAATATTTCCTGTTTTCACAGAAATGAAAGTTTATTCGTTCTTTTACAAACCATCAAAAGTAATTTTTAAATAATAGTACTTTGTCCCATATGAATATTTTTAAAATTCATATTACTATCTTCTTGATGCATTATATAATCTACAATAAAATCGCCTACTTTAGAAGTAGTTGCAGAGAATGAGGTTTCTCCTTTTATATCTTCTGTTGTAATACCTAAAACCAAAGATTTTTCTACCGCTCTTTCTACTGCATCTGCTTCTTCGTGCAGACCTAAATGTTCTAATAACATGGCTGCTGATAAAATTGATGCGATAGGATTTGCAATATCTTTTCCTTTTGCTTGTGGAAAAGAACCGTGAATTGGCTCGAACAAAGCGCTTTTATTTCCTATTGATGATGATGCTAAAATACCAATAGAACCTCCCATTACACTTGCTACGTCTGAGATAATATCTCCTAATAAATTTTCTGTAAGAATTACATCAAACTGTTTTGGGTTCAAAATCATTTGCATTGCAGCATTATCTACAAACATATATTCAACAGTAACATCTTTGTATTGTTTTGCAATTTCTGAAACCGTTTTTCTCCATAAACGAGAAGTTTCTAATACATTTGCTTTATCTATTAGTGTTACTTTTTTTCTTCTGTTTTGTGCAGCTTTAAATGCTAAGTGAGTAATTCTAGAAATTTCTTCTACAGTGTAAGAACATCCGTCAAAAGCAGTTTGTTTGTCTTCACTTAATTCTTTAATTCCAAAATAAATTCCGCCAGTTAATTCTCTAAAAATTGCAATATCTGTTCCTGAAATTATTTCTTTTTTTAATGGTGAATTCTCTATTAATTGCTCGTAAGCTTTTACAGGCCTTACATTACAAAATAAATCTAATTCTTTTCGCAACCTTAATAAACCTTGTTCTGGTCTTACTTTTGCTGTTGGATCATTATCATATTTAGGATCACCAATAGCCCCAAATAAAATTGCATCTGCAGATTTACAAATTTTTACAGTTTCTGCTGGCAAAGGATCTCCTGTTGCATCCATAGCACAAGACCCCATTTGAGCTTCTTTGTACAAGAAAACATGGTTGTAAACATCTGCAATTGCATCTAGTGCTTTTTTTGCTTGATTTGTTACTTCAGGACCAATTCCATCTCCTGGAATTACAGCAATAGTGTATTTCATATATTAAATTGTTGCATAAAAATGCAAATTTAAATTCTTTTAAACAAAAAAAGTTGATTTATTTTTATTTATTCACTGACTTTAAGTTCGTCAATGACAATGAAATAAGAATTATGTTACCGCTTTTTAGATACGTATTTATACTGTTGCTATTTTAGAAATCTTATTAACTTCTTTTAAGATGCTATGAATGTCTTCATCTTTTACTTCTTTTTGCTTGTCTGCAGTTTCTAAAAAAGCCGTGTAAGCAACATCTAACTGTACTTTTGTTAGTTCATAACCAATTTTCTTAGCTCTGTAAGCCAAAGCAGCTCTACCACTTCTTGCAGTTAAAACAATTGCACTTTCCGTAACACCAACATCTTCTGGATCCATAATTTCATAGGTTTCTCTATTCTTTATAACTCCATCTTGATGAATTCCTGAACTATGAGCAAATGCATTTGCACCTACAATTGCTTTATTTGGCTGCACAGGCATTCCCATACTTTCACGAACCATAATACTTGTATCATACAAAAGTTTTGTATTAATACTAGTTTCTAAATTTAAATACGGATGTTGTTTCAACACCATTACAACTTCTTCTAAAGCTGTATTTCCTGCTCTTTCTCCAATTCCGTTTATTGTACATTCTATTTGACGAGCACCATTAATTACACCTGCAATTGAATTTGCTGTTGCCATTCCTAAATCATTATGACAATGACAAGAAAGAATTACATTTTCTATTCCTCTTACATTTTCACGTAAATATTTCATTTTTGCTCCATATTCTTCAGGCAAACAATAACCTGTTGTATCTGGAATATTTAAAACAGTTGCACCAGCTTTAATCACTTCTTCACAAACTCTTGCTAAATACTCATTATCTGTTCTACCTGCATCTTCTGCATAAAACTCAACATCTTCTACAAAAGATTTTGCATAAGAAACTGCACTAATTGCACGTTCTATTACTTTTTCTCTTGTTGAATTAAATTTGAATTTTATATGAGAATCACTAGTACCAATACCAGTATGAATTCTAGGATGTTTAGCATATTTTAATGCCTCTGCAGCAACTTTAATATCATTTTCTACAGCTCTTGTTAATCCACAAACTGTTGCATTTTTTACAATTTTTGCAATTTGTGAGACTGAATTAAAATCACCTGGACTAGAAACCGGAAAACCTGCTTCTATAACATTAACACCTAGTAAATCTAATCTTTCAGCAATTACCAATTTTTGAGCTGTATCTAATTTACAACCCGGAACTTGTTCACCATCTCTAAGAGTGGTATCAAAAATTTGTACTTTATTGTCTTGCATAATTTCTGTAAAGATTATCTTTATAATAAAATCAAATGTATATATTGCCTATTCAATAAGTATATTTATCTTCGTTATCTGTACGATTTCTAATACACTTTTTAAAAATATAAATATTTAACTATCAGGTATTTATGAGTAAAATCATTACATCAGCCAATCAACAAAATGATTCTCTATTTGTTCTAATTAAGTCTTTAACCAAGTCTGAAAAGAGACAATTTAACTTATATGTAGGACGTTTAGGCGGTAATATTGATGCTAAATTCTTCTCTCTTTTTAAGTTTTTAGAGAAACTTAAAGCGTATGATGAAAAAGTGATTATTGGAAGTGGAATAGTTTCTAAACAACAACTTTCTAATCTAAAAGCCCATTTATACAAACAGATTTTAATTAGTCTTCGTTTGAATCCTGCACATAAAAATATTAGAATTCAGATTAGAGAACAATTAGATTTTGCAACTGTTTTATATCAAAAAGGATTATACAAACAGAGTTTAAAACTACTAGATAAAGCTAAAAACTTAGCTTTAGATAATGAAGAAAAAAACATTGCTTACGAAATTGTAGAACTAGAAAAAGTAATTGAAACACAATACATTACCAGAAGTTTAAGCAATAGAGCAGACCAACTTTCTATACAAGCAAAAGAGCTGAGTTTACAAAATGTAATAACTAGTAAATTATCTAATTTATCACTTCAATTATATAGCCATTTAATACAAAATGGGTATGTTAAAAACAATGATGAGCTTAAATTTATAAATGAATACTTTAATAGCAAAATGCCTAAATACGATTTTAAAACTCTAGGTTTTAGAGAAAAATTATGGTTGTACAAAGCGCATTTATGGTTTAGTTTTTTAACGCAAGATTTTTTGCAGAGTTATAAATATGCCAAAAAATGGGTAGATTTATTTAAAGAAAATAACAAACTAATTGTTTTGCATCCTGTTTTTTATTTAAAAGGAATAAATTATTTATTAGAAGCTTCATTTTTTGTTCATAAATCTTCTACTTTTAAAAATGAGTTGGCTTATTTTGAAGGTGAAGTTGAGCAAAATAAAATTCCTTTAAACACAAACACAGATTTATTAATTTTTCTGTATTTATACTCTAATAAACTGCATTTACACTTCTTAGAAGGAACTTTTTCTGAAGGTGAATATTTGGTAGATATTATTAATGATAAAATTAATGAATACAAAAACAGACTAGACGATCATTATGTAGTAATGCTCTATTATAAGATTGCTTGTTTGTATTTTGGAATGGGTAAAAACCAATTATGTATTACATATTTACAAAAAATAATACGTTCTAAAAATTTAGGTTCTGCAGAAGATTTACAATGTTTTGCACGTATTCTAAACCTAATAGCTCATTATGAATGTGGTTTAGATTATGACTTAGAAAAACAGTTTGTAGACACCTATAAGTTCTTATTAAAAATGGAGAATCTACAAGAAGTTCAGAAGGTTTTCTTAACCTCAATAAGAGATTTAAGTGATGTGTTTCCGCACGAAATTAAAAATGAGTTTAAGAAAATTCATGCAAAGTTGAAAAAGTTCGAAAATCATCCGTATGAAAAAAGAGCTTTTCTTTATTTAGACATTCTTTCTTGGTTAGAAAGTAAAATTGAGAATAAACCAATTGCTTTAATCATTAAAGAAAAAGCAAATCAAACGCGTAAAAAATAGATAATTAGTATTTTAACATTGATATTTTTATTAAAAACATATTAATCAACCTATTAGTCAAAATAAAGCCTAATTAAAGTCTTCTTATAAAATAATAATAATATTTTTGTCTTGTGATTATTTCAAATTTAAATACAAATTCTTCTAAAACTATTACTATAGTTGGTATTTCTATGGAAAACATTATTCGCACTACTACAACGTCTACCCTTTAGGGTTATACTATATTTATATCATCCTAGGTTATATATTGTTTCGAGTAACATTGAAACAAACTCAATAAAAAATTAAATTACACAAACTATTCATTCAAAATGAAAGTATTAAAATTTGGCGGTTCATCTGTCGCAAGTTCAGAAAACATACAAAAAGTCTTAGCAATTGTTGCCCAAGAATCTAAAAATCAAAAAATTGCAGTTGTAGTTTCTGCGTTTGGCAAAACAACAAACGCATTAATAGAAGGTGCAAATTTAGCTTCTAGTAAAAACGAAGGATACAAAGAAGTTTTAATTAAACTAGAGAAACATCATTTTGATGTTATTAAAGATTTAATTCCGGTAAAAAATCAGAGTGCAATTATAAGTCACGTAAAACAACTTTTTAATCATTTAGAAACTATTTACGAAGGTTGCTTTTTATTGCAAGAATTAACTTCAAAAACTTTGGCTAAAATTTCTAGTTTTGGCGAATTATTGTCATCATATATTATTGCAAAAGCTGCTGAGTTATCTTTTGAAACTGATTATAAAGACAGTAGAAATTTAATAATTGCTTCTGGTGATTATTTAGGAGCAATTGTAAATTTTGAAAAAACCAACAAAAATATTCAAGCCTATTTTAATGGCAGCAATAAACAAGTTACATTATTGCCTGGTTTTGTTGCAAGTACTTCTCACGGAAAAACAACAACTTTAGGTAGAGGTGGTTCTGATTACACAGCTGCAATTATTGCCTCAGCAGTAAATGCAAATGAATTACAAATATGGACAGACGTTAGTGGTATGTTTACTGCAAACCCAAGTGTTGTAAAACAAGCGTTTCCAATTCCTCATATTTCTTATCAGGAAGCGATGGAATTGTCTCATTTTGGAGCAAAAGTAATTTACCCTCCAACTATACAGCCAATATTAAAAAAGGAAATTCCTATTTTAATTAAAAATACATTTAAGCCAGAAGAAGAAGGAACTTTAATTACTAAAGTTACTAGTAATAACAAGCCTGTAAAAGGAATTAGTCATATAGAAAACATTACTCTAATTACTTTAGAAGGAAGTGGAATGGTTGGTATTCCAGGTTTTTCAAAACGTTTATTTGAAGCCATTTACCTTCATAACATCAATATAATTTTAATTACACAAGCTTCTTCAGAATTATCAATTTGTATTGGTGTTGCAGATGAAGATGCTATTAAAGCTAAAAAGGTAATTGATAAAACTTTTGAGTTTGAAATTCAACAACAAAAAGTAAATCCTGTTGTTTTAGAACAAGACTTGTGCATTATTGCTTTGGTTGGTGACAACATGAAAAATCACCAAGGATTAAGCGGACAAATGTTTACTTCTTTAGGAAAAAACAAAGTAAATATTAGAGCAATTGCTCAAGGTTCTTCAGAAAAAAACATCTCTGCTGTAATAGAAAAAAATGATGCAAAGAAGGCATTAAACACTTTACACGAACAGTTTTTTGAAGAGAAAACAAAACAAATTAATTTATTTGTAACTGGTGTTGGAAATGTTGGTGAACGTTTTTTAGCGCAATTAGATCAACAAAAGAAATTTTTAAAGAAGAATTTAAAATTAAATATTCGTGTAATTGGATTGTCTAATTCAAGAAAAATGGTTTTTGATGAACATGGTTTAGATTTAAAAAAATGGAAAGAAGCTTTAGATAATGGAGAAGAAACAAGCTTAGAAAAGTTCTTTGAAAAATCTAAATCTTTAAATAAAAGAAATAGCGTTTTTGTTGACAACACAGCAAATCAGGCTGTTTCAGAAGTATATGAAAGTTATTTAAGACAGAGTATTGCAGTAGTAACTTGTAATAAAATTGCTTGTGCTTCTAGTCTAAATAATTATAAAACTCTAAAAGAAGTTTCTAGAAAATACAATGCTCCATTTTTATTTGAAACAAATGTTGGTGCAGGTTTACCAATTATAGATACTCTTAAAAATTTAATAAGTTCTGGAGACAGGGTTCATAAAATTCAAGCAGTTTTATCTGGTAGTTTAAATTTTGTTTTTAACAATTTTAATGAAAGTTCAACTTTTCATGATGTTGTTGCAGAAGCACAAAAAGAAGGTTATACAGAACCAGATCCAAAAATTGATTTAAGTGGAGTTGATGTTGCTAGAAAAATTTTAATTCTTGCTAGAGAAAGTGGTTATGATTTAGAGTTAAGTGATATTTCTAAAAACGCTTTTCTTCCAGAAGAAAGTTTAAACACTTCTAATAATGACGATTTTTATACTTCATTAACAAAAAACGAAGCTCATTTTCAGAATATATTTAAAGAAGCAAATGACAAAGGTTGTCGCTTAAAATATGTTGCAGAATTTGTAGATGGAAAAGCAAATGTTGGTTTACAACATATTCCTGCAGATCATCCTTTTTATAATTTAGAAGGAAGTGATAATATTGTCTTATTCTTTACTGATAGATATCCAGAAAATCCTTTATTAATAAAAGGTGCTGGTGCTGGTGCAGATGTTACAGCTTCAGGTATTTTTGCAGATATTATTAGAGTAGGAAATATATAGAAAGTAAACAGTTATCAGTAGGCAGTTTTCAGTAATTCACTGAGTTCTAACTGAAACTGAATACCACAAACTAAAAATATGAATGAAATTAAAATTTTTGCACCAGGAACAATTGCTAACGTCTCTTGTGGTTTTGACATTTTAGGTCTCTGTTTAGATTCTGTTGGCGATGAAATGATAATTAGAAAAACCAAAAAAAAAGGTATTGTAATTAGTAAAATTGTTGGTCAAATTTTACCTTTAGAACCATTAAAAAATGTTGCTGGAGTTGCTGCTTTAGCTTTATTAGAAAAAGTAGATGCAGATTGTGGTTTTGATATAGAAATTCATAAAAACATAAAACCTGGAAGTGGAATTGGAAGTAGCGCAGCAAGTTCTGCTGGAGCAGTTTTTGGAATTAATAAACTATTAGGAGAGCCTTTTTCTCTAAAAGAATTAGTTCCTTTTGCAATGGAAGGAGAAAAACTTGCAAGTGGTTCTGCACATGCAGATAACGTTGCTCCTGCTATTTTAGGTGGTTTTACTTTAGTAAGAAGTTACACTCCTTTAGATATTATTAAAATAAACTCTCCTAAAGAATTATTTGCAACAGTTATTCATCCACAGATAGAAATAAAAACTGCAGATGCACGATCGGTTTTAAAACAACAAGTAACTTTAAAAACTGCAGTAAAACAAATGGGTAATTTAGGCGGATTAATCAGCGGTTTATTCACAGAAGATTACACCTTAATTGGTAATTCTTTGCATGATGATATTGTAGAACCAAATCGCTCAATTTTAATTCCTGGTTTTGATGATGTAAAAGCAGAATGTTTAAAAGCAGGTGCATTAGGAAGTGGAATTTCTGGTTCTGGACCTTCTATTTTTGCTTTAAGTAAAGGAAAAGAAACTGCAGAAAAGGTTGCTGAAGCAATGAGTAAAGTCTATACAAATATTGGAATTGATTTTGATATTCACGTATCTAAAATTAACCAAGAAGGAATAAAAGTATTATAAAAAATGTTTCCTCGAGCGCAGTCGAGAAGTTTTATTTAGGTCTCGACTGCGCTCGACCTGACAACAAAACGTTAAAACAATGAACTATTATAGTTTACATCATAAATCACCAAAATCAACTTTTAAAAACGCTGTAGTTCAAGGACTTGCAAAAGATAGAGGTATCTATTTTCCAGAAACAATTACGCCGCTTTCTAAAGATTTTATAGAGAATATTACAGAGTATACAAATCAAGAAATTGCTTTTGAAGTGATAAAACAATTTGTAGGAGATGAAATTCCTACGGATAAACTAAAAGAAATTATAGAAGAGACTGTTTCTTTTGATTTTCCTGTTGTAAAAATTGATGATAATATTGCTTCATTAGAACTTTTTCATGGTCCAACAATGGCTTTTAAAGATGTTGGAGCAAAGTTTATGGCAAAATGTTTAGAATATTTTAATCAAGGAAATACTGAAGAAGTTACAGTTTTAGTTGCAACTTCTGGTGATACTGGTGGTGCTGTTGCCAATGGATTTTTAGGTGCAAAAGGTGTAAATGTAGTTATTCTATATCCTTCAGGTAAGGTAAGTGATATTCAAGAAAAGCAATTAACAACTTTAGGTCAGAATATTAGAGCTTTAGAAGTAGACGGTGTTTTTGATGATTGCCAAGAAATGGTGAAAACTGCTTTTTTAGATGAAGAAATTACAAAAACATTAACCTCTGCAAATTCTATTAATGTCGCACGTTGGTTGCCTCAAATGTTCTACTTTTTCTTTACTTACAAAGAATTACAAAAACAAAATAAAGACATCGTATTTTCTGTTCCTAGTGGGAATTTTGGAAATATCTGTGCAGGAATTATGGCTCAGAAATTAGGTTTACCTGTTAAACATTTTGTTGCCTCAACAAATATTAATGATACTGTTCCTAACTTTTTAAAAGAAGGAAAATACACTCCAAAACCGTCTAAAGCTACTATTTCTAACGCAATGGATGTTGGTAACCCAAGTAACTTTATCAGAATTCAAGAGTTATTTAATAATGATTTAGAAACTTTAAAAAATTCTTTTTCTTCTTATAGCTTTACAGATGATGAAACTATAGAAACAATGAAAGAGATTTATAAAAACTCTGGTTATGTTGCAGATCCTCATGGCGCTGTTGGTTATTTAGGATTAAAAAAATACGGGTTAAAAGAAAATGAAATTGGGGTATTTTTAGAAACTGCTCACCCTGTAAAATTCTTAGATGTTGTAGAAGAAACACTACCTGTTAAAGTAGAAATTCCTTCTCAAATTAAAAAAGTTATCAATAATAAAAAAGTAGCACAAAAAATAGCAACTTACCAAGGTTTAAAGGACTTTTTGCTATAGAAAATAAGAAAAAAAACACATTAAATTTGTATCTTCGTTTCTCTTTGTTAGCCTTATAATAAACAAAAAAAAATGAATACATTTCTAACAGAAGATTTTCTTCTTCAAAGTGATTTTGCAAAAAAATTGTATCACAATTTTGCAAAAAAATTACCTATTATAGATTACCATAATCATTTACCTCCTCAAGAAATTTCTGAGGACAAACAATTTGAAAATATTACCCAAGTTTGGTTGTATGGAGATCATTATAAATGGCGTGCTATGCGTGCTTTTGGTATTGATGAAAAATATATTACAGGCAATGCTTCTGATAAAGAAAAATTTTTAAAATGGGCAGAAGTTGTGCCATTTACAATTAGAAATCCATTATTTCATTGGACTCATTTAGAATTGAAAGCTTATTTTGGAATTGATGAAATCTTATCACCAAAAAATGCTGAAGAAATTTATGAACAAACTAAAAAAATTCTTCAAGAAAAAACACACTCTGCAAATGGTTTGTTAAAATTGATGAATGTAGAATCTTTATGCACAACAGATGATCCTACAGATAACTTAGAACATCATTTTTCTATTCAAAAGGACAAATCAAAAGTAAAAACTTTTCCAACGTTTAGACCAGATAAATCTTTTGCCGTTGAAAATGCTAAAGCATATAATGAATATCTTTCAAAATTAGAAAAAGCTAGTAATTCAACTATAAATAACTACACAGATTTACTTACTGCTTTAGAAAACAGAATCGATTTTTTTAATAAAAATGGATGTAGATTATCTGATCATGGATTAGGACAATTATATTATTTTAAAACTAATGTTTATGATATTTCTTCAGTTTTTGAAAAAGTAAAATCTCATCAAGAATTAACTTCTGACGAAGTTGCTTTTTTTAAGTTTAAAACAATGATTGCATTAGGTAAAATGTATCATAAAAAAGGCTGGACCCAACAATTACACTTGGGTGCAATTAGAGATAACAATAAACGTTTGTTAGAAAAACTTGGTCCAGATACTGGTTTTGATTCTATTGGAGACTATTCTCAAGCGGAAGCATTAAGTGGTTTACTAAATACTTTAGACCAAACCAACCAACTTACAAAAACAATTGTTTACAATTTAAACCCAGCAGATAATGAAGTATTTGCAACGATGGTTGGTAATTTTAACGATGGAACAATTAAAGGCAAAGTTCAGTTTGGAGCAGCTTGGTGGTTTTTAGATCAAAAAGACGGAATGGAAAAACAAATTAACACTCTATCTAACCAAGGCTTATTAAGTAATTTTGTTGGAATGTTAACAGATTCTAGAAGCTTTTTATCTTTTCCAAGGCATGAGTATTTTAGAAGAATTTTATGTAACATTATTGGAACAGATGTAGCAAATGGTGAACTACCAGATGATGAAGAGTTTTTAGGAAAAATAGTTGCTGATATTTGTTATTACAATGCAAAAAATTATTTCAATTTTAAATAAATTATAATAAAAAATGGATTCAATTAATTGGGGAATTATTGGCTGTGGTGATGTTGCTGAAATAAAAAGCGGACCTGCATTTCAGAAAGTGAAAAACTCAAAATTAATTGCTGTAATGAGGAGAAATTCTGCAAAAGCGAAAGATTTTGCAGAAAGACATCAAGTTCCTTTTTGGTATGATTCTGTAGATGAACTTTTACAAAATCCAGAAATAAATGCAGTCTATATTGCAACACCTCCTTCTACTCATTTAGAAATTACAAAAAAATGCTTACAAGCAAAAAAGTTTATCTATTTAGAAAAACCGATGACTTTAAATTTTTCTGAAGCAAAAGAGTTAGATAAAATTGTTACAGAAAATGATACTGTTGTAGTTGCCCATTATAGAAGACGCTTACTTCCGTTTTTAAAAGTAAAAGAATTAATAGATTCTAATAGTATTGGTAAAATAAGTTTTGCAGATATTCAAATTCTACAAGCTAAAGAAAATGAGATTATCACTAAAACTGAAGCAAATTGGAGATTGAAACCTGAAATTTCTGGCGGAGGTTATTTTAATGATATTGCTCCACATCAAATAGATTTAATGTATTATTATTTTGGTGAAATTAATAATTCGAAAGGGTTTTCAAAATCATCTGCAAATAATAATGTTGATGATCTTATAAATGGAATTATTGAATTTAAAAACGGAATTCAATTTAGAGGAATTTGGAACTTTAATGCTTCTGAAAAAGAAACTAAAGATGAATGCAAAATCTATGGAGAAAAAGGAACAATAACATTTTCTTTTTATGGTGATAAAGTTGTTTTATCTTCTGATAAAAAAGAGGAAACTTTTAATTTCAAGAATCCAATTCACATACAACAACCTTTAATAGAAGATACTGTAAATTATTTTTTAGGAAAAAGTAAAAATCCTTGTACTATTAAAGATGGTTTAGAAGTTATGAAAGTGATTGATTCTTTTACTAATTAAAAAATTATTTCACAAAACACTTTAGTACTTTGGTTGTAATTGTATCTTTCTTAAAAACGATAAAGTACAATCCTTTAGAAAAACCAGAAACGTCTAATTTATGTTCATCAACTCTATTCTCAATAGACAATTTCCTTCCAGAATAATCATACATTTCTATAGCATCATAATTTTCTGAATCTGCATTTTTAAATTCAACTTCTGTTGATGATGGGTTTGGATATAATGAAATATTTTCTGCTTTTTCAATTAAAGCTTTTACAGAAAGAGAACTGGTTTTTTCTTCAATACTAAAATCTGCAAATAATACTGCTTCATCTTTTAAATATTGTTGACTTTTTAAGCTTCTGTAAATTCCCCATTTTGGTCTAGCAAACTCAGCACCATCTTGCCACATATCAATAGAACTATCATTATAATTAAAAATTACTTCGTTATTTGAAATTTTCTTGATTTCTATATCGTAACTTCCAACATCTCCATAAGTAATAGTTTCAACTACCTCAACCCAATTTCCTCTAAACAAATCTAAATCTGCTGTTTTTAAAGTATTTTGATCATTAGTTGGAGTATATCTTAATTCTAATCTATCAGGATTTGATTTTCTAAAAGTTAAAGTTATCATTGGAATTGAAGCATAGTCTCCACCAACTGATTTTATTTGATGAACATGCGTAAAATCTGAAGAAGGTTGAAAATCTGAACTTATTTTAAATTTCCATTTGTAAACTACAGTTTCTCCGATATTTGCTTTTAAATTTTCTGGAGAATTATCATACGATTTAATTTCATTTCGTTGTCTATCAAAAGTTTTACAACGATCATTATCTGGAGAAACATGAATATAAAAACGAAATACATTTTTATTTAAATCTGTATCAAAGACTTCATCAATATGTCTACCAAAAGAATCGTGATTACAATCTGGAACTTCAACTACATTCTTTCCTGGGTTTGCTAAAACTGAATTTATTAATTCATATGTATTTCCTGGTCCATCTGCTTCTAAAACAACTTGACTAATTATAGGTTGTGCAAAAAAAAGTAGCACAACCATTTGAAAGATTATTTTCATTGTATAATTGGTTTACCAATTTAGGTTTTCAAATATACACTAATTTATAATTGAAAACTATCCTTACAACAAATCAAATTGTCTTGGTAACCAAAGTGTTAATTCTGGGAAATAGGTTATTAATAAAAGAACGCCAATCATTACTAAAAACAATGGCAATAATGGTTTTATAACTTGCTGAATTTTTAAATCGGCCACACTACAACCAACAAAGAGTACAGAACCAACTGGTGGTGTACATAATCCAATACATAAATTCATAATCATAATAATTCCAAAATGAATTGGATCCATTCCTAAATTAGTAACAATTGGTAAAAATATTGGCGTAAAGATTAAAACTGCTGGCGTCATATCCATGAATACACCAACAAATAATAAAATCAAATTGATAATGATTAATATCACTACTGGATTATCACTAATAGACAATAACGTATTACTAATTTCTTGTGGAATATTTTCATAACTCATTACCCAAGACATTGCAATTGAAGTTGCAATTAATAACAAAACAATTGCTGATGTTTTTACGGTTTCTAACAAAATTGGAGAGATGTCTTTCATTGAAATCTCTTTATAAACAAATCCTAAAACCAATGTATAAATTACTGCAATTGCTGATGCTTCTGTAGCTGTAAAAATTCCTGCTACAATACCACCAATTACAACTACTAATAACATTAAACTTGGAAAAGCAGCTATAAAACGTTTTACAAAAACCCTAAATGTAACTAACTTATCTGTTGGATATTTTTTAATAATCGAATAAATTAAGGCAACTACCATTAAAGCAAAACCTATTAACAATCCAGGAACATATCCTGCAATAAATAATGCTGCAATAGAAACTCCTCCACTTGCCAATGAATACACAATTAACACATTACTTGGTGGTATTATTAATCCTGTTGTTGCACTTGTAATGTTTACCGCTGCACTAAAAGATTTATCATATCCATCTTTTTCCATCATAGGATTCATAAAACCTCCAATAGCAGAAGCTGCAGCAACAGCAGAACCAGAAATTGCTCCAAATAACATACAAGAAATAATATTTACAAATGCTAATCCTCCAGGAAGTGGTCCAACAACTGCTTTTGCAAAATTAATTAACCTGACTGCTATTCCTCCACGATTCATAATTTGACCTGCCAATATAAAAAATGGTATTGCAGAAAGTGTAAAACTATCTAAAGAGGTTGCCATTCTTTGGGCTAATGTTGTTACAGAAGGTAAAAAAGGCATTGCACTTAACAAGGTAAATAAAGCAGCTAAACCTATGGCATAAGCAATTGGTACTCTTAATGATAAGAAAACTAAAAAGCTTGTTACTAAAATAAGGACTTCAATTAAATTCATAATATTAAGCTTTGTTTGTTTTTCTATTATTTAAAAGTGTATGCAAACTGTAATAACAAATTAATACTCCAGAAATAGGAACTACCATGTAAATAAATCCTAAAGGAATTTCTAAAGTTGCAGACGTTTGTCCAAATTGGAAACTTAATTGACACAATCTAAACCCTCCAATTACCATAACAGTAAAAGCGAATACAAAAGTGGAGATGTAAACAATTCCATCAAACATATTTTGCTTTTTTGCAACCACTTTTTCTGGAATTAAATCAATGGCTAAATGCAAATGTTTTCCTGTAGCATAAGCTGCACCTAAAAGTCCTAACCAAATTAATGAGAAGCTAGAAATCTCGTCTGTAATTGTACTTGGATTTCTTAAAATAAATCTAGAAAACACTTGCCAAACAACACTTGCTAACATTAACACCAATATAAATAGTATTAATTTTTCTAAAATAGTATCGATCTTTGCTCTCATTATTGTTTGTTTTTTATAGAAGAAATTAATGATTTCATTTCTTCATCATCTTTAAACATTTCTAAAATCCCTTTAGTTTGCGCCTCAAAAGGTTTTTTATCCGGATAAAAGATTTCAACTCCTGCTTTTTTAACTGCTGCTAAAGATTCTGTCTCTGATGCTGCCCATAACCTTCTTTGCGCTACTGTGCTTTCTTTTACAGCTTCTTTTAACCAAGAACGTTCTTGTTCGTTTAAACGGCTCCAAGTATCAGTTCCTATTAATAAAACATCTGGCACTGCTGTATGTTCATCTAAACTATAAAATTTACAAACTTCATAATGTTTAGATGTAAAAAAACTTGGTGGGTTATTTTCAGCTCCATCTACAACTCCCTGTTGTAAAGCTGTGTATAATTCTCCCCAAGAAATTGGTGTTGGAGAACCTCCTAAATCATTTACCATAGCTACAGCCATGTTACTTTTTTGAACTCTAATTTTCTTACCTACTAAATCTTTTGGAGTATTAATTGGATTTTCTTTCATGTAAAAACTTCTACTTCCTGCATCGTAAAAAGTTAAACCTCTTAGTCTAAATTTTTCTCCTTTTAATAATAAACTCTCACCGATTTCACTATCAAAAACACTAAAAGTATGCGCTTTATCTCTAAACATATAAGGCACACTAAATACTTTATATTCTGGAATAAAATTTTCTAGTACAGCAGCAGAAACTTTGGTAATATCTAAACTACCAATTTGCAATAATTCTAAACACTCTCTTTCTCCTCCTAATTGACTACTTGGGTATATATTTACTACAAGTTTACCTGCTGATTTTTCTTTGAGTTTTTCACCCAAAATAACCATGGCTTTATGAACAGGATGTTGTGTATCTAAACTATGTCCTAAACGTAAAATTTTGGTAGTTTCATCTGATTTACACCCTAAAAAAATTAAAGAAGTTGCAATCAAAAAAATGTTCAAAAAAGTGTTCCTTTTTAGCATGATGTGTTTTTATTGTTGTTTAACAAGAAGTGGATGACTGATTTTATTTGAAAAATCTGCCAAATAAGATTTCCATTCTTGCTCATTTTTAAATTGATTACTTTTCTTCCATCCAAAACCTGAATAATAAACGACTTTGCCATCTACTACTTTTAAGTTTGTGAATAAATTACTTTCATCTTTTCTTGAAGTAACATATTTTTCTGAATTTATAAAATAAACATCTGTTGTAACCAAACCTTGCCCTAATTCAGAATCATCAAAAGGTTCCCAGTAACTCACCCAATTTTTGTTTTGAGATGTAACTCCGTCTTTTTTATGTAAGGTTAAACCTGCAGATACATTGTTAGTTCCAGAAATTTGAACTTCAAATTTTGACAAATTCTGACCATAATCTAAAGAAATATGTTTGGTTTCATCAACTTGTTTTCCATTTGCATCCCAAGTTGCATAGGTTAATACAAAACTGGTTCTAATAGGACCAGTTGTAATGGTTTTATAAGAAGTAAAGTTTTTAGAAAAGTAATAAGAAGTATCAACTTTTACAGCAATTCCACCAACTCCTCTGCTAACTCCAACATGAAAGTTATCTAAACCTTCTCCATGATCTTTATGATAAGCACCTTTTTCAGTTTCAGCTTTCTTATACCATTTGTTAATGATAGGATATTCTACTCGTTTTAACCAAGCATCCATTCCACTTGATAAAGTACCACCTTTTACACCATCTTCAAACATTTTTTGAGCCACTGGTCCAAAAGTTCTAAAAGCAACTCTATTGTTTTCCCATGCATAATCGTCTGTTCTTTCTGGTACAAAGCGAGAATAACAATGTGTTTTTACAGAGTCTTGTTTTTTATCAGAAATTGATAAATAATACTTTTTTGATGAATTTGCGTTTATTTTAGGTTGAAATAAAAGAACATCATTTTGTCCATCTAAATTTTTATCAACTAATTGATAAACTAATCTTTCTTTTGTCTCTGCATCAAAAAGTATAAAATCTTCAATAGGTATTTGAGATATATTTATTTCTATAGTTTCAAATGCTCTATCAACATTTAAGGTGTTTTTTACTTCAATTGTTGATAAAATTTCATCTTTATGACCACAATTGGTAAATAATATTAAAACAAGAAAAAGTAAGATTATTCTTTTCATTATTCTTCATTTGAAGGTTTACCTATAGTTGCTAAAATTCCTCCATCAACATATATTATTTGTC
>CBDUHF010000044.1:0-22206 GCA_965367085.1 uncultured Polaribacter sp.
TGGCTAGAACAATTCGTGAGCGTATGAATGTACGTGATAACGAAGTGTTTACTCCAATAGATTTAATAAATGCAAAAACATTATCTTCTGTAATTAACTCATTCTTTGGTACAAACCAGTTATCTCAATTTATGGATCAAACAAATCCATTAGCAGAGATTACACACAAGCGTAGATTATCTGCACTTGGACCAGGTGGTTTATCAAGAGAAAGAGCTGGATTTGAGGTGCGTGATGTACACTATACTCATTATGGACGTTTATGTCCTATTGAAACTCCTGAGGGACCAAATATTGGTTTGATTTCATCTCTTGCTGTATTTGCAAAAGTTAATAGTTTAGGATTTATTGAAACTCCTTATAGAAAAGTTACCGATGGTGCAGTAACTATAGGTGAAGAGCCAATTTATTTAAGTGCTGAAGAAGAAGAAGGTATGAAAATTGCCCAATCTAATTTAGAATTAAATAAAGAAGGTGGTATTGTCTTAGATAGAGTTATTGCTCGTGAAGAAGGTGATTTCCCTGTTGTGAATCCAGATGCGATTAATTATATGGATGTTGCACCAAATCAGATTGCATCAATTTCTGCATCTTTAATTCCATTCTTGGAACATGATGATGCGAATAGAGCTTTGATGGGGTCAAACATGATGCGTCAAGCAGTACCATTATTAAGACCACAATCTCCAATAGTAGGTACAGGTTTAGAGCGTAGAGTTGCAAAAGACTCTAGAATCTTAATCAACGCAGAAGGAGAAGGTGTTGTTACTTATGTAGATGCTAATAAAATTACAATTAAGTATGATAGAACTGATGAAGAAAAACTAGTAAGTTTTGATTCTGATGAAGTTTCTTATAATTTAATTAAATTTAGAAAAACAAATCAAGGAACAAACATTAACCTAAAACCAATTGTAGAAAAAGGCGATAGAGTTTCTGAAGGTCAAGTTCTTTGTGAAGGTTATGCAACACAAAAAGGAGAATTAGCTTTAGGAAGAAATATGAAAGTTGCCTTTATGCCTTGGAAAGGGTATAATTTTGAGGATGCAATCGTAATTTCAGAAAAAGTTGTTCGTGAAGATATATTTACATCTATTCATATTGATGAGTATTCTTTAGATGTTAGAGATACAAAATTAGGAACTGAAGAGTTAACTAATGATATTCCTAACGTTTCTGAAGAAGCTACAAAAGATTTAGATGAAAATGGAATGATTAGAATTGGAGCTGAAGTAAATCCTGGTGATATCTTAATAGGTAAGATTACACCAAAAGGAGAATCAGACCCAACTCCAGAAGAAAAATTATTACGTGCTATTTTTGGTGATAAAGCAGGTGATGTAAAAGACGCATCATTAAAAGCTTCTCCATCATTAAGAGGTGTAGTAATTGATAAGAAATTATTTAGAAGAGCTGTAAAAGATAAAAATAAGAGATTAAGAGATAAAGAAGCAGTAGCTACTTTAGAAGCATCTTTTATTGGTAAGTTTGAAGGTTTAAAAGATGAATTAATTGATAAATTATTCACACTTATTAGCGGAAAAACATCTCAAGGAGTATTTAATGATTTAGGAGAAGAAGTTTTACCAAAAGGTAAAAAATATACACTTAAAATGTTAAACTCTGTAGATGATTATATTCACTTATCAGGTTCTTGGACAACAGATAAAGAATTAAATGATTTAGTAGGTGAATTAGTTCACAACTACAAAATCAAAGTAAATGATTTACAAGGTTCTTTACGTCGTCAAAAATTTACAATCTCTGTAGGTGATGAATTACCAGCAGGAATTTTAAAACTTGCTAAAATTTATGTTGCTAAGAAACGTAAATTAAAAGTTGGTGATAAAATGGCAGGACGTCATGGAAATAAAGGTATTGTTGCTCGTATTGTTAGAGCAGAAGATATGCCTTTCTTAGAAGATGGAACTCCTGTAGATATTGTATTAAATCCATTAGGTGTACCTTCTCGTATGAATATTGGTCAGATTTATGAAACTGTTCTTGGTTGGGCAGGAGAAAAATTAGGAACTAAATATGCAACTCCAATTTTTGATGGAGCATCTTTAGACCAGATCAATGAGATTACAGATGAAGCCGGTGTACCAAGATTTGGACACACTTATTTATATGATGGTGGAACAGGAAAACGTTTCGATCAACCAGCAACAGTTGGTATCATTTATATGATTAAGTTAGGACACATGATTGAAGATAAAATGCACGCGCGTTCTATTGGTCCTTACTCTTTAATTACGCAACAACCTTTAGGAGGTAAAGCACAATTTGGAGGTCAACGTTTTGGAGAGATGGAAGTTTGGGCACTTGAAGCATATGGTGCATCAAGTATCTTAAGAGAAATCTTAACTGTAAAATCTGATGATGTAATGGGTAGAGCTAAAACTTACGAAGCAATCGTAAAAGGCGAAACTATGCCAGAACCAGGTTTACCAGAATCTTTTAACGTATTAATGCATGAACTTAAAGGTTTAGGTTTAGACGTTAGATTAGAAGAATAACAAAAATTGATGTTAGAAGTAGGTTTTAAATCTGCTTCTAACAATCATTTATTTATAAGTCTCATTGAGACCATTTTTACAATTTTAATTCGAATCCATCAACATGGCAAGAAAACAAGAGAAGTACACTGTAAAAAAGTTTAATAAAATCTCAATTGGTTTATCATCACCAGAAGCTATTTTAGAAATTTCTAAAGGTGAAGTTTTAAAACCAGAAACAATAAATTACCGTACACACAAACCAGAAAGAGATGGTTTATTTTGTGAGCGTATTTTTGGTCCTGTAAAGGATTATGAATGTGCTTGTGGAAAATACAAAAGAATTCGATACAAAGGTATCGTTTGTGATAGATGTGGTGTAGAAGTAACAGAAAAGAAAGTACGTAGAGACAGAGTTGGTCATATTAATTTAGTGGTACCAGTAGCTCATATTTGGTATTTTAGATCATTACCTAACAAAATGGGATACCTTTTAGGTTTACCATCTAAAAAGTTAGATATGATTATTTACTACGAACGTTATGTAGTAATTCAGCCAGGTATTGCTAAAGGTATTGAAGGAGAGCCATTACAAAAAATGGATTTCTTAACTGAAGAAGAATATTTAGATATTGCTGACGAGTTACCACAAGACAACCAATATTTAGATGATTCTGACCCAAATAAGTTTATCGCTAAAATGGGAGCAGAGTGTTTAATTGATTTATTAGCTCGTATCGATTTAGATGCGTTATCTTTTGAATTAAGACACAAAGCAAATACAGAAACATCTAAACAACGTAAAACTGAAGCGTTAAAACGTTTAAATGTTGTTGAAGCATTTAGAGATTCTCAAAAGAATAGAGAGAACAATCCAGAATGGATGATTATGAAGGCAGTTCCAGTAATTCCACCAGAATTACGTCCTTTAGTTCCTTTAGATGGAGGTCGTTTTGCTACTTCAGATTTAAATGATTTATATAGAAGGGTTATTATCAGAAACAATCGTTTAAAAAGATTAGTTGAGATAAAAGCCCCAGAAGTTATTTTACGTAATGAAAAACGTATGTTACAAGAATCTGTAGATTCTTTATTTGATAACACACGTAAATCATCAGCAGTAAAAACTGAATCTAACAGACCTTTAAAATCTTTATCAGATTCTTTAAAAGGTAAACAAGGACGTTTCCGTCAGAATTTATTAGGAAAACGTGTTGATTATTCAGCTCGTTCTGTAATTGTTGTTGGACCAGAATTAAGACTTTCAGAATGTGGTATCCCAAAAGATATGGCAGCTGAACTTTACAAGCCTTTTGTTATTAGAAAATTAATAGAAAGAGGAATTGTAAAAACAGTAAAATCTGCAAAGAAAATAATAGATAGAAAAGAACCAGTTGTTTGGGATATTTTAGAAAATGTAATTAAAGGACATCCAGTTTTATTAAACAGAGCTCCTACTTTACACAGACTGGGTATACAAGCTTTTCAACCAAAATTAATTGAAGGAAAAGCAATTCAATTACATCCACTAGCATGTTCTGCATTTAATGCGGATTTTGATGGGGATCAAATGGCTGTTCACTTACCATTAGGACCAGAAGCTATTTTAGAAGCACAATTATTAATGTTGGCTTCTCATAATATCTTAAACCCAGCAAATGGTGCTCCAGTTACTGTACCTTCTCAAGATATGGTACTTGGTTTATATTATATGACCAAAGAAAGAATTTCTACTCCGGAAGTGAAAATTAAAGGAGAAGGATTAACTTTTTATTCACCAGAAGAAGTAAACATTGCTTTTAATGAAGAAATGGTTGATTTAAATGCTGGTATTAAAGTTAGAACTCAAGATATTGATGAAAACGGAGAGCAAGTAACTAGAATTATAAAAACTACTGTAGGTAGAGTTTTATTTAATGAAAAAGTTCCTGCTGCTGCTGGTTATATAAATGAAGTTTTAACTAAAAAGAATTTACGTGGAATTATTGGTGGTATTTTAAAAGCCACAGATATTCCTACAACTGGAGACTTTTTAGATGAAATAAAAAATATGGGTTATAAATTTGCCTTCCAAGGTGGTTTATCATTCAGTTTAGGAGATATTATTATCCCTAAAGAAAAACAAGGTATGATTGATGCTGCTAATAAAGAAGTAGATGTAATTGTATCTAACTATAACATGGGTATGTTAACGCAAAAAGAGCGTTACAATCAGGTAATTGATATTTGGGGTAGAACCAATAACGATTTAACTGAATTATCTATGAAACGTTTACGTGAAGACCAACAAGGTTTCAACTCAGTATATATGATGCTTGATTCTGGTGCGAGGGGTTCTAAAGAACAGATTCGTCAGTTAACTGGTATGCGTGGATTAATGGCAAAACCTAAAAAATCTACTGCAGGAGGTGGAGAGATTATTGAGAATCCAATTCTTTCTAACTTTAAGGAAGGATTATCTATTCTTGAATACTTTATTTCTACTCACGGTGCGCGTAAAGGACTTGCAGATACAGCTTTAAAAACTGCAGATGCTGGTTATTTAACTCGTAGATTAGTTGATGTTTCACAAGATGTTATTATTAACGAAGAAGATTGTGGTACATTAAGAGGATTAGAAGTAACTCCTTTAAAGAAGAATGATGAGATTGTAGAATCTTTAGCAGATAGAATTGAAGGACGTATATGTTTACAAGATGTTTTTCACCCATTAACAGGTGAATTAATTATCGAAGCAAATCAACCAATTACTTCTCAATTAGCAGAAGCTGTTCAGAAATCTGGTATTGATGGAGTTCAAGTAAGATCTGCATTAACATGTGAATCTTCAAAAGGGATTTGTGCAAAATGTTACGGTCAAAGTTTATCTACTCTTAATAAAGTTCAAATTGGTGAAGCAGTTGGTGTAATAGCAGCGCAATCTATTGGAGAACCTGGTACACAGTTAACTTTACGTACATTCCACGTTGGGGGTGTTGCAGGTAACATATCAGAAGAAAATAAATTAATAGCTAAGTTTGATGGTAAAGTTACTATTGATGATTTACGTACAGTTGTTGGAAAAGACAATGATGGTAATGATGTTGATATTGTAATTTCTAGAACTGCTGAAATTAAAATTACAGATAAGAAAACCGGAATTAATTTAAGCACAAATATTATTCCTTACGGTTCTCATATTTTTGATAAAGATAGAAAATCAATTAAAAAAGGAGATGTAATTGTTCAATGGGATCCATTTAACGGTGTAATTGTTTCTGAATTTTCTGGAAAAGTGAAATTCGACAATTTACAACAAGGTATTAATTACTCTGTAGAAATTGATGAGCAAACTGGTTTCCAAGAGAAAGTAATGACTGACTCTAAGAACAAGAAAATTATTGCATCTTTAATTATTGAAGATAAAGATGGTAATGCTTTACGTTCTTACAGTTTACCTGTAGGTGCACACTTAATGATTGATGATGGTCAAATGGTGGAGCAAGGTCATACTTTAGTTAAAATACCAAGAAAATCTGGTAAGGCTGGAGATATTACTGGAGGTTTACCACGTGTAACAGAGTTATTCGAAGCACGTAACCCTTCTAACCCTTCTGTAGTTTCAGAAATTGATGGTGTTGTTTCTTTCGGGAAAATTAAGCGTGGTAATAGAGAAATTATTGTAGAATCTAAAACTGGAGATATTAGTAAGTATTTAGTTAAACTTTCTAATCAGATTTTAGTTCAAGAAAATGACTTTATTAAAGCAGGTATGCCATTATCAGACGGAGCAACAACTCCTTCAGATATTTTAAGAATAAAAGGACCTTCTGCAGTGCAAGAATACTTAGTAAACGAAATTCAAGAAGTATATCGTTTACAAGGTGTGAAAATTAATGACAAACATTTCGAAGTTGTTGTACGTCAAATGATGCGTAAAGTAAAAATTATAGATTCAGGTGATACTTTATTCTTAGAGAATCAACTAATTCATAAAATTGACTTTATCAAAGACAATGATGCAATTTACGGAATGAAAGTTGTTGAAGAGGCTGGAGATTCTGAAAACCTAAAAGCAGGTCAAATTATTTCTGCACGTCAATTAAGAGATGAAAATTCTTTATTAAGAAGAAATGATCTTAACTTAGTTGAAGCAAGAGATGCTAGACCAGCAACAGCAGAACAAGTTTTACAAGGTATTACAAGAGCATCATTACAAACAAAATCGTTTATTTCTGCAGCTTCTTTCCAAGAGACTACAAAAGTATTAAACGAAGCGGCTGTAAGTGGTAAAGTAGATACTTTAGAAGGCTTGAAAGAGAATGTAATTGTTGGTAAGAGAATTCCAGCAGGAACAGGAATGAGAGCTTATGACCATGTAATAGTTGGTCCTAAAGACGAAATAGAACAAAGTTTTTAAATAAAACATATAATCGTTTTAAGTTTAAAAGTTGAATTGTTTATTGTAACTAAATTACAATATTCAATTCAACTTTTTTTTATACCTTTTCAACAGCTAAATATTTACACAGTTTAACGATATAAATTATGGAAGAAAACAAAAACAAAGACGGACAATTAAATATAGAATTAGATCAAGAAATAGCAGAAGGAACCTATTCTAACTTAGCAATTATAAATCATTCAATGTCTGAGTTTATTGTAGATTTTATAAATATTATGCCTGGTACACCTAAGGCAAAAGTAAAATCTAGAATAATTTTAACTCCCCAGCATGCAAAGAGATTAACAAAGGCTTTAGCAGATAATGTTAGAAAGTTTGAGCAAGCTCATGGAGAGATAAAAGATTACGAACAACCTCCAATTCCAATGAATTTTGGACCAACAGGACAAGCATAAAAAAAAGCGAAACATTTAAGTTTCGCTTTTTTTTATTTATATAGTTCTAGTTCTGTTTAGTAACCAAAAGTCCGCTAAAACTAATGCAGTTAAAGCTTCTACAATGGGAACAGCTCTAGGTACAACACATGGATCATGTCTTCCTTTTCCTGTGATCTCTGTAATTTCGTATTCAGAGTTTATTGTTTGCTGAGAACTCATAATTGTAGCAACAGGTTTAAAAGCTACTCTAAAATAGATATCCATTCCGTTACTGATTCCTCCTTGTATTCCTCCAGATAAATTAGATTGTGTAGAACCATCTGCGTTAAACACATCATTATGTTCTGAACCTTTCATTTTTGCACCACAAAATCCACTTCCAAATTCAAAACCTTTTACAGCGTTGATAGATAACATTGCTTTTCCTAATTCAGCATGTAATTTATTGAAAATTGGCTCTCCTAAGCCAACAGGTACGCTTTGAGCAACACAAGTAATTGTTCCTCCAATGGTATCTCCAGCCTTTCTAATTTCCTGAATTTTTGTAATCATTTTTTCAGCAGAAACTTCATCTGGGCAACGTACAATGTTATTTTCTGTTTTAGTAAAATCTAAATCTTGATAAGGTTTGTCTAAAAATATGTCTCCAACAGAAGAAGTAAACGCATTAATCTTCATACTAGATATTAATTGCTTGGCTAAAGCACCAGCTACAACCCAGTTTGCAGTTTCACGTGCAGAACTTCTACCACCACCTCTATAATCTCTTTCTCCAAACTTCTTATCATAAGTATAGTCTGCATGAGAGGGTCTATAAATGTTTGTATTATGGTTGTAATCTTTAGATTTCTGATTGGTATTCTTTATTATAAACCCGATAGAGGTACCAGTTGTTTTACCTTCAAATATACCAGATAAAAACTCTACAGTATCAGGTTCTTTACGTTGGGTTACAATTTTAGATTGTCCAGGTTTTCTCCTATCCAATTCAGATTGTATAGCATCAAAATCTACTTTTAGGCCAGCAGGAAATCCATCAATTACACCACCAATAGCAGTTCCATGAGATTCCCCATAAGTAGTTACTTTTAATAAGTTTCCGAAAGAATTAAAAGGCATAGTTTGTTTTTAAAAATTGAATGTAAATATACTAAACTATCTAATAATAGTAAGGAAAGCTTTTAGATATAAATTATTTTTAATTCTCGAAAATTTGGGCTTTAAAGCTGATTATTAAGGCTTTAATTTAGGTTGTAAATTATTTCTAAAAAAATAGATAAAAATCTTTTATTTTATTTCTTTATAAGAAAAAAGGTTTCTATATTTGCAGCCGCAATTGGGGTAAACCTGATGAGACTTCTGGAGAATTGGCAGAGTGGTCGAATGCGGCAGTCTTGAAAACTGTTGACTGTAACAGGTCCGGGGGTTCGAATCCCTCATTCTCCGCAGAGAGATTGTCAAATCTCAGCAAAACCCCATAAATATTATGTTTATGGGGTTTTTACTTTCCTAAGAATATCAAATAAAAGCATTAGATATTGAAAAAAAAGTGACCTATTCGGTTGCCTTTTTTTTTACTGAAATAGGTAACCGAATTTTATTTAAAAGACTGTATTTTAGTATGTTGAGTTTTAATTTATGAATAATATTTTGTATATTTATTATATTATTAAATAGGTAACCGAATGTTTAAGACTTTTTCTATTCTTTTTTATCTACAACGAAATAAAGCATCCAAGGATGGTTTAGCTCCAATTTACATGCGAATAACAGTGAATGGAAAGCGTAGTGAAATAAGTATTAAGAGAAAAATATCTAGTGATAAATGGAACAAGGAGGCAGGAAAAGTAGTTGGAAATAGTATAGAAATAAGAGAATTAAATAGGTATTTAAATTCATTAAAACATAAGGTTTATAAAATTCAGGAGAAGTTATTTGAAGAAAACCGTCAAGTATCTGCGCTTTTGATAAAAAATATTTTTTCAGGAAGAGAAGAAAATCAGAAACTATTACTTAAAATCTTTCAAGACCATAATAATCAAGTTGAAAAATTAGTTGGAAAAGAATATGCATCAGGAACCTTAGAGAGATACAAAACAGCTAAAAAACACATAGAAGCTTTTTTGAAACTAGAATATAAGTTAGATGATATTTCTGTAAGAGATGTAAATCACAAATTCATTGATGGTTTTGAGTATTATTTAAAAACAGAAAGAAATTGCAGTCATAACACAGCTATTAAATATCTGACAAATTTTAAAAAGATTATTAGAATTGCGTATGCAAACGATTGGATAAGTAAAGATCCATTCTATAATTGGAAGGCAAGACTTAAAACTGTTGATAGAGAATTTTTATCAAAAGAAGATATTCAAAAATTAGTGGATAAAGAGTTTTCTATCAAAAGATTAGAGCAAGTTAAAGATGTTTTTTTATTTAGTTGTTTTACAGGGTTGGCATATGCTGATGTTAAAAAACTATCTACGAACGATCTTATTTTAGGTATAGACGGAAACAAATGGATAAAGACCAAGAGAACAAAAACCAAAACACAAAGTAATATTCCATTATTAGCAACTGCAGAAGCAATTTTAGAGAAATACAAAGAGCTCCCAAATCTTGCAGATAATCAATTTTTATTACCAGTATTAAGCAATCAAAAAATGAATGCCTATTTAAAAGAAATTGCAGATGTTTGTGATATCAACAAAAATCTTACCTTTCATTTGGCACGTCATACATTTGCAACTACAATTACCTTAACCAACGGAGTTTCTATAGAGTCCGTTAGTAAAATGTTAGGTCATAAATCACTAAAAACTACACAGCATTATGCAAAGATTTTAGACCGTAAAGTTAGTGATGATATGAATCAATTAAGAAACATCTTAAATAGTAAGAAATCAGTAACTGATTCAAAAATAACAGGTTAATGTTAAATTTGATTTTATTTTGTATTTTTAGGCTGCTAAAATTACATGAAAAAGTTAATCCCCCTCTTCAACGGCTATGCCGAATGGAAAAATAATATTGCCATTCAAAAGTTAGACCGTATAACACATTTGAAACAAAGCATTCAAAAAACGAAATATTTTTTGAATCAAATAAGGCTTTGTGTCCGTGAATATAAATTCGAATCTAATAAAGAGGAAATTAAGTTTTTCAAATACTTAAAACCACAAATTTGTGCAGATTTAATTGTGTTCAATGCGCACTTAAAGTACATAATTTGCAAACCAACATCTACAATTTCTTTTCAAAAATCATTTATCAAATCCAGACTTAAGGAGTTAGAGACTCAAAAAAGAAAAAACATTCAGTTTTATATGTATTATAAACAAGATGAATCTTTTTTAGATGATAAGTATTTTTTAAGGAATAATGATCAATTAGATTTATTCAGTTCGCAAGCACTTTTGTTTTCAGACCCTGAGTTTTTTACAAGTCATGATATGCAAGCAGCTGAGGTTATTTCAAATGATTTGCTAGTTACATTTTATAAGAAAGAGCTGCTGTCATTAAGCAATATCAGCACAGAGATAATTCATAATAACTTCAAAAATCCCATTGCAAATAATTTAACCTGGTCGGCTTCTAAAACCGATTTAATCGAATTGATCTATGCTTTAAAATTCTCTGGAGCATTAAATGGAGGTATGGTTCAAGTTAAACAAATTATAGAAGTAGTAGAAACTCTTTTTGAAATTGATTTAGGAAATTTTTATAAAACCTATTCTGAAATTAAAAACAGAAGTAAAGATAGAGCCAAGTTTTTAAACAAATTATCAGAAAGTTTAGTGGCAAGACTAGAGCAAGATGACAGTTTATAAATTCGGTAGTTCAATGGAACTACGAAGAATTCAAAAAAATGCAATTTGTTAGTAATTTACCTTTAAAAATAGAAAAATAAGACCGCTTTTTCTCTAATATTTATTTCTCGGTAGTTACGTCCAACTACCGAAATCAATTCAATTTATCTTCTCAATTTTGCTGAACGAAAGTCAAATCGTATCAATATTAATTTCTAAAACTTAAAAATTATGCCAGCAAATTTAATTACAACAGAAGATCTAAGAGATTTCAAAATCGAACTACTTGAGGAGTTCAAAACCATCATCAATACTTCTGAAAAATTTGAAAGTAAAAAGTATATAAAATCAGCAGAGATTCGAAAACTATTAAAAGTCAGTCCTGGAACTTTACAAACATTGCGTATAAACGGAACATTACCTTATACAAAAATAGGAGGTATCATTTTATATGATGTAGTTGAGGTTCATAAAATTTTGGAAGCCAATAAAATTCACAATAGCTAAAATGTCAAAAACAAATTACATAAGACATTTAAGCCAGGTGTATGTGTTAATTTCTGATGATAACAATTTAAATTCCACACACATAAGTGTATACATGGCTTTATTTCAGTTATGGAATATAAATAGGTTCAACAATCCATTTTATATCAATAGAGGAGATGTAATGCGGTTATCAAAAATTGGCTCTAAAAGCACATATCATAAATGCTTGAGAGATTTAGATAAGTGGAAGTATATCGTGTATTATCCTTCTCATAATCCATTAAAAGGAAGTAAAATTAAGTTGTACAATTATGGGACAAGTAGTGGTGGACTACCGGTACATAACAGTGCTAAATCAGGACAGCTACAAGGACAAGCTGAAGTATCTTTAATAAACAATAACAAACAAATAAAAACAAATAAACAAGAGCGCCCAAATTCAATAAATGAGGTAATTATTTTTTTTAAAAAAAATGATTGGCCAAAAGTGGAAGCAGAAAAGTTCTTTAGCTATTACGAATCTTTAAATTGGAAAATTAAAGGATTCACCAAAATATACAATTGGAAATCTTCAGCACAAAATTGGATGCTAAAATCGCAAGAAATGTCAGTTCGTGCGCTGTCAAAAATAAACAGGAATCAACAGTCTCAAAATCAAGACAACCTAAAGACTAGTAAAAACAAAAATTATAATGAACCGCTCTAAATGTCATTCCGACAGAGAGAAGAATGAACGACGAGGAATCAAATAATGGAAAACAAAATACAATACAAAGTCAGAATCTAAACCCGACATAGGATTTGCAAGCGTGTGTCAATTATTTGAAAAATAAATAGTCAGAATCCAAACCGACCTATTTTATTTTTAAAATAGATTAATATAATGAGTCAGAATTTTTAATCGTCATAGAATCTGGCAGGCGAGTGTCTTCAGTTTGAAAATCACGTAAAATGAAATGCTGTCTGACACTGACTGAAAAGAAGTGGAGTTCATTTCATTTAGTGATTAAAAACTAGAAAGACCGCCGAAGATTCAAGGCTAGATTTTTTTGTTACTTTTTTGATCGATGCAAAAAAGTAAGTATAAATAAAACATTCAATCATCATACATAGAACCCAATCTCTAAATTAGTAAGTAATGAGTACCATTCATTCAACATACAATCCACAAAACCCTAGTATAGTTTCAATAGGAAGTACCCAATACCAATTAGGAGAACTAAAAGGAAATCACATTGAATACGATTTTCAAAAAACACTAACATTCTTAGAAGCAAAAGGGAAAAAACTATTTGGCCATAACTTTAAAATCTTCAAAGAAGACCTAGAAATTATATACAAGCTATGTGTGTATATCATTCAAGACGAAGAGAGTTGTAAAGCACATAAAATAGATCCAAACAAAGGTATTTTGTTATCAGGGCCTGTTGGATGCGGAAAAACAACATTAATGAAATTAATAAGACATATAACGCCGCATAAAAAAGCCTATAAAATAATCCCTTGTCGCAATGCCGTTTTTAGTTTCAATCATATAGGATTTAAAACAATTGAAGATTATGGAAATGATGGTTTGTATTGTTTTGATGATATTGGTATCGAACCTATGGGAAAACATTTCGGAGTAGATTCAAATGTAATGGGCGAAATTTTACTTTCTCGGTACGAGTTGTTTACTCGCAATCCTGAACTTGTTTCAGGATCTTTCAAAAAAAATCCAACAAGCCAAAAGGCGATTATAACCCACGGCACCACAAACCTCAACGCAGATGAAATAGAAGAAAGGTATGGCAATCGTGTGCGTTCAAGAATGAGAGAACTCTTTAATTTAATTGCCTTCGATAAAAATTGTAGCGATAAAAGAAAGTAGGTTTTTAAAATGTTAGGCCTTGAATTTCATCAATAAAATACAAACAAACACAAAGCGATTACTTAATTATTTCTAAGTAGAACCACTTTCTCTTTCGTTGTTATTTATAAATAATAGCAACAGTGATTACGGTATTCCGTAATTATACATGATACACTTTCATTAATTTTATTATTCAAAATAACAGTAAATAATTTGAGTAGAGGTAGAGTATGAAAAATTTAATTCAATTTCTACATTATTTTCTTTATGGTTAGATTTTAAAAAAGGCAAATTCAAAACCTATTATTTTATGAATACAATTTCAAATAAATTGAAGAGTCACTTTTTGAGACTATATCAAATGGCATTTTCAGATGATAATTTTGACTCCAGTGAGCTTAAAATGCTATACGAGTTTGCTAAAGAAAGAGGGATTTCTCAAGAACAGCTGCAACAAATTTTAATCAATCCAGTTGAAGAAACTGATGTTCCAGAAACACTAAACAATAAAATTGATTATTTATATGATTTAGCCCAAATGATATGGGCGGATAATGTTATTACTGAAGATGAGAAAAATACACTGATAAAGTATTGTAAAATATTTGGTTTTTTGGATGAAAATGTTGTCGAATTGGCGGATTACTTATTGGATTGTGCCCAAAAAGGATTGAGTAAAGAGGATATCATAAATCAGTTAAACGAGTAGCTATGCAAAAATTAAGAAAATTGTTTACGGTAAAAAGTGAAGAGAAAAAAGAAGTAATTGAAAATAGTTCTGCTGATGAAACAAGCAGGATTAGAATTACATATTATGAAAGCGGACTTGCTGCATCAAGGAAAGCTTCAGGAAGTGCAATTAACTTGGTTACTTGCTTGTCTAATGTATATAATAGCTTTGAAGATCAGTGTAGAAAGCAAGAGATTGAACAAGATAAGCTTAAAAGACCTTATATAGAAGAGGTTGACAGACAAAAATCAGAATTAAAAAAACTAGACACCTTAAAAGAAATAAATGAAGATAAGTTATCAAATATAGTTAAAGAAGTAGATGTCTGTAAAAGAGATATAATTAATGTGAAAACAAATCCTGAGGAATATGGGTTAGATGTAGATAAAAAACCAAAAGCAAATTTTTATATAGGTTTGTTTTTAATAATTCCAATTACAATTTATTTATTAGTATTTTATATTTCAGCAACATATTCAGCTTTTTTCAAAATTTTTGATGATGATAGCTTATCAGCAGCAATTTTTGATGCAGAATCATTAACAAAAGCATGGAGTCATGGTGCTTTAGAAGCAATACTTATTTTTACTATTCCCTTTGTATTTATGGGATTGGGGTACCTGATTCACATGATGCAAAATGAAAAAGCTAAAGGTTATTTTTTTAAATTATTTGGGTTGTATGGTATTACATTTCTATTTGACGGCTTATTAGCTTATGTGATTGAAAAAAAGATATATGAATTTAATAAAACTCCTTCATCACCAGATTTTGATTTTTCAATTGCAATTAGAAGTTCAGAATTTTGGATGATTATTTTTGCAGGGTTTGTAGTGTATTTAATCTGGGGGCTTGTATTTGGATTTGTAATGAAAGAATATGAAAGCTTGGATAAAATAAATAATTTTATAGCTTCTAAAAAAAGAGAAATAAAAAATTACAACGAAAAGAAGAACAAGATAAAAGAAGTGATAGTCGGTATTAGAACCAATATTGTTGAAACACAGGGTAAAATAACGGAGTTAAACTCTAAAATTGATGGTTTTATTTTTCCCGTCAAAACATATTTACATTATCATCATCAATACGCAGAAGGTTGGAATACTGCTATTAGTACTGGGTTAGCTATTCCTCGAAAAGAAATGGACGAACTGTTATTGGAATGCAAAAAAGTTTGTGATGATCATCTTCAAAAGTTAAATTTAAATGAAGATGCACAACAGAATGTAATTTATGCGAACAACTAAAAAGAATCCAAAATGAATAAATCAGTTATAATTATATTGGGTATAGTACTATTTCTCTCTTGTAAATCAGAATCGAAATCAGAATTAAAGACTTTAGAAAATATAGTTGTTGCAAACCCTACAAAAAAAGGAAACACGAATGAAAATTTAAATATTAGCATTTTATTAGATTTATCAGACAGGATTGATACTGCAAAATATGCAAATAACGCAATGCAATATTACAAAAGAGATGTTGGTTATTTAAAATCAATAGCCAAAGCATTTAGCTATAAAACGAGTTATAAAAAAAGCAGAAAATTAGATGACAAAATTCAAATTTATTTCGATCCAGAGCCTTCTAATCCTCAAATAAATTCAATATCTAATTCTTTAAAGGTTCATGTAACAAGAGAGAATGGAACAATGCCGTTTATTGAGGGTGTTCCTAATTTGTATGAAGTAAATGCACTTAAAATCTATAAACTAGCTTTAAAAGATAATAAATTTATTGGTTCTGATTTATGGGGATTTTTTAAAAACAAGGTAAATGATTATTGCATAAGAGTTGGTGATAGAAATATATTAATTTTATTAACAGATGGTTATATATATCATGAGTATAGCAAAAGGAAAGTGAAAAACCAGTCTTCTTTCCTAACACCACAAACAATAAGAAGAAATAAACTATCGAACTCAAATTGGAAGTCTAAAATAGAAGAAGGGAACTTCGGTTTTATTCCTATCGATACAGATCTTTCTAATGTAGAAGTTTTGGTTTTAGGAATAAATCCAAGCAAAAAAAATCAATATGATGATGAAATAATTAAAAAATATTGGTCAGATTGGTTAACTAAAATGGGCGTTAAGAAGTTTGAATTAAAAAATGCAAATTTACCTTCTAATATGGATCAGATCATTAATGATTTTATTATGAAATAATTATATTTATAACTGCTTTAATTTGTCCTCAAATTAAGGTTTTAGATAAAAAATATAATTATTAATAATCAAATGAAGCTTTGTTTTTGAATGAAGATTCTTTTAAAACAGAAATGTTCATTTCAATGAATTTTAAGCTAAAAAAACAAAAGTTAAATCCAGTTAAGCCATCATCAGAAGAACAATTCATAAAGAATTATTTGGAAGAAAATAATGTAAGTTTCATAGTAGAATATGTAATTTACAATCTTAAAGATGACAAAAAAAAATCAAGAAGAGTAGATTTTTTCTTGCCAAAACTAGATATTTATTTAGAACACTTTGGTTGGTATAATAAAAATAAAAAAGCAAGAGAAGAGTATGATGAAAAAGCTAGGGTTTATATTAAAAACAATTTACCAACTGTAATATTATATCCTCATGAGCTAGGTTTTTTAGATTATGCTATTCATAATAAAATTTTAAAGGTTTTAAGAGTAGAAAAGTTTAAAAGCAACAGTAAAATATTTAGGTATAAACTGAATAGGTATTTAATGAAAGGAAAGCCATACTTTCTTTTTCTATCCTTTTTTGTGCTACTTTTTACGTATAATATCACTAAAAATAATAATCTAAAATTCGACTTAATTTTTGGTGTTGGTTTTGCTACTTCAATTCAGCTTTTATGGTTATTTATAAGAAATTTTGTTAGAATATTTTTTAAAGATTTTTGATTGAAAACAACTATAGAAATTTGCATCGAAACTCATAGGTTTTAGCATTAATAATACTATTTTAGTTGACTCTTATAAATTGCTAAAGAACAAAATCAAAAAATGAACCAACAAAACATAAAACAATTGGAAACCGAACTTTGGGATGCAGCAGACGACCTTAGAGCAAATTCTAAACTAACAGCAGCAGAATATAAAGACCCTTTATTAGGTTTAGTATTACTGCGTTTTGCACAAAACCGTTTTGAAGATGCTAAAATAGAAGTAGAAAAAAAACTTCCTATAAACCCAAGAACAGGTAAAAAGCGAGAAGCCAATAAAGGAGATTATGCAGGTGCAGGTGCTATGTTTATAGCAGAAAAAGCAAAGTATGATTATTTAGCAGATTTACCTGAAGGCGAAAACATAGCTGAAGCGATTAATAATGCCATGAAGCTTATTGAAGCTGAATATCCAGATTTGGAAGGTATTCTGCCAAAAAGCTATCAAGAATTTGATGAAAAGCTATTAAGAGATCTTGTACGTGTTTTTAATAAAGACGCTGTAAAAAACGCAAAAGGCGATGTGTTTGGTCGTATTTACGAGTTTTTCTTAATGAAATTCTCTATGCAAGGTGCAGGCGCACAAGAAGGTGGTGAGTTCTTTACACCACCATCTTTGGTAAACCTAATCGTTAACTTTATACAACCCAATCATGGTATTGTACACGATCCTGCTTGTGGATCTGGTGGTATGTTTGTGCAAACTGCTCATTTTGTAGAAAACCACGAACATAAAAATGTTAACGAAGCCATAACCGTTTATGGTACAGAATTAAAAAGCAACAACACACGTTTAGCAAAAATGAACCTTGCCATACATGGTATAGAAGGTAAAATTATAGAAGCCAATAGTTTTTACACCAACCCACATACACCAAAATTAACTGGTAAGTGCGATTTTGTTATGGCGAATCCACCATTTAATGTAGATAAAATTGATGCTAAAAATAAGTTTCTAGCCGATGATGACCGTTTACCATTTGGAGCACCATTAACAGGAAAAGGCACTATAAGCAATGGTAACTATTTATGGATGCAGTATTTTCATAGTTATTTAAACAAAACAGGACGTGCAGGTTTTGTAATGGCAAGTTCTGCAACAGATGCAGGAAATGCCGAAAAACTAATACGCCAAAAACTCATAGAAACTGGCGATGTTGAATGTATAGTAGCCATTAGCAACAACTTTTTTTATACGCGCAGTTTACCTTGTCATGTTTGGTTTTTTAATAAAGGAAAAAAAGCCGAAAACAAAGACAAAGTCTTAATGATAGATGCACGTAATGTGTACAGAAAAGTAAGCACCACCATTAACGATTTTAGCGACGACCAACTAGAAGGCTTAACGGCTATTATGAATGCCTTCAGAACCAATAATCTTGAATCTGTCAGTTCGAGCGCAGTCGAGAACGCTTGGTTAGCAGAACACTTCCCAGAAAAGAAATACCAAGACATAGAAGGCTTATGCAAAATAGCCACTATTGAAGAAATAGCAGAACAAGACTACAGCCTAACACCAGGACGCTACGTTGGTGTGAAGATAGATATAGATATGGATTTTGACTACAAAACACGTATGACAGAAATACATACCGAATTGGCACAACTCAATACCGAAGCCAATAGTTTAATGGAGCAAATACAGTCTGTGAAGTTATGAGATTGAATTTAGAAGATAATTGCACATTTATAAATGGTGGAAGTTGGACAGCAAGTGAATATGCAGATTCTGGCTATCCTGTTTTGAAAGTTTCAAATTTTGATAAAGCTACTATCTCTTATAATGACTTGAGTTATTTGCAAGAAAGTAGTTTTGATAAGTATAAAAAGAATCAATTAAAATTACATGACATTGTAATAGCAACTGTTGGTTCGCATCCATCACTTGTAAATTCGGCTGCAGGAAGATGTATTACTGTACCAAAAGATGCTGTTGGTTTATTATTAAATCAAAATGCCTTATGTCTTAGATCTAAAAATGAAGATGTTATTAATCAACGATATTTAGGTTACTTATGTAAGTCTCAATTGTTTCAACATTTTATACAGCAGCGAGGTAAAGGGGCAGCTAACCAAATGAGGATTCCGATAGGTGGAATTAAGAGTTTTGACATGGATTTTCCTGAAATTGAAACCCAACGCAAAATAGCATCCATTTTATATGCTTATGATGATTTAATAGAAAACAACCTAAAACGCATAAAATTATTAGAAGAACAAGCACAACAAACCTATGAAGAGTGGTTTGTACGTTTTAAATTTCCTGGTTATGAGAATGTGGCATTTGATGAGTTAAGTGGTTTGCCTGTGGGTTGGGAGAAAGTGAAGTTGAATCAAATTTTGAAATTTAATCAAGGTGTTCAGGTTCCAATTGATGATCAATTACCAGATAGTAATTCCGATAGGGTTAGATTCATTAGAATTGTTGATGTGACTCAAGGAAATCAACCTAAAAGATATATTCAACGTCCTAGAGAAACGCAAATAGTTGACAGAAAAGACCTTTTTATGGTAAGATACGGTGCACCACAAGTTGTAACTAACTTTGATGGTGCTATTGCGAATAATTTTTTTAAAATAAATATAATTGACGAAAATAAAGTTTACCCTAAGTACATTTATTCTTTCCTTAATAGAGAAGAAATAAAAGATTATTTAATGGGTGTTTCTGTTTCTGCAACAATGCCTGCAATTTCATTTAAAAGTTTTGGACAAATAGAAATCAAACTACCCGATAAAGGTTTGCAATTTAAATTTCATAAATACGTGGATTCAATTTTTGATTTGATTTTAAACCTTCAAAACCAAAACCAACACTTAAAAGAAGCACGCGATATGTTGTTGCCACGTTTAATGAGTGGGATGATAGATGTAGAGAGTTTGGAGGTTAATGAGGGTTTGGGTATGGTTGCAGAGGAGAGCGAGAAATATAAAAAAGTATAAATTAATGAATAACGAAATATCCTTACTTTCAATAAGTGATTTATTAGAACGTAACTTCTTTATTCCTGCATACCAAAGAGGTTATCGTTGGAACAAACAACAAGTAGAAGATTTGTTGGATGATATTTATTCCTTTTCAGTAAAAAGAAATAAATCTGATGGAGAATTTTATTGTTTACAACCCATTGTTGTAAAACAAATAGTTAGCAATGGGACTGATAATGAAACTAAAGAAAAATGGGAAGTAGTTGATGGACAACAACGTTTAACAACAATTCGTATTTTATTCTTGTATTTAATTAGAGAGCTTTTAAACGGTAAAGATTTAAAAAAAGAATACGGAAAAGGTTTATATACAATAGAGTATCAAACAAGAGAAAAAATTGCTGATTTTTTAGATGATATTCCAGAAGGGAATAAAGAAAATATTGATTATTACCATATTTCAAAAGCGTATGAATATGTAAGAAAATGGTTTGAACAAAAAGAACAACCACGCTCAGTAAGAGAAGCTATAATTAAAACCTTAGTGCATAACTACAAGGACGAAACAAACACTAATGGTGTTGTACAGGTTATATGGTATCAAATAAATAAAAATGAAAATGCAATAGATACTTTTATCCGTATTAATTTAGGTAAAATATCCTTAACAAATTCCGAACTTATTAAAGCATTGTTTTTACAAGAACGCTTTTATGGTAAAAACAAAGAGAATAGTGAAAATGAAATAGCAAAACTAAAACAATTAGAAATTGCTAACGATTGGGATAGAATTGAAAACACACTTCAAGATGATGACTTTTGGTGGTTTTTAAACAAAGAAGAAAACAAAATACCTGCAAGAATAGAGTTTATTTTTGATCTTGTATGTGAGGTTGAAAAAAAGCAGAATCCGAATATAATAAAAAAAATAGGTACAGATAGATATACCACCTTTAGACTCTTTTATCTAAAATTAGGTGACGTTAAGAGTTTTGAAACCCTAAGTGAAACATGGAAACTCATTAAGGATTATTTTTTAACGTTTCAAGAATGGTATAATAATCCTGTATTATATCATTACATAGGGTTTTTAATAGCATCTGGCGAGTCTATTACGAATATTAAATTATATACAGAAAAAGACTTTGAAACAAAAACTATTTTACAAACTAAAGATGATATTGAAGCTTCATTAAAAAAGAGAATTAAAAAGCAATTTGAACATCTTAAATGGAAATCAATTAAAGACCAAGCACCTTTTTTAGATTTATATTATAGTAATAAACACAAAAAAACAATTAGAGAAGTACTACTACTCTTTAATTTGCAATATATCATTCAACAAAGTAAATCTAAAATAGTACTAACTAAGTTTCCTTTTAAAGCATTCAAAGAAATTATAGATGAAAATGGTAAAAAGACAAGTTGGGATGTTGAACATATAGATTCGTTTAATACCAACGGTTTAAAAAATGACAAAACAAGAGTCGAATGGCTTAAAACTGCTATTATCGATATTAAGATTGAGGATGAACAATTTTTAAAACAAGTAAATACATTTATTGGAAACCCAAAATCAGGTATTGATTTTGATGAACTTCAAAGCAAAATAATTTCATTAGCAGGTGAGTCTGAAAATGGAGAAGAAATAAAAAATAATATTGGTAATCTTACGCTGTTAGACGCTGGAACCAATAGAGGCTATGGTAACGCACTCTTCCCTACAAAAAGAAGAATAATAATAGAAAAGGATAAGTTAGGTGTATTTATTCCTATTTGCACAAAAAATTTATTTTTAAAGTATTTTGATACAAAAGGGAGTTCCAGAACAAAATGGACTTCAGATGATGTTACTAATTATAGAGAAGTAATTGAGGATACTTTAAAAGAATTCTTACCATTAAAACCTGAAAAAACAGAGACAAATGAATAAGTATAATTTATTAAACTTATTATCTGAAACCATTGTTATAAAAACTTTAGAAGAAGATAAGGAGTATATGTTTGATGGTATACAAATACCAATGATTCAAAGAGATTATACTCATGGTCGTGAAGGAGCTAGTACCATACGTAAAAGATTTTTAAATTCAATTTTTGAAGCTTTAATAAATAATCAGACGCTTGAGTTAGATTTCATATATGGATCAATAAAAC
>CBDUHF010000045.1:0-22029 GCA_965367085.1 uncultured Polaribacter sp.
TTATATACATATAGGTTTTTTCTCACTTATTTAATAAGAGAGTTCCACCACCAAGTATTGTTTGTTCTGTTTTTCATTATGAATTACAAATGTAGAAAGCTATTTCTATTATAACAAATTTTATTTTATATTTTTTTTATCAAACTAACAATAACAAGGTTAATCTATTTTAAATAAAAATATAATTACACTTAATAACTAAAAATTATAAAATTGTTTATTATTATAATCAAATATAAATATTAACTATAATATAACAACTTAAATTCTTTTTTTTGCACTACTAATAAACATATTGTTTAAAATATTTGAATTAATTATTACACCAATGATTTTGTATAAAGTCATTGGTGTATTTTTTAGGCTTAACACTTTCATTCCCTGACAAAACTTTTGTATTTTTGCCAGCTTAAAATTTTGACTTAAAAGCTAAATTATAAAGACATGAGTAAAATAATGACAGTCGACATATTGTCGAGTATTAAAGGAGCAAAACCCTCAGAAGCGGTAAATCAATTATTTGATGTAATTAAAAATGCACATACAAATAATAACTCTTTAAATAATGTCAATAATAATGCGGTGTCTTTAAATGACTTAAGAGAAGATGTCGTAATAGAAAGTTCGGCAATGGAAAGGCAAATTATCATAGAAAATTTTCCGAACGAGAAAGATGGTTTTTTAGTAGTTGCTAAAGTTATAGAAGATTAACATGGAATCTCAAATAAAATACATACACCAACAATTGGTGTCTAAACAAATATCTTGTACAGATTTAGTACAAGAAAAACTAAACTTACTTAAAGAAAACACACATAATACTGTTAACTCTTTATTAGATAAATCGGCATTAGAATTAGCTGCAAAAGTTGATGCTAAAATTGCAAGTGGCACAGAAATAGGATTATTAGAAGGAATTCCTTTTGGTATTAAAGATGTATACATGTTACAAGGAACATTTGCAACTGCAAGTTCTAACATGCTAAAAAACTATAAATCTGCTTATACCGCAACTGCAATTCAGAAATTATTAGATGCAGGTGCAATTCCTTTAGTAAAAGAAAACTGTGATAGTTTTGGTCATGGTTCTTCTAGTGAGAATACTATTTTTGGAGCGGTAAAAAATGCTATAAATCCAGATTTAGTTGGTGGAGGATCTAGTGGTGGCTCTGCAGTAAACGTTGCCAAAGACTACACTGTATTTTCAATTGGTGGAGATACTGGAGGTTCTATTCGTCAACCAGCAGGTTACAACAATATTTATGGTTTAAAACCAACTTACGGACGTATTTCTCGTTTCGGATTAATGGCTTATGCTTCTTCTACAGATTGTGTTGGTCCTTTAGCTAAATCTATTGAAGACATTAGAATTGTTTTAAATGTAATGAGTGGAAAGGATCTTAAAGACCAAACTACTATCAATTCAGAAGAAATTACAGAAGCTTCAATAACAAATAAGAACAACATAAAAACTGTTGGTTATTTTAAAAACTTTATTGAAAGTGAAGCAATTGATGCAAGTGTAAAAGCTGATTTCTTAGCTAGTATAGAAAAAATAAAAGCAACAGGAATTGAAGTAAAAGAATTAGATTTCTTTAAATCTGATATTTTAGTTTCTACATATTATACGCTTGCAATGGCAGAAACTGCCTCCAATTTATCACGTTTAGACGGCACAAATTATGGAAACAGAATTGAAGGCGATAATTTAAAAGAAACCTACTCTATAACACGTTCAGAAAGTTTTTCAGAAGAAACAAAACGTAGAATTGTTGGAGGAAACCAAGTATTATCTCAAGGTTTTTCTGATGAAATCTATTTAAAAGGTCTATCCTTAAGAGATCAAATTTCTGAAAACTTTAAAAAAGATTTTGAAGAAGTTGATATCATTTTATCACCAGTAACACCAAGTTCTCCTCCAAAAATAGGAGATAGTTTAAAAGATCCTTTAGCAATGTATTTATCAGATGCATATACTGTAGGTTTTAGCCTTGGACAACTACCTACATTAACTGTGCCTCAAGGAACAGTTACAGGTTTGCAAATTACGGCAGCAAAGAATAGTGAAGAATTGGTATTGACGTTTGCAAACTTCTTAAAAGACACAATATAATGGAATTGGATCAATTAAACGCGGCATTAAAAGCCCACGATTTAGAGTTGGTAATTGGACTAGAAACACACGTTCGATTAAATACCAAAACCAAACTGTTTTGTTCTTGTCCTAATCAAGAAGTAGAAACACCAAACACAAATATATGTTCTGTTTGTACAGGACAAATGGGAGTTTTACCAGCTATTAATAAAGAAGCAATTACAAAAGCTATTTATTTTGGAAAAGCGGTAAAATCTAATTTTTCTAATGAAGTTATCTCTTGGGATAGAAAACATTATGAATATCCAGACAACCCAAAGAATATTCAAATAACACAGTTTCATAATCCTGTAATTCCAGACGGACAAGTTTCTTGTTATAGAAATGATGGAACACAATTTACTGTGAATTTAACACAAGTTCACATTGAAGAAGACGCTGCAAAATTAATGCACGAAAAGAAAGTTTCTTTAGTAGACTTTAATAAAGCAGGTGTGCCTTTAATAGAGATTGTTACAGAACCTTGTATCAGAAATATAGAAGATGCTTCTACTTATGCTCAATACATTCAACGTATTGTTCAGAATTTAGGAATTTCTGAAGCAAATCTTGAAAAAGGAGAATTTAAATCTGATGTTTCTGTTTCTCTTCGTAAGAAAAGAACATATGATTTAAACCCTAGAACAGAAATCAAAAACTTAAATTCGTTTAAGTTTATGGTAGATTCTTTGAAAGAAGAAATTGAAAAGCAATTAAACTATTACATAGAAAATAAAGAGTTTAGACCAGATCAAACAACTGTTTTATGGGATGCTGATTTAAAGCAAACTAAAACAATGCGTAAAAAAGAATTTGAAGCAGATTATCGTTTTATTTCTGAACCAGATTTACCTTTTGTTTCTATAAAAGATGCTGTTGATAGTGTAACAGTTGATACAAGTGCTTTACCTCATGCTGTTGAAACAATTTTAATAAAAGGTGGCGTTTTACCTCAAGATGCGAAGTTCTTTACAGCAGATGCTGTTCGTTCTGAAACTTTTGTTACTATTAATAATACAATTCAAGACCCATCATTTGTTGCAAAAACATTAGTAAATAATATTCACGCAGATGAATATTCTAGCATCAACAACATAGAGCACCTTATTGAGGTTTTTCAATTATTTAAAGCTGAAAAAATTACGGCTGTATTAGTTCAAAATGCAATTACTTCTTATTTAAAAGATAGCACTTTTGACTACAATAAGTATTTTGAAGACAACACGATTTCTGATGATCAGATTCAAGATGCAATTCAAAAAGTAATATCAGAAAACGAAGCTATTGCTAAAGATATAAAAGCAGGAAACCAAGGTAAAGCAGGTATTCTTGTTGGGAAAATTATTGGAATTGTAGGAAAAGGAGCTTCAGGAAAAGTAATAAGACAAGGAATCTTAGACGCACTTTCTTCAAATGGAACACAGCTAACAACTGCGAAAAACAAAGAGGAGAAAGAGGAAACTCTGACTTCAGCAAACAAAGAAAAGGAAGAAGAAGTACTTCCAGAAATTCCTTTAATTATTAAGGACGAATATAGAACACATAAAATTTCTCAATTATCAGAATCTAATATTACCGAAAAAGTAACATTGTCTGGATGGGTTTCTAGTGTTCGTGATCATGGAGAATTAATTTTTATTGATTTACGTGATTCTAGCAACGAAATTTTTCAAGTTCGATTAAGCAGACAATCTTTTCCTAATTTAGATGAATTAGTAAAATTAAAACCAGAATCTGTAATTTCTGTTACAGGTATAGTAGTGCAACGAAATGAAGACGACTACAATGCTGGTTTACGTTCTGGTAAAATAGAATTAGAAACTTCTGTTTTAGAAGTTTTAAACTTATCTAAAACATTGCCTTTCGAAATTAAAAGAGCTTTTAAGAGTAACGAAACAATTCGTTTTGAATATAAGTTTTTAGATCATAGAAATGATGATGTTAGAAAGTCTATTGTAAATCGTCATAAGGTTATAAAATTATTAAGAGATATTTTAGATGAAGAAGAGTTTTTAGAAATAGAAACTCCTATTTTAACTGCAGGAACAGATGAAGGTGCAAGAGAATTTATTGTACCAACTCGTAAACAAGCAGGTTCTTTTTACACATTACCACAAGCACCACAACAATTTAAACAAATGTTAATGGTTGGTGGTTTTGAAAAATATTTCCAAATTGCTCGTTGTTTTAGAGATGAAGACTCACGTGGAGATCGTCAGCCAGAATTTACACAATTAGATATTGAAATGGCGTACGCAAGTATGCAGCAAATTATAGATTTAAACACAAAAATGTTTAATGAAGTAGTAAAGAAAATCTATGGTAAAAAATGGACTTTACATCCTTTTGAAGTTATTACCTATAAAGAAGCTATGGATAAATATGGTTGTGATAGACCAGACTTACGTTATGGTTTAGAAATGCAAGATATTACAGACATTGTAAAAGATACAACTTTTCAAGTATTTAGCAAACCTATTGAAGATGGTGGAATTGTAAAATGTATTAAAGTTTCTGCGAAAGAACAAGTAAACAAACGTATGTCTAAAGGTCAGATTGAAAACTTAACTGCAATTGCACAGCAAAACGGACTTGGAGGTTTAGCATATATAATTGTAAATGAAAATGATTTACAGTCGCCAATTATTAAATTTTTAGGAGAAGAAATAGCTGCTAATATCATAAAAGCAACTGATGCTCAAATAGGTGATATTGTGTTTTTCTCAGCCGCAGATTATGCAACTGCTAATAAAGCTTTAGATGCTGTTCGACAAGAAATGGGAAGATTATTAAGACTAATCAACCCCAAAGAATTAAGACCTGCTTGGGTTATAGATTTCCCTATGTTCGAAAAAACAGACGAAGGTCGTTGGACGTTTACTCACAATCCTTTTTCTATGCCAGCAATTTATGATTTAGAAAAACACATGAATGGTAATGAAGATGAAATTGGAACTATTATCGCTCAGCAATACGATTTAATCTTAAATGGATTTGAAATCGGTGGAGGATCTGTTCGTGCACATAAAGCTGATATTTTAGAAGCGACTTATAAAAATATGGGTTATGATAAAGAAGAGATGATGAAAAGTGTTGGAACCATGTATAAAGCGTTTCAATATGGAGCACCACCTCATGGAGGAATTGCATGGGGAGTTGATAGATTAATGATGATTTTAGAGAAAAAAGCTTCAATTAGAGAAGTTATGGCTTTTCCAAAAACTGGATCGTCAGAAGATTTACTATTTAACGCACCTTCTCCTCTATCAGATAAAAAAGTAGAAGAGATGAATGTGAAGATTATAAATACTAAAATCTAACACCTTTTTTAGAACATACATTTTAAAATTAGATAAAAATCCTGCTTTTGCAGGATTTTTTCATTTTCCATCACCATAAAAAATGAACTTCTAAGGCATTTTTTTAATCTTTTATTTTAAAAACTCAATCATAAATTCTAAAATTATATTTAAAATACATTTTAAGCGATTTAAGACACTTTTTCGTTTTTAACAAATGTTAATAAATTAACACATCAACAGCTAAAAAGCTTTTAAAATACATTTTAAAATCGTAAATTTGAGTTTACCGAAATTTCGTCTACTTAGACGATTTTTTTATGATTTTAAAACTTAAATAATTCACTTTTATAATGAGCGAAGAAAATAAAAATAATTACGATGCTTCCAGTATTCAGGCATTAGAAGGAATGGAACACGTTAGAATGCGTCCTTCAATGTATATTGGTGATGTTGGTATTCGTGGTTTACACCATTTGGTTTATGAAGTTGTAGATAACTCTATTGATGAAGCAATGGGAGGTTATTGTGATACAATTGATGTTACAATTAACGAAGACAACTCAATTACAACTAAAGATAACGGTCGTGGAATCCCTGTTGGAATTCACAAAAAAGAAGGAGTTTCTGCACTACAAGTTGTAATGACTAAAATTGGTGCTGGTGGTAAATTTGATAAAGATTCTTATAAAGTTTCTGGTGGTTTACACGGAGTTGGTGTAAGTTGCGTAAACGCATTATCTGAACACTTAACAGCTACTGTTCATAAAGAAGGAAAAGTTTGGCAACAAGAATATTCTAAAGGAAAATCTTTATACCCTGTTAAAACAATTGGAGAAACAGATTTTACTGGAACAATTGTAACTTTCTTACCAGACAAATCAATTTTTGCTCAAACTACAGAATATAATTACGATACGCTAGCAACTCGTATGCGTGAATTATCTTTCTTAAATAAAGGAATTACAATTACTTTAACAGATAAAAGAAATACAGATGATGAAGGAAACTTTATTTCTGAAACTTTTCACTCTGACGAAGGTCTACCAGAATTTATTAAATATCTAGATTCTACTAGAGAACAATTAATTGGTTCTGTAATTTCTATGGAAGGTGAGAAAAACGGTATTCCTGTAGAAGTAGCAATGGTATACAACACTTCTTATGCAGAAAACTTACATTCTTATGTAAATAACATTAATACACATGAAGGAGGAACGCATTTATCTGGATTTAGACGTGGATTAACAGGTACATTAAAAAAGTATGCAGATGAATCTGGTTTATTGAAAAATGTAAAATTTGATATTGCAGGTGATGACTTTAGAGAAGGATTAACAGCAATTGTTTCTGTAAAAGTACAAGAGCCACAATTTGAAGGACAAACAAAAACAAAATTAGGTAACAGAGAAGTAAGTTCTGCTGTTTCTCAAGCAGTTTCAGAAATGTTAACTGACTATTTAGAAGAAAACCCTAATGACGCAAAAATAATAGTTCAGAAAGTAATTTTAGCAGCTACAGCAAGACACGCAGCGCGTAAAGCCAGAGAAATGGTACAACGTAAAACGGTAATGTCTATTGGTGGTTTACCTGGTAAATTATCTGACTGTTCAGAAACTGATCCAGCACAATGTGAAATTTTCTTAGTTGAGGGAGATTCTGCAGGTGGAACAGCAAAACAAGGTAGAGATAGAAATTTTCAAGCAATTCTTCCACTTCGTGGAAAAATATTGAATGTTGAAAAAGCAATGCAACACAAAGTTTTTGAAAACGAAGAAATCAAAAACATGTTTACTGCATTAGGAGTTTCTATTGGTACAGAAGAAGATCCAAGAGCTTTAAATTTATCAAAAGTAAGATATCATAAAGTAGTTATTATGTGTGATGCCGATGTAGATGGGTCGCATATTGCTACTTTAATATTAACATTCTTCTTTAGATATATGAGAGAGATGGTAGAGCAAGGTTATATTTACATAGCAACTCCACCTTTATATTTAGTTAAGAAAGGTCAAAAGAGAGAATACGCTTGGGATGACAATCAACGTGATTTAATTGCCCAAAAGTTAGGTGGTAATGTAGCTATTCAAAGATATAAAGGTCTTGGAGAAATGAATGCAGAACAACTTTGGGATACTACTATGAATCCTGAATTTAGAACACTAAGAAAAGTTGTTATAGATAACGCAACAGAAGCAGATAGAGTTTTCTCTATGCTAATGGGAGATGAAGTTCCACCAAGAAGAGATTTTATTGAAAGAAATGCAAAATATGCAAATATAGACGCATAAATAAAATATAGTCTAATATAAAAAGCCTCATTAAAATTTTAATGAGGCTTTTTTATTTAAGGTTTTCACTATAAAAAACAGGTGAAAATCCCTGTTTTTAACATTTACTTATCAAAATACTATGTTAAAATAATCTTATTTTTATATATTAGCACTTATAGACCCCTACTAACAAAACAAATATTAACTAAACTTAATTAACATGAAAAAATGTATTTTAGTATTTCTAGGTGTTTTCGCCTTAACTTTTAGTTCAAAAGCTCAAGATGGTTTTGAAGGAATTCTTTTAGCCGAAGGTGATGATGCTAACAAATTAATGGGGGCATATTTTGCACCAGCAATGGAAGGATTTATTTACGGAATGAACAATGGTTGGTACCATACAGCTAAAGTTCATAAAACTTTTGGGTTTGACCTTACTGTTGGTTTAAGCGCATCTATTGTACCGAGTGAAAAAGAACTTTTTAGTGTTAGTGCTCTTGGCTTAACATCTATATCTGGAGCGTCTTCTGCATCTACTTTTGCAGGTCCAAGTGATGGAACTACATTTACTGTAACTAAAGAAATAGATTTTGGTGGATCAGTTGGAAAACAACAAGGTCAAGTTGATTTTGAAATGCCAGGTGGTGTAACAGGAGACTTACCATTAAGCGCAGTACCAGCACCAATAGCACAGTTAAATGTTGGTTTACCTTTTAAAATGGAAGCAATGGTGAGATTAGTACCAGAAACTAGTCTTGGAGATGATGGTGGTAAGATAAATATGTTAGGATTAGGTCTTAAAAAAGAAATTACAAGTTGGTTTGGACCTTTAGATAAATTACCTCTTCACGTTTCATTATTAGCTGCATATACAAAAATGGATGTTAGTTACGGTATTGCAGATCAAAACAGTGCAGACATCAGAATTAACAATGCTTTAGCAGAATTTAATTTAAAAGCATTTACTGTACAAGCCATAGCTTCTTTAAACTTTCCAATTATAAATGTTTACGGAGGTTTTGGATACAGCAGCGGTAATTCTAGTTTTAAAATGACAGGTACTTATGAAGGTACATATACATATACAGATCCAGGATCAGGTCAGAGCTTTTCAAAAGATATTAGCCTTACTCCACCAGATTTAGATTTTGACGCAAGTGGTTTTAAAACTACAGTAGGAGCTAGATTAAGTTTAGGTTTCTTAAAAATATTTGCAGACTATACATTACAAGAATACAATACGGTAAGTGCTGGTGTTGCAATTAGCATCAGATAAAAAATAAAAATAGCAAAAAAAAAGACATCTAAATTAGATGTCTTTTTTTGTTTACACAATACTCTAAATATTAATCTATTGTCGTATTTTTGCTATTCATAAAAAAATATTCAACACAATTTAAAATTTATTATATGAAAGTTACAGTAGTTGGTGCAGGTGCAGTAGGAGCAAGTTGCGCAGAATACATCGCAATTAAAGATTTCGCTTCAGAAGTTGTTATTTTAGACATTAAAGAAGGTTTTGCAGAAGGTAAAGCAATGGACTTAATGCAAACTGCTTCTTTAAATGGATTTGACACTAAAATCACTGGAAGCACAAATGATTATTCAAAAACAGCAGGTTCTGACGTTTGTGTAATTACTTCAGGAATTCCTAGAAAACCAGGAATGACACGTGAAGAATTAATAGGAATAAACGCTGGAATTGTAAAAATGGTTTCTGCTAGTTTAATTGAACATTCTCCAAACACAATTATAATTGTTGTTTCAAATCCTATGGATACTATGACTTATTTAGTTCATAAAACAACTGGATTACCAAAAAATAGAATTATTGGAATGGGTGGTGCTTTAGATTCTGCTCGTTTTAAATATAGATTAGCTGAAGCTTTAGGAGCTCCTATTTCTGATGTTGACGGAATGGTTATTGGAGGTCACTCTGATAAAGGTATGGTTCCTTTAACTCGTTTAGCTACAAGAAATTCAGTACCAGTTTCAGAATTTATTTCTGAAGAAAGATTAGAACAAGTTATGCAAGACACTAAAGTTGGTGGAGCTACATTAACTGGTTTATTAGGTACTTCTGCTTGGTATGCTCCTGGAGCTGCAGTAAGTGGATTAGTTCAAGCAATAGCTTGTGATCAAAAGAAAATTTACCCTTGTTCTACTTTATTAGAAGGAGAATATGGTTTAAATGATTTATGTATTGGAGTTCCTGTTGTTTTAGGTAAAAACGGAATTGAAAGTATCGTTGAAATCAATTTAAATGATGCTGAAAAAGCACATATGACAGCTTCCGCAGAAGGTGTAAAAGCTACAAATGGTTTATTAGATTTATAAATCTAGCTTATAATTTTATAAATAAAAAACCAGCCAGTTGGCTGGTTTTTTATTTATATTCCTTCTCTAAATGAATCTTTAATTTCTCTGTAAAATATTTCCAGCCTCCAAGACAACTCTCTCTAGTAAATTCTGGAATATCATCAGGAAAGCTTTCTAAACCAGTACAAGTAATTTTTAAAACTGTTTTATTTGGATGTTCTTCAAAATCAAATACAGACAAAGATTCACCTTCTATATTTTTATAAGTCCAAGTATAAGAAATTCTTTTATTCAAGATAACTTCTGTAACTTTCCATTGATGATAAAAATCTCTGGTTGAAGAAGTAACATTAAAAGATGTTTCAAAACCAACTTTTGCTTCAAAATTAGGAATATTCTCAAAGAACCATTTGTTCATTTCATTGACTTCAGTAATAGCTTTCCAAACTTTTCCTTTAGAAGCTTTCGTTTCAAATTTTACAATTAAAGGTTTCATATAAGATTTTAAGACAATCCAGAAATTACGCCATCATTATCAATAGTCATATTTACAGACGCCGGAATTGCTGGCAAACCAGGCATTCGCATCATTTTACCTAATATAGGAATTACAAACTGTGCTCCTGCAGCAATTTCAATTTCTCTAACTGTAACCGTAAAACCTTCTGGTCTTCCTGTTAAAGTAGCATTATCAGAAAAAGATTTCTGTGTTTTTGCCATACAAACTGCAAAATCATTAAAACCTAATCTATTAATTCTTCTTAAATTTAACTGAGCTTGTTTACTATACTCAACATTTACAGCCCCATAAATTTCTTTAGCAATAACCTCTATCTTATCAGTGACTGGAGATTTCCAATCATACAGTGGCTTATATTGAGTTGCTTTATTTTCAACAACATTAATAACTGCTTTAGCCAATTCTTCTGTTCCTTTACCTCCTTTTGCCCATCCTTCTGTTAAAACAGCCTCAACACCCAAACCAGCACATTCTTTAATTACAAAATCTATTTCTTCCTTAGAATCAGATAAAAATGAATTGATAGAAACAACTGGTTCAATATTAAATTTTCTTATATTTTCTATGTGTTTTTCAAGATTACAAAACCCTTGTGTTACTTTTTCTAAATTAGGAGTATTATATTCTTCTTTTTGAGCTCCTCCATGATGACGTAAAGCTCTTATGGTTGCCACTAGAACAACACATTTAGGGTTTAATTTTGCAAAAGTAGATTTTATATTTAAAAATTTTTCTGCACCTAAGTCTGCTCCAAAACCTGCTTCTGTAACTACATAATTAGAAAGTGACAATCCCATTTTTGTTGCAATAATTGTATTTGTTCCTTGGGCAATATTTGCAAAAGGACCTCCATGAATAATTGCAGGATTTTCCTCTAAAGTCTGTACTAAATTAGGTTTTATTGCATCTTTTAATAAAATAGCCATGGCATTTTCTGATTTTAAATCTCGTGCAAAAACAGGTTCTTTATTATATGTAAAACCAATAAAAATATCGCCTAAACGTTTTTTAAGATTTTCTAAATCTGAAGCCATACATAAAATTGCCATTACCTCAGAAGCTGGAGTTATATTAAAACCATCTTGTCTTGGAATTCCGTTTGCTGTTCCCCCAAGACCAATTGTAATATCTCTCAACGCTCTATCATTCATATCAATAACACGTTTCCAAAGAATAGTTCTAGGATCTATGTTTAAATTCCCAATTTTACTTTGTATATTATTATCAATTAAAGCTGACAATAAATTATTTGCTTTTTCTACAGCATTAAAATCACCTGTAAAATGCAAATTAATATCTTCCATTGGTACAACCTGACTATAACCACCTCCTGCTGCTCCGCCTTTCATTCCAAAAACAGGACCTAAAGATGGCTCACGTAAAACAACAGTTGCTTGTTTTCCTATTTTATTTAAACCTTCTGTTAAACCAATAGAAACAGTAGTTTTCCCTTCTCCTGCTGGTGTTGGCGTTAAAGCGGTAACTAATACTAAATTATTATTCTCTATTTTTTCATCATCAATTAAAGACAATGGAAGTTTTGCTTTGTACTTACCATACATTTCTAACTCACTTTCATCAATACTAAGCTTTTGAGCAATTTTTGTTATATGTTGTATTTTATTTGCTTGTGCAATTTGAATATCTGTTAAATGTGCCATACTTAAAATTTACGCGTCGTTATTTTATCAATTTCAATGAATAAATATAATCATTTTTAATATTCTATAAAATTATATTGTTAATTCATTAAAAAATTACACATTACACAATAAAACCTTTAATTATTGTAATTAAATAAGATTGATTTTTTCAGAAGTAGAAAGCAATCTTTTTTATATATTTGACACATGCAAGCAAAATGGTACGTCAGTACTTTATTTTTATTATTTATCTACTTTGGAGCATTTCAAGAGAAGGTTTCAATACCTAATCAAGAAATTGTTCTTGAGTTTGTTGATGCTAAAATTGACCAAAAAGATATTGAAAATACAATTGCAGAAGTAAGAGAGAAACTTCTAGAAGTTGGTATTGAAAATATCATCATCAATAATTCAAAAAACGGTACATTAAAAATTTCTTACTACAGTATTGTTCATATTGACAATATTAAAGAAGCTCTTGCAGAAGAGAATAATTTAGTTTTAAATAAAGACTCTGATAACAGAGAAAAAAACGAGAATTCTTCTAACTACAATATAGATATCTACGAAATAACAAACGAAACTGATATTTTTAATTCTGATTACAAATTTGTCTTTGAAATTAAGTATAATTCTGATAGATTTTCAACTGTAGATTACCTTGCGCTTGCTAAAAACATAGATCAATATAAAACAGATCAACTTTTTAAGGTTGCATACAAAATAAACAAAAACAGTCCGTTTACAAAGGATAGAACTTCTTACAAAGAGCCAGAAGTTAGAGCTGGCCCAAAAAACTTCAATGGTTAAAAAATGTATTCGTTTACATTTTTTAACAACCTCTTTAAAATAATGAGTATCACGCTCATATTATCAAAAAACAATCAACAAAAATAATTGTCAGGTTATACGAGAAACTATATATTTGCTCGTTTTAAAAAAAAGTCGACAATAAAATAAAAAACATGCAAAACAAAGGACTTATTAAGTTATTCGCAATCCTTTTTGGATTAGTGAGTTTATATCAATTATCATTTACATTTTTCGCAAACAAAGTAGAAGATGATGCAAAAGTATATGCAAAAGTAAAAGGTATTGATAAAGATGCAAGACAGAGAGCTAAAATTGAAAGAAATTATTTAGACAGTGTTGCCAACAAAGATGTTATAGACTTAGGTTTTACTAAGTATACTTTCGATGACGTTAGAAGCAAGGAAATGAACCTTGGTTTAGATTTAAAAGGTGGTATTAACGCAATTTTACAAGTTTCTGTAAAGGAAGTTTTAAAAAGTTTATCTAACGATTCTAAAAACGAAGCTTTTAACCAAGCTTTAAATTCTGCAGACGAAAGATTAAAAAATAGTAATTCAACTTATTTAGACTTGTTCTTTGAAGAGTTTGAAAAAGTTGCAGGAACTACAAAATTAAGTGACCCTTCTATTTTTGGAACAAAAGCTTTAAGTGAGAAAATTTCTTTTAACGAAGAAAATGAATCAGTTAAAGAAACTTTACAAGAAGAAATTAACAGTTCTATTGGTACTGCTTTTGAAGTATTAAGAAGTAGAATTGATAAGTTTGGAGTATCTTCTCCTAACATTCAAAGAATTGGAAACTCTGGTAGAATTCAAATTGAATTACCAGGAGCACAAGATATTGAGCGTGTTACAAAGTTAATTACTAGTAAAGCTGAATTACAATTCTGGGAAGTATATACAAATGCTGATGTTCAGAATTATTTCTTTACAGCAAATACTAAAGTTGCTGAACTTTTAAAAGACAATTCAATAGTAGAAAAAGTAAAAGATTCTACAAAAACAGACGATATTGATGATTTATTAGGAGAATCTGCAGATTCTACAAGTGTTGCTCAGAAAAACCTTTTCACTTATCTATATCCAAATGTTGCACAATCTCAACAACAATTAAGCTCTTTAGTTGCTCAAGCTAGAGTTTTAGATACTGCTACTGTAAACAACTTACTTGCTAAAAAAGAAGTGAGAGCATTATTGCCAAACGAATTAAAATACGTTAAATTTTTATGGGATTACAAATCTAATAAAGCAACTGATGGTTCAGACTTAATTGGTTTATATGCTATAAAAGGAAACAGAAAAGATGTTGCTACTATAGAAGGTGATGTAATTGTAGATGCTTCTCAAGTGTTTGACCAATTAAACAAACCAGAAGTAAGTATGACTATGAATAGTTCTGGAACTAAACAATGGGCTAAAATGACAGCAGATAATGTTGGTAATTTTGTTGCAGTTGTTTTAGATAACTACGTATATACTGCTCCTTCTGTAAACCAAGCAATTACTGGTGGTAGAACTTCTATCTCTGGAGGAACAATGACCATTGCTGAAGCTGAAGATATTTCTACAGTATTAAAAGCAGGTAAATTACCAGCTGCTGCGAGAATTATTCAAGCAGAGGTTGTAGGTCCATCTTTAGGTCAAGAATCTATTGACGCAAGTATGTGGTCTTTTGGTTTAGCTATTCTATTAGTTTTAGCTTGGATGATTTTATACTATGGTAAAGCTGGTATCTATGCAGATATTGCATTAATTGTAAATATTTTATTTATTTTCGGAATTTTAGCTTCTTTCAACGCTGTGTTAACATTACCTGGTATTGCTGGTATTATTTTAACAATTGGTATGTCTGTAGATGCTAACGTAATTATCTTCGAAAGAATTAAAGAAGGATTATCTGGTAAAAAAGGATTAAAACAATCAGTAGAAGAAGGTTTCTCTATTAAAGGAGCATTATCTGCTATTATTGATGCAAACATTACTACATTATTAACAGGTGTAATTTTATATGTTTTTGGAACAGGACCAATTAAAGGTTTTGCCTTAACATTAATGATTGGTATTGCAACTTCATTATTTACAGCTGTATTTATTACACGTATTTTAATTGACAGAGCAATAAATAAAGGATCTAACTTAACTTTTAACACATCTATTTCTAAAGGATGGTTCCAAAATATTAATGTAGAGTTCTTAAAGAAACGTAAAATTGCCTATATTATTTCTGGAGCAGTAATTATTGCTGGTATTGTTTCTATTTTCTCTATTGGATTAAAACAAGGAGTAGATTTTAAAGGAGGTCGTTCTTATGTTGTTCGTTTTGATCAAACAATGAATGCAACAGAAGTAGCTTCAACATTAAAAGATGCATTTGGTACTGCACCAGAAGTTAAAACTTACGGTTCAGACCATCAATTAAAAATAACTACGGTTTATAAAATTGATGAAGATGGACAAAATGTAGATGAAGAAGTTCAAAGCGCATTATTTACAGGATTAAAATCTTATTTAGGAACTACTTCTTATGAAGACTTTAAACCAGGTTTTGAAAAAGCAGGAAGTGGAGTTATGAGCTATATGAAAGTAGAACCAACCATTGCAGATGATATTAAAACATCAGCTTTATGGGCCGTTTTAGGTTCTTTACTTGTAGTTTTCTTATATATTTTATTACGTTTTAGAAAAATATCATTCTCTATTGGAGCAGTAGCTGCAGTTTTCCATGATGTACTTATCGTATTAGCTGTATTCTCTATCTTTTACAAATTCATGCCTTTTGATATGGAAATTGGACAATCTTTTATTGCTGCAATTTTAACAGTAGTTGGGTATTCTTTAAATGATACTGTGGTAATTTTTGATAGAATTAGAGAGTTTACAGGAATCCATACAAACTGGAAATATAGCGAAGTTGTAGACAAAGCATTAAGCTCAACTTTAGGAAGAACAATAAATACATCTTTAACAACATTATTAGTAATGTTAGCAATCTTCTTATTTGGTGGAGATTCAATTAAAGGATTTATGTTTGCTCTTATTGTAGGTGTAGCTGTTGGTACTTATTCATCATTATTTGTGGCAACACCAATTATGTATGATACTACTAAAGAAGAAGAAAAGAACAAATAGTTCTATTTATAAATAAATTAAAACCGTTTTGAGAAATTTTCAAAACGGTTTTTGCATTCAATAACAAGACATTATCTTTGCAAACTGATGAAAATAATAAAACTTCACGATCTCTATTTTAAACCGTTTATAAATGCGGAAGAAATATCTACTATTGTAAAAACTTTAGCGATTCAAGTAAAAGCTGATTTACCAAAAGATGAAGTACCTATTTTTGTAGGTATTTTAAATGGATGCTTTTTATTTGCAGCAGATTTTATAAGGGAATTTAATGGTAATTGCGAAGTGTCTTTTGTAAAGTTAGCTTCTTACGAAGGAACTACATCTACAGAAAAAGTAAAACATTTAGTGGGTATAAATGAAGATTTAACCGGCAGAACTGTTATTATATTAGAAGATATTATAGATACAGGTGCAACGCTGCAAGAAATTTATGATATCTTTAGAAACAAAAACGTAAAACAACTAAAAGTTGCTACACTCTTTTTTAAACCAGATGTTTTCAAAAAAGAACTTCCAATAGATTATATAGGTAAAAGTATCGAAGATAAATTTATTGTTGGTTACGGATTAGATTACAACAGTATAGGAAGAAATTACCCAGCAATTTACCAACTAACAACACAACCAAAAATGAAAAACATTGTATTATTTGGCCCTCCAGGTGCAGGAAAAGGAACTCAAGCAACATTTTTAAAAGATATGTATAACTTAATACATATTTCTACTGGAGATGTATTTAGGTACAATATCAAAAACCAAACTGAACTAGGTTTATTAGCTAAAAAGTATATGGATGAAGGAGATTTAGTTCCTGATGAAGTTACTATAAATATGCTAAAAGCAGAAGTAGAAAAAAATGCAAATGCAAATGGTTTTATTTTTGATGGATTTCCAAGAACAGAATCTCAAGCAGAAGCTTTAGATACTTTCTTAGCAGAAAAAGGAGAACAAATAAACGGAATGGTTGCATTAGAAGTGCCAGAAGATAAACTAGTAGAGCGTTTATTAGAACGTGGTAAAACTAGTGGAAGATCTGATGATACTGATGAAGGAAAAATTAGAAACCGTTTTAACGAATACAATACTAAAACAGCTGTTTTAAAAGATTATTTTGAAGCACAAGGAAAATACTATGGCTTAAATGGAGTGGGTTCTATTGAAGAAATCACAGCACGATTAGCTAAAGTATTTGATACACTTTAAAATGTGTATCTGTGTAATTTTTTAAAAACTATTCGCAGAACAATTACACATTTAAACATTTACACGAATAAACAATAATAATGACTGAAGGAAACTTTGTAGACTACATAAAAATATACGCATCTTCTGGAAAAGGAGGGCAAGGATCTATGCACTTACATAGAGAAAAGTTTATTACTAAAGGTGGTCCAGATGGTGGAGATGGAGGACGTGGAGGTCATATTATTCTTCGTGGTGATAAAAACATGTGGACATTGTTTCACCTAAAGTTTAAAAGACACTTTAGAGCAGATAGTGGTGGTTCTGGAAGCGCAAGTAGAAGTACTGGTGCAGATGGACAAGACATATATGTTGATGTTCCTTTAGGAACTATTATTAGAGATGCAGATACAGATCAGGTTATTCTTGAAATTACAGAAGATAAAAAAGAAGTAGTTTTATTACGTGGTGGAAAAGGTGGACTTGGAAACTGGCATTTTAAATCTTCTACAAATCAAACACCTCGTTATTCTCAACCAGGTATGGATGGAGTTGATGGTTGGTTTAGAATGGAATTAAAATTATTAGCAGATGTTGGTTTGGTAGGGTTTCCTAATGCAGGGAAATCTACATTATTATCTGTTTTAACTTCTGCAAAACCAAAAATTGCAGATTATGCTTTTACAACACTAAAACCAAATTTAGGAATTGTAGAACATAGAAATCATCAAACTTTTGTAATTGCAGATATTCCTGGAATTATTGAAGGTGCTGCTGAAGGAAAAGGATTAGGTCATCGTTTTTTACGTCATATAGAACGTAATTCTGCCTTATTATTTTTAATTCCTGCAGATAGTGATGACATTAACAAAGAATACGAAATTCTTTTAAATGAGCTTAAAAAACACAATCCAGAATTGTTAGATAAAGATCGTTTATTAGCTATTTCTAAATCTGACATGTTAGACGAGGAATTACAACAAGAAATTAAAAATGAGTTACCAGAAGGTGTTGAAGCTCTTTTTATATCATCTGTAGCACAAAAAGGGTTACAAGAATTAAAAGATAAACTTTGGAAAATGTTAAACTAAGCAACATTGTTGCTTTTGGTATTTTTTAAACTCTTACTTATTGGTTATTTTCCTTTAAAAGAAAAAAACTATAATATTTAATAAGCTTGTCATTTCTAATGAAATTGGCAAGCTTACTCTTTTAAATGAATTCTTATTGGTAATCTATATTTTGTAGTAACTGGAATGCCTCTCTTAATTGCAGCATAAATAGTGGGTAATTTTTGTATGCTCACTTTTAACAAACTATCTAATTCTGGTAATTGATGTTTGATATTTTCTGAAGATTGTATTTCATCTAAAACAATTTTTCCTTTGGAATTAATTACCAAGTTTACATAAACAGTTTCAGAAATAGAATCTTTAATTGTAAATGAATGTTTTTGTAACTCCTCTCCTATTTTTTGATGTATGGTAACTCTAAAACAATCAGTCTTTTTAGTTTTATCTATAATAGAATCACAAGGTTTAAAAGACGGAGAAACATCTACAGAAGAAAAATTTACAATAGTATCTAATACTTGAATGTTTTTATTCTTATTAAATGAAAATTTATCACACGAAGTGCAAAAAACAACAATCATTAAAAAAGAAAAAACTCGTAAAAACATACTTTAGTTTAAAATGTGAATTTACTAAATTCTAAAGACATTTAATCCTTTTTTTTAACTTCACCTTCTACTATTAAAGTAAAAGGAATAGAATATTTTACACCAATAGATTTCCCTCTTTGTGTTCCTGGCTTCATTTGTGGCATAAGACTCATTACTCTTATAACTTCTTCTTTAATTTTTGGATGTGGTGCTCTTGCAATAATGTTTACCACATTTCCTGTTTTATCAATCTTAAAGCCAATAAAAACTCTTTTTCTTCCAGCAGACAAACCTAATTGATTAGGCAAATTTGAATTAAAATTATTTGCAAAATGACGTTGTACACTTCTAGAAAAACAGTTTTTAAGTTCTGTTCTACTTCCTGTACAACCTGGATAAACAGGCGCATTTTCAATAATCATAAAACTAACATCTTCTACAATTTCTTCTTCTAAGATCTCTTCAACTTCATCTTTATCTGTAGTTTCCGTTAATTCATTAACATCAATTTCTTTAAGGATACTATTTAAACTATCTGATTTTTGTACTGTTGTTTTTGGTTTCTTTTCTTTAACAGGAATTTCATCAATTCCTTCTTCAATCTCGGTAAATAATAAAAGCATATCTTCATAATATTTACCTTTTTTATTTTTTTGTAGCGAAAAATATTTTTTTGAATATTCTTTTGCAGCTTCAAAATTTTTCTGCTTAAAATGTAAGTTAGCACCAATGAAATATAATTCTAGTGATTTATTAGATCCATAATAAGTTTCTGCTTTATTTAAATATTTTATAGCTTTTTCAAAACTATTAGCTTCAAAACTACCTTTAGCTTTTGACAAATAGATATTTGCTATATCTTTATTATCTTGGGCGTTACTATTAAATATAAAAAATAAAGCAAACAATAGGGTGTATAATATTTTCATGATATTTTTTTAAGATAAAAATCAATAATTTTACCAGAATTATTGGGTAATTTAATGAAATTTATTGTTTTAAGAAAAATATCCAGAACATAAAAAAGCCGAAGTTTAAACTTCGGCTTTTAATTTCCTGTAATTTTATATTACAATTAAATTCTCTTTTTCAAATAAAATTATTCTACTGAACCAACACAACAAAAGGAATAGAATATTTAACACCAACCTTTACACCATTATTTTCTCCTGGAATCATATTTGGTAATGAATTCATTACACTTAATACTTCATCTTTAATTTTTGGGTGTGGTGCTCTAACTTTCACATCAACAACTTTACCCTCTTTATTTACTTTAAAACCAATAAAGATTCTTTTTTTACCGGCTTCTAAACCTAATTGATTTGGTAATTTTGAATTAAAGTTTTTAACAAAGTGTTTTTGTACCATTTTAGAGAAACATTGCTTATCACCAGTTTCACAACCTGGAAAAGTTGGTGCTTTATCTATTGCCATAAATGAAACATCTTCTTTATCAAAATTTACTCTTTCCTCTCCAATGGTTGTCAAATTCCCTGTTTTATCTTTATTTCTTTTTTCTTCAGAATAGTCGAATTCAGTTACCAACTTACCATCTTCAAAATTCATAGCAACAACACTTTCTGGCAACAAACTTAATACATCTACTTTCTCTCCTTTACTATTAAAACCAATAGTTTCTCCTGATTTATTTTTTTTTATAAAGTAAAACTCATTATCAATTTTAATTTTTCCTTGATATTCATTTTTAGCAATATCTTGGATATTGTTTTCTGATTTTGAACATGCTACATAAAAAAGCATACTTGCTAAAACAGGAATCAACAATAAATACTTTAGCTGATTCATTTTTTTTGATTGTTTCTTTGTCATCATAATAATTCTTTTTTTAATAAATGTTTGTTTATAAAATTGATTGATAAACGAAATGTTTTCAACCTGAAAAAAGTTGGATAGTAAATGATTTATATAGGTGTCTTTTTCAGTTGATTTTGAGGCAACCTCATCTGAAATATATTCATGAACAAGTGTTATTCTTTTCTGATAAATGTAAATCATGGGATTAAACCACATAACAATTTTTAAAAACTCGAAGAATAATAAATCTAAAGAATGCTTTTGTTTGCTATGAACTAATTCATGTTCAATAATTTTATCTTGTTGAGAAACTGGAATTTCTTTTCCTAAGAAGATAAAGTTGAAAAAAGAAAATGCCTTTGTTTGATTTGGAATTAAAACTAAAGTATAATCAGCATTTTTAACAACTTCATACTTTCTAACTAAGTTTACTATTTTAATTAGTTTCACAAAAAATAGCATTGAAAACAAACTAACTCCTATCCAAAATAAAACATCTATATAACTAACAGATTGATACCAACTTGTGTCTTGAATCACTTTTTCTGGTGATAAAATTATTTCTGGCAAGTAAATAATGAACTCTTGTGGAACAGCTTTCTGAAAAGTTGGAATCTTTATAAAAGGCAATAAAAAAGACAAAACTGGTGTACTTAATAAATAGCCTCTATTCTTTGTAAAGAAAGTTTCCTTGCTCAAAAAGAAATCATAAATAGCCAAGAATAATACTTGGAATAATATGACTTGAATTATATAATTTATCATGGGTTTATTTTTTTAATGTTCTCGATACAATTTTGACCGAAAAGTCAAAATCATTAAAACTGACTGCAACTGAAAACTGAAAACTGAAATACTGCTTACTTCTTTTTATTAACTTCCTTTAAAATAGATTCTAATTCAGAAACATCCATTTTGTTCTCTTTCACAAAAAAGGAAACCATACTTTTAAAAGAACCATCAAAATAACCGTTCATTAATTTGTGTAAACTTTGGTTACTATAAGCTTCTTTTTCTATAATAGGATGATAAATAAAACCTCTTCCTAAAGGCTTGTGCCCCACAAACTCTTTATTTTCTAAAATTCTAATAATTGTAGAAACTGTATTGTATGCTGGTTTTGGTTCTGGTAACTTATCTATTACTTCTTTTACAGAAGCCTCTTGTAAAGTCCACAAAACGTGCATTATCTGCTCTTCTGCTTTTGTTAATTGTTTGCTCATCTTATCAACTA
>CBDUHF010000046.1:0-21345 GCA_965367085.1 uncultured Polaribacter sp.
TCCAAATAGCAACTCTTTCTGCACACATACCTGAAGGATATGCTGCACTTTCTTGGTTATTTCCTAATATAATTTTATCATTTTCTAACAATAACGCAGCACCAACACTAAACTTAGAATAGGGCGCATATGCATTGTGTCTAGCTTCAATGGCTTTGTCCATCAACATTTTATCATCTACAGATAATTCTGAAATATTATTAAAAAGTATTGCTGAAGTTGCTATTTCAATTTTTTTCATAAAAAACTATTTTAGTCAAAAAAAAGCAGCCTATTTGACTGCTTTAAATATTGTATAAATTTACTAAAAAATATTGACTTCTAATAATCGTCAAAAACTTCTCCTAAATCAAAAGATAAAGAAAAACGTAGTGAATTTTCTAGTGGATTATTTACATCTGATGAATTAATTAAATACGATAAATCGATATTCATTGCATTGGTTTTAAAACCACCTCCTAAAGTAAAATACTGTCTGTTTCCTTTGTCTTGACTTTCATGAAAATAACCTCCTCTTAAAGCAAAAGCATTGTTATATAAATATTCTGCTCCAAATGCATATGTAAACTCGCTTAACTCTTCGCTAAAACCTCCTTCAGCATCTCCAAAAGAACTAAAGATTCCTTCTACCCAACCTTTATCTTGTTCAGAACCATCTAATTGAGGACTTGGAACTAATAATTTTGTAAATTCTACATTGGTAGAAATTATGTTATAATCGTCTAATATAAAATCAAAACCACCACCTAATTTTAAATTTGAAGGAATAAAGTCTTCTTCACCTGGAGTGTAAGAAACCTTAGGACCAATATTGGTGAAATTAAATCCTATTCTATAACGACCATTAAAGTTTCCGTAATTTTCTTCTAAAGATTGATAATACCCAGAAACATCTACAGCAAAAGAATTAATTGGCTGTAAAGAATTACCTGCTGTACCATTAAATGCCAAATTAGAACGAATGTATTTTAAAGAAACTCCCATAGAAAAAGTTTCACTTAATTTTAATGCATAAGAACCAGAAAACACAAATTCACTTGGATTTATAGAACCATTAGGGTTTCCTCCACTGTCTGTTAAATCTATCTGCCCTAAAGAGAAATATTTAAAATCTGCTCCCCAAGCTGCATTGTCGCTAAATCTATTCATATAAGAAGCACTTCCTACAAAAATATCATCAGTTAAATTTCTTAACCATGGAGAATACGTAATTCCTGTTTTTATTTGTCTATTACTAAACGCCATTTTTGCTGGATTATGAAAAAGAGAAAAAGCGTCTGCAGAAGTTGCAACTCCCATATCTCCCATTCCTCCTGCTCTTGCATCTGGCACAATTAATAAAAATGGTGCTGCTGTTGTAATTGCATTTTCTTGTGCTTGTGTTTTAAACACAGATAAAGCACAAATAATTAAACATAATCCTAATTTCTTCATCTTATAATTCTATTGTTAGTTACGCAAATATCGAATTTTTATTGAAGTATTACTAATTTTTCATACTTCTCTGAAACGAGATTGCTAATTGTTGATTTTACTTTTAATTTATATATATAAACTCCTTTACCTATTTTATTGCCAAAATCATCTAAACCATTCCATGTAATACTTCTGGCTAAAGTACCACTGGTTTGCATGTTTTTATTAATAGTTTTTACCAACTTACCAGAAACTGTAAAAACCTGAACTTGAACCTCTAATAATTCATTTGGCTTGTTATGATTAAACCAAAACTCTGTATAATTTATAAACGGATTTGGGTAATTTAGAACATTTTCTAGGTTTAAGATGGCATCACTTACAACCACGAAATTTAACGTAGTTTCTGATGAGTTATTGTAAGTATCCCAAGCTTTTATTTTTAATGTATGAGGACCAACTTCTAAATCTCTTAATTTATAAGTAACTTTTCCTTTAGAAAAATCATTTAATTCTGTTTCATAAAAATCATTTAGAATAATTGGGTTGGTTGTATCACCGTCTAAAATTCCAACAATATCATGGTCTACAGCTGTAATTGAGGTGTTAATTCCGCTAGAATCAAATAAAACAGCAATTAAATTTGGAGACGAATTTGTATTACCTCCATCTATAAATGATTCATCATTCATAAATAAATTTATTTCTGGACCAACAGTGTCATCAGCTGCATTTTCATTTATTCCACCAACAACAACATCAAAATTATAACCTGCTTTATCAATTTCTCCATTTTCTGCATAAAAACTCAACTTTCCTTTTCCGTAAGCAATTTTTATATCCTTTGGTACAATAAAATCGAACTTAAAAACACCATTCTCTACGGTAGATTTTCCTTTAAAAAGTTTACTATCTTGTGTGTCAAAAGTCATTTTAATACCAAAACCATCATTATCTAAGGTAGTTTTATCTATAGATTTATCAAAAACAGTAGTAGATAATGTTCCATTAAAATTGTTTAAAATAATATCTGAATCATCTACAACTACGCCTTCAAAATTAACTTTAGACAATGCTTTAAGTGTATCTAAAGATTGTGTAATATCTATTCCATTCATTTTTGTTATCCGAACATTTGGCTTAGGAACTGCTAATTTCATTGCAGGATCTCCGAAAGAATAAATAAAGAATTTTTGTGAATTTGAAAATTCATTTTTTGCTTTGGTTAAAGATTCAGAAATAGTTAAATCTTCATCATTGAACTCTAATAAAATCCTAATTAAGCCTTCATTAAAACGCTGACCAACAGAAATAAACACCTCACGTGTTGTTGTAATCATGCTTGCTGCTCCTCCGTCTGAATTTAACAAAGTTAGTTCTCCAGCTGTAACTCTAGCAGGATTATCGAATTTAGAAAAATCGCAGGTAACTGTAATTAATAATGGTAATGTATTTGGATTGTTAAAATCTTGAATTTGCGGTTTCTCTAAAATGTTTTCTGATGCAAAACCATCTTCTCCTCCATGACCAAAATAATCAAAAACTAACGTCCCTTTTTCTATCGCATTTGTAATTGCAGCATTTACTTCAGGATATCTTTCACCACCTGAAGAATTTTCTTGCACATAAGAATCTGCATAAATTTTATTGATATTAAAAATAGGCTTATTCGTTCTAATTTCATCAGCAATAGACTCAACACCTTGTTCTAAAACCTCTTCACCAGATGCATCTATATCATCTGCCAAAAGCGTTATTGTATTTCGCCAATCTCCAATGGCACTAACTTTATAATAGTTTAAAATTTTATCTACAACACTTTTTGCTTGCGCAATTGTAGAAACAGGAATTCTACTAGAAGCTACATCTAAAGTATGTGAAGGAGACATATTACCTTCGTTACTATCTAACATTACATAAAAATCATCTGTAACATATGAGTTTGCCAAATTAAAACTACTCTCTGCTAATTTTACGGGAACAATATTGTTGTTGCTAGAAATTCTGTCTTTATAATCATAAGATGAATCACCAAAAAAGCATACATATTTTAATTTTTTATCTTCGGATGAATTTGTGTTATATAAATGCTTTATAAAATCTCTAATTCCTGTTATATCTTTAGAGCCTGATGAAAACTCATTATAAATCTCAGCGATGTCTACAACTTTTGTAGTTAAATTAGAATTGGCTTGATGATAATCTGCCATTCTTTGTGCTTCTGAAGATAATTCTGAATTTGTAATAACAAGATAATTGATATCTTTTAAAGCATGTAAATTTTGATTCGTTACTCTTGAATTCTGAATTGTTTTCGGAATGTAAAAATCTGACGGAGATAAAACCACATATTCTTTTAATTCACCTCCATTATCTTTAAAACTAAAATCTGCACCCGTATTTTCATTGATAATATTTTTAGGATTAATTGTATTTGTAACATCCCAAACTTGATAAATATTATTCGAATTTTTGATTGTATAGTCTATTGTTCCTGAAGCATCTTCTTGCTCAAAACTTCTTAATGAAAACTGATTTCCATTTGCTATAAGATTCTTTCTACCAATTATTTCAATAAAATCTAAATATGCTTGCGCAGAAGGATTTCCTGAGTTATTGTAGGTTATAGAAACATCTATTGAATTTGATGAATTAGAAATAGTGGCCGTTTTTTCTGCAGTATAAGCCTTAGTTAAAGAACTAGGGTTTACAGCTGAATAAGAAATAGTATATAAATCTTGATTATTAACTTTCACAATCATAGAAGAAGATACTACAGAATTAGATACACCTCTAACTCTAACTGCAATTTCTTCATTGGAAATTGCATTAGAGAAAGGAATCTTAAAGTTTTGTGTATTTTCTATATTGAAATCGTTCTTAAAAAACCATTGTGTACCAACTGTTAAAAGATTTTTCTCATCTTTTTCATAAAACGTAAAATCATCAAAAGTAGTTATTGATTTTGTTGATGCATTTGTTACTTGCGTTTTTGGGGCAATTCTTTTACCATCAATATTATTAACGGTAATAAAGTAATAAGCTTCATCAGAAAAAATATTTTGTCTATGTTTTACAGTGTTATTTACTGAATTAATATCCCAATCATGAGGTCCTTTTGCATAGAAAAGAATAAAATCATTATTATCAAAACTACCATCTTCTTCACCTTCTATGTAAATGGCATTTTCTTGTAAATCATCATATCTAAACTCACTATTAAGAGTTGGTAACAAGCTTCCACCATTACCGTAAACATGTATTTTCTTTGGATCTAAATCATTTGTAGAAACACCTATTTGTTGTAATAAATTTTTATCAATTTTAAAAACACCAGTTGTATCAACAGAAAACTTAAACCAATCTCCATTAGACAATACAGAATTGCTTACTTGAGAAACGATTATTTGTGCTAAAAATGTAAAAAAAAGTAATAAAAAGTGTCTTTTCATAATTGTATTCAAATAACGCAAATATTTTAAAGATATTTTAGTTCTTATAAAGAATAATTATACTAAATTTAAAAAGCTTTCGTTTAATAAAAAGTGAATAAATTAAGGATGCGTTAAAATTTGTTATTTACTTGTATGAAAGTATAATTATTGTAAATTGCATCGCTATAATAAAAACCCTAACAATTTTCAATTTAGGAAATGAGAAACGTATTAAAAATATCTATAGTTGTACTAACAACAATGCTTTTAGCAAACTGTAATAAGTCAACAACTGGTAAATCTAAGTTAACAGGTTTAAACTTTAATGACCCTAAAAACGGTAATTATATTAGAAGTACTTCTTTTGAAGGACAAAAACCACCTGTAGGAATGGTTGCTGTAGAAGGAGGTTCTTTTACAATGGGTCAAGTTCAGGATGATGTTATGTTTGATTGGAATACAACGCCAAAGAAAATGCATATTCGTTCATTTTTTATGGATGAAGCTGAAGTTACAAATTCAGAATACTTTTTATACGTTCAATACATCAAAGATGTTTTTCCTCCGTCTGAAGAAAAATACAAACATGTATATAATTCAGTTTTACCAGATACTTTAGTTTGGAGAAAAAGTTTAGGAAACACAGATATTTTGTCTGATAATTATTTACGTCATCCTGCATATGCAGATTATCCTGTTGTAGGTGTAAGTTGGTTACAAGCTAACGAATACTGTAAATGGAGAACAAATGCTGTAAATTTAAAAACGTTAATAGACAAAGGTCATATTAAAAATATTTTTGAATCAGACACAATTAGAAATTTCTTTGACACAGATGTTTTCTTAGCAGATTCAGACAGATTGTTTGAAGGTGATACTACTGTTTATAAAAGAGGAGTTAGAACAAGATCAGTAAGAAAAAGAGGAGAAGCAAGACCTAGTAAAGATGCTTTTCAAGGAAGAAAAATTACAAGAGCTGATGGTGTACTAACTCAAAAATTTAGATTACCAACAGAAGCAGAATGGGAATTTGCAGCAAAAGCAAACATAGAAAATAGAGAATATAATAACATTAGAGGTAGAAAAAAATATGCTTGGAATGGAAAATATTCTAGAGATAAAAACAAACGTTTTAAAGGAGATCAATTAGCAAACTTTAAGCAAGGAAATGGTAACTACAGTGGATTATCAGGTTGGAGTTCTGATGGATCTGATATTCCTATTAGGGTAAAATCTTATCCTCCAAATGGATTTGGATTATATGACATGTCTGGAAATGTTGCAGAATGGGTTGCAGATGTTTATAGACCAATTATAGATAATGAAGCGAATGACTTTAACTATTTTAGAGGAAATATTTTCACTAAAAAAATGATTAATAAAGATGGAAAAGTTGTAATAACTGGAGCATCTGATGGAATTGAAGTTGAATATGATACATTGCCAAATGGTAAAATTGTTCCTAAACAACTACCTGGATCTATAAAATATGTTCCTATTAATAGTGATGATACAACTTTAAGAAGAAACTTTACTGTTTCTGATAATTCTAATATTGGTGATGGAGATTTAAACTCTACAAGATTTTACGAAGATGATGAAGATCAATTTGGTTCTAGACCAAGCATGTATAATTCGCCTAAAAAACCTAATAGAGTATTTGATCCTGCTACAAACAGAACTATATCTAAATACGATGATAAGAAAAGAAGAACTTTAATAAGCGACAATACAAGAGTTTACAAAGGTGGCTCTTGGTCTGATAGAGAATACTGGTTAGATCCTGCACAAAGAAGGTATTTACCAGAGTACATGGCAACAAATTATATTGGGTTTAGATGTGTTACTGATAAAGTAGGACCTATGACTTATAAGAAAAGAAAAACTAAAAATGCAGGAAGATAAATTTCTTTCTTAAAATTATATAGCCTCATTGTTTTTATTTACAATGAGGTTTTTTTATATTTAAAAAATGAAAATAGCTGATATTTACACTCTTTATTCTAAACATTATCTTGTTGATACAGATACTAGAAACATTAGAAAAAACACAATTTTCTTTGCTTTAAAAGGTGATAATTTTAATGGAAATAAGTTTGCAGAAGAAGCTTTAAAATTAGGTGCAGATTATGCTATTGTTGATGAGAAAGAATATCAAACAAATTCAAAAATTATTCTGGTAAAAAATGTTTTAGCAACTTTACAAGAATTAGCAAGTTACCACAGAATAGAATTAAACATTCCTATTATTGGTTTAACAGGTAGTAATGGAAAAACGACTACTAAAGAATTAATTCATATTGTATTAAGTAAAAAATATAATACCAATGCTACTATAGGGAATTTAAACAATCATATTGGTGTTCCTCTTACCCTATTATCAATGACACCCAAAACAGAAATGGGCATTGTAGAAATGGGCGCAAATCACCAAAAAGAAATTGAATTTCTTTGCTCTATTTGTAAACCTGATTATGGTTATATCACAAATTTTGGAAAAGCTCACTTAGAAGGTTTTGGAGGTATAGAAGGTGTTATAAAAGGAAAATGTGAACTTTATCAATATTTAAAGGAAAATAATAAGACTGCTTTTGTTAATCCAGATGACGTTATACAAATTGAAAAAACTAAAGATATCCTATCTATCTTTTTTAATTCTGATAAATTACAATTCTTAGAAGTAAATCCTTTTGTTAAACTAAAGTTTAATTCCATTGCCATTCAGAGTAACTTAATTGGTTCATATAATTATACAAATATTGCTGCGGCTATTACTATTGGAAATTATTTTGAAGTAAATGACAATGATATTAAAAATGCAATTGAAAATTATACTCCAACGAATAATCGCTCACAGATTATTCAAAAAAAATCTAACAAAATAATATTGGATGCATATAATGCAAATCCCTCTAGTATGAAGGCTGCTTTAGAAAACTTTTCATCTATTAAAGAAGATTCTAAAATTGTAATTCTTGGCGATATGTTTGAGTTGGGAGAAACAAGTTTAATAGAGCATCAAGAAATTGGAGATTTAGCTTCTCATTTAGATTTTGAAGAAATAATATTTGTTGGAGAAAATTTTTATCAAACTAAAACAAAAAAGCACCAATTTAAAAATTTTGATGCTTTGATGAAATATGTTGTGAAAAATCCATTTAATAGCAAAACCATCTTAATAAAAGGATCTAGAGGAATGCGTTTAGAACGAATTTTAGAATTTATAGATTAGCATTATTTTTATGATATTCTAATAAATTATCAATTGGTCTTTGAATGACATCTGTAATTTTTAAATTATTCTTTTTAGCTACTTTCTCTAAAATATCTTTAAAGTAATATGCTATTGAACCTATAAAATAAATCGGTGTTTCAGAAGTCTTATTATAAGGTAAAACTCTATATTTAAAAAAGACTTGAAAACCTTTTTTAATTATTTTCTTAATATATTTATCTTCTTTAAAATCAAACATAAATTTAGCAAATGAAGCTAAAAACATATTCGGATTTGGTTCTCTGTAAATATTCTTTTTAATGTAATCTGCATCTAAATTGAATTCTTCTTCAAATTTTTCTGCAATTCTCTTTGGCATTTTATTATAAAAATAATCGATTAATAATTTTTTACCGAAATAATTTCCACTTGCTTCATCCATTAAAATGTACCCCAAAGACGGAACTAACATTTCAATGTTTTTTCCATCATAATAGCAGCTGTTAGAACCTGTTCCTAAAATACAAACTAATGCCGGATCATTTCCAGTAGCAGCATAAACAGCAGCTAACATATCTTCAGAAACCACTACTCTAGCATTTATAAAAATAGATTCTAAAACGTTCTTTAATATTTCAGTAGGCTTCGGCGTACCACACCCAGCTCCGTAAAAATGAATTTCTTCAACATCTTCTTTAATATTAATAAGTTGAAACATATTAATAATTCGATTATTCAATTCTTCTTCGGGAACAACAGCAGGATTTAAGCCTAACGTTCTAACTCTAAATACTTCATTTTTATCACTATCAATTGCAATCCAATCTGCCTTTGTAGAACCTCCATCTGCTATTAAAATCATAATTATATTATTTTTACTCAAATATATTACAAGTAAAATTCATACACAATAGTAGTGTAAACTTCAATCGTTTTCGCTTTACTATTTATATTTGATAATTATAAAAATTGTAATTTAGCCGTAAAATTATAACAAATGATATTTTTTAAGAAAAAGGAAATTCCTCTTATAGATTTTTTCCCAGAAGGTTTTGTTGATATACATTCTCACTTATTACCTGGGATAGATGATGGTGCAAAAAATTTAGATAACTCAATAGAATTAATTTTAAAAATGCGTTCATATGGAATTAAGAATTTCATTACAACACCACATGTTTTAGGTGATGTTTATCCAAATTCTTCAGAAACTATTAAGGCTAAATTAAAAGAAGTTCAAGAAGAACTTAAAAACAGAAATATTACAGATATTACTATCAATGCAGCTGCAGAATATATGATGGATGAACAATTTTCTAAACGTTTAGAAAATGATGATATTCTGACTTTAAAAGATAATTTTATTCTTGTAGAAATGTCTTATTTTAATGCACCAATTAATCTTTATGATATACTTTTTGAAATTCAATTAAAGGGCTACAAACCTGTTTTAGCACATCCAGAACGATATAACTTTTATCATAATAATATTGAAAACTACTATAAATTAAAAAAAGCTGGATGTTTATTCCAATTAAATTTATTATCACTTACTGAACAATATGGAAAGAATGTTCAAAAAATAAGCAATCAATTACTTAAAGAAAATATGTATGACTTTGTTGGTACAGATACACATCATCATAATCATTTAGAATTACTGAAAAAGGTTGGTACTAAAAATAATTTAGAAAAAATTGACCTTTTATTAAAGAATAATAAAAAATTTATAGCATAAGAAAAGGAGCAAATAATTTTGCTCCTTTTTTATTAATTTAAAATTCTTTTATACCAAGGTTTTTTCTCTTGCTCTGCATATCCATAGCCATAACCATAGCCATAGCCATAGCCATAACCTAGAGTCACATCTGTATCATTTAATACAACTGCCATATTTGGTAATTTCTTTTCATTATACAAAGTTTGAGGCACAACTAGCATTCTTTTATCTAAATAATTGGCTCTAGTAACATATAAGAACATATCTGCATATTTTGCTACTAGTAAAGTATCAGTTACGAGGTTTACTGGAGCTGTATCTACGATTATATAATCATAATCATTCTTAACCTCTTCAAATAAATCACTAATTTTATTTGTTAATAGTAATTCTGCTGGATTTGGAGGAATCACACCCGATGAAATGATGTCTAAGCCTTCTATTTCAGGTATAGAGAATTTAACATCAGAAAGTGTAATTTCATTATTTGTAATAAAATTTGTAATTCCTTTTCTTTCTGGTATTCCGAGATATTCAGTTACTTTAGGTGCTCTTAGGTCCATACCTAATAATAACACTTTTTTATTTGATAAAGATAAAGCTGCAGCTAAATTTATAGAAATAAATGATTTTCCTTCTCCACTTGTTGTAGATGTAATAAAAATAGTTTTTCCCTTTTTATCAGTATCCAATGAATTGGGCAACATAAAATCAAGATTCGTTCTTATCAATCTAAAAGCTTCAGCGGTACTCGATCTTGCATCAGAACCTATTACTATTTTTTCATTGGTTTCTGAGTGAGGAACATCTCCTAAAAAAGGTAGGTTTGTTAACTCATCAATATCTTTTCTAGAATGGATTTTTGTATCCAATACATTTTTTACATAAATTATAATAAAAGGTATTATTAATCCTAAAAGTAAGGCAGCTAAATACACAATTTTTCTTTTGGGTGAAATTGGAATATTCAGACCATATGCTACATCTATAATTTTTGCATTTGAAACCGCTACTGCCAAAGAAATTGCTGTTTCTTCTTTCTTCTTTAATAAATAGGAAAATAATCCTGATATAATTTCTTGTTGTCTAGCAATATCAATAAAACCTCTTTCTACAACAGGTATTGTAGACTTTTGAGAACTAATTTTAGATTGCTCTCTTTTAAGTTGTTTGTATTGAACATTTAAAGAGGTTGATAAATTTTGTAAATTTTGCTTTAAATTCAATTTCTGATTTGAAATTTCATTTTCCAAACTTATCAATTGTGGGTTCTTTATACCTGCATTAATAACTAATCTATTTCTATTCGTTATAAGTTCATTATACTTAACAATAGATTGTGAAATAAGATCATTTTGAAAACCTAAATTCGTTGGCAGTAAATCAAATTCTCTATTTGATTGATTATTCAAACTTCCTTTTATCCATTTCGCTAAATTTATTTGGGTTTGGATTGCAAAAAGTTTTTCATTGTTATAGGATAAGTTTTCTAAAATTAACTGACCTTCATTAGAAACACCGGTAAAACCTGTCTGATTTTTATAGTCTTTTATACTGTCTTGGATAGCGCTTAATTCTTTACCTACACTTCTAATTCGATCATCTATAAAATCTTTAGTTTTTCGTGAAACTTCATTTTTATCATTAATTGCATCAATATTATATTGCTTTACTACTTCATTTAAAAAATCTTCTGCTTTTTCGATAATGGCATCTTTTAAAGATAAGTTGATAACTGATGAATTTTTACTAACAACGGAAACACCTAACTTATTTCTGTAAACACTAATTACCTTGTACCTAGGAGATATTTTCACAATAATTTCTTTATCAAAAACCTCTGTTTTTTTTAATCTTGGATTGATGGAAATACTGAAAGTACCTAACTTAGAATTTATCGGCTGATTTATTTCACCTTTTAAATGAACATTCCCTTCAATATCTTTTAAAATAAATTTTCTATCATTAGAAACTGATATTGAAATTAAAGTATCTTTATATATTATAGCTGAATCTTTCTGAATAAAATTAAAGTTAATTGGTGATTTTTTATAGACCTCAGCACGTTTTACTCTTCCCTCTATAAAGTACGAAATATCAAATTTTAGACTATCTACAACACTTCCAATAATTTTTCTGGATTTTAAAATTTCAATTTCATTATCAGTATTATTTTTTGAACCACCACCAACTATACCTAGATCTTCAAATGCAGCTAATTCAGCAGAAATACCAGACTTATTGTTATCTTTTATTAAAATTGAAGTACTAGCACTATACTGAGGTGTCGCATAACGTAAATATAGATATGCTCCAGTTAATGAAATAACTACAAAAAGCAGAAACCATTTCCAATGAATTAAATATTTTTCAACTTCTTCTCTAATGTTTAAAGTATCATTCGAATCTAACCCTTTAAATTGTTTTTCGTGTAATTCTTCCATATTAGCGAGTAAGTAAAGAAACGATTGTTATTATTAAACCAGTCACTGAAATAAATAAACTGGTATTTGAGTTTGATGATGCAGATTGAATTCTAGCATAATTTGGTTCTACATATACCACATCATTTTGTTGTAAGTAATATACTGGAGAAATATTGATGTTATTAGATAGTAAATTTACTCTGTATTGTATCTTTTTACCACCTTCTTCTCTTTGGACCATGATATTGTTACGTCTACCAGATATATTTATATCTCCAGCCAAAGCAATTGCTTCTAAAATAGTAATTCTTTCATTAGGTATGGTGTACGCTCCTGGTCTAACAACGTCACCTAAAACACTAATTTTATAATTAGCGATTCTAATATTAATATTAGGGTTTAATATATAATCTGGTTCTAATTTATTCTTTAAAAATTTAACAAACTCATCTCTAGACAAACCACCAACTTTTAATTTCCCTATCACTGGAAAATCTATTTCTCCATTATTATCTACTAGATAATTTTGCTGCTGAGCAACTCCAATTGCGGAATTAGACGAAGTAGAATAGGTAACTGCAGATAAGTTAAAAGGCCGAACAGCTTCAGTGTCTAGGGCAGTAATCGTAATCTGTAATAAATCATCTGGTTTGATAATTGTTTTATAACTATTACTCACTTTAGATTGGTCAATTTCATCATTTTGGAAATAGATAATATCTTTTTTAGAGACACATGAAGAAAAAATGTAAACTGATAAAAAAACAAATAACAAACACTTGTTATTCATACTTCTTGTTTTAAACATATTATTTTTTTTGGCGAAAATACTATAAAAATTAATTTCTAACTAACTTTATCTAAGGTTTCAAATTCAGAGTTATTAGAAACATATTCTGGCACTAAATTTTTCATTAATAAAACCAACTCTTGATTATCCATTTTATTAAAATTACAAGATAAATCATCTATTTTTGATTTAAAATACATATCATCTAATTTTTGTGTTCTAGCAATCATTATTTTTTCGTGATAGGTCTTTGTGGTGTTTTCTCCATCTGCTAATAGTTCTTCATATAATTTTTCCCCAGGTCTTAACCCTGTTATTTTAATATCTATATCATCTGGATATTTTAAACCTGATAAATAAATCATTCTTTTGGCAATTTCAAAAATCTTAACTGATTTTCCCATATCAAAGATATAAATCTCTCCACCTTTCCCCATGGTACCTGCCTCTAAAACCAAGCTACATGCCTCTGGAATTGTCATAAAATACCTTGTTATGTCTTTATGAGTTACCGTTAAAGGGCCTCCGTTTTCTATTTGTCTTTTAAACAAGGGAATCACTGAACCATTAGATCCCAACACATTACCAAATCTTGTGGTGGTAAACTTTGTTTTTTTAGAATTTTTACTTACACAACTAATATACAATTCCGCGATTCTTTTAGAAGCACCCATTACATTTGTTGGGTTTACAGCTTTATCTGTAGAAACCATTACAAATCTTTCTATTCCATATTCAATAGACAAATCTGCTAAATTTTTTGTTCCTAAAACATTCACTTTAATAGCTTCATAAGGAGATTTCTCCATTAAAGGTACATGTTTATAGGCTGCTGCATGAAAAACTCTTTGTGGTTTATATTTTTTAAATATACGTTCTACTTTAAACCGGTCTCTCACATCTGATACGATTGCAACAAAGTTCGTAATGCCTTTTTGTATCAATTCTTGCTGTAAATCGTAAAGAGGAGATTCCGCTTGATCTATTAATACAATTAATTTACATTTATATAAACTTAATTGTCTTGAAATTTCACTACCAATTGATCCCGCTGCTCCAGAAACAAGAACTACTTTATCATTCACTTCTCTTTGAACTATAGGGTTATCTATAATAATTGGCGCTCTATCTAATAAATCATCAATATTTATCTGTTTAATTTGATTCGCTTCTAAATCACCGCCAATCCATTTAGATAATGGTGGAACAATTTTCGCTTCAACTCCTAATTTTATGAGTTTATCAGTAATCTCTAAAAGTCGACTTGGTTTTATATTTTGAATAGATATAATTACTTCATCGATTTGATATTTTTCAATAAAATCTTCATCAATTTTCGCTGAACTGTAGATTTTAATTCTATCTATTTTCTTATTAATTTTATTTGGATCATCATCAATAAACCCTAAAATATCATAATTATTTTTCCTTCCTCTATTTAAAGCTCCATATGTAATAATTCCAGAATCTCCAGCTCCATAAATCAAAACATTTGTGATTGATTCTAATTCCGATGATATAATTTCAAAAAAAGATTTAAATACATATCTACTAAAGATTAATATAAAAACCGAAACTAAATAATGAATCAATATAATAGATTTTGGTATTGTGAATTTATCAAACAAACCAAAAAAATGATTGACCATTACTACAAAAAAGATGGTAATACTACAAATAGTAACACCAAAGAACACATTGAATGCGTCTTTAGTACCTGTGTGCCTAATCACCCCTTTATAAGACCCTACAAAGAGAAAACTAATTAATGAAATTAGAGCAACTATTGGTAGTTGTATTTTAAAATTCGACATATTAAAATCAAGGCTCACATTGAATCTAATTGTATATGCTACTATAAAAGATAAACAAACGAGAAAAACATCAATACATAAAACAACCCACTTTGAAGCGTACTTATTTAAAATTTTCAGAAAAAAATCTCTAACCATATCTGTTTTTATGAAAAGCTAAATTACAAAAAATTATTGATTGTTTTTTGTATTCTGTTTAAATCATTAACTGTTAAGTCCGAACCTGAAGGCAGGCACAAACCATTATCAAATAAATTTAAAGAAACATCTCCACCAAAAAATTTATATTTTTCAAAAACAGGTTGTACATGCATTGGTTTCCATAAAGGACGTGACTCTATGTGCTCTTTTTTTAAATGCAGCAATAGTTCATCTCTTGTAAAGCCTGCTTTCTTAGCATCGATTATGATGCAAGTTAACCAATGATTTGAAAATAAAATATTTGAGTGTTCTTTAAATACAGTAACTCCTTTTATATCTTTAAATAAACGACTATAGAAATCGTTTTTCTCTCTCCTTAAAGTGATATGAGAATACAAATCTTTTATTTGATGACTACCAATTCCTGCCAAAATAGTGCTCATTCTATAATTATACCCTATTTCTAAATGTTGATAATACTCTACCGCTTCTCTTGCTTGTGTTGCCAAAAAAATTGCTTTATTTTTTTCTTCTTTAGAATTACAAACCAATGCTCCTCCTCCAAAAGTTGTGATTATTTTATTATTGTTAAAGGATAAAATACCAAAATCTCCAAATGTACCACACTTTCTCCCATTGTATTCAGAACCTAAAGCTTCTGCTGCGTCTTCTATTAAAATTATTTTATATTTTTGGGCTATTTTAGAAATTTCATCAATCTTGGCTGGCATACCATATAAATGAACAAATATAATTGCTTTTGGTTTTCTTCCTTTTGATATGCTATCTGTAATAGCTAATTCTAATAGAATAGGACACATATTCCAAGTTTCTTTATCACTATCGATAAAAACAGGTGTAGCACCTTGATAAATAATTGGATTTACTGATGCTGAAAAAGTAAAACTCTGACATATTATTATATCTCCACTTGTGACTCCTGATTGTATTAAAGCTAAATGTAACGCTGAAGTTCCAGAATTTAATGCTGCAACATGTTTTTTATTACCTAAATAGCTTTCTAAAACTTCTTCAAACTGAAAAACATTATTTTCCTTTATATGAACATCTTCTAATGAAAAGTTTGAATATGATTTAGAAAGGTGTATTTTTTTCATGATTTACTTAATTATAAATTAAGCTTTTAATTTTTTAAATAAAAAAATATAAGACAATATAAATATTATAAGAAAAATAACTAAAATTAAATATTGTGTTTGTATTTCTAATTGATAGGTCTTAAGAAGAACCACATTTATTAAAAGCTGTAAAGCAGTATAGATGAGTGACACCTTTAAATGTGACATCTTTTTAATATCTACTAATTTTTGATAGATATGATGTCTATGAGGTTCAAAAATATTTTCGTTTGTAAAAAATTTTCGATACAAAAAAGTATTAGCAGCATCCGCCCCATATACTATAATTGCCAAAATAATTAAAGGTGATTTTAATTCTATATAAAAATAAAGTATCATAAAAAAAATTAAAATACCTATGGAAACACTACCAATGTCACCAGCAAAAAAAATAGCTTTTTTCCTAAAGTTATAAAAACCAAAGACAATGAGTGAAAGTAGGCTATAAATAATCAAATCTGTATTAATAATTCCTTCATTTAAATTTAAAAAATAAAAAATAGATAGCACAGCAATCGAATACAAACCAGTTATTCCATTAATTCCATCCATAAAGTTAAAAAAATTGATAGTACCAACACCTATTATTAGGTAAAACAAAGACAAAATATGAATTGGAACACCCACTTGATACAAAACCAACACTATAGATAACAATTGAATTGGAAATCTAACTTTAGTACTTAATGTATATATATCATCTAGAAAACTAATTACCGAAATTAAAAAAACGCCTAAAACAAAATATGGGTATTGATAATCATTAATGAAAAAGAATAAAAGAATCGCTATGGCAAAAATAATACCACCTCCTCTAACCGTAATTTTTGTATGAGAACTTCTTTGGTTTGGTTTGTCAATAATTTTAAACTTGACCGCCAATTTTAAATAAAGAAAAGATAGAACAGATAAGACAATAAAAATTAATATATAAATCATAATTATTTAATAAAATATCTAACAAAACCATTTTTAACCCAAAAACCTGTATAGTAAATAGCTTTAATTGTACTAAACATTTGAGTTTCCTTTAAAAAGGATATATGTTTTAAAATCAACTTATATTTTTTACTAGTTGCAGAATTTTTCACTTGCCTATAATGTGCCAATTCCATATCTATTCCGTGTGATTTTACACCACTTTTCAATATTGATAACCATAGAGCATAGTCTTGTTTACGATTATGTAAACTCATATAAAACTTTCCAATTTCAAAAGAATCATAGACTGCTGTCAAGCAACTTATCTCAGTTTTTTTTAACAAATCTAAGTACGATATAGGGTTTTTACTAACATGGAAGGTTGATTTAATTTTATTATCTAATTCATCAATATAGCCATAAGAGGTATGACAAAAATTAACCTTGTTATTTAACATAAAATTAATTTGAATGTCTAGCTTATTATTAACCCAAACATCATCACTATCCAGAAAAGCAATAAATCTTCCATTAGCTTTTTCAATTGCAAGATTCCTTGCTATACCAGAACCAGAATTATTCTTTAAAGTAAAAAAGTTAATTCTTAAATCATCTTTCTGGTATTTTTTTATAATTTCTAAAGAATTATCCGTAGAACAATCATCAACAAAAATTAACTCCCAATTTTTGTAAGTTTGGTTTATAACAGATTCTATCATTCTTGACAAAAATCTAGATGAATTGTATACTGGAGTAATAATTGACACTAAGTTTTTTTGGTTATTCATTACAAAGGTTTAAGTAAAGTTCATTTGTTGTATTTGATATATTTTTCCAGCTATAGAAATTTTTTAGTTTCTTTTTATCAAGACGACTTATGTACTCTTTTTTCTTTTTTAATTTTGAAGCCTTAATGATAGTATCCTTTAATGAAGTCTCTGTCAAAGGATCTAATATCCAACCAACATTTGCAATCTCAAATGGCTCAGTTAACCCACCTGTATTGGAAACAATTACTAATTTATTTTCATTTAGAGTTGTTAGAAGAATACCACTTTGTGATATCTCTTTATAAGGCAATAAAACAACATCTGACAATTTCAAATATGAAATAAACTCATCATTTGTTAAAAATTTATTTACTATTAAAACATTATCATAGTTTTTAATCGTTTCTAACCCTTTACAATCACCTCTTCCCGCAACAATAAGCTTAATTTTATTGTTTCTATTTAATTCAATATAATCATTCCAAGTCTTAATAATTAAATCAACTCCTTTATAGTCGCTCAAGTTACCTAAAAAAGAAAAAACAATTTGGTTTTCAAAGTTATGTTCTCTTAATAGGTTATTAACAATATATTCATTTCTATCAATCGATAAGATTCCATGCTTTATTACTTCTATTTTATCAATTTCAAGTAAAAACATTTTCTGTAATCTATTTTTTGAGTTCTTATCATGCACTATTATTTTATCAATAAAATTATAAATCTTCTTAAATATTTTTAAATACTTTCTACCACTATTATGGGGCAAGATATTATGAGCTGTAAAAACTATTTTAACATCTCTTTTTATTAATTTAAAAACTTTTATTACTAAATAATCTAAAACAGGCTGCTTTAACCATTGAAAATGAACAACTTTAGGCCTATGTTTAAAAAACAAAATTATAAGACTAAACTGTGAAGTAAGATATGACAAAAACTTTATAACACCTTTTTTATCACTATAATTGTATATTAATTTTGAATTTAATTTGTCACTTTTTATCATTTTCATATTCCCTAAAAAAAGGAGGGATTCAAACTCAACTTCTGAAAGTACATTCAAATCATACTCTTCAAGATTTTCATAAGACATTGGGTCAACAAAAAAAATAAAATTCTTTTTTTTTATCATTCTTTTTAATTTTCAATTAATACAAATTTATTGTTTAAATTTTTAAACCTATCTACTAACTCTTGATAGTAGGATTTGTCAGTCAAATAAATTTTCAAATCATTAATAGATATTGATTTATATAAAATTCCACTTGCACGAAATTTATAATCACCAGTAATATAGACTTTTGAACAAGAGTTTAGCATTTCATCAAAATCTTTAATGTAACCCATTTTTAAATTTCTATTTAAAACATTATTAAAAATTTTATTACAAATTACTGTGTTCTGACTTTCAAGTTCACAAATGTCTATCAACTGTTTTCGGGTCAAGTTACGGCTACTTATAAAAACATTTTTCTGTTTTTTAACGGTAGTGGAGTTTATAGCAATTACTGGATGATATATTAAATTACTGTGATAATGACTGAAAATATTTTCAGCTTGAAACTTCAATCTATTCTCTAAATAAATTAATTTAACTTTGGATGCAATTCTTTTGTACATAAAAAAATGAATTTTACTTTTACATGCAAAGTCTAAATTATTATGAACAACAAAATGATTCTTTAAGTCTTTTAAAAAAAAAGTAATTAAAAATAAAGATAAATTGTTAAAAATTAAAAAAACATCTTCTGTACCTGCATCTTTGACAAGTTTGTAATGATTAATAAAGGATTTTAAATGATATTTTATAAACCCCATATTACTTGAATTAATCTGTAATTGAGAGTAAGAATTACTTTCAAATTTAGAAACAAACAACTCATTAAATTCCTTATGCCCATTTTCAACTATTGGGTCATAAAATCTTACTTTTTTTATGTTTTGTGACATATCCTAAAATTAATCCATCTAAAAATAAAAACTCTGGTATCCAAAAATAGAAGAAAAACAACAAAGAAAAAATCCCTGAAAAAAGAATAAAGATTTCCTTTTCTTTGCTCTTATATACTTTTTTTGAATAAATAAAAATACTAATACACTTTTTTGAGTATAATACCAACAATAATACCCCCCCTTTTAATAGTGCTACATTAAAAAAAGTATGTGGTCTAAAAAATTTATTTATTTCAACTTGTTTTTTTGAAAATGCATCTACATCAATATAGGTTGGTAATGCATATTCTTTAAACTCAAAATAACCTCCTAATCCTTTCCCTGTTAACAATAATATTGGTGAATTTAACAAATCATAAATAATATTTTTAAACTCATATACTCTTATCAGGGTACTTCTATTTAAATCCGTTTTTTTAGCAAAAATTTCTTCTGTAAAAAAATTTAACTTATATTGTAAAAAAACATTTATTTTTTCGGATAAGAAAACATGACTAAAACTAATAAATAAAAAGGAAAAAAAACTAAAAACTACATAACCAATAAACACTTTCTTTAAGTTACGATAATTTGTGAAAAATATTGGTAATATAAGATAAAGAGCACCTAACATGATAAAATACCCCCTACTTACACTAAATGAAGATATAAGAGCAGCGAGCATTATATAACTCCTATTTTTTAAATCTTTTGTAAAAAAGGCTAAAAAAAGAATTGGAATAAATAAATATGGAAGTGTTGAAAAACTTGTGTTATATACTTTTATCACAAAATCATATGATAAATAAAAAATAGTTTTAAAAACATAAACAAATAACAATATATATAGAATTTTTAAGAAAATTTCATTCCAATTCATTTTGAATCTTTTCCATATACATAGTCCAAAAAAATATCCAAAAAAGAATATTAAAAATGGTTTTAAATCACTTATGAAAAAATTCAAATAAAAATCATGACTATTCATAACTAAAGAATAAGTTACATAACTAATTATATATATAATAAAATATTTTATTAGTTGTGTCATTAATCCTAACTTTTGAACCTCTAAAAGAGTAAATAAAATTATTGAAAACAAACTGAGTGAAAGAAATCCAACATTAAAATTAATAAATGATACAAAATCACCTATTGACGTACCTTGTTGAACAAGTACTATATCTCTTGGGGAAAAAGGAAAAACAAAAATATAAACAATAAAAACTTTATAAAATACAAGTTTATTTTTAAAAAAATACAAATATATTAAAACAAAAAAAGGGAGTAGTGAAATAACCTTTTTTAAAAATGTAGAAGATAATAAATCTGTTAATAATATATTTATTATTATAAGAACTATAATATGTAGATAATCATACTTATTTAAAGAAGCTTTCATATTTATTTGTGTTATTCTCTAGTAAATTAGATATTCTATTACCTTCAACTTCTATAAACTTTTCACTACTCCAATTACTTAATACTTCTTTTGCTTCTTTATTATATTGATATATTTTTTCTTGATATGCTAGTGCTATATTTGGGATTAAAAAAATATCTGACAAAACTAATGAATGTAAACGCATTCCTATATGTTTTTGTGTTTTTTTTAAAATACCAAT
>CBDUHF010000047.1:0-20631 GCA_965367085.1 uncultured Polaribacter sp.
ACTTACTTTAGAAGACATTACAGGTACAGATCCAGATTTACTATTAAAATGGTATTTAGATGGTGTCTTACAAGATACTCAAGATGGAATGCAAATAAATACTCATTCTGGAGATATTAATATCGGTAGATCTGGGGGTAATATATTATATCCTAATGATTTAGATGTTGGATGGGATCCTGCTTCAGGGCCGCAAACTTTTAATGATGCAACTACAGGAGATACTGCTGCAAATAATTTTTCAGGAGATTTTGATCTTTTTAGAATCTGGAATGTAGCAAGAACAGATACAGAAATAGATACCAATAAGAATACCTTATTAACATCAGGTACAAGTTTAGTTCTTTATCAAAGCGGAACACAAATGAATTATCAACCTGATGGAGAAAGTTCAATTACAGCTTCAGAAGATGCTGTAGGTGTAATTACTTGGGATGGAAGTGATAACGATTGGACAACAACTACAAATTGGGTTGGAGATACTGCACCAGATGCAGATAGAAAACAAAAAGTTGCTATTCCTACTAGTTCTAATAATCCTATATTAACAACAGAAATTAGTGTAGGTTTTTTAACAATTAATTCTGGAGCAGAAATAACAATACAAGAAGGTGCAACATTGCATGTGTATTATGGTTTAGATAATAATGGTACTATAACTATAGAAGATGGAGGTTCTTTAATTTATCACAATTGTAATAGTGCAATCACTGGTTCTGGTACTTTTAACGTTATTAGAGATACACGTAATTATGGAAGTGATAATACTAATTTTTATTCTTATTGGAGCTCACCAGTAACCAATGCAACAATTTCAACTGTTTTTCCAGATGCAGAAACAGTTTATCAATTTGATGCTTCTAATACAGATGCAGATTGGTCTCCTGTTATTACTACTACTGCAATGCAGCCTGCAATAGGTTATGCTATTCAGAATGAAGGAACAGGAGGACAAGTAAGAACTTTTGGAGGTATTGTAAATGAAGGAGGTTTAGATGTAACAATGTATTTTAACACTAATGAAAGTGCAGGAGAGACAGGTAATGTTTGGTCTCCAGGAGGAGATAATTTAGCAGGAAATCCTTATCCATCTGCAATAGATTGGGATTTAGTTATTGATGATTATGATAATAAAGACATTGAAGGAACCATTTACTTTTGGAATCAACAAAATTCTGAAACAGGAAATAATAATGTAGATGAATATTATGAATATAATAAAACAGGTAGTACCCCTTCAGGGCTTACTGGAAAAATAGGAACTGCCCAAGCTTTTTTTATTAGAGTAAATAACGATAGTGTAGCTGAAGGTGCTACAACTATTCTAAAATTAAAAGCAACGCATCAAGTAGCTGGAGATAATGTAACATTTTATAAATCTAACAAAAAAAGTGAAATTTCTGATAAACTGAAAGGTAGATCATGGTTTAGATTAAAAAAAGAAAATACCTACAATTCAATTTTAATTGGTTTTGTAAATGGAGCTACAGAAAAGTATGATAGACTTTATGATGGCCCTTTTGATATCAATCAAAAATCTTTAGGTTTTTATTCTTTAGTTGAAGAAGATAAAAAAGCATCTATACAAGGATTGCCGAAATTAATTGAAGATGAAAAAATTGTTCCATTAGGTTTTGTGGTTGATGAAACTGGAGAATATTCTATAAACCTTCAAGAAGAATACATTAATGATAGTTATTACATTTACCTAGAAGATACAGAAGCAAATGTTTTTATTGATTTAAAAGAACAAGAGTATACATTCACTATAAATACAATTGGTGAAAATAATAGTAGATTTAAAATAGTATACAGCAAAGAAAAGAAGAAAACATTAACTATTGATAAAATCAATTCTGATGAACTTAATTTTTTAGTTTTTGTTAACAAAGCAAAACAATTGATTGTTGATATTCAAAAAGAAAATCAAATAAAAGAAATTTCATTATTTAATGTTTTAGGAAGAAAAATTGCGACTTTCTCTACAGATTCGATTAAAGATGTTTCTAATCTTTCTTCTGGAATTTATTTAGTGAAAACAGCTTTGCAAGACAATACAATTCTTTCCAAAAAAATAATTATCACCAACTAAAAATAGACCCTAGTTAATTTTAATTATCAAAAAAAGTCCTGTAATATTTACAGGACTTTTTTTTATTTAAAATAGAGAACTATTTTCTAACTCTAGCAGATGCTTGTTCTACTTTTAGTTTTAATTCTTCTTTATAAGCGATAATTTTATTTAAAACAAGTTCATCTGAAGCTCCAATTATTTGAGCGGCTAAAATACCCGCATTTTTTGCGCCATCTAAAGCAACAGTTGCAACAGGAACTCCTCCAGGCATTTGTAAAATTGATAAAACAGAATCCCAACCATCTATAGAATTTCTACTTTTTACAGGAACTCCTATTATTGGTAACGGACTCATAGAAGCTACCATTCCTGGTAAATGAGCAGCACCTCCAGCGCCAGCAATAATTACCTTTACTCCTCTTTTGTGTGCATTTTTAGAATACTCAACTAATTTTTCTGGAGTTCTGTGAGCAGAAACTATATCAACTTCTATTTTAATATTAAAACTTTCTAAAATATCTATTGCTTCTTGCATTATTGGAAGATCAGAATCGCTTCCCATTATTATTCCTACCATAATTATTTGCTTATTACTCTAATTGTTTCTTTAACTTTTTGTGCTATTTCTCTAGCTGCATCAATATCGCTATTTACAATAGTAACATGCCCCATTTTTCTAAAAGGACGTGTTTCTTTTTTACCATAAATATGTGGTGTAACTCCATCAATTTTTAAAATTTCTTCTATATTTTCATAAACAACATCACCAGAAAAACCTTCATCACCAACTAAGTTTACCATAATTCCTGCAACTTTGCTATCTGTATTTCCTAAAGGAAGGTTCAAAATACTACGAATATGTTGTTCAAATTGATTTGTATAACTCGCTTCAATTGAATAATGCCCAGAATTATGAGGTCTTGGAGCAACTTCATTTACTAGAATTTTATCATCAGTAGTTTGAAACATTTCAACAGCCAATAAACCAACAAAATCTAAATCTTTTACAACTTTTAAAGCCAATTCTCTAGCCTTTTCTGCCACTTTAGAATCTATTCTTGCAGGACAAATAACATATTCTACTTGATTTGCTTCTGGATGAAATTCCATTTCTACTACAGGATATGTTTTTACTTCTCCATCTGTATTTCTTGCTACAATTACTGCTAATTCGTTTTTAAACGGAATTAACTTTTCTGTAATACATTCTACATTTGGCAAACTTTCTAAGTCTTCAATAGTTCTCACTATTTTTACGCCAGTTCCATCATAACCAAAACGTGCAGCTTTCCAAACAAAAGGAAAGTTTACAATATTGTTTTCATAAGAATGTTTTAGTTCTTCTAAATATGCATAATGAGAAAAATCTGCAGTAGGAATTTGATGATCTACATAAAAATTCTTTTGTCTAGCCTTACTTTGTATAACACGTAAATCTTTTGGTTTTGGGTAAATAGCTAAACCTTCGTCTTCTAATCTATCTAATGCATCTAAATTTACATTTTCTATTTCTATAGTTAATAGATCTACTGTTTTACCAAAGTTATAAACAGCATCAAAATCTAATAAATCTCCAACAATAAATTTGTTGCAAATTTCTGCACAAGGTGCATTTTTGTTACTGTCTAAAATAGTAGTGTAAATATCTAATTTTTGAGTTTCGGCAAGAAGCATTCTTCCTAATTGTCCGCCACCAAGAACGCCTAATTTAAAATCTGAAGAAAAATAATTTTTCACTTGTAAAGTTGTTGTGTTTCAGCAAAAATACACAACTCAATTTAACTAATCTAAAAATTAATTTCTTATTTGTACAGCTTCACTTCCAACTAAGCTAACTGTATACATTAACATACCACAACCTTCCTCTCCAATTAACCTTCCTCCTTCTAAATAATTATAATTCTTATTGTGGCAAGTACAAGTTATTGTTGGCAAATTAGAAATATCTAGAGGTAAATTACAAGTTCTATCTGGACACTCTAAATCAAAAGCTACAAAATTAGAAGAACTATTTCTTATAATATGAATTGATCTACCTCTAATTAAGTATGTTTTGCTTGTTCCATTTATTGTTAAATTCTGGTAACTAGGTAATCTGGTGTTCAAAATTTCTGAAACAGATATGCCCATAAAGCAATCATTAATTCTAGTATTATCTTCACAAGACAGTAATACTGATAAAAAAATAATAAATAGTGCTTTTTTAATCATAAAAAGTGTTTCGTTCCTTTAATAACGATGGCAAGTTACAAATATTTTGTATATTTGTAATCAAATCTCATTCCTGTAAAAGGTAATGAGATTTTTAAATTATAGTACTATGAGCGAAATATCTTATTATTCTGCAGAAGGATTAAAAAAATTGAAAGATGAGTTGTTACAACTAGAGCAAGTTGAACGACCAAGAGTAACGCAAGAAATTGCAGATGCTCGTGATAAAGGTGATTTAAGTGAAAATGCTGAATATCATGCTGCAAAAGAAGAGCAATCTCATTTAGAGTTTAAAATTGCAAAATTAAAGAACGTAGTTTCTAATGCACGTATTCTTGATGAATCTCAGTTAGACACTTCTAAAGTGTTAATTCATTCTATTGTAAAAATTAAAAATTTAACAAACGGAATGGAATTTTCTTACACTTTGGTGGCAGATTCTGAAACCGATGTTAGAAACGGAAAATTATCTGTAAACTCTCCAATTGGTAAAGGTTTACTTGGTAAAAAAGTTGGCGAAACAGCAGAAATTCAAGTTCCTAACGGAATTATGAAATTTGAAATTGTAGACATTTCTAGATAAATATTATTAAAATATATGTTACAAACGCTTTGCAATTGCAAAGCGTTTTTTATTTTTACAGAACAAGAAATTCACTTTTTATAAAAAAATAGCATGAGCATTTTTACAAAAATAATTACAGGCGAAATACCAAGTTATAAAGTTGCAGAAAACGATAACTTTTTTGCTTTTTTAGATATCAATCCGAATGCAAAAGGACACACTTTGGTGGTTCCAAAAAAAGAAGAAAACAAGTTATTTGATCTTTCTAAAGAAGACTATTTAGATTTAATGGATTTCTCTTACAAAGTTGCAAAAGCTATAGAAAAAACGGTGCCTTGTTTGCGTGTTGGTATGAGTGTTATTGGTTTAGAAGTTCCTCATGTGCATGTGCATTTAATCCCTTTAAATGCTATGGCTGATATTCAGTTTGCTAAAAAAGTAAAATTAACAAATGATGAGTTTGTTGGTTTGGCTGCAAAAATTGCTAGTAATTTTAAGTAAATTATAACGTTTTTTTAGAAGCTATTTCCTGCTTTACGCTATATCTTTTTTGCTTTTGTTCTCGATACAATTTTTCTTCCTTCGTCAGAAAAACCACTCGAACAGACAGAAAAAAAGGTTGCCGCTTCAATCAGGGCTAAACTTTTTAAAATAAGTTTGTCAATAATTTCAATACAAGAATTTTAAAAAGACAAATTCATATTTTCTCAGAATTAACAAACAGACTAAAGTCTATCTAATAAAATTTGAAAAGTAGTTCCTTTTTCTATTTCAGATTTCAGAACACCTATTTTTCCTTTATGATAATCTTCTACAATTCGTTTAGAAAGCGACAAACCTAATCCCCATCCACGTTTTTTTGTAGTAAACCCAGGTTTAAAAATTTGCTTAAATAACTTTTTCGGCATTCCTTTTCCAGTATCTGAAACTATAATTTTAACTTTCTTTTGAGTAGTTTCTATATGTACAGCTAAATCTCCTCTTCCTAACATTGAATCGATTGCATTTTTTATTAGATTTTCTATAACCCAACCAAATAGTTCTGTATTTAATTTTGTGTAAACCTCACTTTCTTGAGAAGAAAAAGCGAATGAAATTTGCTTAGAACTTCTAGATTCTAAATAATCAAAAGCCTGTTTTGTAACTTCTACAATGTTCTCTTTCTTCAATTCTGGCGTTGAGCCTATTTTAGAAAAACGGTTCGCAATTGTATTTAATCTATTAACATCTTTTTCAATTTCTTCAACATAGTTGTCATCAACTTTTTCCATCTTTAAAATAGCAATCCAACCTAATAAAGAAGACAAAGGCGTACCAATTTGATGCGCCGTTTCTTTTGCCATTCCTGTCCATAATTTATTAGTTTCTGCAATTTTATTAGAACTGTAAAACATGTAAATAACACTTAAAAATAGTAATAGAATAAGAATTAAAGCAATTGGGTAATAAGTAAGTTTGTTTAATAAATCTGAATTTCTATAATAAATATATTGTTTGTTTTTTCCTTTAAAACTAATTTCAATTGGCGTATTTTCAGATTTCATCTTTGCCAATTGTTCCTTTAAATATTCAGGAGATTCAGATTTATCGGCATCTAAATTCTGAAACGATTCAATATTACCTTTTGCATCAACCAAAATTAAAGGGATGCTAGTATTTGTTGTAATTATTTTATCTGGCAAAGCAATATTAGAATTCAAATCTGAACTCGCCAATTCTTTTTGGGCAATTCCTAGAATTTCCATTTTAATACGTTCTTCTTGCTTAAATTTCTGAAAGAAAATGTACGTATTCCAAAGAATTAAGGATACAATTATAACAGATACTAAAATTGCTATCCGCCTAAATAAAAGAGTGTTTTTAAAGAAATTCATGAAAACAAATATAAACTATTCCACTATATAACTCATTTGTATAATTGATAGTATCTTTACATACCTAAATATTTTAAGAATGCTTTCTATTGATCCAAAAGAAATTAAAACAGGAGAATTACATGGTTATTTATTAGGTGCAATTGCGCCAAGACCAATTGCTTTTGCAAGTACAATTGATGTAGAAGGAAATCCTAATTTATCACCTTTCAGTTTTTTTAATGTTTTTGGTTCGAATCCACCAATATTAATTTTTTCTCCAGCAAGAAGAGTAAGAGATAATACCACAAAACATACGCTAGACAATGCTTTGTCTACAAAAGAAGTAGTAATTAATATCGTAAACTATGATATCGTACAACAAATGTCTTTGAGTAGCTCTGAATATCCAGAAGGTGTAAATGAGTTTGAAAAAGCTGGTTTTACAATGCTACCCTCAGATAAAATTAAACCTTTTAGAGTTGCAGAATCTCCAGTACAATTTGAATGTAAAGTAAATGATGTTATTATTACTGGTGATAAAGGTGGAGCAGGAAATTTAATTATTTGTGAAGTTGTAAAAATTCATATTTCTGAAGATGTATTAGACGATAAAGGAAACATCGATCAATATAAAATTGATTTGGTTGCAAGAGCTGGCGGAAGCTATTATACAAGGGCTAGAGATGGTTTTTTCGAAATTCCAAAACCAGTATCAACTTTAGGTATTGGTGTTGATAAAATACCAACTGAAATTAGAAATAGTAATATATTAACAGGAAACAATTTAGGTATGTTGGGTAACGTAGAACAACTACCTACAACAGAAACTGTTAATAACTTTGGGAAAGATCATCCACATTTTATAGGATTAGAACTCACAAAAAAACATACATTTGCAAAGGATTTTTTAAGTAAAAATGATGTAGAAAGTGCTTGGAAAGTACTTTTATTAAAATAGAAATTATGGAAGTTATTGGTAAAGTAAAGTTAATTGGAGAAGTTCAGACATTTGGTTCTAACGGATTTAGAAAGAGAGAATTGGTTGTAACAACAGACGAGCAATATCCTCAAATGATTATGGTAGAATTTGTACAAGATAAATGCGACTTATTAAACAGTTATGCTGTTGGACAAGATGTAAAAGTATCTATAAATTTACGTGGTAGAGAGTGGATTAACCCACAAGGTGAAGCTAAATATTTTAACTCGATCCAAGGATGGAGAATTGAAAATATTAGTCAAGCATCTAATGCTCAAAACTTACCTCCTGTAGATCAATTTCAACCTGCAGCAAACATTTCTGATGCAGAACCAGATGATTTACCTTTTTAAAAGATAATTTAGATTACTAGAAATTTAGATTTTTAGACATAAAAAAAGAGAGTTCAAAAATGAACTCTCTTTTTTATTTTTAAATGTTTTATTTTAGATAAAATAAAACTATTTCTTTTCTCCTTTTTTAGGCATTGGTCCACGTAAATGCACTACTAATCCATTTAAGAAATTACGTAAAATTTGATCTCCACATTCTACATATTTTGGATGCTCTTCATTTCTAAATAAAGCACCTAATTCTCCTTTGCTTACTTTAAAATCTACTAAAGCACAAATTTCTACAATATCTGTATCACGCAATTTATGCGCCACACGTAGTTTCTTTAAAATATCGTTGTTTGTTAATCCCATAATGCAAATATAATTATTTTTTAGTCTACAACTTGAAAAATTGCCCATGCATAAACAGCAAACCTTGCAAATCTAAACAACCCAAAAAGCATTACGTTTTTAAAAGGATATTTTATCATACCAGCTGCTGTACAAGTAATTGAAAAAGGCACTGGTAATAAAGCTCCTACTAAAATTAAAAAACCTCCCCATTTCTTAGAGTTTTTTAAATGTTTCGCCATTTTAACTTCTAAATATGTTTTTACAGAAGCAATTTTTAAAGCCATTTTTCCAATAAAATAAGATAATAAACCTCCCATATAAGATAAGGTAGCTAGTATTGCTAAATTCAAAATTGGCTCAGGAGTTTTCTTAGTCCAAGCTATAAAAATTTCTGGAGGAACCAATCCCAATATAGTTTCAGAAATAAAGAAAAATGAGAAAATTCCTAGTCTAGAAAAGGTTTCTGTAATAGATTCTAAACCTTCATTTATATTGTATACATATCTATTGATTAAAAATAAAACTAAAACAACAGAAACTATTGGAAAAAAAGCCTTCTTCAAACTTTCCCAAATAAACATATAAAAACCAGTTCTAGAGTAATAGCTATGCATTAATTTAGCTCTCTCTTTTTTGGTTTTTTTCCTTTTCCTTATTCTTAATCTAGTTTTCATTTTTAGTTTCTACTTAAATTGAAACAGATTGCAAAAATAAGAACTAAAAAGTTATTATATCTAGAAATATTAATAGTTTAGAAAAAACTTAACAATTGCTCTCCTCTTCTTTCAAAAAATATTTCTAAAAATTTCTGATGACAAAAAATAAAAATCCTTTTAAATTGATTGTATCAAAAAAGCTATAGGTTCTCCTAAATTATTATAATAAAAGTCTGAACAGTTCTTTGAGCTTTTATAAAAAAATAAAATTACAAAAGTTAAAGTTTTGTAGAGTATAGAAAAAAATCATATATTTGGTTAACCAAACTGGTTTACCATCAGTATTTAAGGTTTTTAACATAAAAAAGGTAAAATAATATAATAAATTCAACATTATAATTTGTCTTCTAATTTTGAATATAAATGGCATCAATTTTTGATGCCATTTTTTTGTTGTCTATTTTTACAAAATGATTTGGCTTACAGAAAAAATTGAATTTCCTTCTTATGAATTTACTACAAATGAAGGCATTATTGCTTTAGGAGGAGATTTATCTGAGAAACGATTAATTTACGCTTACAAGAATGGTATTTTTCCTTGGTTTTCAGAAGGAGATCCAATTGTTTGGTATTGTCCACATGAAAGAATGGTTTTATTTCCTGATGAAATTAAGGTATCAAAATCGATGAAGAAAATTATGAATAAAAATGACTTTATCATAACTGAAAACAAAGCCTTTACTGAAGTAATTTATAACTGCAAAAACATTAGTAGAAGTGATGGTTTTGGCACTTGGATTACAGATAACATGGAACAAGCCTACATCAATTTATATAAAAAAGGTATTGCAAAATCTATTGAGATTTGGCAAAATAACGAACTAGTTGGTGGATTATATGGATTAGAGATTAACAATGTTTTTTGCGGAGAAAGTATGTTTAGTAAAGTTTCTAACACTTCTAAACTGGCTTTTATTCATCTCGTTAGAAGCAAAAAATATAAATTAATAGATTGCCAAGTGTACAATGATCATTTAGCAAGCTTGGGAGCAAGAGAGATTGATAGAGATGTATTTCTTAAAATGATTAAAGAATAGTAGATAAATAAAAAATAAAGTACAGAAAATTACTCTAAAAAATAAGCAATAAAAAATCCCAAGCAAAAGCTTGGGATTTTTAATATATTAAAGTTAGCTATTATTTCTTAGCTAATAAATCTCTAATTTCAGACAATAAGTCTTCTTGACTTGGTCCTTTTGGAGCTTCTGGAGCTGCTTCTTCTTTCTTCTTAGTCTTATTGTAAGCTTTTACAATCATAAACATTACAAAACCAACAATAATTAAGTTGATAATAGTATCTATCCATGCACCATAAGTAATTGCATTTTCTGGAGATGTTACTTTACCTGCTGCATCTAAAACTGCTTCAGTTAAAACATACTTTTGATCTGCTAAACTTACTCCACCTGTAAATAAACCTACAACTGGCATAACAATATTACTTACAAATCCTTTTACAACTGCACCAATTGCGCCAGCCATAATTACTGCAACTGCAAATTCAATTACATTACCACCAGTAATAAATTCTTTAAATTCTTTTAACATTTTATTTAATTTTTAATTAGTTATTAGAATGCAAAAGTACTAAAAAAAACTAAACCTTTAACATTTTGTTAACACGAGGAGAAATAGCTGTTAGTGTTTCGTATGGAATTGTTTCTGAAACATCTGCAATATTTTGTATCATTTCTTGGCTATTAAATAAGATAACCTCATCTCCTTCTTTACAATCTATCTTAGAAACATTAACCATAATCATATCCATACAAACATTACCAACAATAGGCGCTTTCTGGTTATTAATAATTACATACCCTTTTTTATTACCTAATTTTCTTGAAATCCCATCTGCATGTCCAACTGGTATTGTAGCCGTTTTAGTTAGTCTTTTAGCAACAAATGCTCTATTATAACCTACAGTTTCTCCTGGTTGTACAATATGAATTTGAGAAATAATAGATTTTAAATTATGTGTATTTTTAAGTTGAGAAGTTTCTGCTTCATCATTTCCAAAACCATATAAACCAATACCAATTCTTACCATATCAAATTGTGCTTTTGGATAATTTATAACTCCAGATGTATTTAAGATGTGCAACATTGGTTTATACCCTAAATGTTTATAAAATTGCTGAACGATGTAGGCAAAATTATTAATTTGATTTACTGTAAAATCTTGCTCTTCTAGATCTTCACTTGCTGCTAAATGAGAAAATAAAGACTGTATTTTTACATGATTTGTTTCCTTTAAATTACTTAAAATTAAAGGAACATCTGTATGCCAAAAACCTAATCTATTTAAACCCGTATTAAATTTAATATGAATTGGATAATTCATTAACGGAATTTCATCAGCTAATTTTAAAAAAGCATTAAAAATTGTAAAATTGTATAAATTTGGTTCTAATCTATAATCTATAATTGATTGTAAATTTTGAACCTGAGGATGTAAAACTAAAATAGGTTTCTTAATTTCTGCTTCTCGTAATGCAATTCCTTCTTGAGAATATGCTACAGCAAAATAATCTACTTTTTCTTCTAAAAACTTAGCAACTTGTACTCCATCGCTTCCATAACCAAAAGCTTTTACAACTGCTAAAATTTTTGTTTCTGGATTTAATTTTTTTTTGAAATAATCTAGATTATGCAATAACGCCTTTCCATCAATTTCTAAAACAGTAACATGATTATTCATCTTTCATATTTTCTTTTGCAGCAATTTCTTCTTGTTGCTTTTGCTTTGCCTTATAATATGCAGCTCTACTTAATGGCTCGTATTCTTGCATTTCACCTAACATAACAATATTGTCATTCTGAGCTTTTCTAAAACTATAGTGAGCTAAATTACCAGTATGTGTACAAACTGCATGTACCTTAGTAACATACTCTGCAGTTGCCATTAAAGCTGGCATTGGTCCAAAAGGATTTCCTTTAAAGTCCATATCTAAACCTGCAACAATTACTCTAATTCCACGATTGGCTAAATCATTACAAACAGCAACAATTTCATCATCAAAAAACTGAGCTTCATCTATACCAACAACATCTACATTGTTAGCTAACAATCTAATATTTGAAGAAACAGGAACGGGAGTTGAGCGTATTCTATTATCATTATGAGAAACAACTTCTTCATCATCATAACGAGTATCTACAGCTGGTTTAAAAATTTCTACACGTTGTTTAGCAAACTGCGCTCTTTTTAATCTTCTAATTAATTCTTCGGTTTTACCGGAAAACATAGAGCCACAAATTACTTCTATCCAACCAAATTGTTCTGTATGATTTACTGTATTTTCAAGAAACATTTTGTAATTTTAAGGCTTTAATAATTTAAATTATGTGTTACTTTGGTTTTCAACAAATTTATTAAAATTAACTAGTAAAAATTAACTTCAACTTACAACTTATGCACAAAAAACTAAAAAGCGATTTAATTAGTTTAGCACACAGCATTTTACAGATGAAAAATAAAGAAGATGTGCTTGCTTTAAAAGAAAAATCTCAAGAAATTCATGAGAAATTATCTCTTTTAGCATTTGTTGAAGAATATGTAAGCACAACTCCTAACAATAATGTTACTAAAGAAGAGCTGCTAGAAAAAGTAGAAAAGGGGTTAGAAATAAAAAAGACTATTTCTGAAGAACCTAAAGATGAAGAAACAATTCTTCATCAACTAGAAGATGAATATTTACAAATAGCACCTGAAGAAATTATAGAACAACCTTTTGATTATTTAGAGGATATTATTAATGCAAATAAACAATCTATTGATAATTTTAAAGATGATGTAAAAGATGTTGCAGGAATAAATACACCAACTTTAGAAGAAGAATTAAAAGACACTATACCTGTAGATGTAATGGCTAATTTATTTGAAACTGTTGCTACAAAATCGTTGAATGATAAATTGCAAACTAATATTCAAATTGGTTTAAATGATAGAATTGTTTTTGTGAAAAATTTATTTGAAGGCAGTCAAGAAGATTTTAACAGAGTAGTATCTCAACTCAATACATTTAAAACCGAAAAAGAGGCAAAAAAATTCATTCTTAAAATGGTAAAGCCAGATTATAATTGGGAAGCACAAGAAGAATTAGAAGCTCGTTTAATGAATATAATTGAACGAAGGTTTGCATAAAAATCAAAAATTAAAACCCGTTTTAATTCATACTCATTTTCACAAACGAAGAACTGGAGTAACTAGAAGCATAGAAAATGTACTTCCTTTTTTTACTGATACCTATGAAACTTATATTTATGGTTATAATGTAGAAGGGAAGAAAATAGCTACATCTAACCTAAAAAAACTTTTATTTTCTAATAGAGAAGTTGTAGTTCATTGTCATAGAAACAATGAAATAATGAGAATGCTTTTCTACCGATTTTTAGGAGCAAAATTTAAATTGATAGCAACGCGTCATGCAGAAACAGCTCCTTCTAAACTAACATTAAAGCTGCTTAAAAAAGCAGACAATGTTGTTACACTTATAAAAAGTATGAGTGTAAAATTAGGAATTAAAAATACAATTGTTGGTCATGGAATAAATATTGATTTATTTACTCCAAACAATAACACCAAGTTGAAAAACATTCTACAAGAAAACATCATTTTGTGTGCTGGTAGAGTTAGAAAAGCGAAAGGACAAATTGTTTTAATGGAAGCTGCTAAAGTCTTAAAACAAAACAAAAATTGGGCTTTGGTAATTGTTGGTAAAGTTGATAAACCAGCCTTTTTAGAAGAGCTAAAAGAAATTTCAACAAAGCATTCTATAGAAAAGCAAGTTTATTTTATTGATGAAACTCCATATATTATTTCTTATTATCAGGCAGCAAAAATTGCAGTTGTACCAAGTTTTTCTGAAGGATTTTCTTTAGTTACTGCAGAAGCGATGTCTTGTGGATGTTCTGTAATAGCAACCAAAAATGTTGGCGTTCATTCTTCATTAATTTCACATAAAAAAAATGGATATTTAGTAGAACCCGGAAATATTTCTGAATTAGAAACAATTTTATTACAAAAAATTAAAGGAGATCTTCCTCTTTTAGGAAAAGAAGCAAGAGAAGAAATTGTACAAAATTGGAGCGCAAAAAAAGAAGCAGAAAACCTAATTAAAGTATATCAAAAAGAATAACTTAATATTAAACCTTATGAAAAAAATAGTATTCGCATTATTTTTATGTCTTTTTACATTTTCAACTCTAAATGCACAAAAAATTGAAATGAAAAAATCTTTTGGAGAAAACATGTTTTATCAAAATGATAAAAAACTGAATCCAAATCAACTTAAAGAACTTTTAAAAAACAATTCAGAAGCTTTTGAATTAATGAAATCTGCAAAATCTAATTATACTTGGGCTACAATTTTAGGCGGAGCTGGAGGTGCTTTAGTAGGTTTTCCTATTGGAACTGCAATTGGTGGTGGAGATGCAAAATGGGAATTAGCTGGTGCTGGTGCTGCTTTGATCTTAGTTGCAATTCCTATTCTTAAAAATTATAATAAAAAAGCAAAAAAAGCTGTAGAACTGTATAATGAAGGAATTCCTTCTGTTAGCTCTAATTTTCTACCAGAATTCAATCTTAGCTTTAAAGGAACTTCAATGGGGATTTCTATGAATTTTTAGATAAAAAGCACTTCTTAAGAATTTGTCATTTGTAACAAAACTTATTTGCAATCGTCTCAAAAGAAAACCAAGACATATGAAACGATTAGCAACATTTTTTTTCGCACTATTTATAGTAAGTGCATCAGCACAAGAAACAGCTTTTAAAAAATTCTATAAAAACAATAAAGAAGACTCTACTTTTTCAATCAACTTATCAGCTTCTCTAGCAGGTTCTTTTTTAGACAATGAAGATGATGGAGATATAATGAATGTTATTAAAAAATCTAGTGATTTTAAACTCATGATTTTTAATAACGAGAATAACAATGTCTCTAAAGATTTTAAAAAATTTAAAAGAAAAAACAACTTAAAAACGCTTGTTAGGGTAAAAGATAGCGACAGTAATGTTGAAATGTTTTTTATAGAAAAGAAGAATTATATAAGAGAAATCATTATCAGAACAAACAGTAACGAAGATAAATTTGTTTTGTTTGGCTTAGAAACTAAAATCACAAAAGAAGAATTAGCAGCAATGATGTCTTCTTCAGATATAAACATATCCTCCAATTAATTACTAAAAGAGAAGATTGTTTTATCCAATCTTCTCTTTTAATTCTGCTATTACTTTCTTACTATTACCTATAAAGATTTCATTATCAACAATAAAAACAGGACGTTTTAAAAAAGTATATTCATCTAAAATATATTGTCTATAATCTGCTTCAGTAAGAACTTGATTCTTTAAATCCATAGATTTATACAACTTTGCACGTTTATTAAACAGCCCTTCATAGCTTCCAGAAATTGCATACATCTCCTCTAATTGAACAGTATTAACAGGATTAGCCTTAATTTCTTGACGCTCAAAACCATCTGAATTCACCTCTTTTAATATTCTTCTACAGGTATCGCAGGTTTGTAAAAAGTATACTTTCTTCATATTTATAGATTATATTTGCTCTTCAAAAATACTGATAAAAATGAAGATACAATTTGATGTTTTAAAAAAATCTAGAGCACTTCTTTTAAAAGAGCTAGAAGGTTTAACAATAGAACAATTACATACAATTCCAAAAGGTTTTAAAAACAATATAGCATGGAATGCAGCACATTTAGTTGCTACCCAACAAATAATACACTATAAATTATCTGGTTTAAACTGTTTATGTCCAGAAGAATTAATAGAAGAGCATAGAAAAGGAACATCACCAACAAAAACTTTTACAGAAGAAGAATTTGAAGAAGTAAAAGATTTATTAGCAGGTTTACCAGATACTTTAGAAGAAGATTTTGAGGCTGGCATTTTCCAAAACTACACAGAATACTTAACCAGTACGGGTATTGTTTTAGACTCAATCGAAACTGCAATTACTTTTAATAATTTTCATGAAGGAATTCATTATGGAATTATAAGATCTATTAAAAAGTTTTTATAGAAGCTATTTCCAGCTTTCGCTACTCGCTTTTTCTTGACTGATTTATTTTCAAGGCAAGAAAAGAGCTCAAACAAACCGCTCAATCTGGGCTAAACTTTTTTATAAAAAACATAGAAAGAAACGTTATTAAAGAGTTATTAATAAAATAAAAAGCAAGAAAAAAGAGAGCAAATATTGCTCTCTTTTTTTAAATTTTTTGAATAAATTCATCTATTCAGAAAATCTGGGGGTATCTTAATAGAACAGCGGAGTATTAAAGTTAAGATGATAAATCAATCCTACCTGTACATTTACTAACCATTCATTGTTTTTATTTTCAATAACATTTGCTTGTAAACCATCTATTTTATCAGAAAAGAAATACTGATAACTATAAGATGCAGAAATATCTAATTTTTCTGATATTTTAACCCTAGTCCCTAATCCAACATTTAGAGAAAAAGCTTCCCCAGAACCTATTGCTAAGGCATTATCTACTGTATATTTAGGTGGCAAAAGACTAATATCTTCTTGCCAATCTCCTAAATTAGATTTTAATCCATTTGTATAAAAAGAATATTTAATTCCGAAAGTAAAAAAAGGATTAAAAACCATATCTGAATGAGGATAAATAAACTCTTCTAAAGGTCTTAAATAGTACTCCAGATTTACACCAAGGTTAATCATTCTGGCTGTACCAACCATTCCTCTTAATTGCTCTCCTCCATAAGACTTTTTATCAGCCCAATATCCATGATGCTCAAGTGTAGTATTGCTAATAAATTCAAGTTCAGTTTTAACCATAATATTATTGTGCATAACATTATTAGGATCCCAACGAAGGGTTCTGTTAAAAAAATGAAGATAATGAGCTACAGAAACAGACATTCCGTTGTTCTTCCAGTTGCTTTCAAAATTTCCTCTTTGTCCGTAATCTGTTTGTAAACTAGTAGAACCAACATGTACTCCTATATCATGAGTAAAATGTTGAGCCTTGGATTCTAGAAAAAAAACAATTACAAAAATAATTGTGATAGGGGTTTTCAAGATTTAGGGGTCTTAAAGATAAGAGACAAATATATTAAAATTACTTTAATAATAAAATTTCCATCTACTTATTAATTGAAAACGTTTCATTTAAGTAATAATTCGCCCTTAATTCGAGTTCAGTTTTAAAATAAATAATTTTTTCTGGTAATACTTTTTGTAGATAATTTCCAGTATCCCATTTATTGTTTTTATTAGTATCTATTATTGCTCTTACGCTATAAACTTTGGGCTCTAATAAATCAAACTGCATCACTTCAGAAGTTGTTGTAAATCTTCTCTCAACAATCTTATCTTTATCCTTACCTGAAAGGAGTTCAATAATTAAATTTTGAGAATTTGAATTTACAATACTCAACGTAATTCTTCCATAATCTTCAATTTCTTTGGTCTTTAAATTAAAGTTTAAGGTATCGTTTTGTTGTTCAAAAACATCTAAAAATGCCGATGGTAAAACTTTTACATTATATGTTTCTTTTTGTTTTTTCTCAAATATGAATCCTATTTTATTTTCTTTTGATGAAACAAAATTTGAAAAAGGCACAGCAATAGTATCTTTATCTACCAGTGAAATTTTACTTGTATCAATCTTAACAATTGGATTATTTGTTTTTAAAAAGAATGTGTCCCTAAAATGAAAAGCACCACTTATAGAAGAACTTATAATTAAAGAATCTATTTTCTTTTTTCTAAGTTTTACAGTTATAGTATCTAAAAAATTAGCATTAGAAACAATAAAATTTAAAGAATCTGCTTCTATTGGTGTAAACCAATAATTCAATGTATCCTTATCGGATTCAAATTTTGAAACACTTTTAAAATCCTTAGGAACTTCAGATAGAATATTTACTTTAAAATCATTTACTTCTCCTTCATATCCAAAAGCTATTTTACCTTTACTTACTTCTTTACCTCGTTTAAATTTATAAGGTTGAATCTCATTAAATAAAACAATTGGTTTATCTATTATACTATCTTTTGGTAATGAAATTGTATCTGAATAAAAACCTATTTTATCTGATTTAGGATTAAATAAATAATCATTTGTAGATTCCTTTAAAGCAATCATTAAATACTTTCCTTTTTTAAGATTCGAAAAATTAAATTTCGTTGTATCTAATGTGTTTGTAACATAATTTGGCTTCTTTTTGTAGATAATTGAATCCGTAAAAGAAGTATCTATTTTATATAATAAAACATTTATGTTTTTAGGAGTTTCACTTAACAAGGCATCTTTAATTACTCCTCTAGATGTTAGAGAATCTATATAATTTCCTGTTGAAAATACATATTTAAAGTTTTCTAGTGTATTGCTTTCGTTATTATCCTCTACTGCATTTCCAAAATTAAAAATATATGTTGTATTTTTTACTAAAGTATCTGAAATTTCAATATTTACAAATTTACTAGCCGTTCCTTGAGGTGTAATAATAGCAGGGTACTTTAGAGGAGGTGAAACTACTAATTGTTTATTTATATCTTTAAGTTTAATATATTCATTAAAATAAATTTTAATTTCTTTTTTATCAAATTTTATAGTTTCATAAGGTGGATTTGAAGTTACAAACAATGGAGCTTCTTCATCTTTTGGCCCACCTTCTGGCCTACCTGTTCTTGCACAATTAGAAAAAAGTGCTATTAAAACAGTTATAAAAAGGAATCTAAATATGTGTTTCACAGAAGTAAATTTGTTACAAATTAACAATTTATTTTTCATTTAAAAATCATAAAATTTACTCAGTGTAAGCCATAGTTAAAATGCTTATTCTTATACCCTCTGTTTTTTGCAATTCTTTTGCACAAGCTTCTAATGTTGCACCTGTTGTTATTACATCATCAATTAACAAAACATGCTTGTTCTTAAACCTTAAATCATCATTTAAGAAGAACTTGGTTTCTAAATTGTTAAAACGCTCAAAACGAGCTTTAAAAGTCTGAGTTTTTGAAGCAGAAGTTCTGATTAAAACATCTTCTACAAATGAAATATTTAGATAAATACTTAATGTTTCTCCGAATTTTGTTACTTGATTATAACCTCTTTGTTTCATTTTCTTTTGATGAAGAGGCACAGGAATAATGCAATCTACATCAGAAAACTGCTTGTTTTCTAATAAAATTTCACCAAACCAATTTCCAAAGAAAGTTCCTATTTCTTCATTTCCTTTGTATTTTAAATCATGAATTAACCTTTTTGTAATTCCTTCTCTTCTATAAAATAATAAAGAATTTGCCTTTTCTATTGCAATTCTGCCATAAAAACTTTGACAAATTTTATTTTCTTTATAATCTGTAAAATTTGTTAAAGGCAAATCATGTCTACAAAAAGTACACAAAACCTTTTCATTTACAACTAATTGCTTTTGACAATTTGCACATAACTTAGGATAAAACAAATGGAAAAAATCTTTTAAAATTTGCATTTCTATCTAGCTTTTTTTGAGTAAGATAAATAATAAAATAAATAACTACAATTTACTAGTAAAATAAAGTTGTTAGTTAAACCTTTTAAACAATAGAAAAACCAACATCATTTAGTAAAATAATCAACTTTAAAAACATTAATTATCAACTATTAATCAGGATAAAAAAGTCGTTTAATTTTTTCTTGAAAATTTTATGTAAACGTTTATCTTTGTCGCCATTATGGCAAAACAAGAAGATCAATTTAAAAAAGTACTATCGCACGCAAAAGAATATGGTTATGTTTTTCAGTCTTCTGAAATTTATGACGGTTTAAGCGCGGTTTACGATTATGCTCAAAATGGAGTTGAGTTAAAGAAAAATATTAGAGATTACTGGTGGAAAGCAATGGTGCAAATGCATGAGAACATTGTAGGAATTGATGCTTCTATCTTAATGCACCCAACAACTTGGAAAGCTTCAGGTCATGTAGATGCGTTTAACGATCCATTAATTGACAATAAAGATTCTAAAAAAAGATACAGAGCAGATGTTTTAATTGAAGACTACTGTGCTAAAATTGAAGGCAAAATAAACAAAGAAGTTGCTAAAGCAGAAAAACGTTTTGGAGATGCTTTTAATAAAGAAGAATTTATTTCTACTAACGGAAGAGTTGTTGGTTATCAAGAAAAAATAAATACTATTCTTGCAAGAATGGGTAAATCTTTAGAAAGTGAAGATTTAGAAGATGTAAAATTACTTATTGAAGAATTAGAAATTGCAGATCCTTTAACTGGTTCTAGAAACTGGACAGACGTTAAGCAGTTTAACTTAATGTTTGGTACAAAACTTGGTGCTTCTGCAGATACTGCAATGGATTTATATTTACGTCCAGAAACTGCACAAGGAATTTTTGTAAACTTCCTTAATGTTCAAAAAACTGGGCGAATGAAAATTCCTTTTGGAATTGCGCAAACAGGAAAAGCGTTTAGAAATGAAATTGTTGCAAGACAATTTATTTTTAGAATGCGTGAATTTGAACAAATGGAAATGCAATTTTTTGTAAAAC
>CBDUHF010000048.1:0-20410 GCA_965367085.1 uncultured Polaribacter sp.
AGGATTTGTAAAACATAATTCTTTAGCTTTATCAAAGTTTTTAGAACCTTGACCTTGCACACAATAACATAAAATTGTCCAAGGGGAACCTGCAAAACCAATTAACGGCACCTCATCATTCAACTTTTCTTTGGTAGCTTTAATCGCTTCCATTACATAACCTAAAGTATCTTGAATATCTGGAACAATTACTGAATCTAAATCTTTTTGAGTACGAATTGGATTTGGCAAATATGGTCCAAAATCTGGTTTCATTTGCACTTCAATATTCATGGCTTGTGGAATTACCAAAATATCTGAAAACAAGATTGCAGCATCCATACCATATCTTCTGATAGGTTGTACTGTAATTTCTGATGCTAACTCTGGAGTTTGACAACGTGTAAAGAAATCGTATTTCTTTTTTATTTCTTGAAATTCTGGTAAATATCTTCCTGCTTGACGCATCATCCAAACTGGTGGTCTATCAACAGTTTCTCCTTTTAATGCTCTTAAAAATAAATCGTTTTTTATCATAATTTTAAACGCAAAGGCGCTATGTTTTTTCGCAGAGTTCGCAAAGGTTTTAGGAATACTTCTTGACGCACATTGCGCTTACCTTTGCATCTTAGCGGTTAATTTTACAAATTATTTACTACTCTTTTAATACCATATTTTATTAAAGCAACGTTAAAATTAATCAACAACCCTAATTTACACTCTGATAGCTTTAAATAAGTTAAAACTTGAGCTAATTCTACTGATTTTAACTCAACAATTACTTTATCCTCAACAATTAAATCTATTCTATACCTACATTGAGTTTTACTTCTTCATAAATTAAAGGCAATGCTTTTTGTTTTTCTACTTTTAGATTTCTCTTTCCTAACTCATAAAACAAACATTCTTCATAAGAACTTTCTAAAAGACCTGGACCTAAAGCTCTATGAACTTTTAAAGCACAGTCTACAATAATTTTAGAAATTTCGTTTTCAGTCATTTTTTTTGTTTAAACGCAGAGGCACTGAGTTTTTCGCAAAGATGGCATAGGTTTTATAAATAATTCTTTGCGAACTCTGCACTTTCCTTTGCATTTTTGCGTTTCTTTTTATTACATTTTAGAAACTGTTAACATTGCTTTGTCAATTGCTTCTGCTATTATTTTAATATCCTTGTCTTTTAAAGCTGATGATAAAAACCACGCCTCAAACTGACTTGGAGGTAAGAAAACACCGTTTTTAATCATTTCCCAGAAGAAAACCGCAAACTTATCTGTGTCAGATAATTGAGCTTCTACAAAGTTAGTAACTTCACTATTTACAAAGAAAGGATTTAACATAGAACCAAACCTGTTTACAGTTAAAGCTACATTGTATTTTTTAGCAGTTTCTAATAAAATGACTTCTAAAATACTACCAATTTCTTCAAACTTTTTATACGGATTTTGTTTTTTCAATTCTGTTAAAGTAGCGATTCCTCCTGCCATTGCAATTGGATTTCCACTTAACGTTCCTGCTTGATACATTCCTCCTAAAGGAGCAACTTCTTGCATAATTTCTTCTCTTGCTCCATAAGCTCCCACAGGAAAACCTCCTCCGATTACTTTACCTAAACAAGTAATATCTGCTTCTACACCTAATAACTCTTGTGCTCCACCAAATTTAGAACGGAAACCAGTCATAACCTCATCAACAATTAACAAGGCTCCTTTTGTTTCTATATATGCTTTTAATTCTATTAAGAAATTATTTTCAGGAATTACAACTCCCATATTACCAGCAATTGGCTCAATAATTACTCCAGCAATATTATCATCATTTTCAAAGTGTTTTTTTACACTTTCTAAATCATTATAATTAGAAATCAAGGTGTTTTTTACAGCTCCATCAGGAACACCTTTAGAACCTGGTAAGCTTAAAGTCGCTAAACCAGAACCAGCTGCAACCAATAAAGCATCTTGATGCCCATGATAACAACCTGCAAATTTTATAATTTTATCTTTACCTGTAAATGCTCTTGCTAAACGAATTCCGCTTAAAACAGCTTCTGTACCAGAATTTACAAAACGAACTTTATCCATTCCTGGAAAAGCATCGCAAACAATTTTTGCTAATTTTATTTCGTTTTCTGTTGATGCACCAAAAGAATATCCATTCTTTAAAGCTTTTTCAACAGCTTTTTGCACTTTTTTATGACGATGACCTAAAATCATTGGTCCATAAGAAAGTACTAAATCTACATATTTATTATTATCAACATCAGTAATTTTAGTTCCTTTTGCTTTTTTGATAAACAACGGATTTCCTCCTACTGAAGAAAATGCTCTAACTGGAGAATTGACAGCTCCAACAAGGTTTACTAATCCTTTTTTGTATAATTTTTCTGATTTTTTGAATTTCATTTTTATTTATTTTCTTCTTATCATATAAGAATTAAACGACTTTGTAGATTTCATTTCCATTTGCCAAAATAACAACGGGATAATTGCACTTGCAGTTCCTATGGCGCCATAAATAATGACTAAAATAATTGCAAGTATTACACCTAGAATTAAACCAATTAAAATAATCTTTTTATTTGGTTCTGCACTTACATCATTAACGTGGACTTTATCAAACTTTCCACATTTTGAACAGTTGAAATTAAATTCTGAACCTTTTTCCATTTGTAAATCTGGTCTTGTTATAGCATCAGATTTAACGTTATTGCTTTCTTTACAAGAACGACAAACAGTATATAAATTCATTTTATTATCTTTTTAAAACTTTTGCTGCTTCTTTTGCAAAATACGTAATAATAATATCTGCCCCTGCTCTTTTCATAGACAGTAAACTTTCCATCATTACTCTTTCTCCGTCAATCCAACCTTTTTCTGCAGCTGCTTTTACCATTGCATATTCTCCACTTACATTATAACATGCAATTGGTCGGTCAAAACTATTTTTTAAATCTCTAATAATATCTAAATAAGATAATGCTGGTTTTACCATTAAAATATCAGCTCCTTCTTGATCATCAAAAGTAGCTTCACGCATTCCTTCATCTCTATTTGATGGATCCATTTGATAGGTGCTTCTGTCTCCAAAAGTTGGCGCAGAATCTGCAGCATCTCTAAAAGGGCCATAAAATGCAGATGCATATTTTACAGAATATGCCATAATTGGCAAGTTTACAAAACCTGTATTATCTAAAGATTGACGAATCATATCTATAGTTCCATCCATCATTCCTGAAGGTGCAACCATATCTACTCCTGCTTTTGCATGAGAAATTACTTGTTTTGCAATATTTACTAACGTTGCATCATTATCAACATCATTATCATGAATAATTCCACAATGACCATGAGAAGTATATTCGCAAAAACAAACATCTGTAATTACATATAAACTTGGGTAATTCTTTTTGATAAAACGAATTGCTTGTTGCATAATTCCATTATCATTCCAAGTTTCTGTTCCTTCATCATCTTTATGAGCAGGAATTCCGAATAATAAAACTGCAGGAATATTTAATTCAACAACCTCATCTAATTCTTTCGAAATTCTATCCAAAGAAAAACGTTTGATTCCTGGCATTGAAACAATTTCTGTTTCTATGTTTTCTCCTTCTTCAATAAAAAGTGGATACACAAAATCATCTACAGATAATTTAGTTTCTCTTACTAATCTTCTTATTCCTTCTGATTTTCTAAGTCTTCTTGTTCTAAACATTTCTATTACTTATTGTCAGTTCGAGCGCAGTCGAGAACTAAATTAACCTCTCGACTGCGCTCGAGGAGACATTTCTAACTATTTAATTTCCTGAAAAATGAGTATTTATCAATTCTAAAACACTTTCTACACTTGGTAAATTTGCAACTTGTACATTATCAAAATGTTTTCTAGCTTCTTTTGCCGTAGTTTCACCAATACAAAATGCAACTTTATCAGTGTTATTTTCTTCTAAATAACTCTCTATTCCAGAAGGACTATAAAACAAAACTCCATCAACTGAATCATCAATTTTTACTGGACTCAACATTGTTTTATAAGTTTCTACTTCATTAACAGTAATATCGTTAGCTCTTAAAGAAGTTGGTAAAATATCTAACCTTAGATTACTACAAAAATAAGTAACTTCTTTATTTTCTAATTCTTCTGATAAATATTCTGCTAATTTTTGTGCGTTTTTAGCAGCATGAACAACTTTACCAATTCTGTTTTCAATTAGTTTTTTTGTTCTTCTACCTACACAATAAATATTTTTAAAATTCATTTCATTTCCAGTGAAAGAATTTAAAAGAGATTCTACTCCATTCTGACTTGTAATAACAACGTTTTCTATTTCGTTTTTCACCACTTTAGCAGGAATTCTATTAAAACGGATTTTAATAAAATCGCTATCTTCTATACCAATTGCTCGAGATAATGTTTCTTTTTGAAGTTCAGAAAGTTTTTTGGTAGAATACACAGTGTTTACTACAGATGAAACTTCTTCATCTGCTAACATGAGCTCTTTTCCACCTTTATTAATTATATAATCGGCACAATCTTTTGCTAAATAACGATGGCTTCCTACCGGTGCAGTTTTATTAACAGTGATTTTCTTCTGCCCATCTTTACTTAATAAAATACCTTTAAAATTAATTTCTTCTGTTTTAGCATCAATATAAGCTAAAGCTCCTATTGGCGCAGTACAACCTCCTTCTAATTCATGTAAAAACTGGCGTTCTATAGTTGTACAAATTTCTGTTTCTTTATGATTTAATTGCTCACATGCATCTAAAGAATAATCATCTTTTTCTAAACATGTAACCATTATTGCACCTTGTCCTGGTGAAGGAATCATCCAAGAAAGGCTAATTGCATCTTTTGGTTTTTTACCTAAACGGTATAAACCTGCTGCTGCAAAAATAGCTCCATTCCAATCGTTGTCTTCTAATTTTTCTAAACGTGTATTTACATTTCCTCTTAAACCAACTACTTTATGTGTTGGATATCGATTTAACCACATCGCTTTTCTTCTTAAACTTCCAGTTGCAATAATCCCATTTGGCTGTCCAAAAAATTCTTCTGTGTCTTTTAAAATTAAAACATCAGAATAGTCATCTCTTCTTAGAACTGAAGCTTGAACAATTCCTTCTGGTAAAACAGTGGGTACGTCTTTTAAAGAATGTACAGCAATATCAATATCGCCATTTAGCATAGCAATATCTAAGTTTTTTGTAAAAATTCCTGTAACGCCCATTTCGTACAAAGGCTTATCTAAAACAATGTCTCCAATAGATTTTATAGGAATTATTACTGACTCATAGCCTAATTCTGCTAATTCTGTACGCACCTTATTTGCTTGCCAAAGCGCTAACTGGCTATCGCGTGTTCCTATTCTAATAATTTTCTGCATTGAGTTTTGTTTAAGATTGAAAAACCTTATTAATTACTTGAAGGCTTTGTGAAACAGATGTCTCTTCATCTTTTAAATGTTTCACGAATTGTGTTGTTATTTTCTGAATAAAACGTGAAGTTAATATTTCTGCCTGATTTACATCAAAGTCAGAGATTTTTTTCTTCTGAAAGTTAATTTCGTCGTTTTTAATAGTCTCTAATGATTTCTTTAAAGCTGCAATTGCTGGTGTAAACCTTCTATGGTTTAACCAATCGTTAAATTCTGCTTTATGTGTTTCTATAATAGCTTCTGCAAAAGGAACTTCTTGTTGACGAACCGCTAAAGTTTCATCGGTAATTTTAGAAAGTTCATCTACATTTACTAAAGAAATACCCTCTAAACTAGCAACGCTTTTAGCAACGTTTTCTGGCATAGATAAATCTAAAATTAATAATTCTTTGTTTTTAGAAATGTGTTCTTTTGTTATTGTTGGCTTGTCTGCACCTGTAGAAACTATTAAAACATCTGCTTTTTCAATTTCTTCTGATAAATTTTCAATAACCGCTTTTCTTATAGAAGCATGTTCTTTTACAAATTCTGTTGTTTTTTCTTCTGTTCTATTAATTAAACAAACCGATTTGTTTTGAGTATATTCTGCTAAGTTTTTACAAGTATGTTTTCCCATTTTACCTAAACCAAAAACTAAAATGTTCTTAGAATTATAATCTGGTAAGTTTTTAATGATATATTGAACAGCAGCGTAAGAAACAGAAGTAGTTCCTGAACTTAATCTTGTCTCATTCTTAACTCGTTTACTTGCCTGTAAAACACTATTTAATAATCTTTCTAAATAAGCATTTGTAGTATTTACCGCTTTTGCTAATTTAAAAGACTGTCTTAATTGACCTACAATTTCGTAATCTCCTAAAATCTGACTTTCTAATCCTGTACCAATTCTAAACAATTGCTGAATAGCTTCTTGGTTTTTATAAACATTAGATACTTTGGCAAATTCTTGTATAGTTCCTTCAGAAAACTCGCAAAGCAATTCTATTAACTGACAAGGACGTTCTGCAAATCCGCTAATTTCTGTTCTGTTACATGTAGATAGAATAAACACGCCATTAAAGCCTCTCTCTTTAGAAAGTTCTAACAGAGCAGTCTGATTTTCTTTAGATAAAGAAAATTTACCACGCGTGTTTGCATCAGCTTTTTTATAACTAACGCCAATATTGTAAAAGTGCTCTTGCCTATCCTCTTGCATATATTTGTAAAAGTTGGTCAAAAGTATAAACTTAACTTAGAAAAAAATGTCGCTGAAAGTTCTTTTTTTAACGTTATATGTTTTTTATCGACATTTTAACTGAAAAACTTGCTAAAAGTACTATTTTTGCTCATTAGTTGGTGATTTTTGAATCATTTATATAGAATGATTCTAAATAAACTAATCAATTTAAAAAGACAAACTATGTTTAAAAATGTCGGAGAAAGTACTTTTGAAGAAATTATTTTAGAAAATGGTTTTTATCTGCTTCATTTTCAGAATGAAAGTAAAGAAGTTCAGAATTTTGAGAGAGAAATTAACAGTACTTTTATACAAATTCACTTCTGTTTAAGAGGAAATTCTAAATTTTTATTTAATGAAGGCGCATATTCTTTTGATGTTTTAGACAACAGATCTATATTATTATACAATCCTCAGAGAATTTTACCCATCAATTTAGAAATTCAACCAAAAACAACTTTAATTTCTTTGTTAATTTCTATTGAAAAATTTCACTCTTTATTCTCTAAAGAATCTGGTTATATTCCTTTTTTAAGTGATGAAAATAGTAACAAAAAATATTATGACGACAGTCTTATAAAACCTACAGTTTCTATTGTATTACAGCAAATAATAAACTCAAATATTAATAGTTCTATTAAAGATTTGTATGTAAAAGGAAAAGTGTACGAATTACTAAGCCTTCATTTTCAACCAGAAGAAAGTAAAAATGGCGAATATTGTCCTTTTTTAGTTGATGAACAAAACGTTCTAAAAATTAGAAAAGCAAAAGAGATTATAATTTCTAGAATGGCAGAACCACCAAGTTTACAAGAATTAGCAAATGAAATTGGCCTGAACTTAAAAAAATTAAAAGAAGGTTTTAAACAAATTTACGGAGACACTGTTTATAGTTTTTTGTTTGATTACAAAATGGAACATGCCAGAAAGCTATTAGAAAGCAATCAATTTAATGTAAATGAAGTAGGTACTAAGGTTGGTTACAGTACAGCAAGTCATTTTATTGCTGCTTTTAAAAAGAAATTTGGAACAACTCCAAAAAAATACGTGATGAGTTTAAATCAATAAAAAAAGAAATTTGAAACAATTAACACATTACGATATAGAAAATAATCAGGAACAGTTTCCAATTACAATTGTTTGCGATGCCATTAGAACTCCAGAAAATATTGGAATGTGTTTCAGAATTTCTGAAAGTTTTGGAGTAGAAAAAATATATTTTCACGAAAGCTCACCATCAACAGAAAATAGAATTGTAAAAAAAACAGCTAGAAATACTGTACAACAAATAGTACATGATACTTATACAGATTTTGAAACACTCATTCATCAACTTAAAAGTGAAGGTTACACAATTATTGGTATAGAAATTACTGATAAAAGTATCGATATTCAGAATTTCAATTTTAAAAAACATGAAAAAATCGTGTTACTTTTGGGAAGTGAAAGAAATGGTATAGAAAATATTAATTTAATGGATGAAACAATTGCAATACCAATGTATGGTAGAAATTCATCTATGAATGTTATACACAGTTTAGCAATTACTTTGTACGAAGTAACAAATCAATTAAAGAATACATAAAAACTACTGAAATAAATTCAGCATAAAAGAATGAAAGGAATTTTACTAAACAATTTAGGATCACCAGATTCTACAGAAACAAAAGACGTTAAAAAGTATCTAGGTGAATTTTTAATGGACGAACGCGTTATTGATATTCCGTTTTGGAAACGCTGGATACTTATTAAAGGAATTATCTTAAATGTTAGACCAAAAAAATCTGGAGCGGCTTACAAAAAAATCTGGTGGAAAGAAGGTTCTCCATTAGTTGTAATTTCAGAAAGATTTACAAAAAAGTTAATTAAGAAAGTAGATTTACCAGTAGAATTAGCAATGCGCTATGGTTCTATGTCTATGGAAAAAGGGATTAAAAATTTAGTAGACAAAGGTGTTACAGAAATCTTTTTAGCGCCTTTATATCCTCATTATGCAATGTCTTCTTATGAAACAGTTGTTGTAAAAGCAGAAGAAATTATTGCTGAGAAATATCCAGAAGTTAAATTAGATGTTTTACCTGCTTTTTATAATAAGCCAGGTTACATAAAAGCAATGAGTGATAATATTGCAAATCACTTAAAAGGATATGATTACGATCATATTTTGTTTTCATATCATGGAATTCCAGAACGTCATATATTAAAATCTGACCCTACAAAAAGTCATTGTAAAATAGATGGTTCTTGTTGTGAGCGCAATTCTGTTGCTCATCATACTTGTTATAGACACCAGTGTTTTGAAACTACAAAAGAAATTGCTAAAGAATTGAATTTAAAAGAAGGAACTTATAGCAATTCATTTCAGTCTCGTTTATTAAAAGATCCTTGGTTAAAACCTTATACAGATTTCGAATTAGAGAAATTTCCATCAGAAGGAAAGAAAAAATTAGCAGTAATTACTCCTGCTTTTGTTGCAGATTGCTTAGAAACTTTAGAAGAAATTGCCATGGAAGGAAAAGAAGAATTCTTGAAATTTGGCGGAACAGAATACAAACATATTCCTTGTATGAATGATAATGATGACTGGGTAGATGTAATGGTTACTTGGATTAATGATTGGAAAAATAAGTAAATTAATAAGAAGCTATTTCCTGCTTTCCATTATATCTTTTTTTATAAAAAATAAAAAAAGGATGTCATTTCAATCAGGGCTAGACTTGTTTGCTAACAAATAGCAAAAACTAAAAAAGTAAATACATAATTATGGATTTTCTATACGTAAAATCGTTACATATTATTTTTGTCATTACCTGGTTTGCAGGTTTGTTTTACATTATTCGTTTATTTATGTATCATGTAGAAGCAGAAAAAAAACCAGAACCAGCAAAAGAAATTTTGCAAACTCAGTATAAATTAATGAGTAAACGTTTGTGGTATATTATTACCTGGCCTTCTGCTATTTTAGCAAGTTTTTTCGGATTTTGGTTGCTTTATAAAAGTCCGTATTTTTTATCAGAACCTTGGATGTTGGTAAAACTTGCTTTTATTTTTGCATTATTTTTTTACCACGGTTTTTGTCATGTAATTTACAAACAACTTCAAAATGATGTTATAAAATACTCTGCCTTTAAATTAAGAATGATAAATGAAATTCCTACAATTATTTTATTTGCAGTTATCTTTTTAGTGGAATTGCAACATTCATTTAATTGGATTTGGGGAGTTGTAGGAATTATACTTTTTGGCATTTTACTAATGTTGGGAATTAAACTCTACAAAAAAATTAGAGAAAAACGAAGTTGGGAAAAAGCGGAAAAAGAGGTTTTAGAGAAGGATAAAAAAAACAGTATTCAATAATGAGTTACGTTATAGCTACTAAAGCTATAATTTAAAACCTAGTAACTAATACGCTGCTCTAAAAAGTTTCTATTTAAACAATTTTCTTAAGAAAACTTAAACCAATTATTATAGATTATATAATATACCTACATATAGGTATATATAAAGGCAATATTTCTTCTATTTTTGAGATACATTTAAATCTTAATACTTAATATTATGAAGAAAATTATTTTTTTATTTTTAGCAATCGCAACTTTATCATCTTGTGAAACCAAAGAAGATGATAACCCTAATTCATCTGACATAATCATTGGTACTTGGCAACTTGCTTCTGACAAAGAGAATGGCACAGAAATTTCTACAGAATGCGAACGAAAAAGCACAATTACATTTTTAGAAAATGGAACCTCAGAAGAAGTTTATTATTACACTGACGGGAGTAATAATTGTAGCACAGAATCTGATACTTCTACTTGGGAAAACGTAGGAAACTCAACTTACAAAATAGACTATGGAAATGGAGATAGTGAAACGGCTAAATTAACATTTTCAGAAAACAACACTGTATTTAGTGTAACTGACATAGATGATGATAATGGAGTAACTTACACATATGTAATTACTTACAAAAAAATATAAAGTTTAAAAAGCTCACTTTTTTAAGTGGGCTTTTTATTAGTTTCTAATAGACTGCTCAAAAGGAATTCTATTTACTATAGACCTTCCTAGAGTAACTTCATCTGCATATTCTAATTCATCACCAACAGAAATTCCACGAGCAATTGTACTTGTTGTAATTTCAAATTTTTCTATTTGTTTAAAAATATAAAAATTAGTTGTATCACCTTCCATTGTAGAACTTAATGCAAAAATAAGCTCTTTAACTTCTCCTTCTTCAACTTTAGAAACTAAAGAATCTATCTGTAAATTCTGAGGTCCAATTCCTTCAATAGGAGAAATTTTACCCCCTAAAACATGATATAATCCTTTAAATTGAGAAGTACTTTCAATAGCCATTACGTCTCTAATATCTTCTACAACACAAACAATCTCTGGATTTCTTTTAGGATTATTACAAATATCACATAATTCTGTATCAGAAATATTATGACATTTTTCGCAATTTTTCACATCATTTCGCAAATGCAATAATGCCTCAGATAAATACTTTGTATTCTCTGTTGGTTGTTTTAACAAATGTAAAACCAATCTTAAAGCTGTACGTTTACCTATTCCTGGTAATCGAGAAACTTCATTAACTGCGTTTTCTAAAAGTTTTGATGAAAAATCCATAGCCGACAAAATTACGAATTATGAATCATGAAATCCTAAAAAAGAAGACAGAAAAACATATATTCGTAATTCATAATTGAACACTCAAAATTAACTATGCAACCATTTCATATCATTTTATTAATTGTAGCTTATTTTTCTGTTTTAATTTTCATTTCTTACGTAACAGGAAAATCTGCAAATAATAAAACTTTTTTCAAAGCTGATAATTCTTCTCCTTGGTATTTAGTTGCTTTTGGTATGATTGGAGCTTCACTATCTGGAGTTACATTTATTTCTGTTCCTGGTTGGGTAGAAAACCAATCTATGAGCTATATGCAAATGGTTTTGGGGTATGTTGTTGGTTATGCAGTTATTGGATTGGTATTATTACCTTTATATTATAGATTAAACTTAACATCAATTTATACTTATTTACAAGATAGATTTGGAAATCATTCTTATAAAACGGGTGCTTCTTTCTTTTTGTTATCAAGAACAATTGGCGCAAGTTTTAGATTATTTTTAGTTGCTAACGTATTACAAATTGTAGTTTTTGATGCATATCAAATACCTTTTTGGGTTACTGTTTCAATAACCATTTTATTAATTTGGTTGTATACTTTTAAGGGAGGAATAAAAACCATTGTTTGGACAGATACTTTACAAACACTTTTTATGTTAGTTGCAGTTGGTGTCTGTATTTATACAATTTCAAATGAGTTGCAAATCACTAACCTGTTTAGTTATGTTGCAGATAATGAACTTTCTAAGACATTCTTTTTTGATGATGTAAAAGCTGGTAATTACTTTTGGAAACAATTTTTAGCAGGTGCATTTATTGCAGTTGTTATGACAGGTTTAGATCAAGATATGATGCAAAAAAATCTAACTTGTAGAAACTTAAAAGATGCACAGAAAAACATGTTCTGGTTTACAATTGTATTAGTAATTGTAAACTTTTTCTTTTTAGCCTTGGGTGTTTTATTAACTGATTATGCTGCTACAAATGGAATTGATGCTCATAAAGATCAATTATTTCCAATTATAGCAACCAAAGGAACTTTAGGTTTAGCAACTGCCATGTTTTTCTTATTAGGCTTAATTGCTGCAGCGTATTCTAGCGCAGATTCTGCTTTAACTTCTTTAACAACATCTTTTAGTATAGATATCTTAGAAATAGACAAGAAAAAATCTATTGAAGAACAAGAAAAAACAAGAAAAAGAATTCACATTTTATTTTCATTCATATTAATTGCAACTATTCTTATCTTTAAATATTTTATTGCTGATGCAAGTGTAATTGCAAAAATATTCACATTTGCCGGTTATACTTATGGACCATTATTAGGATTATACGCTTTTGGGTTATTCACCAAGCTCAAAGTAAAAGACAAGGCAGTTCCTTTTATTTGTTTGATTGCTCCTGTTCTAACGTTTTTAATAAGTTTTTATAGCAAAGAAAAATTAGGTTTCGACTTTGGTTTCTTTGTATTGGTTTTAAATGGATTTTTAACATTTATAGGATTACTGCTATTTAAAGAGAAATAATGAAAATAAACGAAATCTTCTTAATCCTAGCGTTATTTGCAGAAATCATAGGAACAATTGGAGGTTTTGGGTCGTCTGTATTTTTTGTACCAATAGGTAATTTTTATTTTGATTTTTATTCAGTTTTAGGCCTAACTGCTATCTTTCACTTATCGAGTAATCTTAGTAAAATATTCCTTTTTAAAAAAGGGATTAATAAAAAACTATTATTAAACATTGGAGTTCCTTCTGTTCTATTTGTTATTATTGGAGGCCTTTTATCAAAATATATTGAAAGTTTTAAATTAGAAATTGTTTTAGGAGTTTTTCTTATTATATTTAGTTTACTGTTTCTTATAAAGAAGAATTTTTCTTTTAACCCGAATAAAAAAAATTCAATTATTGGTGGAAGCTTATCTGGATTTTCTGCAGGTTTACTAGGAACTGGAGGAGCTATAAGAGGACTAACAATGGCTTCTTTTAATTTAGAAAAAAGTGTATTTATAGCAACTTCTGCATTTATAGATTTTATGATCGATTTTACCAGAACATTTGTGTATTATCAAAACGGATACATAAATACAGATTTATTAATTTATGTTCCTTTTTTATTAATAATTGGTTTTATAGGGACTTATATTGGAAAAAAAATATTAAAACACATACCTCAAGATAAGTTTAAAAAATTGTCATTAATTTTTATTTTACTAATTGGAATCGTAACTATAGCTAAACTTTTGTTTTTTTAATTTAACTTTGAATATTATGAAAAAACTACTTTTTTTATTGGCTTTGTTTATAGTTTCATCAGCATTCAGTCAATTTAAAATAACTGGTTATTTTGATGCTGAAATAGGAATTAACTATGAATTATCTAAAAATCTACAAGTAGAAATAAGAGCAAATGATAATTTAGGAATGGAATTTAATACTGAATTGAGTTTACTTTATAAAATTGTTTCTAAAGATAATTATAATCTAAATTTTGGTTTTGGTGTTTCAACTTTTCCATTTCATTCAGAGAATATAGATTTTTTAGAGAGTTTTTATGTTCCTGTTCAAATAGAAATAACACCTTTTAAAGAAACTATAAATTTTGCATTTGTCTTAGAAAGTGCATATCACTTTTCAGATATTAAAGACGCATCAGGAATAAGAAACTCAATAGGAATTAGATACCTTTTTAATTAAAAAAAATGCCTAAAGATTTAAGTAATTACAGAAAATCATACGAAAAACAAGAACTTTTAGAAAGTACTTGTCCAGAAAATCCAATCGAATTATTTAGAACTTGGTTTTTAAATGCAGATGCTTCAGAAATGGTAGATGAAAGCAATGCCATGACTATTTCTTCTATTGGTATAGACGGTTTTCCAAAAAGTAGAGTGGTTCTATTAAAGAAATTTACTTGGGAAGGATTTATCTTTTACACAAACTATAATTCCGAAAAAGGAAAAGCAATTGCAGTAAATAACAACATCTGTTTGTCTTTCTTTTGGGCAGGATTAGAGCAACAAATTATTATTAAAGGAAAAGCAGAAAAACTTTCAGAAAATTTATCAGACGGATATTTTGATTCTAGACCTGATGGAAGTAAATTAGGAGCATGGGCTTCTAACCAAAGTAATGTAGTTTCTTCTAGAAAGGAATTAGATGAAAATTTAAAAAACTTTGAAGAAAAATTTGAAGGAAAAGAAATTAGTAGACCAAAACATTGGGGAGGCTATATTATTAAACCAATTTCTATAGAATTTTGGCAAGGTAGACCTAATAGAATGCATGATAGAATTAGATATACTTTTGAAGAAGATTTTTCTTGGAAATTAGAACGATTGGCGCCATAAATTTTTATATTTACAATTCAACAATTAAAATTGAATGAAAACTTTATACATTGTTAGACATGCAAAATCTTCTTGGGAATACTCTGGAATAGAAGATATTGACAGACCTTTGAAGAAACGTGGAATTAAAGACGCACATTTAATGTCTAAATTCTTATCAAAAAAAATTGATAGACCAGACGTTTTTGTATCAAGTAGTGCTAATAGAGCATTACACACCGCAGTTATTTTTTGTGAAAACTTTGAGTATCCACTTTCTAACCTTCAAATTAAAAAACAACTTTATAGTTTTAGTGATGGTTATCTGGTAAAAACGGTAAATGCTTTAGATGATGGTTTTAATTCTGCTATTATTTTCAGTCATGATCATGGTATCAATACATTTGTAAACAAATTCGGAAACAAACCTATATCTCACGTTTCTACTTGTGGTGTTATAGGAATTCAGTTTGATGAAAAACATTGGAAAAACATAAAAAAAGGGAAAACCTTTATGATAGAATTCCCTAAAAATCATAAATAAGATAGTTTGTTAGAAATTAAGAAATACGGAGCAATAGATATTGGTTCAAACGCAATTAGACTTTTGGTTTCCAATGTTATTGTCTCAGAAGACAAAGAGCCTCAATTTAAAAAATCATCTTTAGTACGTGTTCCTATTCGATTAGGTGCTGATGCTTTTGTAAGTGGAATCATTCAGGATGAAAACATTACAAGAATGATAAATGCAATGAAAGCATTTAAATTATTAATGGATGTTCATGGAGTAGAAAAATTTAAAGCTTGTGCTACTTCTGCAATGAGAGAAGCAAAAAACGGTAAAGAAGTTGTTGAAAAAATTTATACTGAAACAGGTATTAAGATAGATATTATTGGTGGTAAAGAAGAGGCAGCAATTATATCTTCTACAGATTTAAATGACTTAATTGAAGGAGAAAACTCTTATTTATATGTAGATGTTGGTGGTGGTAGTACAGAATTTACTGTTTTCTCAGAAGGAAAAATAACAGCATCTAAGTCATTTAAAATGGGTACTGTTCGATTATTGAACAATAAAAAATCTGTAAATAAAGAGATTTTTGAGAATGTTGAAAAATGGATAAAGAAAAATACTAAAAATTTAAAGAAAATATCATTAGTAGGTTCTGGAGGTAACATTAATAAGTTATTTAAAATGTCTGGTAGAACAGAAGGAAAACCTATTTCTTATATTTATTTAAATGCGCAATACCAGTTTCTAAAACAAATGTCTTATAGTGAAAGGATTTCTGAGCTAAGTTTAAATCCAGATAGAGCAGATGTTATTATTCCTGCTACTAAGATTTATTTGTCTGCAATGAAGTGGAGTGGCGCAAGAAAAATATTTGTTCCAAAAATTGGCCTTTCAGACGGAATAATTAAAAGCTTGTTTTACAATAAGTTGTAATAATTTTTAACTTTTTATTAACTTTTTTTACTTTTTATTTCTTTTTTAAGTGACTTCTTAAAAAAGTATGTGTCTTACAATTGAACTAAAAAATAAAAAAACTAGTTAATTATGAAAAAATTATTATTATGTGGAGCATTATTAATGTTCGGAGCTACAGCATTTGCTCAAGATTTACCAGAAAACCCAGAACCAGGAAAATGTTATGTACGTTGTAAAACTCCTGAAGTTTGGAAAAACGAAGATGTAACTATTGAAGTTGCTCCGGCATATAAAAAAATTGTAACACACCCAGCTGAATATAATACAGTAACTGAAAGAGTTTTAGTTAAAGAAGCTGGACAACGTTTAGTTGTTGTACCTGCAGTTTGGGAAAACAGAACTATTACTTACACAGCTAAAGAAGACGCAAACAAATTAAGAGTTATTAAGGCTACTTTTGGTAAAGATTCTCAAACGATCGAAACTAAAGCTGCTTCTGCAAATTGGGAAATGAGCGAAAAAGCTCCTGATTGTGAGTCTAGCGACCCTAATGACTGTAGATATTGGTGTTATAAGCCAGTTCCTGCTAAATTTGTAACTGTACCTTTAACAGTATTATCTTCAGATGCAACTACAGCTTCTAGCCCAGTTCCTGGATATGAAAAAACGTATACTAAAAACGTAATGGTAACTCCTCCAACAACTAAATCTATTGAGATTCCTGCTGTTTATGGAAACATTTCTAAAACTGTATTAGTTAAAGATGCATGGCAAGAAGAAGTAACTGTTGCTGCTAAATACAAAACTGTAACTAAAGAAATTTTAGTTAGCAAAGGTGGTTTAACTACTTGGAAAGAAGTTGAGTGTGAATTAGTAAACAACAATCCTTTACCAATTAACTGGAATTTAGGAAGTGCTACTTTAACTCCTGCTGCTAAGAGAATTATTGACGCTAGATTATTACCTATCTTAAAAGATGGTGTAGCTACTGCAATTGAGTCTCATACAGATTCTAGAGGTTCTAAAATTAACAACCAAGATTTATCTGAAAGAAGAGCTCAGGCTGTAACTAACTATTTAATCTCTAAAGGTGTAAACCCAAGCCAATTAACTGGTAATGGTTATGGAGAATCTAAATTAACTAACAGATGTGCTGATGGAGTTTCTTGTACTGAAGCAGAACACAGAGCAAACAGAAGAACTACTTTTAGAGTAATCAATCAAAAATAATTATATTTCTCTAACAAGAAATTCAAAATTAAAACCGAAGCAATTTGCTTCGGTTTTTTTTTATGCTTAATTATTTATAGATTATCGAATAAACAGCTATAAGAAGGTAAAACCTCTTTGCGAAATTTTGATCTCATAAGAACTTCATTAAAAAGAGATGTAAGCAATCAAAAATATAGTTAACAGAATATTATAATATTATTTCTTGAAGTAAAATATCACCTTTTAAAAGGCTTTAAATAGTAATAAACGACTTTAATTCTTATAAATATTAAAATAATAAATGTTAGTGTAAAAAACAAGAATCAAATAAAGTAACATATTTACAAAACAAAAAACCGAAGCAAATTGCTTCGGTTTTTTGTTTTGTAAATTAATAAGAAATTATCTAATAATTTTCTATTACAGATTGTAAAAAAGGATAATAATATTCTGTAATTAATAATCCTTTCTTATACCCAATCATATTTCCTTTATGATTTACCATTACTAAAGTAGGAAAAGAACGAATATTATACTTTCTCTTTAAATCGTTATTAACTTCTAATTTATCAGGAGCAATTAAATCTTTATTTCTTGGGTCATCAGATTCATATAATATTAAATCTTTATCTGCTAACGCCTTAAATTTCTCTGTATGAAATAGTTTCTTATCTAAAACCTTACATGGTCCACACCAATCTGAACCGGTAAAATAAATTAAAATTGGTTTTTTTTCTTTTTTAGATTTCTTTTGAGCCTTTTTAAATGAAGATTCCCAATTTAAAGTAACCTCTTCCTTTACAACATCGTTCATTTCTTGTGCAGAAATTACGCTAATAGAAAGTAAACAAATAAAACTTAAGATAACATTTTTCATATAAAACTAGTTTCTTCAAAAGTATCAAAAATAATACCAATTATAAAATTAAATATAATAGTGACTTTTTAAAAAATAGAGTGTCTCATTAATATAGGCTATTTCCTAACAAAGATACTTCTAGCAAAAATCAAAAAAAAGAAACCGACTGAATCCCTATTAGTCGGTTTTAATGTATCTGAGAATTAATTAGAGCATTAAAAACACTGCCTTTATCATCTAAAAATTTAGTTTCTATTTCTAAAAAAGAAACTTGTTTTAATTTATCTGCTAATCTGGTATAATCTTTTTCTGTTGTAAGTATAATTTTTTTTGTTGATTTGAAGTCTTCTAACCTTTTATTGATATCACTTATTTCTTTTAAAGAAAAATGATGATGATCTGAAAATTTTAAATGTTGAAAATTTATTTGTTTCTGCTTTAAAAAATTTGTGAAAGGTTTTGGATTTGCAATTCCGGTAATTAATAAAACTTCATATTCTTTTAATTCATCTAAAGTAATTTTAGAGCTCCCAGAAAGTTTCTCTGCATAAGAAATAGTGGTAAAAAGTACAATCTTATTGTACTTTTCTAATTTCTTTTTTATTTTTTCTTGTTGATGTATCGTTAAATCTTCTGGACATTTAGTAACTAAAATTACATCAGAACGTTTTGCTCCTCTTCTACTCTCTCTTAAATTCCCTGTTGGCAATATAAAATCATCTGCAAATAAATCATTAAATTTTGTTAATAAAATATAAAAGCTACCTTTTACTTTTCTATGCTGATAAGCATCATCTAACAAAATAATTTCTGGTGATTTTTCTTTTATTAAACGCTCTATACCTTCTACTCTATTTGCATCAACAGCAACATTTATATTTTTAAATTTTTTAAAATATTGTAATGGTTCATCGCCAACATCTTCTACTGTATTATTTTTATCTAATAATACAAAACCTTTTGTTTTACGCTTATAGCCTCTACTTAAAACAGCAACTTTATAACGTTCTTTTAATAATCTTATTAAATATTCTATTTGTGGCGTTTTACCAGTTCCTCCAACACTTAAATTACCCACTACAATTACAGGTGTTTGAAAAGACGTTTGTTTGAAAACCCCAGCTTCAAAAAAGAAATTACGAATTGAAGTAATCAAATCATAAATAATCGCAAATGGAAATAATAAAAAACGTAGAAATTTCATTAATACGAAAATAAGTCATTTTTATGGATTGATGAATGTAAAATGTTAACTTTGGTTTTCGAATCAATTTTGTTTATGATTATAAAAGACATTACCAATTACGTAGAAGAACTTGCTCCATTACATTATGCAGAAGATTTTGATAATGTAGGCTTATTAGTTGGCAATTATCAAGCAGAGATTACAAACGTTTTAGTTACATTAGACACTTTAGAAGAAACTGTAGATGAAGCTATTGCTAAAAATTGTAACTTAATTATTAGTTTTCATCCTATTATTTTTGGAGGATTAAAAAAACTAAACGGCAACTCTTATGTAGAACGTGTGGTTTTAAAAGCCATAAAAAATAATATTGCTATTTATGCAACTCATACTGCTTTAGACAATTCTAAAAACGGAGTTTCTGCAAAAATGTGTGAAGTTTTAGGTCTTAAAAACACTAAAATATTAATTCCTAAAAAAGGAATTATAAAAAAACTAACCACATTTGTTCCATCAGACAAAGCAGAAGCGTTAAGAAATTCGCTTTTTAAAGCTGGTGCAGGAAATATTGGTAATTATGATAGCTGTTCTTTTAATATTACAGGAGAAGGAACATATAAAGGTAATGAAAACTCTAATCCTACTATTGGTAAAAAAGGAGTTTTGCATACAGAAAAAGAAACACAAATTAGTGTTGTTTTTGAAAGTAAAAATGAAGCAACAATTTTAAAAGCTTTACAAGACAATCATCCATATGAAGAAATTGCTTACGAATTAATTACCACAGAAAATATACATCAAAATATAGGAATGGGAATGATTGGTGAACTTACAACTGCCATGGAAGAAAAAGATTTTTTACTATATTTAAAACATACCATGAATACAAAATGTGTGCGTTATTCTGAACTCATGCATAAAAATATAAAAAAAGTTGCAGTTTTAGGTGGATCTGGAAGTTTTGCTATTTCTAATGCAAAAAGAGCTGGAGCTGATGCTTATGTGAGTGCAGATTTTAAATATCATGACTTTTTTAAGGCTGAAAACAGCATTTTATTAGCAGATATTGGCCATTATGAAAGCGAACAGTTTACAAAAAACCTTTTGGTTGATTATCTTACAAAAA
>CBDUHF010000049.1:0-20069 GCA_965367085.1 uncultured Polaribacter sp.
ATTTCTAAATACATTTATTAAAGAACCATCATACAATAAGAAGTTAATCATTAGTGATAATAGAAACAACATGTAATACAAATAAGTCTTATCTCTAAATTTAAAAAAGAAATTAAGATTTAACAAAATAATCATTATTGCAGATCCGTAATAAAAACTATTTATTGTTTTCTTATTCATAATATATGAAACAAAACTTTTTTCAGGGATAATTTTTATAGGAAAATTTGCTTCATTAGGAAAATCTACTTTTAGATAGTATACCGTTTTGTTTGATGTATTTATTTTAAAAGCTGGAAACTTATAATTTACAGAAAGGTCTTCTTGACGCACACTATTTCCTGTAGATGAAATATATTCTAATTGATTGTTTATTAGTTGGTAAATATCAATTCTATTAATGTTATGTGTTGGTATATAGGCTATTAAATTTTTGTAATCTTCTGCGTTATTTATTGTTAATTGAAACCAATATTCACCGTTTAAAAACCCAAGACTATTACTCTTAGGCATTTTTTTAAAGGTGTAATTTAATATGTTTTTATCTAAGCTACTGGCTGAGTTTTTATAATATAGTAGACTATATTCTATGGGATTAAATTCTTCTTTTGTGCTTGAAAAATTTGTTCCAGCGTAATTTTTTTGGTAAAAAATTAAACTAAAAAGCGCAAATATAAATGTTAGATTTATTTTTGGGGATAACATGAAAAAGCTTTGTAATTGTTATATTCTATGAAATATATTATATCTAAAATCCAAGAATAAACAATAAGCTCATCTTAGGGAAAGATAAATAATTTGTTAAAAAAAAATCATAAAAAAATCAAGTACAATTTGGGGATTGGTGGTGCTTCTTTTGTTGGGAGATTAGAAAAAGTTGTCATTTGGTTGGGTGTTTAGCTGTAGTAAATATAGATAAAATTTAACAGTTTTTTTAACATTTACTTAAAAACGGGTATTAATACCCGTTTTTATCATTCTTTCATTTCCAAACAAATCTTTGCGCAATTCAATGTTTTTGAAACCTTTAATTTCTAACATCTTTAGAGTTTTATTTCCTAAATACTGATTTATTTCAAAAAACAGAATTCCTCTCTCAGTAAGAAAATTCTTAGCTAAATTGGCAATTTTATCATAAAATATTAAAGGATTATTATCATCTACAAACAACGCTAAATGCGGTTCGTTTTGTAAAACATTATTTTTTATTTCTGCTTTTTCTAATTCTCTAACATAAGGTGGATTTGAAATAATAATATCAAATTTTTGATTTAATTTCTCTGCATTTAAAATATCAATTTCATGAAAATCAATTTTAACTTCATTTAAAACAGCATTTTGTTTTGCAATATTTAAGGCGTTCTTAGAAATGTCTATTGCAGAAATATAAGAGTTAGGTAAGTTTTTTGCTATTGAAATAGGAATGCAGCCAGTTCCAGTTCCTATATCTAATATAGAAAGATTTTTAGTGTTATAATTTTCAAAATTTTTAACTTCATTTAGAACCCATTCTACTAATTCTTCTGTTTCTGGTCTGGGAATTAACGTATTTTTATCAACAAAAAAAGGTAAGCCATAAAATTCTGTTTTACCAAGAATGTATTGGATTGGTTCTTCCTTTTTTAATCTATTTATAATTACTTGTAATTCTTTAAATATAGCTGATGTAATTTCAAAATTTGGTTTTAAAACAGTGTCTATTCTTTGTAACTCTAGTTTTTCTTCAATTAAGAGAAAGAAAAAAGTATCTATTTCTGTCTGTGGATAAATTTCTGAAAGCGCTTCAGAGAAAAAAGTTTTAAATTCTTTTAAGATCATATTTTTTTAATCATCCAAACATTACAAGAATAATGTCCTGTGTTTCCAACTGGTTTTTCAAGGGAAATAAATCCGTTTTTTTTATATAATTTTTGGGCAGCATGCATGTAAGGCATTGTCTCTAAATAACAATTTTCAAACCCAAATTCTTTAGCTTTGTCTAAACAAGCAGCAATTAGTTTTGTACCAACTCCTTTTCCTCTAACTAAAGGTAAAAAGTACATTTTCTGTAGCTCACAAGTATTTCCTTCATAATTATCTAATTGCGCAATTCCAGCACCACCAACAACTTTACTATTATGTTCAACTACAAAATAAATGGTTTTTTCTTTCAGATAGTTTTCATACATTTTATCTGTGGCGCTATCTTCATAAGCTGTTCCAACTTTTGGCACATTCAGCTCTTCTAAAACATTTCTAATTACCTTAGCAATTTCAGCATTATCTTGTGGTTGGATTTCTCTAATGATAAAATCTTGAGTTGTCATTTATTACTGTATTTTTGCACGAGCAAGTTACCTAAAAATTTAAAAATCTTTGATGAAAAAACTACTATATTTTTCTGCTTTATTTTTATTGATAAGCAGTTGTTCTGTGAAAAAGAAACCTGTTTTTATTAAGGTTGATAACATTAAGGTTTTAAGTTTTAAGTCTGATACAATTAGATTAAAAGCTGAAGCTTTTTTTGAAAACCCTAATGATGTTGGAGGTGAAATTTCTACAGATGAAATAAAAGTTATTGTAAATGGAGCAGAGGTTGCACAAGTTTTTTCTGATGAATTTAAGGTGCCAGCAAGAAAAGAATTTATAATTCCATTAACGGCTGTAATTCCTACCAGAAAAATTTTAGAGAGTAATGAAAACGGAATTTTAGGTGGTTTATTAAATTCTATTATAAGTAAATCTGTTAAAGTTCAATTTAAAGGAGATATAAAATATAAAGTTTTTGGGTTTTCTAGTGTTTATCCTGTTGATCAAATTCAGGAAATTAAATTTTAATTCTTAGGTATCAGTCACAAAACTTACATAAAACGATGTTTGCAAATTGCTAAAAACGGAATTGGAACTACACGTCCCAATCCTTCTGTTGGCGCAGTAGTTGTGTATCAAGATAAAATTATAGGTGAAGGTTTTACATCATCTTATGGTAAAAATCATGCAGAGGTAAATGCAATAAATTCGGTTTTAAATAAAGAACTTTTAAAAGAAGCTACTATTTATGTAACCTTAGAACCTTGTGCTCATTTTGGAAAAACACCTCCTTGTGCAGATTTAATTGTAAAACATCAATTGAAAAATGTAGTAATTGGTTGTGTAGATTCTAATACTTTGGTTGCTGGTAAAGGAATTGAAAGATTAGAAAAAGCAGGAATTAATGTAATTACAGGTGTTTTAGAAATAGAATGTAGAGAACATCATAAGCGTTTTTTCTGTGTTCAGGATAAAAAAAGACCTTTTGTTGTTTTAAAATGGGCAGAAACAAAAGATGGATTTATTGCCCCAAAAACAAAACATGAACAAAAACCAGTTTGGATTACAAATACATATTCTCAACAATTAGTTCATAAATGGAGGAGTGAAGAGCATGCTATTTTAGTGGGAACAAATACTGTAATTGCAGATAATCCTAAATTAAATGTTAGAACTTGGTCTGGAAATAATCCTATTAGAATTGTATTAGATAAAAGTTTACGAATTTCAAATAAGGCAGCTATTTTTGATAAAAGTGTAAAAACAATTGTGTTTACTGAAAAGGAAGATTGTCAGTTAGAGACCAGTCGAGAACTAATTTTTGAACAAATAGATTTTTCTAAAAATGTAGCTTCTCAAATTTGTGAAGTTCTGCAAAAACACAAAATTCAATCTGTAATTATAGAAGGAGGATCACAGACTTTACAAACTTTTATAGACGAAAACTTATGGGATGAAGCTAGAGTTTTTGTTGGTGGAACTGAGTTTGAAGAGGGAGTGAAATCTCCTGGTTTTAGTGCAATTATTAATGAAGAAATAAACATCAAAAACGATGTTTTAAAAATATATAAGAATGATTAAAAACATTATTTTCGATTTTGGAGATATTTTTATCAATTTAGATAAGCCAGCAACTTATAGAGAAATGGCAAGATTGGGCGTTACAGAGATTTCAGAAGAAATGATGTCTGTATATCATCAATATGAAAAAGGACTTATTTCTACGGATGAATTTATTGGTTTTTATCAAAGTAAATTTCCAAAAATAGAAAAGCACCAATTAGTTGATGCTTGGAATGCTATTTTGTTAGATTTTCCTGAAAGTAGATTAAAGTTTTTAAAAGAATTATCAGAAAATAAAAATTATAGACTGTTTTTATTAAGCAATACAAATGAATTACATATTTCTTGGGTTCAGAAAAATTGGGGTAAAACATTGTATTCAGAGTTTAAAAATTGTTTTGAAAAGTTTTATTTATCACATGAAATTCATTTTAGAAAACCAGATTCAGAAATTTTTGAATTTGTTTTAAATGAGAACAATTTATTAGCTGAAGAAACGCTTTTTGTAGATGATTTAGATGAAAATACAGTTGCTGCGAATAAATTAGGGATTCATGTTTGGAATTTAATTCCGGGCAAAGAAGATGTAGTCGAATTATTCACAAAAAAACATGTATAAGGTTTGGTATATTTATTGTTAAGTATTCTTTTTGCAACATCATTATTTGTAATTTTTAAATATTTTGGAATTTATAAAGTTGATACTTTAAAGGCGATTCTTGTTAACTATTTAGTAGCCTTTGCATTAGGTTTTGGTTTGGCAGAAACAAGTATTCCACTTGCAGAAATCCCTAGTCAATCTTGGTTTTTTGGATCTCTAGTTTTAGGAGCATTATTCGTTTCTATTTTCTTTGTTATGGCATTAACTGCGCAGAAAAACGGAGTTTCAGTGGCCTCTGTTGCAGGTAAAATGTCTGTAGTTGTACCCATTCTGTTTGGCATTTTCTTATACAATGAGTCTGTTACTATTTTAAAAGTTATAGGAATTATTATTGCTTTAGTTGCTGTTTATTTAGCTTCTGTAAAAGAAGAAAAAAACAAAGTAGAAGGAGCGAGTATTTTGTTTCCTATTTTGCTTTTTTTAGGTTCAGGAACTATTGATACAACATTAAAATATGTGCAAGTAAATTATGTTCCAAAAGGAGATGTTTCTATTTTTTCTGGAAGTTTATTTGGAATAGCAGCTTTATTTGGAATCTTGATTTTGATAATTAAATCTATAAAAAAGCCAGAAGCTTTTGGTGTTAAAAATATAATTGCAGGTATTGTTTTAGGAATTCCTAACTATTTTTCCATTGTATTTTTAATAAAAGCTTTACAAACTGATGGTTTTGAAAGTTCTGTATTGTTTACTATTAACAATGTAGGAGTCGTTGTTGTTTCTACATTAGTTGGATTGATTCTTTTTAAAGAAAAATTTAGTTTAAAAAACAAAATAGGAGTTGCTTTGGCAATTATTGGTATTTTATTAGTCACTTTTGCTTAATGGAAAATGATGTTTACAAAACAATTTTAACTCCTTCTGAGGAAACTCTTTTTAAGGAAAAAGGGAGTAAGTTTTTTGGATATGCTTTTCCTGTTTTAACAGAAGATGATGTAAAAGATTGTTTAGAAGAGTTAAAGAAGAAACATCATTCTGCTCGTCATTTTTGTTATGCCTATCAATTAGGAATAGAAAAGATTAAATTTAGAGCAAATGATGATGGAGAACCAAACAATTCTGCAGGTTTGCCAATTTATGGGCAAATACAATCTTTTGAAGTTACAAATGTCTTAATCGTTTCTGTTCGTTATTTTGGTGGCACAAAATTAGGAGTAGGAGGTTTAATCTCCGCTTATAAAACTTCTGCTCAAATGACTTTGCAAGTCTCAGATATTTTAGAAAAAACAATTAATATAGATTATAAGTTAACTTTTAATTACGATTTAATGAATGCTGTAATGCGAATCGTAAAAGAGAAAAATCTAAATATTATCTCTCAAAAATTAGAGCTAAATTGTGAGTATATAATTTCTGTTAGAAAAAAGGATGCAGCATCTATATTTAAAATTTTTGATGATTTATATAAAGTTGATATTATAAAATTAGTAACCTAAACTTTTCAACAAATAATCTGGACATTTTGTTGGTTTCATTGTTTTTGAATTCATAAAAGCTAAAACACTACTTCCGGTACAAATTAATTCTTCATTCTGATTTACAATTTCATATTCAAACTCTATTTTAACTAATGGCTTTTTTTTAAGAAAAGTATGTATCGTTAAAACATCATCATACAATGCAGATTTTATAAATTTAAAATTTATAGAGATCACAGGAAGCATTATTCCGCTGATTTCCATATCTTTGTATGTGACTCCTAAAGTACGAAGCCATTCTGTTCGGCCTAATTCAAAAAATTGAGCATAGTTTCCGTGATAAACTACACCCATTTGGTCGGTTTCAGAATATCTAATTCTGGTTTTTGTTGATGATTTTTTCAATATATCTAAACGCTTTTGTTTTTTACCATTTTACGTAAAAAAAAGTTAATAATCAATAGCAAATTGATTTTTTTATACTGAATTTTATTCACACTTTTGTATAGCTTAAAAAAAGGGTCTGTAAATACCATTTTTAGAACAAATATTAACTCAAGTAATTACTATAATTTAGAATGAATATAACTGCTGATTCAGTGTGGATTGAATGCTTGTCTTTTATTAAAGATAACATAAAACCACAAGCATACAAAACCTGGTTTGAACCAATAAAGCCAGTAAAACTTTCTGGAGAAGCATTAACAATTCAAGTACCGAGTAAATTTTTTTACGAATGGTTAGAAGAACATTATATTAAATTATTAAGAGTTGCATTAGTAAGACAATTAGGAAATGATGCCAAATTGATTTACGATGTTAAGATGGAAAATAATTACAGTAGTAATAGACCACAAATTGTAAAAATCCCTAGTTCTAACAGAGATCCGTTAAAGCCACAAAAAGTTACAATTCCTTTAGAATCTAATAAAAGAGAATTAAGAAATCCTTTTGTAATTCCAGGATTACAAAAAGTAAAAATAGAATCACAATTAAATCCTAATTACAATTTTGATAATTTTATTGAAGGAGATTCTAATAGATTAGCTCGTTCTGCAGGTATAGCAGTTGCCAATAAGCCAGGTGGGACGTCTTTTAATCCATTATTAATTTATGGTGGAGTTGGTTTAGGTAAAACGCATTTATCTCATGCAATTGGGGTTAATATCAAAGATAAATATCCAGACAAAACTGTTTTGTATATTTCTTCTGAAAAATTTACACAACAATTTATAGATTCTGTAAAATCAAATACAAGAAATGACTTTATTCATTTCTATCAAATGATTGATGTTTTAATTATTGATGATGTACAATTCTTATCAGGAAAAGCAGGAACACAAGATGTTTTCTTCCACATATTTAATCATTTACATCAAAATGGAAAGCAAGTAATTTTAACTTCAGATAAAGCACCTGTAGACATGCAAGATATTGAGCAACGCTTATTATCTCGTTTTAAATGGGGATTATCTGCAGAATTACAAGCACCAGATTATGAAACTAGAATTTCTATCTTACAAAACAAATTGTACAGAGATGGTGTAGAAATGCCTGAGGAAATTATAGAATATATTGCAAAAAATATTAAATCTAACGTTAGAGAATTAGAAGGTGTTATCATTTCTATGATTGCGCAAGCTTCTTTTAATAGAAGAGAATTTTCAATAGAATTAGCAAAACAGATTGTAGACAAGTTTGTTAAGAATACTAAGAAAGAAGTTTCTATAGATTATATTCAAAAAGAAGTTTCTAAGTATTTTGATATGGATGTAGCTACTTTACAATCTAAAACTAGAAAACGTCATATTGTTCAAGCGCGTCAATTAGCAATGTTTTTTGCGAAGCGTTTAACAAAAACTTCTTTGGCAAGTATTGGAAATCAAATCGGACAAAGAGATCATGCAACTGTATTACATGCTTGTAAAACTGTTGATAATTTGACTGAAACTGATAAACAATTTAGAAAATACGTTGACGATCTTACCAAGAAGTTAACTTTCTAAAAAAAAATCATCTTACATGGTAAAAATACTAATGGTTTGCTTGGGGAATATTTGTCGTTCTTCATTAGCAGAAGGTATTTTGCAGTCTAAAGTAAATGCAACTAAAGTATTTGTAGATTCTGCAGGAACTGGAGCATATCATATTGGAAATTTACCAGATGAACGTGCTATTGAAGTTGCTAGAAAAAATAGACTAGATATAACAAATCAAAGAGCTAGACAATTTGCTGTTTCAGACTTCGATACTTTTGATTTTATTTATGTGATGGATGATAGTAATTATCAAAATATTTTAAACTTAGCAAGAACATCAAAAGATGAAGAGAAGGTTCAATTAATTTTGAAAGCATCTAATTCAACTAAAAATTTAAATGTTCCTGATCCTTATTACGGAGGAGAAGAAGGATTTGAAAAGGTTTATAAAATGTTAGATGAAGCTTGTACTATAATATCAAAAAAACTATAATATGATTGGTAAACTTTATTTAATTCCAACAACTTTAGGAGATACAGAACCTTTAGAAGTAATGCCTTTATCAGTTAAAAAAGTGGTAGAACAAATTGATTATTATATTGTTGAAAATGAAAAATCAGCAAGAAGATTTATCAAGAAAATATCACCAAAAAAATCGCAACCTTCTTTGCAAATAATGTTGTTAGACAAATATGCAGAAGAATTAGAAACAAGAACATACTTAGATGTTTGTAAACAAGGAGTTAATGTTGGTTTGCTTTCTGAAGCTGGAGTACCTGCAATTGCAGATCCAGGAGCAAGTATTGTAAAAATGGCACATCAAAATAATATTCAAGTGGTTCCTTTAGTAGGGCCAAGTTCTATTTTAATGGCAATGATGAGTTCTGGAATGAATGGACAAAATTTTGCTTTTAACGGATATTTACCAATTGATAAAGGAGAAAGAAAAAAGGCAATTAAAGATTTAGAAAAGTTGTCTAAAGATAAAGGTCAATCTCAAATTTTTATTGAAACTCCTTACAGAAATGAAAAGATGTTTGCAGATTTAAAAGCCGCTTTAACACCTAATACTAGTTTGTGTATTGCTTCTGATATTACGTTACCAACAGAATACATTAAAACAATGCTAGTGAGTGAATGGAAGCATCAGCAACCAGATTTACATAAAAAGCCAGCAATTTTTATAATTCAAAAGTAATTAAACAGAAGCTTTTCTATCTGCGATTACATTAGAAACATCATAACCGCCAAACTTTTTTAAGTAAGATTGAATAGATGCTCCATAAGCATCAGAAAAACGTTGTTTTCCATTACTTCGTAAGAATTTCTTTACATTTCCAGCACCACTTAAATGTGCTGCTGCTAAAATACCAGATTCAGTAATTTTAATTCCGTTTATTGTTTTACCAACAGAACGTTTTATGTCTTTTCTTAAAATCCATTTATTTACAGAACAATAAGCAGCAAATGCTTTTTCTTGTAATTCTGGATTTCTTAAAAACTCTTGAGTATTATAAATTCTAAATCTTTCTAAAGTAGTTCTTCCAAACTGATATTTTCCTAAATAACCTAATGTGTTTACAACAGTATATTTTCCTTGAGATTCTTTAAAAGCAACAGCTTCTTTAAAACCTACAAAATCTTTTTGTAAATAAGGAATGTTATAATTGATATATTTTGGAAATGAAACGGTTTTTACATCAACAGAAGTTGCGTTGATAAAAAGTAAAAACAAGCCAAATAATAATAAAAACTTTTTGATAAAAAATAATCTTTCTGTTTTGCGGTGCAAAATTACTACTTATTTTAAATCTGTTGATATTCAATATGTTAAAGTTTGCTAAAAATACAAATAATGGAATTTCAATTGACCTTTAGAGTTAATTTCTAACGTTGGAGCAGGAATCTTTATGAAATTAACAACAGAAAAGACAGATTTTAAGAATTCCGAATTTGTCTTAATTTTTGTCAAATCTAAGTCTAAACTTAAGTAAAATTGCCTGTAAGGATCTTGTACTATTGGGTTTGTTGCTAAATTTTCTCCATATAACATTCCTTCTGCACCATAACCAACAGCAACATTTAACCATTTTGGAATGGCGCTTTCTTTGTTAAAAGACCAAATGTTTGCAGAAAGCCAATAAGTTTGTCCGTTATAATCTTTTATAGATTGTTGTAAAAAATTTTCTCCTAATATATTAGGTCTTTGTTTTGCAAAACCTGTTTGATGAAAAGAGTACTTTACTGTAATTCGTTGTTCATCCCAAAGTAATTCTTGACCAATTAATAAACCAGTTCCGGCTGCATTTGCTAAAATATCACCAGCAGAAGCTCCCCATTCTTCAGAAAATCCATCTAAAGTTTCTACAAGAGTTAAACCAAAGAAACCATAAGTTGCTCCGTAAATTAATTGATTTTTTTTAGAAACACCAGCCCAATTTAATGCTTCCATTCCTACTTTACCTATATAATAAGAAGTCATCAAATGACCAACTTTATCCATTTGTTTCCATTGGTTATTATCATTTGTAAAATGAAAACCAGAACGTTTGTAATCTTTATACCAGAGTTGATTTAATGCAAAAAATGTACCTACTGCAAAAATACTTTCAGAAATAATAATGCTGTTTCTTCTTTTTGTATTTAAAGTATCAGATTTTTTAAAAAATGATGAAGTTTGTGAGTAACAATATGTTGTTGATACAAATAATAATAAAAAAAGAGCTAATTTTTTTGACTTCAAAATTGATTTTAAATATTTTTTAACTTAAAACTACTACCTATTTACTCCTTGTTTATTTAACCATCTATGATATTTGGCTGCATTTCTATTATGTTGAGAAAGTGAACTAGCAAAGGCGTGAAAACCTAATTTTTCTACATTCACACACATATAGTAATAGTTATGTTTTTCTGCATTTAATACGCCATCAATTGCAGAAATATCTGGCATTGCAATTAAAGAAGGAGGCAATCCTTTGTTTTTATAAGTGTTGTAAGGAGATTTTATTTCTAAGTCTGCAGTTAATACTCTTTTTACCACATAATCTTGTCCTTTTTTCTCTTTTACACAATATATAATTGTAGGATCTGCTTGTAAAGGCCATCCGTTTTTAAGTCTATTTAAATATAAACCTGCAACAATTGGTCTTTCAGATTTTTGTGCGGTTTCTTTCTGAACAATTGAAGCTAAAGTAATGACTTCATCTTTAGATAAATTTAAAGATTTTGCTTTCTGCAACCTACTTGCATTCCAAAATCGATTGTATTCTTTAAAAATTTTATTTCTAAATTTATCTGCAGAAGTATTCCAATAGAATTCATAACTATTGGGAATAAATATTTGTAGTACGGTTTTTTCTGTTAGGTTATTTTTTGATAAAAACTCCTTGTCTTTAAAACTGTTTAAAAGAGAAATAGAATCTGTTTCTAATTGTTCAGCTATTCTTCCCGCTAATTTTTCTAAAGTATCTTGATTGTTAAAGGATAATTTAATAGGAGTTTGATTTCCGCTTCTTAATAAATTAACTAAATCATTATTAGACATCCCTTTTGTTAAGACATATCTTCCAGATTTTGGTTTAGAAAAGTTCTTCTTTGCAGCTACCAACAAAAAAGTATTAAGATGTTTTGAGTAATCAGTAATATTATCTTTAATATCCATCAAACTATCAGAAGATTTTACATAAAGTACAGTGTCTTTTGTAATTGCTTCTCCAAATATTTTTTGATAATAATTGTATACGATAACTCCACCAACAAATACGATGGTTGCTATAACGGCGAATATAAATTTTTTACTCAATTTCTGTGATTTAAAATAATTTGTAAAATTATGATTTTATTAGTTGAAATAAAATTTCATCTTTAAATTTTCCTTCGGATAAAATCCAATCTTTTTTAATACCAATTTCTTGAAATTTGTGCTTCTTAAATAAGGAAATGCTTTTAGAATTGTCTGTAGTAATATTTGCATATAATTGATGAACATTAAGAAACTTAAAAGCATAGTCTATTATTAAAGACAACGTTTCAGATGCAAAACCTTTTTTTTGAAAATCAGGATGAATCAGAATACCTATTCCTGCACGTTTGTGCATAGGATTAAAATCAAATAAATCTATCATTCCTAATTTCTCATTAGTAGATTTTTCTTCAATAATTAAACGCAATTGTTTAGCTTCAAAAATATCTAAATGAGCATTTTCTAAATATTGTTTCAAAATATATTTAGAAAACGGAGTTTGGGTATGGCTAACTTCCCAAAAAGATTCGTTATTTTCTATTTCAAATAGAAATTCTAAATCTTCTGGCTCTAAAGCACGTAGGTTTATATGATCTCCTTTTAATGTTTTCATTGGATTGTTACACTTCCTTTAAAAACAAATTGAGCAGGTCCTTTTAAAAATACGTTTTTGTAAACTCCATCTTTTTCAATAAAAGAAACTTCAAGATTTCCACCTTCAACAGGTAATTTTATAAAGTTGTTTTTTGTTTTTCCTGTTTTGTGCATTGCAATTGCAACTGCAGTAACTCCAGTACCACAGGCTAAAGTTTCATCTTCTACACCTTTTTCATAAGTTCTCACTCTAAAAGAAGTATCATCTATTTGCTGAACAAAATTTATATTACTTCCAGGTGCATCATAAGAATATCTAATTTCTTTTCCTTTTTCAAATACAGGAAAATTTTCTAAATTATCTACAAGTTCAACATGATGTTGTGTTCCTGTATAAGTAAAAACATGATTTTCATAAACTTCGATAGTATCTACATCAATCATTTTTAAAGAAACAATTCCATTTTCAATTTCTGCCAAATGTTCTCCATCAACAGCTATAAAAGTTGTTTTAGCATCTATAATATCTAAGAATTTAGCAAAAGCAACTGCACATCTTCCTCCGTTACCACAGAAAGTTTGACTCCCATCAGCATTAAAATAAATCATTTTAAAATCGAAATTTGCATCATTCTCAATTAAAATAATTCCATCTGCGCCAATTCCAAAGTGTCTATCACATAAATGAGAAATCACTTTAATATTCTCTATTGGAAATATATTTGTTCTGTTATCTATCATAACAAAATCATTTCCTGTTCCTTGATATTTGTAAAAGTCTATATTCATTGCTGCAAATATAATCATTTAGGTTTCAAAAAAGGATTGTTAAAACACACTTAAAAAGCGTTAAAAACAAGTTAAACAGATTTTTTGAAAATGTTAAAATTGTATATTTGAGTAATTAAAAAAAAGATAAGAATATGAAGAAATTTTTTAGTTTTTTAGGAATGGCAGTTTTAGGAGGCGCATTAACCTTAGGAGGTTATAAAATGTTATTTAATGAGGAAGTAATTGTTGAAAGGACAATTTCTCAACCAATGCAAACGGTAACTGCAAGTTATAACCCAGCCTTAAATAAATCGAGTTCTGTTAATGCCTCAATAGATTTTACTGTTGCTGCAGAAAATACTGTGCATGCAGTTGTTCATGTTAAGAATACAGCAATTAAAACACAAACTAATCCTTTAGACCTTTTTTTTGGAAACCAAAGTGGTGGAAAAAAATATGAACAAGTTGGAACAGGAAGTGGCGTTGTAATATCTTCTGATGGTTATATTGTTACGAATAATCATGTAATTGCAGGAGCAAGTGAATTAGAAATTACTTTAAATAATAGAAAAAAGTATAAAGCTCAATTAATAGGTGCTGATAAAGAAAATGATATTGCATTGTTAAAAATTGATGCAGGAATTGATTTACCTTATATTCCTTTTGCAAATTCAGATAATATAAAAGTAGGCGAGTGGGTTTTAGCAGTTGGTAATCCTTACAATTTAACATCTACAGTAACTGCAGGAATTGTAAGTGCAAAAGGAAGAGATTTAGAAGGAAACTCTGCAATAGATTCTTTTATACAAACAGATGCAGCTGTAAACCCAGGAAATAGTGGTGGAGCTTTAGTAAATACAAGAGGAGAATTAGTTGGAATTAATACAGCAATTTCATCTAGGACAGGTTCATTTATTGGATATTCTTTTGCAGTGCCATCTAACATTGCTAAGAAAATTGTAGACGATTTACTAGAATTTGGGTCTGTGCAAGAAGCTATTTTAGGAATTAATGTAGACAGTTCAGATATTAATATTGAAGGAGTTAAAATCGGTGAATTATCTAAAGGAAGTGGTGCTGAGAAATCTGGATTAAAATCTGGAGATGTTATTATGAAAGTAAATAATGTAAAAATTTCTAAGTTTTCTGAATTAAGAGGACAATTAACAGCTAAAAGACCAGGTGAATATGTAAACATAACTGTAGATAGAGATGGTGAGTTTTTAACTAAGAAAGTTAAGTTGAGTAAGAAAGATACTTTTGTGTCTAGAAGTTTTAATATTATTTTAAAAGACTTAACAAAAAAGGAAAGAAAAAAATATGATTTAGAAGGAGGCGCAAAAATTTTAAGAAATGCGAATAAAAGTCTTGTTTATTATGGAGTTAAGGAAGGTTTTATTATTACTAAGATTAACAAAAAATCAGTAACTAGTGCTACAGAAGCAGCTTCAACGCTAGATAGTGCAAATAAAAATGGAAACCCTATTTACATTGAAGTTATTAATTTAAACGGAGAAAAAGAGCGTTACGCTTTTAGATAAAAAACAAAACTAATTAAAATTTAAAATCCTGATTTTTAATCGGGATTTTTTTATTTACGAAAACTTTACGAAATCGATTTCGTATTCTTAAAAAAAGAAATACTTTTGCCGGAAATAAATTTTTAGTTCAACACAACTATGAAGAAATTAGTAAATTACAACGAAGAAGTTTTATCACAAGCAACAAAAAGAAGAGCAACAGTAGAATTTATCAATATTGTAAATGATTTATGGTATGATAAATCTATAGAACTTGTTTTGTTTAGAAATCCATTAGTAGATAAAAGAGCCAGTGAGGTTTTAAAGTTAATAGATTATGCTAAAGAGTTTGTAAATAAACCAATCTCTATTCATGATGCTTTGGCAATTGCTAAAGCAATTCAGCAAATAGAATTACCATCATCAAAATTAGATATTGGTAAATTGGCATATGAATGTTATTTAAACCCCAAAAAAGCAAAAGATAAAGTTGCCTTTATTCAAAACAAGTTAAAAGGAGCAACAGCAAAAAAAGTTATTCAGCCAAAAGATGTTGTTTTATATGGTTTTGGTAGAATTGGGCGTTTATTAGCAAGAGAGTTAATGACTAAAATGGGAAAAGGTTCTCAATTAAGGTTAAGAGCAATTGTTACTCGTGGAGAAATTAATGAAACTGTTTTAGAAAAAAGAGCATCCTTATTAAGTATAGATTCTGTTCATGGAGATTTTCTTGGAACTGTTCAGGTAGATGCAGAAAACAATGCGTTAATAATAAACGGAACAACAGTTTATATGATTTCTGCAAATCAGCCAGAAGACATCGATTATACAAAATACGGAATAAATGACGCTTTAATTATAGATAATACTGGAGCTTTTAGAGATGATGTTGCTTTAAAAAGACATCTAGTAGCAAAAGGAGCAAGCAAAGTGTTATTAACAGCGCCAGGAAAAGGAATTCCAAATATTGTGCATGGTGTAAATCATAAACAAAACAACCCAGATAAAGTAGATATATTTTCTGCAGCTTCTTGCACAACAAATGCTATTTCGCCAGTATTAAAAGTTTTAGAAGATAATTTCGGAATTAAAAAAGGACATTTAGAAACAATTCATGCATATACAAACGACCAAAATTTGGTAGACAATATGCATAGTAAATATAGAAGAGGTAGAGCGGCAGCTTTAAATATGGTAATTACAGAAACTGGTGCAGGAAAAGCAGTAGCAAAAGCGTTGCCAACTTTAAAAGGAAAACTAACTTCAAATGCAATTAGAGTTCCAGTTCCTAATGGATCTTTAGCAATTTTAAGTTTGCAATTAAGAAGGCCGGTAACTACAGATGTTGTAAATGCAATTATAAAACAAGCAGCTTTAGAAGGAGATTTAGTAGAGCAAATTAAATATTCTATAGATAATGAGTTGGTTTCTTCAGATATTATTGGTTCAACAGCACCTTCAATTTTCGATAGTAAAGCAACAATTACAGACAAAGAATCAATCGTAATTTACATTTGGTATGACAATGAATATGGCTACTCACACCAAGTAATGCGTTTGGCAAAACATATAGCAAAAGTTAGAAGATTTACATATTATTAAAGTACTCTTAGTGCAAATTCATTCAATAAAAGTTGAATGTAGAAACCCGAAGCAAATTTGTTTCGGGTTTTGTCTTAGAAGCTATTTCCTGCTTTCCACTATATCTTTTTATGCTGAATTTAGTTCAGCATCTTTTAATGAACTTAAGTAATTTAATTATTTACAACAAACACTAAAATCAGTTAAGCATAAAAAGGATGTCGTTTCAATCAGGGCTAAACCTATTTATCAGCAATTATAAAACTAAAAATTAATAAATAATCTATGTTTTTAAGTGTTTAAAACAACTAAACTTTTCCTTAATTTAGCATTTCAAAGAAATCAAATGAAACTATTCTTATCATTCACTCTTTTAGTATTTACATTAATGACAAAAGCACAAGAAAGTTTACCATACTATCAAATTCCAGAGGCTTCAACAGAATTTACTCCAGGTACAACAGCAAGCAGAATGATAGATGGTTTAGGTTTTAGATATTATTGGGCAACAGAAGGTTTAACAGAAAAAGATTTAGCTTTTAAGCCAAATGAAGCAGCAAGAACATCAGAAGAAACAATAGATCATATTTTAGGTTTATCACAAGTAATCTTAAACGCAACTTTAAAAGTAGCAAATGGAAAGAAACAACCAAAAATGTCATTTGCAGAAAAGCGTAAAAAAACATTAGAAATTTTACAACAAGCAAGTAACATTTTAAGAGAAAGCAAAGATATTTCTGAGTATAAAATGATTTTTGGCGAAACTGAACTTCCATTTTGGAATGTAATTAATGGTCCAATTGCAGATGCAATTTGGCACGTTGGTCAAGTAGTTTCATTTAGACGTTCTTCTGGAAATCCTTTTCCAAAGGGCGTAAGTGTTTTAAGAGGTACAAAAACGAAGTAGTAAATAAATATTTTAAGAGTTAATGACAATCCAACAGAAAATACAATCGCTTCGAGACGAATTAAATGCACATAATTATAACTATTATGTATTAGATAATGCTTCAATTTCAGATTTTGATTTTGACATTAAACTTAAAGAATTAGAAAAATTAGAAGAAGAGAATCCTCAGTTTTTCGATGCTAATTCTCCAACTCAAAGAGTAGGAGGAGAAATCACTAAGAATTTCGATACTGTTACGCATAAAAACAGAATGTATTCTTTAAGTAATTCATATTCTAAAGAAGATTTGTTAGATTGGGAAAAGCGTGTTCAAAAGATGTTAGGAACAGAAGCTATTGAATATACTTGTGAGCTAAAATTCGATGGAGCATCCATCAACTTAACGTATGAAAATGGTCAGTTTGTAAAAGCAGTAACTAGAGGAGATGGATTTCAAGGCGATGATGTAACTCCTAATATTAAAACGATTCGTTCTATTCCTTTATCAATAAAAAAAGACTTTGTTAACGATTTTGAAATGAGAGGTGAAATTATTTTGCCTTTAGATGGTTTCAATAAAATGAATGAACAGCGATTAGCAGAAGGAGAAGAAGAATATAAAAATCCAAGAAATACTGCTAGTGGAAGTTTAAAATTGCAAGACAGTGCAGAAGTTGCAAAAAGACCTTTAGACTGTTTATTGTATCAAGTGGTAACATCAGAAAGAAAATATAAAACACATTTTGAGAGTTTAGAAAACGCCAGAAATGTAGGTTTTAAGGTTCCAGAAACAATTTCATTAGCAAAATCAATAGACGAAGTTTTTGAGTTTATAACTTCTTGGGATAAAAAAAGACACGATTTACCTTATGAAACTGATGGAGTTGTAGTAAAAGTAAATAATTTACAGCAACAAGAAGAGTTAGGTTATACGGCAAAATCTCCTCGTTGGGCAATTGCTTATAAATTTAAAGCAGAACAAGTATTTACTGTTTTAAATGAAATTACATATCAAGTTGGTAGAACAGGCGCAATTACGCCAGTAGCAAATTTAGAACCTGTACAATTGGCTGGTACAACTGTAAAAAGAGCATCGCTTCACAATGCAGATCAAATCGAAAAATTAGATATTAGAGTAGGAGATACTGTTTTTGTTGAAAAAGGTGGAGAAATCATTCCAAAAATTATTGCAGTAGATTTTACAAAACGCCCAGAGAATTTAGAACCTACAATTTACGCAACACATTGTCCTGAATGTAATTCAGAATTAATAAGAACAGAAGGAGATGCAAAGCATTATTGTCCAAATGAGTTTGGTTGTGCTCCACAAATAACAGGTAGAATTCAGCATTACATCAGCAGAAAAGCGATGGATATTGATGGTTTAGGTGGTGAAACTGTAGATTTATTACGTAAAGAAGGTTTAATAGAAAACTATGCAGATTTATACGATTTAAAAGTAGAGCAAGTTATTCCGTTAGAAAGAATGGCAGAAAAATCTGCAGAAAATATGATTCTTGGAATTGAAAAGTCAAAAGAAATTCCGTTCGAAAAAGTATTATTTGCATTAGGAATTCGTTTTGTAGGTGAAACGGTTGCTAAAAAACTAGCAAAACATTTTAAATCGATAGATCGTTTAATGACGGCTACTTTTGAAGAACTCATAAATGTAGATGAAATTGGAGATAGAATTGCACAAAGCATAATAGATTTCTCATCAGATTTAGGAAACATTCAACTAATAAACAGATTAAAATCTGTTGGAGTTCAATTAGAAGTTTCTGCTGAAAGTTTAGAAAATCAAACAGATGTATTAAAAGGACAAATATTTGTAGTTTCTGGCGTTTTTCATCAGATGTCTAGAAACGAATTAAAAAAAGCAATTGAAGATAATGGAGGAAAAGTTAGTTCTTCAATATCTAAGAAAACAAATTTTATTGTTGCAGGAGATAATATGGGGCCATCAAAACTAACAAAAGCGCAAGATTTAGGTGTTGCTATTATTTCAGAACAAGATTTTATAGATAAGATTAGATAAACTTACTTTTGGCTTTTTTTTGCAGGCTAAAAATTAGTAAAGCTATTTATTCTATTAGTCCGCGCGATACAAATTATAATACAACTTGAAAAAAATATTATACATATATATAATGACAATTTCATTTCTCACTTTTTCACAAAGAAGAGAAATAGATTCTTTGCCCAAATCTTTAGACGAGTATGTTTTTGTAAAACCAGGAGATACATTATTAGTAGAGTTAAACGAGTTTTCATTGTTGCCAAAGCATAAATTTAAATCTCAAATAGATATTCGCTATTATTATTGGTTTCGTAGAAAAGTTTTCAAGGTCTATCCTTATGCTAAATTAGCCTCAGAAAGATTAGATTCTCTAAATATTAGGTTAGAGAGAATAAAGTCTAAAAGCAAACGAAAAAAATACACACGTTTAATACAAGATTATATAGAAGGAGAGTTTACAGATCAAATTAAAAAGATGACTACTACAGAAGGTAGAATCTTAATTAAGTTAATTCATCGTCAAACTGGATTAACAGCTTTCAATAATATAAAAGGATTAAGAAGTGGGTGGAAAGCATTTTGGTATAACACAACAGCCAATGTTTTTAAACTTTCATTAAAATCAGAATATCATCCAGAGTTAAATAACGAAGATTTTTTAATTGAAGATGTTTTACAACGAGCATTTCAAAGTGATAAATTAGTATATCAAGATTCTAAATTGCCTTTTGATTTCAAGAAACTCATTTCAGAGAAGAGTAATTACATAGATGTAGAAGAATATAAGAAGATGTTTTCTAAGTTTAGAAAAAAGAAAGCACGTAAAAAGAAGAAAAAGTAAGACTTTTTTCAAGTGGTTTTATAATTTTCAACTATTTATTATTTCTTTTTCTACTTCATTTCAGTTGATTCAATCAAGCATTAGTTACTATAAGTAGGTTATTTTACTATTTTCTAGTTTAATAATTGTTTTTTTTGGTTTGGTTACTGTTATTTCTATTGATAATTTGTTGTAAGTTTTGATGCTTTTACAAGTCT
>CBDUHF010000050.1:0-19924 GCA_965367085.1 uncultured Polaribacter sp.
TTTAAAACCTTTAGAATGCGTGGTCATGAAGAAGCGAGTGGTACAAAATATGTTCCTCAAGATATTTTAGATTTCTGGGCGGCAAAAGATCCTTTAGAAAATTACCAAGAGTTCTTAAAAAATGAAGGAATTCTTTCAGATGAAATTGAAGTAAATTATAAAAGTGAAATTGTTCAGGAAATTAATGAACATTTACAAATCGCTTTTGATGAAGAAAAAATTACTCCAAATTTAGAAACGGAGTTAAACGATGTTTTTAAGGCTTACATTTATAAATCTGTTAATCCATCAACAGAAAAGAAGAAAATACGTTTAATTGATGCTATTTCAGACGGATTAAAGCAATCTATGGAAACATATGATGACTTAGTGGTCATGGGACAAGATGTAGCTGAATATGGAGGAGTTTTTAAAATTACTGATGGTTTTGTAGAAAAATTTGGGAAAGAACGAGTTAGAAATACACCCATTTGTGAGTCTGCAATTGTTTCTGCTTCTTATGGATTATCTGTAAATAACATGAAAGCAGTGGTAGAAATGCAATTTGCAGATTTTGTTTCTTCTGGTTTTAATCCGATTGTAAATTTATTGGCTAAATCTCATTATCGATGGCAACAAAATGCAGATGTTGTGGTAAGAATGCCTTGTGGAGCAGGAGTTGGAGCAGGGCCTTTTCATAGTCAGACTAATGAAGCTTGGTTTACAAAAGTGCCAGGTTTAAAAGTGGTATATCCTGCATTTCCTCAAGATGCAAAAGGCTTATTAATAGAAGCTATAAATGACCCAAATCCTGTGTTGTTTTTTGAACACAAAGCATTGTATAGGTCTATTTATCAAAATGTTTCAGAAAACTACTTTACAATAGAAATTGGTAAAGCTGCCATTTTAAGTGAAGGAAATCAGCTAACTATTATTAGTTATGGAGCAGGAATTCATTGGGTTTTAGACGTTTTAGAAAAACTACCTAAAATTTCAGCAGATCTTATAGACCTAAGAACATTGCAACCATTAGATACAGAAACTTTATATAAATCTGTAAAGAAAACCGGAAAAGCAATAATTGTGCAAGAAGATTCTCTTTTTGGCGGAATTGCTAGTGATCTTTCTGCATTAATTACAGAAAATTGTTTCGAGCATTTAGACGCGCCTGTAAAAAGAGTGGCTAGTTTAGAAACTCCAATTCCTTTTCAACCAGATTTAGAACAACAATATTTAGGCAAATCAAACTTAGAAAAAGCAATACTAGATTTACATAATTATTAAGTATATTTAGCATCTTAAATTAATAATAGCATTCATGAATAACAAACAAATCATCTTTAAAAAACGTCCTTCTGGTGTTCCAGAAGCAGATACTTGGCAATTAGAAACCAACCCAGTTCCAGAACTAGAAGAAGGAGAAATATTAATACAACACCATTATATTTCTTTAGATCCTGCAATGCGTGGTTGGATGAATGATACAAAATCTTACATTCCACCAATTGCTATAGATGATGTTATGAGAGCTGGTTCTATTGGTAGAGTGATTCAAAATAATGGAAATCCGAAATTTGAAATAGGAGACTGTGTGACAAGTTGGGGTGGTGTACAACAATATGCCATTACAAATGGTGATGGTTGGTATAAAGTAGATGAACGTTTGGCACCAATGCCAATGTATATTGGCACACTAGGAATGCCCGGAATGACAGCTTATTTTGGAATTACAGAAGTTGGTAAAATTAAAGAAGGAGATATTGTTTTAGTTTCTGGTGCGGCAGGGGCAGTAGGAAGCATCGTTGGACAAATTGCAAAAATTAAAGGATGTACAGTAATTGGAATTGCTGGTGGAAAAGAAAAATGCGATTATTTAATTAATGAATTAGGCTTTGATGATGCTATAGATTACAAATCTGAGAATATTTATTCTGCTTTAAAAAAGAAGTGCCCGAAAGGAATTGATGTGTATTTTGACAATGTTGGAGGCGTAATTTTAGATGCTGCTTTAAGCAAACTAAGAATGCATGCTAGAGTGGTAATTTGTGGTGCAATTTCTCAATACAACAACAAAAGTAAAATTAATGGTCCAAGTAACTATTTATCTTTGTTAGTTACTCGTTCTACAATGCAAGGAATGGTAGTTATGGATTATGCTAAAGATTACGCTGTTGCTGCAAAACAAATGGGAATTTGGTTAAAAGAAGGCAAATTAAAATCTAGAGAAGATGTGTATGAAGGTATTGAAAACTTTGCCGAAACCTATCAACGATTATTTTCTGGAGATAAAAACGGAAAACTAGTTTTAAAAGTTATTGAAGAGTAGTGGAAACAGAACATTTTTTTCAATGTCCACATTGTTGGGAAGAGATTTCGATGATTCTAGATGCTAGCATTCAACAACAAATATATATTGAAGATTGTGAAGTTTGTTGCAATCCTATAGAAATTACACCCAATTTTGACGATGGAATATTAATCTCTTTTCATGCTCAATCAATAGATCAATAAAATATAAAATCCTGCTTTGGCAGGATTTTTTTTACTTACAGCTATTTCCTACTTTTCGTTATATCTTTTTTAATTTGTTCTCGATACAAATTTGCAAAAAAAAAGCAAATTCACTCGAACTGACATTAAAAAAGGATGTCATTTCAAATGCAAAGCATTCACGACTCAATAAAATATAAACGCGGAGTTAATCAAGGCTAAACCTGTTTGCTAACTTTTGTCATTCTTATAAAATAGAAGATTAATCTAAAGGATTTTTCCAAGAAAACTCTTCAAATAATGCAATCCAATCTGTTGGAAATGGAGCTTTTAAAGTAAGTTCATTAGAAGTAAAAGGATGTGTAAATACAAGCTTTCCTGCGTGTAAAAAAAGGTTTTTCCAACCAAAATTTTCATCAAACATAACATCGTGATTTTTATCACCATATTTTGCATCTCCAATTAAAGGATGACTAATTTTATTAGAATGCACACGTAATTGATGCATTCTTCCTGTTTTTGGAGTTAATTCAACTAAACTATAACGAGAAGAATCATATGGTTTTACAGGGATATCTAAAGTGATATTCTCCAAGGTTTTCAAATGTGTTAATGCATCTTTGTGCACATTTGCATCTCTTCCTTTTACAGGAGAATCTATAATTTTAGTTTCTGGAGAATGACCTCTAACAACTCCATAATATGTTTTCTGAATTTCATCAGTAGTAAATAAATCTTGGAATTTAGAAACATATGCTGTCTCTTTTGCTAATAAAATAATTCCAGAAGTTTTTCTATCTAATCTGTGTATTGGATATACTTTTAATCCTGTTTCTTCTTTAATGAACTGTAAAAGAGAAGTTTCATCGGCTAGATTTCTAGAATGAAATGCATGATGTACCAACATGTTATTGGGTTTATGTACACATAAAATGTACTCATCTTCAAAAATAATTTCTAAACTCATTTTTTATCAGAAAATTTTAAATACTGAATTAATAAAATAGCAATACTACCACAAACAAAAAAACCAACAAATAGAGGTAGAGCTGTAGTATCTATAAAACTACCAATATAAGTCGCAATAGGAACTGCCATAATAGTAGATACAAAACCATTTATGGCTGCGCCAATTCCTGCTATATGACCAATAGGTTCCATTGCCAATGCTCTAGTATTCCCAAATAAAAATCCTAAGGCAAAAAACTCTAACACAAAGAATCCTATTAAAATGGTACTACTAGGATTTGGCTCTCCATAAAACAAAAAGATATACACCAATGGAATGACCGTAAACAATACTGTAAAAATAGAAACAAGTTTAAACATTCCTAATTTCATTACAAATGTTCCGTTTAAAAAGGTTGCCAAACCAATACCAATAGCTAAACCAGCAAAAATATACGGAAACTCTTCAACCAAATTATATTGTTCTTGAAATATTTGCTGACTAGCACTTAAATATACCATAAAAGACCCTGTAACAAAACCAGAAAATATCGTGAACACAACTGCATATTTGTGTTTCAAAAACTCTTTTATTCCGTCTATAAAAAGTGATGATGTAATTTTCTTTCGATTTGCTTTTTTTAATGTTTCTGGTTGGCGTTTCCACACCCAAATCATCACAAAAAGTCCAAATAACAATTGACTATAAAAAATGAATTTCCATCCATATAAATTCAGCATTACTTTACCAATAGCAGGAGCAACCACAGGAACTAGCAGAAAAATAACCACAACAAAAGACATTACTTTTGCCATATGATTTCCACTAAAACGGTCTCTAACCATTGCAATACTAATTGTTCTTGGAGCAGACAATCCAACTCCTTGTAAAATTCTACCAAAAACCATCATTTCTATGCTTGTTGAAAAAACACAGACCAAACTTGCAAAAGCAAACACTATAAAACCAACATAAATGATAGGTTTTCTACCAAAACTATCAGATAAAGGGCCAGATATTAATTGCCCAAAACCCAACCCTAAAAAAATCATGGTAATTAATAATTGATTGTCTTTAGAATCTGTGATTCCTACAGACAAACCAATGTCTTTTAAGGCAGGTAATAAGGCGTCTATAGATAATGCCACCAAAGACATTAAAGAAGCCATTACAATTATAAATTCAGTTTCAGATTTCTTTTTAATTTGCATTTGGCAAAAGTAGTTTTTATAGAATTGTTATGCATACATAAAAACAACAAAAAAAAGAATCATAATTATTGCTAAAATAAAAGTGATAAAAACAATCATATCTTCAAAAAGGAGATCAGATAAAGAATTCATACACATCATTTTAAAAGAAATAAACTTTACTACTCAAAAAATGTTAATAATTTAAAAACCTAATAAAAATCATGTTTTAAAAATGATAATCTTTTTAAATTTATAGGGTAATCTTATAAATTGACGAGTATGAAAGTATATGATGATAAACACATTAAAAATGTTGTCTTTGTAGGTGCCCACAATAGCGGTAAAACTACGTTAGCTGAAACGATGCAATATGAGGCAGGAATTATTAAAAGAAGAGGAACAATAGAAAACAAAAACACAGTTTCAGATTATCATGAAATTGAACATGAAAGACAAGCTTCTGTTTTTGCAACCCCATTACATACAGAATGGAGAAATTATAAGATTAACATTATAGATACTCCTGGTTTAGATGATTTTATTGGAGAAATTATTTCTTCAATAAGAGTTTCAGATACAATAACTACAGTAATCAATGCAAAACACGGTGTAGAAATAGGTACAGAAATTATTTGGAGTTATGTAGATAAATACCACAAACCAACACTTTTTGTGGTTAATCAAATAGACCATAAATTGGCCAATTTTGAAAACAGCTTCAACAGTATAAAACAGTTAGTGGGAAATAATGCTATAAAAATTCAATATCCTTTAAAAGTAGATGGAAGTCAATGTATTATTGATGTTCTAAAAATGAAAATGTACAAATTTGGACCTGAAGGAGGAAGGCCAGAGAAATTAGCAATTCCTGAAGATCAAATTGAAATTGCCAATCAACTCCATAATGAACTCGTAGAAAAAGCAGCAGAAAACGACGAGGAATTAATGGAGCTTTTCTTTGATAAAGGGACTTTAAATGAAGATGAAATGCGTAAAGGAATTAAAGCAGGAATGTTAAATCACGATGTATTTCCTGTTTTTTGTGTTTCTGCCTTAAATGATATGGGTACAGGTCGTTTAATGGGCTTTATAGATAATGTGGCACCTTCAGCATCAGATTTAAAACAAGAACAGAGTGTAGAAGGAAATGAAATAATTAGAAGCAAAGATGCAGATACCGTATTATTTGTTTTCAAATCGATATATCAACCAAATTTAGGTCAAATAAACTTCTTTAAAGTAAAAGCAGGAGAAGTAAACGTAAATGATAAATTGATCAATAGTAGAAACGGAGAAACAGAAACCATCAATCAATTATATATTATGGATGGTAAAAATAAAGAAGCTGTAGATAAATTAACTACAGGTGATATTGGTGCTACTACCAAATTAAAGTTTACGGAGACAAATGATACGTTATCAACCCAAAAAGAAGGATATACTGTAAAACCAATTCAGTATCCAGATGCTAGAGTAACAAAAGCTGTTTTTGCAGAAATCATCAAAGAAGAAGAAAAACTAAGTGAAGCCTTAAAACGTTTACAATCTCAAGATCCTACAATTGTAATAAGTTATTCTAATGAAACAAAAGAAACTCTTTTAGGTTGCCAAGGAGAATTACATTTAGCAACTATAAATTGGACTTTAGAAAACATATATGGCGTAAAAGCAATATTTAAAAGACCTAAAATTCAGTATAGAGAAACTATACAACGTTCTGCAACAGCAAACTACAGGCATAAAAAACAATCTGGTGGTTCTGGTCAGTTTGCACAAGTACACATGAAAATTGAGCCTTGGTTTGAAAATATGCCAGAACCAGAAGGCTTTAATATTAGAGGTAAAGAAGAAGTAGATCTTACTTGGGGAGGAAAACTTGTGTTTTATAATTGCATTGTTGGTGGTGTTATAGATATTAGATATTTGCCATCTGTAAAAAAGGGAATTTTAGAGGTAATGGAAGAAGGTCCGTTAACCAATTCTTTTGCACGAGATATTAGAGTAATGGTCTATGATGGTAAAATGCATCCTGTAGATTCTAACGATATTTCTTTTAAAATAGCTTCTGCACATGCTTTTAAAGATGCTTTTTTAAACGCAAACCCTAGATTATTAGAACCAACTCAAGAAATATCGGTTAAAGTACCAGAACAAATGGTAGGAAGTGTTATGACCGAGCTTCAATCGAGAAGATCTATGATTTTAGGAATTGAAACACAAGATGATTATCAGATTTTAAAATGCATTACACCAGCAGCAGAATTGTTTGGTTTTTCTACAGTTTTACGTTCGTTAACACAAGGAAAAGCCACTTTTAGCGCTAAATTTTCATCCTATCAAACAGTACCCGTAAATGTTCAAAAAGAATTATTAACAAAATAAGTTTAATTTAAATATTTAATAATATGCAAACCAAAGTATCACATTTAAGCGATCTAAAATTTAATTTAGAAACATGGAGAAGAGAGTTACGTTTTCATTTTGATGAAATGGATACGTTTGAAGAAAAACTCGAAGAAATTGCAGCAAGAGAGTATAATAAAAGTGCTTCAATTTTATTAGAGCAATTTCAAAACAGAATATTAATAGAAAAAGATGTCATCTCTAAATTAAGACACCGATGTAAAAATAAAATGGCTATTTTAAATAGTTCTACTTACAACGATGATTTAGAAGAGAAATTTCAGAGTGAACAAAGACCTTTAATGGACGACATGAGAACTTATATAAAAATGCATTATGAACTAAAAGAAGAAATGATGACTTATTTTTTAAATTGGTTAGAATAAAGATATTCATTTCAATATGAAACTGTTACATAAATAGGTTTATAGTGAGTATATATTTTATGTAATATTTAGATATTTGATTTTTAAAAATACCCAATATTGAGTATATCATATTTTAAAGCTAAATAAATCGTGTTATAATAATTTTTAGTGTTGATTCGCTATAATTATTATTTTATTAAAATACACATTTTCTAGGAAGGATAGTATATTTAGATTCTTAAAAAAAACTAAATATATTTATGTACGCAATCATTAAACCAGTAGTAGAACAACCTGAATTAATTAATGCAATAGACACCATTTGGGTAGCTATTTGTGCTGCAATCATCTTTTTTATGGAAGGTGGCTTTGCATTATTAGAAGCAGGCTTTGTAAGATCAAAAAATGCAATGAGTATCATTGCAAAAGTTATTATTGATATAACTTTTGGAGGAATTGCTTTTTACATTATTGGCTTCGGAATTGCCTATGGGAATTCTAATGGTTGGTTTGCTTTTGATATGGGTATAACAACAAAAGATTTAGGTTTAGGCTTAACAGTTTCTAACAAACTTTTCTGGTTTATACAACTAGGCTTTGCCATAGCAGCCATTTCTATTGTATCTGGTGCTGTAGCAGAACGCATGAAAATTTGGACTTATGCAGTCTATGTTTTTGTATTCTGTGCAGTAATGTATCCTTTTGTGGCAAATTGGGTGTGGAATCCTAATGGATGGTTAGCTATAAGAGGCTTTAATGATTTTGCTGGTTCTGCAGCTGTTCATGCAATGGGTGGTTTTTCTGCTTTAGCAGCGGCTATTGTTTTAGGTCCAAGAATTGGAAAATATAATAAAGAGGGGGTAGCAAATGCAATTCCTGGTCATAATTTGCCTTTAGCAGCTGTGGGTGCTTTTATTTTATGGTTTGGTTGGTTTGCTTTTAATCCAGGTTCTACTTTAGGAGCTGTGGGTAATTGGGAATTAATTGGTACGGTTGCTGCAAATACATTTTTAGCTTCTGCAGCAGGTGGAATCTCTACCATGTTTTATACATACTTTAGATACGGACAAATAGATATTACTATGACCATTAATGGTGTATTAGCTGGTTTAGTAGCTATTACAGCAGGTTGTAATGTGGTAGATACAAATTCTGCAATCATCATTGGTTTAATTGCTGGTGTTTTAGTTGATGTTGCCGTATTATATATTGATAAATTAAAAATTGATGATCCAGTAGGAGCAATTGCAGTACATGGTGTAAATGGATTATTTGGCGCTTTAGCTGTTGGTTTATTTGCAACAGATGGTGGTTTGTTTTTTGGAGGTGGAGCAGTAATGTTAGGTACACAAGCATTGGGTGTTTTAGTAATTGCAGCTTTTTCTTTTACCTTAACTTTTATAGTGATGAAAATCATGAAGAAAACAATGGGTATTCGAATTTCTAAACAAGAAGAATCTGCAGGAATTGATGCAGTATCATTTGGTGTAGAAGCATATTCTACTTTTGAATAATTATTAAATCAACAAAAACACAAGACATGAAAAAAATAGAAGCAATTATAAGACCCTCTAAATTAAAAGCAGTTCAATTAGGTTTAAAAACTGCAGGAATTCCTTGTAACACTGTTATTCCTGTAAAAGGTACTGGTTTGCAAAAAACTTATACAGAACGATATAGAGGTACAGAACAATCTATGATCATGAAAACACGAATTATGATTATTTGTGTAGTGAGTGATGATAACTTAGATACTTGTTTAGATGTGATTCTTGATAACGCCTCAGAAGGTTTGGTAGGTGATGGTAAAATTTTTGTTTACCATGTAGAAGATGCTATCAGAATTAGAACAAAAACTAGAGGTATAGAAGCTATTAAATAATTTTTATTATTGATCACAACTAATAAAAGGAATTATTAGTTTCTTGTTTTATATTTTTTAAATGAATGTCTATTTAGTAATTTCTTCAATAACACCTAATGCAGCGCTTTCACCAGAATGTGCTGCTAAAATTAAATGTTCTTTGTATTAATAATCATAATAGCTTAACTGTAAAGCATCGCTTTTAAGATGCATCATTCTATAGATAAACTTTTTATTATTCAAATAATTCTTGTTTTTAGTAAACTGAATACAATTTCCATTGGCATGAATACTAAAAAATTGGGCATTATAAATAACCAATCGATAATAAGGAATCACCCAAGAACAACGTGCTGATTTTTTTGTAAAATGTACAATAATTCCTTTCGGACGTAATTCAGTATTACCATACTGTATTTCAGAAAATTGCTGCTTCACAATATCTAGTTTAGGACTTATATGTTTAATCATGAGTCTTCCAGAACCAATTCCGCCTAATTTTATACGTTCTATAAAACTAAATTTCTCCCCAACTAAAAGGGCACTTTCTGTATCATAATCTCGATTATTGTAAGTAGTGTTAAATATCATTATACTGTAATTTAAATAAGGGTTTCTAAGTAATTTTCGCCATTTTCTATATGCTGAATTCTTTTTTCTTGTGGCATTTTATCAAACATAGACACCAACATTCCTAATCTTGGGTTTTGTTTAAAAAAACTACGATGCGTATCCATAAATCGCCAAAATAGACCATCCCAAATAACTTGCCAGTCGTCTTTTTTATAATTACTCATTTTCATCAAATAGTTGCTACCACTAATATAAGGCTTGGTAGCCATCAAACCTCCATCTGCAAACTGACTCATACCGTATACATTGGGTACCATTACCCAATCATAACTATCTATAAAAAGTTCCATAAACCATTTATAGACTTCATCTGGATCAAATTCGCACAACATCATAAAATTACCCAACACCATTAAGCGTTCTATATGATGACAATAGCCTGTTTGCAATATTTTTTTTATGGTTTGATCTATCGGATAAATACCTGTAGTACCGTTGTAAAAAGAAGCAGGTATTTTCTTTTTAAAATTCCAAAAATTACAAGTTCTTTCATCACTTCCTCGGCTTTCATACATACCGCGGATAAACTCTCGCCAACCAATAATTTGTCGTACAAAACCTTCTAAAGAATTAATTGGAATGTTATGTTCTTTTGCAAATGAAATACTCTGTGCTATAATGGTTTTTGGAGTAATTAAACCCACATTAAGCATGGGCGTTAACACACTATGATTTAAAATAGAGTTTTCTGCAACAATAGCATCTTCATACGTACCAAACTCTAAAAAACGTTGTTCTAAAAACTGTTGAAACCATTGTTGACTCGCTTCAAAATTGTTAGGATAAAGAGCGTTTTCAGTAAGTTGACCAATATTGTCTGAATAGTTTTTTTGTACATAGTCTATTGCTTCTTTATAAAAATCATCTGCATCAGGAAACTGAATAGCAGGTGGAACTTTCTTAGCAGGATATTTCTTTCTATTCTCAGCATCAAATGTCCATTTTCCTCCCGTTGGTTTTCCATCAGTATCAATGAGAATATTTCTTTTATTTCTTTGGTCTGTATAAAATGAAGTTTGATGGTATTTCTTTTTATCTTTTCTAAAAAAAGGTTGTAATTCTTCTTTTGTATTTAAAAATAAGGGAGAATCATAAACCGTTCTTTCAATAGCATGTGTGCTACAGCCTTGTGTTAATCGTCTTTCCAAGTAATTATCTACTGGGTCTATATAGTTTATGTTTGTAATTCTTTCTGATTTTAAAAAAGGAATGAGTTTTCTGGTATCAGAAGTACTTTGTGTGGATGTTATATAATAAACTTTTATATGTTTAGCGCTTAAAAAAGCTTCATAGTGTTTCATGGTAGCTCTGTGAAAAGCTATTTTTTGTTGATGAAAATTGTACTGTTTAAAGAACAAATATTCTTCTACAAGATACACAGGCAAACCATTCTCTAATAGCTGAGAGGTTTCAAATAATTGATGCGGAAAAATGATGTTTACTGCTTTCATTTATATTTTATTTCTTCTACAACGTTCGCTGCAATATTTAACTTCGTTCCAATTTTTCTCCCATTTTTTACGCCAAGTAAAGGGTCTTTTACAAATCACACATATTTTTTCTGGTAAATGTTCTTTCTTCATCGGCTGTGATTTACGTGGGTGGTTAAAAGTCGTTGTTTTTCTGCTACTACAGCAGGATGCTTTTTGTGTCCCCAAATTTTATCCCTCGCATTTTTTGCACTTATTTTTAAATCTACAATTGGTAGGGGGTAATCTTCACCCATAGTAACGCCACAAAAAGTTTGTTCCATAACACTCATGGTCCAAGGTTCATGAATATACGTTTCTGGAACATTTGCCAATTCAGGAACCCATTTTTTAATAAACGTTCCTTCAGCATCATGTTCTTGCGAATTTTTTACAGGATTATAAAGTCGAACCGTATTAATACCTGTAGTTCCTGCTTGCATTTGAAATTGCGGATAATGGATACCAGGTTCATAATCTAAAAATAAGCGTGCTAAATGATACACGCCATCTCGCCAATCTTGATCAAGATTTAAAGTTAAAAAAGAAACCACCATGGCACGCATTCTAAAATTAATCCAACCTGTTTCTTCAACAGCACGCATACAAGCATCTATTAAAGGATACCCTGTTTGTCCTGTTTTCCAATCTTTTAAAAAAGCTTCATTCTTATTATGAGCTAATAATTCATAGCCTTTATTAATACAATGTGTTTCATAAGCGCATTCCACTTCAAATTTTTGAATAAAATGACAATGCCAATGCAAGCGCGTTAACATGCCAGAAAAAGCTCTATCATTTGCTGTGCCATTGGCATGTGTACCCACAAACTGAAATACTTGTTTGATACTTATATTGCCCCAAGCCAAATAAGGAGACAATCTGCTACAAGCCATTCTACTTTCTAATGGTTTAGAAATATGTCTGTGATAATTAAAACCTCTTTTTTGAGTAAAAGATTTTAGATATTTCCAAGCATTTCCTTCTCCTGCGGGTTGATATTGTTTGGGGTAATTCTCTAGTTTTACAACCAAATCATCTGGTAATTCAAAAGAATGCTCTATAGGGTTGAGTGTGTTTTTAGAATAGGTGTTTTTTAGAATAGGAGCGTGCATCGTTGCATGCCAACGTTGGTTCCAATGATTTCTATTTTTGATCCCTCTGACAATTCCATCTCTTTGATTTTCAACCCAATGAACACGGTTATCTAAACAAAATTTTTGGATGCTTTTATCGCGATTCCAAGTAATTTTTGTACCACTTTCTTGATAACTAAACAATTGTTTCAGTTGATAGTTTGCATGCAGAAATTGAAAAACTTCTAGAGTTTCACCATAAAAAACACTCACTGTTCTATCATACTTTGTTAACTCCTTATTGAGAGATTTTATAGAATGATACACAAATTGTAAATGACGTAAACTTGTATCTGGGTATTGCATCAGACTCGGTTCAAAAAGGTAGATGATGAGATAAGGTATACCTGCCTTTTCTGCCAAATACAACGATTGGTGATCTTGCAAACGAAGATCTCGTTTTAGCCAAACAATATTTATGGCTTCTTTTTTCAAAATAGCAGTTCTTTTTTACATTTTTTCCAAAAAGAAAAGAAAGAAGGGTAGTAGCCTTTCACAGAAAATAACCAATCTCTTTCTTCTTCAATGCCTTGATAATGTAGATTTAAAGGATGTTCTTTATAAGATATGGTATTTAATGGATACATGGCAACGAGTTCCTTAAATTCACCTACAAACACTTGCATATTTTCTATGTTTTTAGATAATGCTAAAATAAAATCTATCGATTTTTGAGAAACTGGATGAACTTTAAAATGAGAAGGTTCTAGTAAAAGAATTCTATTTGCCTTCGTTTCTTGATGCCAAAGAGGATCTAGATTGTAAAAATTATAGATATAAGTTGGGAGTTTAGGCTCAATTTCAATCGGTTGCTGTGAAGGAAGGGATGTTTTTAAGTCTAAAACTTCAGATTCCTTTAATATTTCAGGAATTCCTAAAGTTTCAAAATCATCATAAGAAACATCTAAAAAAGTATGGGTTTGGTTGCTGTAACAGAAATTATTAATGTTTTCTTGATTTGCATAATATTTTTTATTGCTATTGGCACCTGCAACCCATTGCCAACTTAATGCATTGCTTGCCCAATCTGCATCTAACAAATGATAATACATCCATTTTGCAGGGTGTTTCCAATGATTCTGACCAATATTACAAGCAATAGAAGCCAAGTACATTCTTATATGGTTGTGTACATAACCCGTTTTATAAAATTGAACTATAGCGGCATCTATTACCTGAATACCTGTTTTTGCAGCGGGAATTACAGCAGAAATTCCGCGCGTTACAATGGGGTGTTGGGGGTGTTTTATATCTTTGTTGATGTCTTCTTTTTTAGCAATCCAAACTTGTTGCCAATAATCTCTCCATGCCAATTCTTGAATAAATTTCATGATAGAAGCAGGGTGAAAATTTCGTTTTAATAATTGTTCAAATACAAATTTTGTAGAAATAACGCCTCGAGAAATGTATGGAGATAGATAACTAACATCACCATCAATATAATTTCTGTTTGTACCATATGTAACAGGATCTATAGTTGCTATTCTATGCATAATAGCAGCTAATTCTGTAGGGAAAACAGGAGTATCAGTGGTATTTTGCATTAACGCTTGCTTATTTTGTTGCCAGAAATGGCACGTTGTCTTGTACATTTAAAACGAGTAATATCTTGACTTCTTTTTTTTAAGTGCTTTGTGCTAACACCGCTGTTTACACGTTTTCTCCAGCGTTTAAAACTAGAAACTTTCAAGTTTTTACGCATTAAGGTAATTACATCTTTTTCTGTATACTGAAACTGGAATTTTATCGCCTCAAAAGGTGTACGATCTTCCCAAGCCATTTCTATAATTCTATCTAACTGGCGCTCGGTAAGTTCTTTTTCTTTTATTTGCTGAAATAAAGCGTCATTAGAGAAAGAAACAGGCTCCATATGTATCTGATTAGAAAGTTCCATCTGTTAGGATAGTTTTTCTATTTGTTTCATGATTTCTTCAGCCTCAAATACTTTCTGATCACTCAGTTTTCTATTACTGCTAGAAAGTGCATGTGCTTCTTTAGTTAGTTTCTGATATTGCTCGTATAAACTTTCTTTTTCGGTTTTCTTTTTAAATATTCCAAACATGGTGCTAATTTTAAGTATCTCTAATTATGTGGTAAAGATACATATTTTGTTTAACTTATTTTAAATATAGTTAAACGTAATTATTTATACGCTTATAAAGAATTTAAATAACCAACTGAATTCAAGAATTGAAACACTATCAGAAATTTTTATAATTAGGTATATTTTATATAACATATAAAGCAGAAGTATGTACTTATTTAAAAAAATAAGTTTTATGTATTCAAATAGAGCATTGGTTCTAAAAAATTCTATTTAACATAATATAAATTATAGTACAAATGCTTTGATAGCTATAATTCTCTATTATGTAAAATATCCCACAAAGTATAGAACATACAAATAAACATTGTTATTGGGGTGTTTTAAAATTCGTCAACAAGTGTTAATTATAATTCCGTAGAATCTCGTATTTGGTCTTATTCAATAATATTTTTTAAATACGTCATTCTAACAAACATTCGAACTATAATAATTTGTAGCTATAATTCGACATTATGTTAAATTGCCGCTTGCAAAAAAGGCTCGATTGTTTTATTAAAAATAATTATGCTAACGCAGTAATTTTTTTAAACACAATTTTCCAACGCTTACAGTCGCCAAAAAAGCTAACATTTTTAGTTTGTATGAAAATTTGGTATTCTATAACAATCCGTTAGTATTTTTTTCTAATACCATTTTCGTCAACTTTCCACAAGAGCATAAATTTTAAAAAAATAAAATTCTATGCACTTGTTCTAATACAGCGTTTGAATAACATATTCTGGTTTTTAGAAATTAATGAAATTTAGAATTGGAATTAGAAATTGTTAGATTTAATAGTTAATTATTATCTTTTTTTCTTGATAAAAAAAGAAACAAAAAAATCAAGGCTCACATATAATTTTGGAAACAATTACGGTTCGTTTCTCTATATTTTAGGATAGAATAGAAGTTTTTAAGAATGTTTTTAAATGTCATTTATAATTGATAAATTTAAGAATATATATTGCTAATAACCTAAAATATTACGTTCCACTCTCCTATTGTTTTGCCAAAATTATATTAGGCCTTTTGCCAACGCTTCATCTTGGTATATGCGTGTTAGTTTATTAAGCAAATTAACTTAATTAATATAAAACTTTAATTTGTTAAAACTTCTATAATTAGTATCTTGCTCTAAAAAAAATGAAAATAGATATTAAAAAAATATACCCCTTACTTTTTGTTATTCTTATTGCTTGTAATGACGAAACGGATATTATTGAGCCTACTCCTGTAATATCTAATTACGACAAAACTGGGATTTTAGGAGGAAATGTTACTATAGAAGGAAATAATTTTACTCTTAATGAAATTGCAGTATTTTTTGATGAAAGCAAAGCACAGATTACAGTTTTTTCTGAAGATAAATTAGAAGTTATTGTTCCTAGAAATCTTAAAAGATATAATCCTGTATTAAAAGTAATCAATTTACAAACCAATAAAGATCTTTTAACAGCAAATTTTACACTCAAAAAGCCAACAATTTCAAGCTATAATACAGATGAAATCACTTTTGATGAAAGCCTAATTATTTATGGAAGTAACTTTGATATTGATAAAAATTTCATTGAAGTATACGTAAATGAAAAAAAAGCAAAACTAATATATTCTACAAATAGTCAAATCGAAATACAAATTCCTTATGAAATTTATGAGTCATCATTACAGATAAAGGTAATAGCTCAATTGCAAGAAGCTTTAAGTAATGCTTCACTGAATTTAAAAAAACCAGTTATTGAATCTGTTGAGAATACTACTGCTTGGTTAAGAGGTCAACTGAAAATAAAAGGTAAAAACTTCAATCCAAATAACGAATTCGGTGATATATATATAAATAATGTAAAAAGCCATTTTACAGCATCTAATTCAGAAATTAATATTACGGTTCCTTATGGACCATATTCCGATTTTTACATTACAAATATTACCTATAAAACGGCGAATTTGGAAAGTAGTTTTGATACTAATTTAGAGATTGGAAACGTCGGGATTATGGTCGATATTATAAAAAATATACATCCTATTGAAATTTTCGTGAGTAATGATAAAGCATACACATTTACTTCAGCAAAGAAAAATTCTTCTGATGAATACCCAACAGTTGAATTCTATGAGTTTTCTGGAGTTACTGAAAAGTGGACAAAAATTGAAGGATTTGAATTTCAAGGTTATGTTAATAACACCGCTTTTGATAATAAAAATACTATTTATTTTTACTTGGGTTTTGAAATTAATAAAAATAAATTAATCAAAATTGATTTGATTGATTTTTCAACAAATGAAATAGAACTTCCATTTCACGAAAGTCTTTCTAGCTCAAAAATATTTTCTTTTCAAAAGGATTTATATGTACTCTTTGGACAAGAATATATTAATGGTCAATCTATTAAATCAGATAAAAAGTACAAGTATAAATCAGATGAAAATAAATGGGAAACTTTAGACAATAGCATGTTTACAGACAACGCTTGGAAAACTGAAAGTTTTTTAGATAAAATGATTCATAAAAATGAATTATACCTCTCTATTGGATACAAAAATTATAAATTAGAAGATGATCTTAGCTTAACTCCTTTTACCAATTTTAGTATTTTAATGTTTTCTTATAATGATGTTATTATTGGTAGACAAGCAAACAGATCTAACACAGATATTTATGTGCATAATATTTTTGACGTTTATAATACAATACTTCTCTCTTGGGATGAAGGAGGTTTTTTCTTTGTCTTAAATAACGAGATATACTACCATGATTTCGCTTATGATTATGAAGGAAATGGTGGTTTATCTACATATAAACTAAAAAAAGAATTGTTAAATGATATTTTATAAAGAAATTAGAATTATTCTATTAATTTTTATTGGCTTTTTTTTTAGCAGTTGTAGTTCAGAAAACGATGTTATAGAGCCTTTTTTAAATATAACAATCAAAAATTTCGAAACTTCTTACAATGAAGTTAAATTTGATTGGGAAATTGAGAATAGTAGTAATATAATTATTAGGGACCTCATTATTATAAAAAAAACTCAAAATCAAGATGGATTAGAAACTTCTAATATTATCGCTAATTTGCCGACGAATCAAACCTCTTTTATAGATAACGATATTCCATATTTTTCTAATATTAGTTATTTTATTAAAATGTCTTATTATGAAGATAAAATATTAAAAGAAAATGAGTTTAAAGAAATTGTTTTTGTAGAAAGTGAAATAGAAACGTTCTCAAGAGATATCATTTTTTTTGAAACTGCTCCTTTTCAAGTAATGAAAGACCCTTTAAAAGATAATGTTTTTCATTTTATAGACAGGTTAAGAACTGCTGAATTAAAAAGTTACGATTTCAATTTAAAAAAAATTAGTAACAACGTATCTTTAAGTGATAATTATAATCATAATGTAGTCTTTAAATTAATTAATGATGTTTTTTATATTTCAGATGATAAAGGAAATTTTAAGTTAATAGATAAAAATTCTTATGAAATAAAAAATGAATTTTCTGTAGAAATTAACGAAAGACTAAGGTCTTTTGCTGTAGACGGAGATAGAATTTATTATCATGATGATGATGTTTTAAAGTTTTATGACCTCGTTGAAAATAAATCAGTAAATGTTAGATGGGGATATTTTCCAGATAAATATATGGAGACTCTTTCACAAAATAAATTATTATTTGGTGGTACAAAAGTAGTAGAAATTTCTCCTTCAAATTGCCCAGATGCAAATAATTGTTGGCCAAATATATTATATTCTTACAATTATTTATCAGGGAAAGACATTCATATAGATCCTTTTATATTCTCATGGAATAATGGAAAAACGAAGTTTATAAGTTCTTATTTTGGTGATATTATAAATGTAAGTGATTTATCTAAAGAAGCTAGTTTAAAAGAAATTACTGGTGAAAACTATTTTCAAGCTGTTTTTGATAATGAAGGGAAAATTTATGCAACTGTACAAGGGAAAAAATTAATTCACATTTTTAATACAGATTATGAATTAATAGATAGTATTGAAACAAAACTATACCCGCTTTTCCCTCTAATTACAAACGAAGGATTACAATGTATAGGCTCTTATGTATCTATTGGATACTATGGTTATTATTATGGATTCGAATTTAATTTTAATAGAAATAAATGTGCTATTGAGGTATTTTAATCCCATTCCATACACATTTTACTTCTCTCCTATCGTCGTTTCGTAAAAAGCGTATTCCATTACATTTTTTAAGAAAATTTTTTAGAAGAAAAAAAATAAAGAAGATTGGTGTTTTTTAAAGCTTTTTACCAAAGCAAAGTTACATAACGCAGAACATTATAGAACGCTTTTATAGTAATTACTGTATAGCCGTATTTCAGGCTATTTACACATAATTGTAGATATAGCGCCTTTAGGTCTATATCGATCACAATTATGTTAAAAGTAATTACGGTTTATCCTCCGCTTAAAAGATCGTTGAAAGTTTTATTTCTATGCGATATACTGCAAAATCAATAATACTATTCTAAATACGCCATTCTCAGCGATTCAAAACCACGTAAGTATTTCTCATATCTTTATATCACTTCATCTATGTAGCATTATTATGTAATCTTCTTTAGTTTAGATTTGAAAACATTATGTAAAATAGATTTTTCTATATAACATCACAGACTTTCTATCTGTAATATATTTACTAACTTTAATCCTTAAACCGAGCAACTAATCACAAAAATGTTGTGGCTTATTAATTATAAACCTAAAATTTATTGATGAAACTTACATTAAAAAAAATACTACACTTTCCTATAATCAAAATAGTTTTAGGAATTACAATTTGTCTTGGTATCCTTATCGGAATTCAAAATTTGATTACAAAACCTTTAATCCATCACTTTATTAACAGCAAGCCAATTGGAGATACCATTATAAATTATATTTCTGTGGTTGTTTTATTATTAAGCTATTTTTATTTTTTTAAAATATATGAAAAACGAGAAATTAAAGAACTTTCTAAAACAAATGTAAGAACAGAATTATTAGGTGGTTTTATATTTGGCTTTTTGGTGCTATCGTTGGTAATATTAATGCTTTATGTACTCGGTTATTATACTATTGATGGTATTTCTGACTTTTCGTATCTATTAGCACCATTTTCATTTCTTGTAATTGCAGCTTTAATTGAAGAAGTCTTTTTTAGGCTAATTATATATAGAATTGTAGAAAAATGGTTAGGCACTTATTTGGCTTTGCTAATAATATCTATAATTTTTACAGTACCACATTTAATGAATGACAATGTTACATTATTGTCTGTTTTACTATTATTAACCTTTGGTTTTGCACATAGCATAATGTATACCTATACAAAAAG
>CBDUHF010000051.1:0-19283 GCA_965367085.1 uncultured Polaribacter sp.
TTACTTAGAAACATCTAGCTCAAATAAATATCTAAAAAGCTATATTTTACTTCTCGAAAACTCCAAAAAAGAAGAGATTAAAACATCTTTCCATAATAATTATATTAGAATTAGAGATCAATTTAAAATTCTACAGTATTCTTTTACAGATAAAGACTATAGAGAATATAGTTTAAAAAGATTCAGAAATATTGATTTTTATATAAAAAAACTAATGCTTAAGTAACCAAACTCTTAACTTCATCAAAATCTAAACCACCATAATTACCAGAACTCATTAATAATAAAGCCGTGTTTTCTAGATTTTGACTAAACAAAAAGTCTTTAAAATCTTGTGGATTTGTATAAATAATTAAATCATCACGTTCAAAAGCAATTGCAATTTGTTCTGCAGAGACTTCTTCTAATTGTTTAATTTTTACAGCATGAGGAGAATAAAAAACCACTGCTTTATCTGCTTTATTTAAAGCTCCCTTATATTCTGCTAAAAACTCAGAATTTAAACTAGAATATGTATGTAATTCTAAACATGCCAAAACAGATCTTTCAGCATATTGTTCTTTTACAGCATTTGTAGTTGCTTCTACTTTACTTGGACTGTGAGCAAAATCTTTAAAAACAACGGTCGATTTTGATTCTGCAATTTTTTCTAGACGCTTACTTGCACCCTTAAAACTTGCAACAGCTTCATAAAAATCATCTTCATCAATTCCCATATGCTGACAAATCCATTTTGCCCCTGCTAAGTTTTGCAAATTATGATTTCCGAAAATTTCTAATGGTAAATCTCCTTCAGGAGTTTCTAAATATGTCGTTCCGGCCTTTATAAAATGTTTTGGAGTTTGATACGCATATTTTTTAATATGATTTTCTGAAGATTCTACTACATCTTTTACAACAAAATCTTCTTCATTATACACCATGATTCCTCCGTTAATAAGAGAATCTGTAAAAATTCTAAATTGCTCTACATAATTATCAAACGTTGGAAAAACATTAATATGATCCCAAGCAATTCCGCTTAATAATGCAATATTTGGTTTGTATAAATGAAATTTAGGACGCATATCTATTGGAGAACTCAAATACTCATCACCTTCTAAAACTATAAACTCATTGTCTTCAGTTAAATGAACCATTGTTTCAAACCCCTCTAACTGAGCACCAACCATATAATCTACTTCTTTTTCATGATAATTTAAAACATGTAAAATCATAGAAGTAATTGTAGTTTTACCATGAGAACCACCAATTACAACTCTTGTTTTATCTTTAGATTGCTCATATAAAAACTCTGGATAAGAATAAATCTTTAAACCTAATTCTTGCGCTTTTAATAATTCTGGATTGTCTTTTTTTGCATGCATTCCAAGAATAATTACATCTAATTCTGAAGAGATTTTTTCTGGAAACCAACCAAATTCAAAAGGTAGTAAACCATATTTTTCTAATCTCGATTTAGAAGGGTTATGAATTGTATCATCACTTCCAGAAACTTGATAACCTTTTTGGTGTAATGCAATAGCAAGATTATGCATTGCACTCCCTCCAATAGCAATAAAATGAATTTTCATTTAGACTTAAATTATTTTCGGTAAAGATAATAAAGTAAGTGTAATTAACCTTTTCCTAAAAACGGGTTTATTAATTATAATACAGAAAAAATTGCTTAAATTTGGTTATTATAATGATGAGGTTATTATAACCTTCCCCCTATTAAGTTCTTATGATACATATTCCCCTAATTAAAGTAAAGTTTATTTATTTATTTTACTTTTTAACTTCAATTCTGCTTATAAACAATATAAATGGGCAGTGTGCTGGTGAAAATAATTCTATTACAATTTGTGATAAAGAGTTAGATACAAACCTGCAAACTTTTAACTTATTTAATCAATTAAGTGGAAACCCACAAACTGGTGGTATTTGGAAAAGTGATAATCCTCAGAATCAAAAAGCATTAGATATCTCTACAGGGATTTTAAACCTTTGGAGAATTAATCAATTTGGTACTCATTCATTTACTTATACAAACCAAAACTGTAATGAAAGTGCTACAATAACTATTCAGCTAGGAGGTTATCCTGGAGAAGATAATATTAACGGTGGTGCAAATGCTTGTAGTGATAACTCTAGTGTAGATTTATATACTTTTCTAGACAATAACTTAACTAATTTAAATGCAGATATAAATGGTACATGGGAAGAAGGGCTAAATACTCCTAAAGGATTTCTAACCGGTCAATTTTTTAATGCAAATGCGGCTGAAGAAGGAACTTACTCTTTTAAATATATTGTAGAAAGGGTAGACAATTGTGCATCTAAATTTGCTACTGTTTTACTTGAAGTTCACAGAGCACCAGAATCTGGAACTCCGGAAAACTTAATAATCTGCCAAACAGAAGATTTTTCGTTATACAATAATGTTAGTTTATTTGACCAACTTACAGATGAAGATACTGATGGAATTTGGGAAGATATTGATGGAACAAATCAAATTTCTGACTCTTTTGATTCAACAATTAATATTGAAGAAATATACAACACATTTGGACCAGGTGATTATAAATATGATTACACAGTCTTTCAAACTCATGGTGTTTGTGTAGAAAAAACATCAACTGTAATTATTTCTATTCCAGAAATAAAGGGACAATTCGAGGTAAGCAAACAATGTAAAAACAATCCTATATTCATTGAAATTCTTTATACAAATTCAAATAATGATATTATTACATATGATTTGGAATATGAAATAATAAACGCTACTACAAATAACTTAATTTACTCGGGTACAATTACGAACATTACAAATGATCCTAATGACCCTTTATTTGAAAAAACTTTAATAGAACTACCTTCAGAAACCATTAATGAAGCTGGTAAATATAAAATTAAAGCTTCAAAAACATCTAATGTTAAAGGTGTTATTTGTAACTCTTTAGACTTATTAGAAAATGAATTTATAATTTATAACACCAAAACTTCTATTTCAGACTTATGTTTTACAGGAAACGACGCTCTTATAACAATTAGTAATTTAATAGATGATAATGGACAACAATCAAACTCTTCTTATAGCATTAATTACGTTATAGAAGATTACAGTAATAATAGTTCTAAACTAATTGAAAATCAAGTAATCACTTTTTCAAACGGAACAGCAATATTACCTGTTGATATCTCAACTTTTCCAGATAATGCAATTGACTATAATTTAACAATAATTAACCCAATAGAAAGTGGATTTGATTGTATTGATTTTGATTTTTCTGCAACATTAATTCCTGATGATATTCAACTAGACTTTATTATTAACGATAATTGTAGTGCCACAGAAATAAAAGCTGTTATTGATGCTCCTACTCTTTCTAATGGTTCATATACCATTGATTATATTGTTTCTGAAGTTGACAACTCAAATATTATATCTCAAAACACAATAATAATAAGTGGAGGAATGGCTAAATATGATATCGATATTTCTAACTTAACTGCTGGTAATTATAAAGTAATACTAAAAAGTACTCAAGATGATGTTAATAATTGTAGAACACAATTTGAGTTTGAAAAAACAGCATTTTTCTCAATAAAAGGAAATCCAGATGCGCCAGTTCTTGATGCAAATCAATCTTTTTGTTTAAACTCAACAAATGCTCCAAAAATTTCTGACATAGTTGTTTCCTCTGGAGAAAATCTTATTTGGTATGAAGACAACACCTCTATAACTCCTCTAGATTCATCTACAATTTTAATAGATGGAGAAGATTATTTTGTTAGTTCAAGTAACGCAAATAATGGTTGTGAAAGTAATGAAAGAGCATCTGTAATTATAAAAATAAATCAACCATCAATAATTACTTCTAATGACTTAAATCCTACATTTTGTACAATTGAGAATGCCACAATTTCTAATTTAAATGCAGTTGCTAATAAAGGAAATATAATTTGGTATGATTCTATAACTGATGGAAATATATTAGATACAACTACTGTTTTAGAAAATGGGAAAAGTTATTTTGCTGTAGAAAGTGTAAACGGTTGTGAATTCGAAACTCGTTTGCAATTCGATATCAATATCACTGCATTACCAAAACCAACATATACTGGTTCAAATTCTTTATGTTCTTTAGACAATTTATCCCTTTTTGATTTAGAAAAAGATATAAATTATGACAGTAGTTCTAATCTAATTTGGTATGATTCTCTACAAGGTGGTTTAGAAATTAATAATTCTGAAAAAATTGAAGAGAATTTAAATTATTATGTAGCAGCAAGTAATTCAAATTGTGAAAGTGAAAGATTACTTATTTCTGTAAGTTTATCAGAATGTGAACCTGAAAAATATGGCTTCTTTATACCTGATGGTTTTTCTCCGAATGGAGATTCAGAAAACGACTTTTATTACATCCCTAATATAGATCTCTTTTACCCAAATTATAGTATAGAAATTTTTAATAGATATGGACAATCTGTTTTTAAAGGAAATAAAAACTCACCTACTTGGGATGGTACAAATCATAAAACAAGAAAAAAATCTACTTCAGGAGTTTATTTCTACATTTTAAATTATAATAAAAACAATCTAAAACCCATACAGGGCAGAATATTCTTAAGCAAATAAATCAATTAAAAAAATAGATGAAAAAAATAATCCCCCTAATAATTTTCGCATTTCATTTTTTTGCTTATTCACAGCAAGATCCACAATACACGCAATACATGTACAATCTAAGTGTAATCAATCCTGCTTACGCTACTAATGATCTAGATGTTATAAATTTAGGTGCTATGAATCGTTCTCAATGGATTTCTACAATTGGAGCTCCAAAAACGTATACATTTTTTGCCCATGCACCGTTAAGTGAAAAAATTCAAGTTGGTTTGTCTTTTGTAACTGATAATATTGGTGATGGTATTTTAAAAGAAAATAATGTTTATGCAGATTTTGCATATGTTTTACAAGTAAGTGAAACTCAAAAACTATCCTTAGGTTTAAAAACAGGTTTTACAAATTTTCAAACAAACTTTAATGGGTTTAAACTTCCAGATGGACTACTTTCTAATGACAATGCTTTTACTAACCAAAATAGAACACTACTTAATTTTGGAGTTGGAGCATTCTTTTTTAGCGATAATTATTACATAGGTTTCTCTACTCCAAATTTTTTAAGGAACAAACAAATAGAGCAAAAGCAAGGTCAAAATATACTTGGCACAGAAGAAATCCATTACTTTATAACAGGTGGTTATGTATATGAGCTTAGTGACACTTTTAAATTTAAACCATCAATTATGGCGAAGGCTGTAAAAGGTTCACCAATTGTTTTAGATACTTCACTAAACGTACTATTCAACAATAAATTTGAAGCTGGAGTTTCTTATAGAATAAACGATTCTTTTAGCGGAATGATAAACGTTAGAGCTACAGATAATTTAAGAATTGGATATGCTTATGATTATACCACTACCAATTTAGGAAACTTTAATTCTGGAACACACGAAATAATGCTACTCTTTGATCTCTATCTAATTGATTTCAAAAATGGGTATGATAAATCTCCAAGATTCTTTTAAAAATAAAGCATTATGAAAAAAACAATCATTACAATATTCTTTTTGTGCTTTGCAATAATTAGTAACGCTCAATCTTCAAACATTAAAAAAGCTCATAAATATTTTAACAACGCTTTTTATGCAGAAGCAATTCCTATTTATGAAAATTATTTAGAAGATAACACAACTTTAGAAGCAGTACAAAATTTAGCAGATAGTTATTATTATATATATGATATGGTGGAAGCAAATCGTTATTATAAATACTTAATTGGCTTTTATGGCAATCAAATTTCTGATAGCTATTATTTTAAATACGCACATACTTTAAAAGCGCTAAATAAACCTGATAAAGCAAATGAAGTATTAAAAGATTTTTACATCAGAAAAAATGATACAAAAAACTTAGAGAAGCTAAAAAAATCTATAGATTATATAGAGAATATTAAAGCTATTGGCAACCGTTATCAAATTAAAAACTTAGCTATTAATACTGAAAACTCTGAGTTTGGAGCTATTAAAAAAGATGATAAAATTGTGTTTTCTGCAACTAAAAAAGGAAAGACATTTTTTGAAAAATCTTATAGTTGGAATCGTACACCGTATTTAGATATATATGAAGCTTCAATTGATAAAATCCATTTAGGTGATAGCATTTCTAAAAGTATTTCTGCAAATATTAATACTAAAGTACACGAAGCAAATGCCATATTTACTAAAGATGGAAAAACAGTGTATTTTACAAGAAATAATTATATCAAAAAGAAAAGAAATAGAGACCAAAAAAGAATAACACATCTTCAAATTTTTAAAGCAGAATTAATTGATGGCAAATGGAATAATATTCAATCTTTACCTTTTAATAATATTGAATATTCAACTGAGCATCCTGCATTAAGTGTAGATGAAAAAACATTGTATTTTGCTTCTGACATGCCAGGTGGTTTTGGTTCTTTTGATATATATTCAATTTCAATTCTAGAAGGTGGAACTTTTGGAAAAGCTAAAAATTTAGGAAAAGAAATAAATACCGACAAAAAGGAACAATTCCCTTTTATTTCTAATAATAATGAGCTTTATTTTTCTTCAAATGGGCATCCAGGTTTTGGTTTATTAGATGTTTTTATAAGTAAATCTATAAACAACAAATTTACGAAACCAGACAATGTTGGTTTACCTATAAATTCTGGGTATGATGATTTTGCTTTTAATATAGATCCTCATATTAAAGAAGGATATTTCTCATCAAACAGGCCTTCAGGAAAAGGAAGTGATGACATTTATAAAATTACAGAAAGAAAACCTTTAGTTATTGAGTCTTGTAAACAATCTATTTCAGTTCTTATTACTGATGTTGATACAAAAGAAGTATTAGAGAATGTAACTGTTAACATAAAAAAAGGATTTACAACCTTAAATGAGTTTCAAACAGATTCAATTGGTAAAATGAATTTTAACTCAGCGTGTAAAATTTCTTATACTTTAGTTGCTTCAAAAACTGGTTATCAAGAAGAACAAAAATTCATCTTAATTGATAATGTAAGAAGTAAAAATAACAAGATTTCTATTGCTTTAAAATCAATCAAACAAATAGAAATTGAAAAAAATATTGCTATTCAATTAAAGAAAGACAATGAGTTAAAACTAAAAGTAATAGCAACTAAAAAAATTGAGTTAGAAAAAAAGAAGAAAATTGAGCAAATTATTGCAACAGAAAACAGTATTAAAAAACAGAAAAATCAGTTAATCATAAAAACTGAAGATATTAATTTCGATTATAAACTTTGGTATATGCGTAAAGACGCAAAAAAAGCTGTAGACAAAGTCATTGCATTAATGAAAAAGCATCCAAAAATGGTTGTAGAAGTAGGAACGCATTCAGATATTAGAGGACAAAACCAATATAATTTAACATTATCTCAAAAAAGAGCAAATTCTGTAAGAGATTATTTTATTGAAAAAGGAATTCAAAAAAACAGAATTTCCGCTGTTGGTTATGGAGAATCTCAACCAATTATAAAATGTAAAACAGCAGATTCTTGCACAGAAGAGCAGCATGAATTAAATAGAAGATGTGAATTTATAATCAAAAAAATAGAGTAAAAAATAAGAAACGAGCCAATTGGCTCGTTTTTTGTATCGTTTAAAAAAAAGTATTTTTATCTTTATAAAAAAACTGATTTAAAATTACTTTGATAGTATTAAATCTAATATCTATGAAAAAAGAAGCAGCTATTATATTAATGATTACCTTATTCTCTACTCTTTCTAATGCTCAAAACAACTTTAACAACCTTTGGTTAAAAGTCAAAAAATTTGAAGTTGAAAACTTACCAAAATCAGCATTAAAAATTGTAGATGAAATTTACACGCAAGCAGAAGAAGAAAAAAATGCTCCTCAGATTATAAAATCTTTATTTTATAAAAGTAAATTCTCGTTAACATTAGAAGAAAATGCCCAATTAAAGGTTATAAATTCTTTTAAAAAGCATATTTCTGAAAGTGAATTTCCAACAAAAAATGTATTAGAAAATGTACTAGCAAATTTATATTGGCAGTATTTTAATCAGAATAGATATAAGTTTTACAACCGTACAAAAACAGAACATAAAATTGATGAGACTGATTTTAGAACTTGGGATTTAAACACGCTGTTTGAAGAAATACATTGTCATTTTGAAGCATCTTTAGAAAATACAACCCAACTTCAAAAAACTAATATTTATGATTTTGCTGATATTTTACAAATACAAAAAGGAGCAAAAAAATACAGACCAACTTTGTATGATTTTTTAGCAAACAATGCTTTAAATTTTTATAAATCTTCTGAAACTTCAATTACAAGACCTTCTTATAAATTTACATTAGACAATGTTGCTTATTTAAGTGATTTAACTACATTTTCTAAAATTAATTTAGTGACTGAAGACAATTTGTCGTTGCAATTTAATGCACTTGTTATTTATCAGAAATTAATACAATTCCATTTACGAAGAAACAACTTACAAGCATTAGCAGGTATAGATTTACACAGAATCAATTTTGTGAAAGAAAATGCAACATTTAACAATAAAGAAACCGTTTTATTAAACACTTTAAATTCATCAAAAGAGAATTATAAAAATGATGAAATAAGTGGTTTATATGCTTTTGAAATAGCTAAAATTTATAAACAAAGAGCTAATAATTATTCAGCAAAAGAAAACACAAAAGACCGATTTAAAAATAACGAAGCAATTACAATTTGTAATAACGTAATTAAACAATTTCCAGAAAGTCTGGGTGCTAAAAAGTGTGCTGTTTTAAAATCTCAAATCGCACAAAAAAACATAACGATTACTTCTGAAAAATTTATTCCTATCAATCAAAATTCGAGACTTTTAATCAACTATAAAAACGTAGATAAATTATTTTTTACGGCATATAAAATATCAAAAGAACAACTAATTCAGTTTCATAAAAGCTATCAATTTAAAGACAAAAAAGCACTTATTAATAGTTTAGAAAAAACACAAACTTGGCAACATCGACTTCGTAATGAAAAAGATTTCCTACAACATACAACAGAAGTTATTGTTCCTAAATTTGATAATGGAAACTATTTAATTCTAGCTACAGAAAATGAAGTTTTAAGCGAAGATAAAATCTACGGAACTACAACACTGCAAGCTACAAACTTAACGTTGATTGAAAATAGTTTTGATAATAAATATAAGTATCAGGTTGTAGATAGAAACTCTGGAGAACCTATTAAAAATGCTGAAATTCATTTAAAAAACAAGAGTAATAATGAAGATCATTACATCAATAGAAAATTAACGACAAATAAAAACGGATTTGCTTCTTTTAAAAGTTATAATTATTATCATAATGTTGAAGTAACTGTAAAAACTAAAAATGATTTTGCAAATTTTGGAAATTATTATTTGTACGAGAATGATAGAAGAAACTACAGAGACAATGTTGATAAAAACATCAAATTAAAACCTTTTATTTTTACCGATAGAAGTATTTACAGACCTGGACAAACTATATATTTTAAAGCGATTGTTATCAAAAAACAAGGTGAGAAATCTGAAATTTTTAAAGATGAATATGTAGAAATCACTTTAAATGATGTTAATAATCAGGTTGTAAAAACATTAGATTTAAAACTGAATGAATTTGGTTCTATTGCTGGCGAATTTATACTACCTAATAATGGATTAACTGGTGAGTTTTCTATTGAAATTGAAGACAGCTCAAATAGTGAAAGCAAATTTTACGACAATGAAGATTGGGATTTTGACTATGACAACGAAATCACATTTTCTGTAGAAGAATACAAAAGACCCAAATTTGAAACTGAGTTTAATCCAATAAAAGAAAGTTTTAAAATTAATGACTCTGTTACTATAAAAGGTTTTGCAAAAGCTTTTTCTGGTGCAAATATTACAGATGCAAAAGTTGTTTATCGTGTTCATAGAAAAGTACAATATCCAAGTTGGTGGTTTTGGAGAAGACCAAGAGCAACTTCTGAAGCGCAAGAAATTACTCATGGAGAAAGCGTAACAAATGAAAAAGGTGAATTTGAAATAACTTTTAAAGCAATGCCAGATGAAAGTGTTTCTAAAGAAAGTTTGCCGATTTTTAATTATGAAATTACAGCTGATGTAACTGATTTAAATGGCGAGACTAGAAGTACAACAACTATTGTAAAGGTTGGATATCATGCACTTTTAGCAAGTGTTTCATTAGATGTGAAAATTGATAAAAACACAGAAAACAAATTAAAAGTTGATACAAAAAACTTAAACGGAGAGTTTATTCCTGCAAAAGGAACTTTAAAAGTTTATAAATTACAAGCACCTAAAAATGCTCAAAGAAAAAGAGTTTGGGCAGCTCCAGATTATCAAGATATTTCTGAAGTTGAGTTTAGAAAATTATTCCCAAATGAGCCTTTTACAAATGAAGAAGCAGATGAAAATAACTGGAAAAAAGGAGCATTGGTTTTTAGTAAAAACTTTGACACAAAAACTTCAAAAGAAATTCCATTAACCAATACACAAAAATGGCTTTCAGGAAAATATATAGTAATTCTAGAAAGTAAAGATAAATTCGGACAAGCAGTAAAAGATCAACAAAAATTTGAAGTATTTTCTTCTAAAGAAAAAGAAGTTGCAGACAATAAATTATTTATCATTAACACCGATAAAACATTTTATAAGATTGGTGATGATGTAAAATTAAATATTGGTTCTGCTTCAAAAAATATTACTGTTACTATACAAATAGAAAAAGATCATAAAATTATAGAAACCTGTTTGTATAAATTAAACAACAGTACTAAATCTATAAAAATACCAGTTAACAAAGAAGATATTGGTGGTTTTGCAATTAAATATCATTTTGCAAACTATAATTATTTTGAAAGCGGAAGTTTACTTATTGCTGTACCTGAAGAGCAAGAAAGTATAGAAATTGAAACTAATATTTTTAGAGATAAATTACAACCAGGACAAGATGAAACTTGGAGTTTTACAATTAAAAATGATAAAAACGACAAACTTACCGCAGAAGTGTTAGCTTCTATGTACGATGCTTCTTTAGATGAATTTAAAGCTCATAATTGGCGTTTTAATCCTATTACTCCAAAAGGAAGTTATTATTCTTATCATAAAAGTAATGCAAATCATAGTTTTGGAAACAGCAATTTTAGCATCAGAAATAACCAGAGAAATTATTATGCGTTTCCAAGTATAAATTATGATGACTATAATTGGTTTGGGTTTAGTTTAAATAATAATCGTTGGCAGAACAGAAACTATTTAGAAACTTCTAAAATTCAATTAAAATATGCAAATAGAAAAAAAGAACCTTCTATAAAAACATCTGGTAGTTTTACAGGTACAATTAATGGTGTAATTAATGATGAATCTGGTAATTTACCTGGAGTTTCAGTAAAAGTAAAGAATTCTAAAAAAGGGACTGAAACAGATTTTGATGGGAATTTTAGTTTAATTGCTAAAAAAGGAGATGTAATAATTTTTAGCTATCTAGGTTATGAGAGTTTAGAAATTAAAGTTAGTGATTTCTCTTACGTAGATGTTTTTTTAACTGAAAGTTCAGAGCATTTAGATGAGGTAGTCGTTGTTGGATATGGGACGCAAAGAAAAAAATCTCTAACTAGAGCATCAGCTATGTTAAAAGGAAAAGTTGCTGGAATTCAAATGGACAAAGAATACGAAATGGATTCTGAAGCTTTATTAGAGGAAGTTGTAGTTACTGAACTAGTTCCAGAGACAAAAGAAACTAAACAAGATAAATATTCTACAGAAGGAATACAAATCAGAAAAAACTTCCAAGAAACAGCTTTCTTTTTTCCTAAATTAAGAACAGACAAAAACGGACAAGTAAGTTTTTCTTTCACAATGCCAGAAGCTTTAACTCGCTGGAAACTGCAATTATTAGCGCATACAAAAGAATTAAAATCGGCAACAAAAACATTAACAACGGTTACTCAAAAAGAATTAATGGTTGTGCCAAATGCGCCTCGTTTTTTACGTGAAGGTGATAAAATTACCTTATCTGCAAAAATCAGTAATTTAACAAACAATACTTTAAGCGGTTTTGCGCAATTACAATTAACCGATGCAATAACAGGAAAAGAAATAAACATCGATTTAAATAATATTGATACAAACAGAAACTTTACAGTTGATAAAGATGGAAACACAAATGTTTCTTGGAATTTATCAATTCCAGAAACTGTGCAAGCTGTTCAATATAAAATTGTAGCAAAAGCTGGTGATTTTTCAGATGGAGAACAAAATGCATTGCCAGTTTTATCTAACAGAATGTTGGTTACAGAAACATTACCAATGTGGATTCGCTCTAATCAGACAAAAACTTTTACGTTAGATAAGTTAAAAAACAATACTTCTTCAACTTTAAAAAATCATAAGTTAACGTTAGAAATGACATCCAACCCAGTTTGGTATGCAATTCAATCTTTACCATATTTAATGGAATATCCTTATGAATGTGCAGAACAAACATTCTCTAGATATTATGCAAATACATTGGCAAGTTTTGTGGCAAATTCGAATCCTAGAATTCAAGAAGTTTTTAATGATTGGAAATCTTCAGATGCTTTATTGTCTAATTTAGAAAAAAACCAAGAATTGAAATCATTAATTATTCAAGAAACGCCTTGGTTAAGAGATGCACAATCAGAAACCGAACAAAAGAAACGAATTGCATTATTGTTCGATCTGAATAAAATGAAAAATGAACAAGAAAGAGCCATCAATAAACTGAAAGATATGCAGATGAATTCTGGTGGGTTTTCTTGGTTTAAAGGAGGTAGACATGAAAGTAATTTCATCACTCAACACATTGCAACAGGTTTTGGACATTTACAAAAATTAGGAGTTTCTAATTTTGATACATCAACTTCAAAAATGATTGAAAAATCAGTAAAATATTTAGATGGAGAATTGTTAAAACAGTATCTAAAATTACTTGAAAGAGCTGATGAAATTAGACAAAAAGCCAAAACAAAAAAGAAAGGAGAAAAAGCATACAACGAATATTTAGAAAAAAATAATTTAAGTTATTTTACCATTCAGTATTTATACATGCGTAGTTTTTATGGAACTATTTCTTTAGATGATAATTTGAAAAAAGCAGTTTTATATTATAGAAATCAATCTGCTACGTATTGGAATGATTATAATTTATATGCAAAAGGACAAATTGCTTTATCTTTATTTAGAAATGGCAAAAAAGAAAATGCAAACAAGATTTTAAAATCATTAAAAGAAAATTCTATTACATCTGATGAATTAGGAATGTATTGGAAAACTAATACTGCTGGTTACTATTATTATCAAGCGCCTATAGAAACACAAGCTTTAATGATTGAAGTTTTCTCTGAAGTTGGTGTCATTTCGACTGAACCTGAAAGTGCGACGAGAAATCTAAATGATCTTGACAATTTAAAAATTTGGTTACTTAAAAACAAGCAAACCAATAGATGGAAAACAACAAAAGCTACTACAGAAGCTGTATATGCTTTATTATTAAATGGAAGCGATTGGATTTCTATTACTGAAATGGTAGACATAAAAGTTGGTGAAAAAGTAATTAATCCGTCTGAATTAGAAAATGTAAAAGTTGAAGCAGGAACTGGTTATTTTAAAACTTCTTGGAATGGAAGTGAAATTACCAAAAAAATGGCTGAAGTTACAATCAATAAAAAAGGAAACGGAATTGCTTGGGGAGGTTTGTATTGGCAATACTTTGAAAATTTAGATAAAATTACGACAGCAGAAACTCCGTTAAAATTGAATAAAAAATTATTCTTAAAGGTAAATTCAGATTCAGGAAAAGAACTGAAAGAAATTACAGATAAAACAGCGTTAAAAGTCGGAGATTTAATTACAGTAAGAATTGAATTAAGAAGTGACAGAAACATGGAATTCATTCACATGAAAGACATGAGAGCTTCTGGTGTTGAACCAATAAGTGTTTTATCTAAATACAAATGGCAAGACAATCTTGGTTATTATGAAAGCACAAAAGATGCGGCAACCAATTTCTTTTTTGATCGTTTACCAAAAGGTATCTATGTTTTTGAATACGATGTAAGAGTAAATAATGCTGGTAATTTCAGCAACGGAATAACAACAATACAAAGCATGTATGCTCCAGAATTTAGCAGTCATTCTAAAGGTGTAAGAATTAATATTTTAGAAAAATAGTGCTTTTTTTTTAACATAAAAAAAGCAATTACAAATTACCAATAGTAGAAAAAAGAGCGTAATTTTGTTTTAAATAACTATAAAATAATTATGAAAAAGGTATTACTAGTATTTGGTTTATTACTTGGCTCTATAGCCTCTATGAATGGACAAGAAATTTCTGACCATGCAATAGGACTTCGATTGGGAAATGAAGTTTCATATCAAAAATCTATGGGTGAACATAATAGGTTAGAAGTAAATGTAGATTTAAGAAATGATTTTAAAGCGACAGGTTTGTATCAATGGGTTTGGGAAATAGAAAACAAACTAAATTGGTATGCTGGTGTTGGGGGTGGTTTTAGCAACGATAGTGCTGTTAAATTATTTGGTAGTGGAGTAATTGGAATTGAATATAATTTCGAATCTCCAATTTTAGTTTCTGTTGATTATAGACCTGAAATAGGAATAACTGGAGCTTTAAACGAACTAAATTCAGACTTTGGAATTAGTGTTCGTTACCAATTCTAAGAAAATAATTTATTAAAATAATAAATCCTCTAAATTAATTTTTAGAGGATTTTCTTTTTTTACTCCCTTTTGCTAACGGATTAAAATCTAAAGCTAATTGTAGCCAATAATGCAGATTGTCATCTAAATCTATAGCATCATCAGTTAAAAAGACAAAACCTTTCATTGGTCTTCCTGTAAAATTCATTTGTCTGCAACCGACTTTTTCTAAAGAATCTTCATAAATATCTGGATTAATTCTAGCCATAATTTCATCTACATTTACACCAACACACATTTTACTATCAACCATAAAAACCATTCCACCCATCATTTTTTTTGCTTCAAAATGGACACTTTTTTCTCTAAAAAACTGAGAGACTCTATCTACCAAATATTCAGAATATGCCATTATTATTTCTTTTCTTCAAGTACAACTCTTGTAGGAGTATCTTTTCCACTTATAATACTTTCAGTTCCTTTAGCAACAGCTTTTATTGTTTCTGTTACCACTGTCATATTTAAAGTTTCTGCTTCATCTGAAGCTTTATGATAATCTTTATCTGTATCAATTGGTGAAGTAGAAAATGTATGTGAAGGCACACCTAATCTTGCTAAAGAAGCATTATCCGACCTAAAAAATAAATTGAATTTCACATAAGGATCAGGATGTAAAGTATAACCAGAACCTTCTAAGTTTTTTTGCACAATTTTTCCAAAATCAGAACGATCAAAACCAGTTAACCAAGCTGTATTTGGACCAAAACTTGGTGTTTTACCAATCATTTCTAAATTAATACCCGCTACAAATTTAGAGGCATCTATACCTTTTCCAAAATGTGTAGATCCAATTAAGCCCATTTCTTCACCAGTAAAAGCAACAAAAAGAATCGTTCTTTCATTATTTCCTTTTGTTTTAAAATATTCTGCCAAAGCCAAAACACCAGTTACACCAGAAGCATCATCATTTGCACCATTATAAATGCTATCTAATTGTCCTTCTTTTTTTCTGATTCCTAAATGATCATAATGTGCAGAAACAACCACATATTCATCTTTCTTACTCTTCCCTTCTAGAATTCCAATAATATTACTTGTAGTTAATTCTTTTTTCGATCTTCTGTCAGTAAAAGTAAAAGTCTGTCTGTAATCTTTTAAAGTATCATAGGTTTCCAAACCAATTCTTTTAAACTCATTTTCTATGTATTTTGCCGCTTTTTCAATTCCAGGTGTTCCTGTCTTTCTACCTTCCATTTCATCTGAAGCTAGAGTATACAAATGTCTTTTTACTGTTGAAGCATCAATCGTTGCTTCTTTATTTTCTGTTTTAATTACCTTAGCACTTTTTTTACAAGAAATTATTCCTGTAAATAGTATAAGTAAGAATATTATTTTTTTCATGGTATTTGATTTTTAAAAGGCTAAATATAGCTAATTTAATTTCGTATTTTTGTGCAAAAATTTTTACAGATGGATTTATCTCTTATTCCCAATATAAAACATACAGATTCTAACAACTTTTTTCTACTTGCAGGTCCTTGTGCTATTGAAAGCGAAGAAATGGCAATGAGAATTGCAGAAAAAGTAATTTCTATTACAGATAAATTAGAAATTCCTTATATTTTTAAAGGAAGTTTTAAAAAAGCAAACAGAAGCAGAATTGATAGTTTTACAGGAATTGGAGATGAAAAAGCTTTAAAGATTTTACGTAAAGTTTCTGAAACGTTTAATGTACCAACTGTTACAGATATTCACGAAGTTTCAGACGCTATAAAAGCTGCAGAATATGTAGATGTTTTACAAATTCCTGCTTTTTTAGTTCGTCAAACAGACTTGGTGGTTGCAGCTGCAAAAACGGGTAAAGTTGTCAATTTAAAAAAAGGGCAATTTATGAGTCCTGGTGCAATGAAACACGCTGTACAAAAAGTAAAAGATGCTGGTTCTGAAAAAGCGTGGATTACAGATAGAGGAACCATGTTTGGATATCAAGATATGATTGTAGATTTTAGAGGAATTCCTGAAATGCGCGAATTTGCTCCTACAATTTTAGATGTAACTCATTCTTTACAACAACCAAATCAAACTGCTGGTGTTACTGGAGGAAGACCAGAAATGATAGAAACAATTGCCAGAGCTGGAATTGTAAATAACGTAGATGGTTTATTTATAGAAACTCATTTCGATCCTGCAAATGCAAAAAGCGATGGTGCAAATATGTTACACTTAGATAATTTAGAAAGCTTACTTACTAATTTGGTAGCTATTAGAAAAACTATTAACAATTTATAAAAGATACTTTTTCAAAATTTTTTGGGCGTTTTAACGGTCTTTCCATTATATCTTTTTTTCGTACCTCAAAAAAGGATGCCATTACAATCCCTAACGCACTTACTCAATATTAGAAGAAATTACTTTCTTTTATAAAACCCTTTGTCCTTTAGTTGATGCGCTTCTTCTAAAACAGTTAATAATATTTCTTCGTTAATTTCATTTATAGAAGTATAACGAAGAGATTTTACAACTTTTCTATTCTCCGTTATTAAATACTCATTGTATTTTGTTAAGTGAGCAGAAACCCAAAAAACAACATCTACATAGCCTTTCTTTTTAGACGGATTTAAATAACAAAAAGGTTTACCATCTAAATAATAAAAAGGAATTTTCCATTTAAACTGTAAAGCAACTTCAGGAAAACTTCCTTCAATTAAAATCTGCAAATGCAATAAAATTGATTTGAAAGGTTCTGGTTGATTTAAGATATACGCTTCTCCAGGCTTCATTAATTGTTCTATATTTGCGTAAGTTATATAATTATGAGCAAAATTTTAAATACTCAGAATAATTTTTCTGTGAATTTTACAGTAAAAGGAATTACAAGTATTCTTATTGGTGCATATATTCTAGCAGGAACATATGCTATAAAGTATCTTTTAGATATTTCTTTAGTTGATGATTCAACAATTGAAAAATTATCTCCTCAAAATTCTCAAATTTTAATTTTCTTAGTTGTTTTATTAATTCTAATCACCTCAGCCTACACTATCTATTTTAAAGGAAAGAAAACTGCAGAAAAGCTAAATTATAATCTTTGGAATGAGAATTCTAAAGCTACTTCTAAAAAATATATAATTGGAGTTTCAACTATTTCGTTAATTCTAATAACGCTATTTAGCCTTGATTTATTTAATTACATCACTCCTATTTTTCTCATTCTTTATGGAATCTTGATTTTCATCTTTAGGAATAATGAACGTAAAAACTTTCTTATAATAGCTGGTATTTCTATTCTTTTAAGTTTTTATTGCTTTTTAATACCAAGTTATTGGTATTCTTCTCTTTCTATTTTAGGAATTGCACATATTACTTATGGTATTGCAGTAAATAATTAATTTTTATGTGTTTTGTTTGCATAAAATTAAATTTATTATTTACTTTGTAATTCAAAGTACTTTAAAAATGAATTCAAAAAATTATTTAAAAGACATTTCAGAAATTAAAAACTTAATGAATAAATCCTCTAAGTTTATTTCTTTAAGTGGATTATCAGGAATTTTTGCCGGCATTTATGCATTAATTGGTGCTGGTTATTACTATTATTCTTTTAATAAACAAATAGATAATTCAACTCAATTAACAACAGAATTAATATATGCTATTACAGTAATTATTTTAATTGTAAGTATTGCAACAACATTTACAACCATCTTTTTCACTTCAAAAAGGGCAAAACTAACAGATGAAAAATTTTGGGATATTACCGTAAAAAACTTAATTAAGTCTTATTTAACAATTCTAAGTATTGGAGGTATTTATATAATAATAAACTTGCTTCAAGGAAATTACACTCATCTTATAGCACTAATACTTTTATTCTATGGGTTAGCATTAATTAATGCATCTAAGTACACAAATAATATTGTTAAACCTTTAGGAATAATTGAAGTTGTTTTTGGTCTCTTCTGTGCAATATTTCCAGAATATAGTTTTTGGTTTTGGGTATTTGGTTTTGGGTTTGTTCATATAATTTATGGAAGTATTATTTATTTTAAATATGATAAAAAATAGCTTTGAAAAATATCATTTTAAATATAAACAAAGCTTTTGATCATAGAATTAGATTGGGAATCATGTCAGTTTTAACTGTTAATGATTATGCTGATTTTAAAAGATTAAAAGAATTGCTAGGTGTAACTGATGGTAATTTAGCTAGTCATTTAAAAGCTCTAGAAAAAGCTGAATTTATAAGGTTTGAAAAACAGTTTGTAAATAGAAAACCAAACACAAAATATTTTGCAACAGATTTAGGTAAGCTTGAATTTAAAAAACACATTGAAGCTTTAGAAAAAATAATTAAAAGCAGTTGATTTTTTTTTGAAAATAAACTTTGAAAAACAAAGTTCTTTTATAAATATAAAAAGTGCAAAATGAAAACAAAGATACTAGTAATACTTCTATTTATAATCAGTAAGTTTGTTAGAAACAAAATATTTCTTC